>NZ_CP045482.1:1567500-2252027 GCF_009729015.1 Acidianus ambivalens | reverse complement strand
GAAGACCTAAGTAAACTGAAAATTACTGAAGAGAAAGGGGAAAAATTTCTAGATTATCAAGGATTAAAGTTACCGCTTATAGGAGAAGGTAAAGACATTGAGGATTTGTTAAAGAAACAAAACTACGAGCTTGTTTACTGGAAAAGATTTGATAAAATAAATTATAGGAGATTCTTTGACGTAAACGGTTTAATAGGAATAAGGCAAGAAGATGAGGAAGTATTTAACGAATATCATGAGAAAATTTTTGAACTGAAGGATTGTATTGACGGCTTAAGAGTTGATCATATAGACGGTCTATTAAATCCTAGAAAATACCTTAAAATGCTAAGGGAAAAAATGGGTAATGATAAGTACATAGTAGTAGAGAAGATCCTTTCGCCAAAGGAGAAGTTGAGGGACTGGAAAATAGATGGGACTACTGGCTATGATTTTATGAGGGACGTGAATTTACTTTTTGTCAATTCAAAAAATGAGGGGAAATTTAAAGAAATATATGAGGATTTCGTAGGCCAAAAGATAGACCTAGAGGAAGAAAAAATTAAGGCAAAGATCGACGTAATAAACCAGCTCTTCTATGGTGACGTGGATAGAATATTAAGAAAATTGAAGGAGCTAACAGGGAGAGAGATTAAAAAAGAGAACCTAGTAAAATTCTTATCATGCCTTAACGTTTACAGAACATACATTACAGAGGACGAAATTGAGTGGGAAGATATTGAAGAAATAAAGGAATGCGCTGATGAGGACATTCTTAATTTGATTAACGAAAGAAAAGGGATGATGATTTTACAACAGCTTGAAGATCCGATAATGGCTAAAGGTTATGAAGATACTCTCTTTTATAGGTACAATCTGTTAGTTTCGCTAAACGAAGTTGGGAGCGACCTAAAATTCGGTATCTCATGCCAAGAATTTCACGCTAGAAATATGGAAAGAGAACTGTTTTGGCCAAACACTATGATAGATACCTCAACTCACGATACAAAACTTAGTGAAGACGTAAGAGCAAGAATAAACGCTTTAAGTAATTTTCCAGAAGAATGGAGAAATCTAATTAAGACGTGGAGTACTATAAATGAAAAATACAAGGTTAAAGGATATCCTACAAGGAACGACGAATACAGATTTTATCAAGTTTTACTAGGTACATGGAACGGTTATTCAAAAGAATACGAGGACAGATTAGTAAATTACATGATTAAAGCAATAAGGGAAGAGAAAATAAATACTTCCTGGTTAAAACCAAACCAAGAGTACGAAAATGCTACAATTAATTTTGTAAGAGGAGTTATTAAGGATGAAGAATTCTTATCCTCTTTTATTCCATTCTTTAAAAAGATAAATAAAGTAGGTAGTATTTACTCAGTAGAACAAGTAATAATAAAGCTCACTTCTCCAGGATTGCCAGATATTTACCAAGGTAATGAAACCCTAACATACTTAATGGTTGACCCGGACAATAGAAGAAAAGTAGACTTCAACACACTAGCGAAAATGCTTAAAGAAGTAAAATCAGAAGATCCCGTGACTTTATTTAAGAACGAAGAATTTGGCAAACTTAAGCTATACGTAACCTGGAAGTTGCTAAACTTAAGAAGAGATAGGAAGGAGTTATTCAAAGGCTATAGGCCAATAAAGCTTAACGGTTGCGGGTTTGAAAGAAATGGGCTAATCACTTTAGTTACGTTTTATCCTTTCGAGAATTTCGAAGTTAAAGTAAAAGGGAAATATATAGGCATTATAGATTCCTCAGCTCACGAAGGTGTAATAAAAAGTAGAGAATTGTCTTTTGGGGTTTATGTTAAACAGTAAAGAGGTAAAGAATCTACTA
Organism: Acidianus ambivalens; assembly: GCF_009729015.1. Taxonomy (NCBI): domain Archaea; kingdom Thermoproteati; phylum Thermoproteota; class Thermoprotei; order Sulfolobales; family Sulfolobaceae; genus Acidianus; species Acidianus ambivalens. The sequence goes on along the minus strand of NZ_CP045482.1, from coordinate 2,250,193 downwards.
TTCCGTTAACTCCTACTAATATTAAGGAATTGCAAGTTAAAAGCATATTACCTGGACCTGGCATTACAGGGGTTTGAAAGCCCTTAATAAGATAACCTTCGGAAGATAAATCAAACAAGTATCCGCTAGCGTTCTGTATAATTATCTTACCTTCATATATTTCGGGATTATCTACAGTAAATCCAGTATTGAAAGTCCAAATGACTTTTCCAGAAGTTAAATTTACGGCATAAAGTATACCTACTGGAGAATCATGATAAACAACGCCGTTGAATATTGTAGGTGGTGGGGATTCTAGGTTAGGCGGAATCTTTGTACAGCCCTCATCTATACACCATAAGATTTTCCCGTTAGTAGCATTTACTGCGAATAATATTTCCTTAATTGAAACATTAGTCTTTATAGTATAAGCACTTACAATTATTCCGTTACAATAAGCCGGCGATGAATCATCTAAACCGCCTAAAGAAGGATAAATTGATGAAAAGTTTACATACCATATTATGTTTCCATTAGCAGCATTAATAGCCCAAAAAATGTATGGATTTGCACTTCCAAAATAAACTACTCCTTTAACTAATAATGGGGATGACATGCTATCATAGGAAGTTATATTTTTACACCAGCAAACTTCCCCTTGTAAATTTAATGCAAAAACTTGTCCGTTTCCGTCAGCTTCAATGATCTTGCCGTCATAAAACGTTGGAGTAGGCATATCTCCTCCTAAGGTTTTATATTCCCATAAAACTTTACCATTAGTCACATTTAATGCTAATATAGCATTATCACCAGTACCTCTTACATGACAATTTTGGAAAATATTATTCCCAAGACCAATTATTACTATACAGTTAATGACAATAGGTTGTGTCATTATTTGATTATTAAATTTTTGAAACCAGACTATTTCTCCATTAGATATATTTATAGCATAAACACAACCTTGGCAAGTGCAAAGTTGTCTATTAGCTAAGTTCATTGGACCAGAAGTCGTTACTAGCAATAAACAATGATATACTGAAGGAGGAACTACAATGGCCGTAGTGACATTTAGAATGAAAAATCCAGTCTTAACTGGGATAAAATACACGTGGGACGGAACTCCCTCAAATAATGTTGTATTTCTATCATAAGGTATAGTGAAAGATACTTCATATACAGTTAAATTATATATATTACGAATTTCTTTGGAATTAGAAGAATGAGAAAACTGCCTTTGATTACCATGATAATATAGTAGAAATGAGAAAGAATGTAATATTATAATTATTAAAAAAATCAATATGAGCATAATTATGGCTAGCTCTCTCTTCATTGCCTATATAGATTATATAGAGGTTATAAAGATTTTTATAGCAAAAAATAAGAATCTAAATGGAAAGAGAAAAAATATGGAGTATATGAGATTCTGTCGAAAGTTAGTCCCTCATTATTTGAAACCTAATACTTCAGCATAGTTCGCTAAATCTAATAGACCATGGCCAGAAAAGCTAACTAATACTGTTTTCTCCAGATCTAGGTCAAAATATTATACGCAGGTTTTCGAAAGCTAAAATTCCTTATATATGGTTATCAATTCAGATTTATACAAGCAAACTATTAAATCCCTCAAAAAATCTTCTCTACCTAAAATAACATTAGGCACTAACTCTTCAGGGAACGGATCATACTCAATAATTGCCGCATTAAATATATAGCCGATATTATCTAATTGAGGAAAAGTAAACCTAAAGGAATATCTTTCGTATTTCTTATTATTAATAATAACACTATCGAAATATCTGGTTTTTAACTCTTCTTCAGAAAAGCATTCTTCTACTACGTGCTTATTTATTATGGTATACCTACTTCCCGTATCGATTAAACCTAGAACAATTTTCCCTCTTTTAATCTTTGGACATTCCAACTCCACTTGAAGTAGTGGTATTTTATTTTCGTAAAAATCTGAAAAATTAATCACTTTTAGAATCTTTTTTGAGGGATTTAGGGACATATATTATATCATAATCGGCTATGCTATAACCTTTTTTAGTTAGCTCTTCCTCCAACTCTTCTCTCGAATCGGAGTATCCTATGATATTGAACTCTCTATCAACTGCAATGAATTTACCTAAGTATTTAGGGTCTCTTACTACTAAACTTTCCGGCATATATTAAACTCAAAATTCACAAATATCAACCTTTTTACGCTTTACGTATCAAAAAATTTATATATTCAATACGTATCAAAGCTATAATAAAAATGTTCGCTTTTCAAATTCTCAAACACTCCGTTCACCAGAGAATAAATGAGGTAGCTGAATTCTCTTCCTCGCTATTCTAGTCATAGATTCGGATTACATTTAAGAGTCAGAAACTCCCTCCCATTAACTACCGCAATAACATAACGTTTTCGTATCTTCACACAGTGGAAGTACCTTTGAAAGACTTCAAACATTTTCGCCCGCACTTAGGACATGAAACAAGAATAACTAGGATTAGCATATTGAACTAAGCTTCCAGGTTTACCGTTCAATCAAATATTGATTCCTACGGTTCAGTAGAGCTTATCCATGAACTCCTTAGGTAGGTTATTCACACCCTTGATAAGGTTATTAGCTTAATTACGTTAGCATTCATTCTATCAGCTTCATTAATAATTTACTTCACAATTTTCATAGCCTTTTGATGGAACGAATACTTACGAGGTTCTCCTTATTGAATACTTTCCTTGAGGTTTTCAGCCAAGGAATTCTATTATTTGAAACCTAATACTTCAGCATAGTTTGCTAAATCTAATAGACCATGGCCAGAAAAGCTAACCAGTACTGTTTTCTTTTCTCCTGTTCTCTTTGCTTCATCAGCAATCTCCTTAATTATTGGTAACGCATGACTTGTTTCCGGAGCTGGAACCCATCCCTCTATTTGAGAGAATAATTTAGCCCAAGCAAATGCCGTTTCCTGGTCGTAATCTCTCGCCTCAACTATTCCTTTGCTCATCAATAGAGATAAAGTAGGTGCGACTGCGTGATATCTTAACCCACCTGCATAAACTGGTGGAGGAATGAAATCTGAGCCTATTGTATACATCTTAAGCTGAGGTAATATTTTTCCTGTGTCTGGATAATCGTATTTATAAACTCCTTTAGTCATCTTGGGAACTTCTAAAGATCCAGAGGCAATGTATTTTCTTCTAACTTTTCCAGAACGTAACTCTTCTCCTAAGAAAGGAAAAGCTAAAGCTGCATAATTTGATCCCCCGCCTACTACTCCTATGATGTAATCTGGATCCTCTCCTATCATTTCCATTTGAACTTTAGCTTCTTGTCCTGCTATGGTCTTAAAGAGTATGTCAGAATTCACTACGCTTCCTACAACGTATTTTCCACCATTCTCTAGAGCGTATCTAACTGCTTCTGTTATTGCTATTCCAAGGGAGCCAGGATTATTGGGATCCTTCTCTAAAACTTCTCTTCCGTAAGGAGTAAATTCTGAAGGAGACGGATGTACATCTGCACCATACATTTGCATTAAGTATCTTCTATAAGGTTTTGCAAAATAACTAGTCCTTACCATAAAAACGTGAGCCTTAATATGGAATAATGCAGCGGCTAAAGCAACTGCCGCTCCCCATTGGCCTGCACCAGTTTCAGTTGAAACGAATTTAGCATTATCTAATGTCGCATAATAAACGTGAGCTAACGCACTATTAATCTTATGTGAACCAGTATAAGTATGACTTTCCATTTTCATGTAAATCTTAACTACGTTACCGAAATATTCTTCAAGCTTCCTAGCTCTTATAATTGGAGTTGGTCTCCCTATTTGTAAATATTTTTCAAGGACTTCTTCAGGAATTTTTATATATCTTTCTTGTGAAAATTCCATTTCAAGAACTTTTGAAGGTAATACTTCCTTCAATACTTCAAAAGCTTTTCCTGTTTCATCCTTAGGTGGTGGTAAAGGTTCTGGAAGATCAGGTAGTATATTATACCAAGTTGTGGGTATTTTATCCTGCGGAAGATCGTATCTAACAATCATAGTTAATAAGAAAGAAGAAGTCATTTTTATATCTTTTTTAGTGCAATACTAATTTAATAAAATTGTAAAAACGAATTAAAAATCAAAGTAACAATAATTTTTGATGGAATGCTTTAGAAACTGTTGTAAAAAGGTATTTTAATGCTGGCAAGATAATACAAATTATGAGCAAAATAGTAGTTGGGTTAGCAACTATACTAGTCTTAATTTCATCAGCAATGTTACCTTCTATCTTTATGGCAAATTCATCATCTTCTACTACATATTTTATGGATTATTCAATATACTATCACTCTTACCATTCAGGGAAATATTTTACCACATCTTGTAAGGAATCCTTAATAAATTTGAATATAACATCAACAAAAATAGACAATAACAAGTATAATAACACAATCATCGTTACGGGCTTTATATTTACTAACTATTCCTCACCATTCATGACTTCAGTTAATAATAAAACAATACATCACGTTTTCAATTTCACTTCAAAATATCCGTTAGCTAAGGAAATAACAATATTTAACTTATCAAGTTTACTAAACATGACGCTTAATATTACTAATGAATTTAAGATATTCAATATCACAGTTAATTATAAAATAAATTATCAGCCGAATGGTACCGAAAGTGTAATCTTTAACGGCAAACAATATACTTTAGATTCATATAAAGCATTCCTATACCTAAGTGCACTTGGCAAAAATAAGTATGCTAACATAACCTATACGTCAACTATGATAGGAAATATATTAACGTTCCAAAAAGGAATACTTTATAAGCTTTACTTAACTGGTGAAAGCCAGAAGAATATTACTTTCTATAATTTCCTAAATACTTACTCCAAAGGTAATGAAACATTATGCATATTGCTGAAAAATACGAATATAAAATTAGACAGTGTTATGATGCCAAACCAAGAAAATGTAAATTCAACACAGCAAGAATCAATTAAACCTGAGGAATTTTTGATTCCTGCAGGAATAATAGGTTTACTTTCAGCTGCACTAATTTTGGTAAGAAAGTTCTAATAACAAAAAGATATATCTTTGTTTTTATTATATATTCTCATGAACATAGTTATAGCTAAGAATCTTACTAAAAAGTACGGAGACTTTGTTGCTGTAGACCATATTAGTTTTGAAATAGAAAAAGGAGAAATTTACGGGCTTTTAGGACCTAACGGAGCAGGAAAAACTACGACAATAAAGATGCTCACTGGGTTAACTCCAATAACTGAAGGTGACGCAATAATCGCAGGGATTTCTGTAAAAAAGAAGCCAAGAGAGGTTAAAAAAAGAATAGGCTGGATATCTTCAGAAGTCATTTTAGATGACGAGTTAACTGCTTGGGAAAACTTAGAAATACAGGCAAAATTGTTAGGAGTAAAAAATTGGCGAGAGAAGGCTGATCAGCTTCTGGAATACTTCGGAATAAAGGAATTCAAGAATAGAAAAGCAGGAAAATTTTCAACTGGAATGAGGAAAAAACTTGAAGTTTCCATGGCATTGCTTCACTCTCCAGAAATAATATTTATGGACGAACCAACTATAGGACTGGACGTAAATACTAGAGCTTCCCTTTGGAATTTAATTAAGCAAATAAATAGGGACTATCAAGTTACAATACTGCTGACTACTCACTACATGGAAGAAGCGGATATGCTATGTAATAGGATAAGCATAATTAATCGCGGAAAAATCATTGCTCAAGGTACGCCAGAAGAGCTTAAGGAAAAATATGGAGGAGACTTAATAGAAATAGAATTAAAAGAGGTTAAGGACGGCGTCATTTCAGACCTAGAGAGCGTAGGAAAGGTAATAAAGAGTGAAGATAAGAAGATTGCAATTAAGGTAGGAAACGCTGAGGAAGTTCTATTAAAGGTAATAGGTATAGTAGGCCAGAATAATATTAAATCCCTCAAGATAAATAAGTCGTCCCTTGACACTGTATTTCTTAACTTAACTGGAGGAAGTTTAGAAGAAAACGAAGAATTTGACGCAAGAAGGTTTTACGCAATGCTAAGGAGGGCGAGAAGATGATAGAAGGCCTAGAAGCTTTATACATGAGAGAAGTTAAGAGAATCTATAGAAGTATTTACATGTGGATCATGATAGTTTCTCAGCCAGTGATGTGGTTAGTATTCTTCGGTAGTTCACTTTCCGGCTTACCTAAGGAAGTACTAATTTCATTCTTCCATACTACAAACTACATTGCATTTATTCTCCCTGGAGAGCTTTCTGTATCAATGCTCTTCGTTGGAATGTTTTCCTCAATGAGCTTAATACAAGATAAAAGGTTCGGTTACATGAAGAGGATTTTCATAACTCCAGTACCCAAATATTACGTCTTTCTTGCAAAAGTCTTCGGAGGAATAACTAGAGGTTTATTGCAGGTGCCAATATTAATAGGAACTGCAGTTGTAATGGGTGTTTCTCTTAACATTAATCTAATAAGTATATTAACAATACTGCTCTCGTTAACTTTCTTAGGTATGGGATTCTCTTCGCTTTACGCAATGTTTACAATAAGAACTTCAGACTGGCAGGCCCCAGGAGTTATTGCAAATTTACTTAACTTACCTTTAATGTTCTCCAGTACTGCATTGTTCCCAAGGGCTTTCTTCCCATCGTGGCTTTCGGACATAAGCGACGTAAATCCTATTACTTACTCTGCAGAGTTGGGAAGAGAAGTTTTACTCTCAGGAGATCCTAACTGGTCTTACTTAGGTTATTTAGCAATCTTCGGGCTCATTATGCTGATACTGGGCAGTTACTTAACTAATAAGTACATGCAGGCGGAGTGAATTACTAATTAAATATTTTATTTCTTGAAGAGAAGTTAAATATATGTTATTATCTGCTAGGTCTATAGCTTCACTCCTACTTTTAGGAGGAGTAGTAATTTTTGGCGTAGCAGGATCGTTTATATTAGGTCATTTAGGGCACAACTTTAACGAATGCATGGATTTAATTAACTCAATATACTTCACAGTAGTTACTCTATCCACAGTAGGTTACGGAGATATTGTACCTATTACGCCAATAGCAAAAATATTTGTTGTAATTCTTATAGTCTTTGGCATGGGGGCATTTCTTACAGCATTAACTAGCATTTCTGGAGATCTCGCAAGCAAAAGGATCCTAGATTTAACTAATAAGTTAGAAAAAATTGAAGAAGAAATGAGCTAATATATCATTAGCAGAAAACTTCGAAAAGGAAAAAGTAAAATACGTCCTCCTATTATCAGATAAAACTGAAGCAGAAAAACTTTCTGAAAAAGGGATAAAAGCTTACGCAGTAAATTTAATTTCTGAAGATGAAATAAGGAAATTCCACCCGGAAAGAGTAAAGAGCATCATAGTGGACATGCAGAACACCTCTGATATGTTATATGTAATACTCATCCTGACAGAATTAGCAAAAGATTCAAATATTGTAGCTATCGTACACAATGAAGATTTAGAAAAAAGGTTAGAAAGCATTAGAAAGATTAAAGACATAAAGATAATCAATCCTAGTAAACAAGTAGCTAATGAATTGTTCTCCTATTTACAAGAAAAATAGTTTTCTAAGTACCATTCTATAAAAAGAGTAGAACGTTATGTATGCGGCCGCCGGGATTTGAACCCGGGACCTCCGCCGTGGCAGGGCGGCGTCCTAATCCATGCTAGACTACGACCGCATTATCTATCTTTTCTTCTTAGGATTTATAGTTTTCTATCCTCCCTAAGTTTATGAGTTATTAATAGATATGAAGTAATCTTAATGCGATAAATAAGAAATAAATTCTAAATTACAAAGAATCCTATTATTAAGACCAATCAAGAATTATTATTCCGTAAATATAACAGTAAAACATACAGAAAGTATAATATAGGATAGATAAGAAAAAATAAGAACTAACTTTATGCTACTTTTCTAAATACTAGAACTACCGCAACTATTGCTATTATTAAAGCTATTACTCCTAATATTATTCCTCCATATACTAGAGTGGTCAAACTACTAATCTTTTGATTGTCATTATTTATAGTTGTATTTAGATTATTTACTTCAGTGCTTAACGTTGAAACCTGTGTACTTAAGCTATTTACTTCACTAGTTAAGCTATTTACTTCACTAGTTAACGTGCTATTTACAGTAGTTAATTCGCTAGATAGAGTCATTAATGTGGAGTTTAAGTACTTTATTTCACTCTCTAAGCTAGATATTTGCATGCTAAAGTAAGATACATTTCCTTCTAAGTACGTTTTGAGGCTAGCTATTTCACTAGCTTGAAGAGTTAGAGTCTCATTAAGTGACTGTATTTCAACCTTTAACTGATCTACTTCACTCTCTAAAACGCTAACTTCGCTCTGTAACCTCTGTATTTCACAATAGAAGTTTGGCTGTACTGATAATAATGTTATAAAAGTATAAGTATTAGTCTGATAGGTACCAGTTATAACTAGTTCTAGATCGTAAGGAACAGTAGAGTTTGGTAAGACTATACTTAAGTTGTACTGGCCATTACCTATGTAAGTTGCAGTAGAACTCATTTGCTTTCCACTAATTAAATAAGATGCGGATATTGTTGCACCTTGTACTGGCATTCCAGATTCTGTAGCGTTTATTATAATTGAGAATGTGGTGCCCATATATGCTGAGGCAACATAGACTGGCTCTGGAGTTCCAGGTAATTGTGCAGGCTCTGCTGGCTCTATAACTCCCATGTCTTGGAAGTATACTGGAGTTAGTACAAAAGTTATTGGTTTAGTTGTTAGTTTTACTGTAACAGGAGTTATGTGATCTGCAGGAACCGTAACTTCTTTGTATACTAATTGATATCCAGGTTTTACTGCAGTGACATTATATTCATTAGTCATTGTATATACGTAAGGAACTGTTAGCTCAGCTAAGCCTTGAGAATTAGTAGTATTAGTTAAGAGTAACTCTCCATTAGTAACATTATATATGCTTACCGTAGCACCAGGTAATGGCACACCATTAGAATATACACAAACTAGGATCTCTATTTCATTAGGACTTATAACATATATCGGAATAGTTTCTGAACATCCTGCAACAGAAATCGTCACATTATACTGACCTGGTATAAATGCTGATATCTGCGTTCCATTAGCCTCAAATAATGTTACAGGAAATGCGTAATCAGTTACTGTAAGCATATGACTTGAATTTAACTCGCCTACTGGAACTCCAGCTGATGTCATCTTTATATCATAGGGACCAGATATAGTAACTCCTACAGTACTATTTACTGGAGCTATTGGATCGTAAACTGATATGTTCAATATCAATTCCTTTGGATTTATTAACGCTACATGTTCACCAGGAAATGGCGAATATACTGTCAAGGCTGTACTACTACCTAGCGATAGAGTAACAAATACTCCAAACATTAACATTCCTAATACAATTAAATTCATATATTTAACCATTAAGGATCACCTTTTATACATAATCTGATAAACAAAAAATTAAAAAAGCTTATCATAACTTATTAACTTCCTGCTGGTGCACTAAAGAAGTACGCTCCGCTAAATACTTTTCCTTCGAAGCCAATGGTTGTAAATGGCTCATACGTTAATGGCACTACTATCGCAGTTATTGTGATATAGTATGTATGTCCGTTAAGTATTGGCTCTAAGAATAGTAGGTCGTATGCTGCTACGAAGTGTGGAGATGTTGCACTGAAGTTGAAGTATATTTCATATGTATATATTGGGTGACACGGTTTAGCAGTACAGTTATAGATTGTTAACACTAGGTATCCAGAGTAATAATACCCTGGAATATTAGCTGCAACTGTTACTGATAATTCTCCATCTATATAGTTGTAGATTATTGGAGATACGTTGTATATCACGTTAGGAATCTCTGTTAGAGTGAATGTAGAGTTTGCTGACAATCCATCAACTACTACACCCACCTTGAAGTATTTACTTGGTACTAGTGGCATTATATTTGATAGCTTACCTACAATTATTTGCATCTTGGTAGCTGGGTTGTATATTGCTATATACGAGTAGTTCAATGGATATGCTGTTACAGGAGTACCTTTGCTATTAGTTACCTCAACGTATAATGTTGCTGTAAATACTCCACTTGATGGAGCAGTTTCAGTTAATGTTATTGGGAATACTGCGCTATTGTAGTGTAACATAGTTCCATTATATAATATTACATATATGCATGTTACAGTAGTTGTGACTATAGTTGTTGGAGACAATTCTCCTAAGCTCTTATCAGTTAAAGTTACAGTTATTGGATATGTTGCATTAACATTAACGAAGTAGAATATCTGGCACCCTGGATGTACTATATCATCAAATGGAGTAGCAGGCGCGTAATAGAAGGCTTGAGATGGTGGAGATATAGCTACAGTGACTGGAGTCGATACTAACTTTGTCATATTATGAACTGTAGAGTTGGATGCTATATCATAGTAGCACACTATGATATACGAGTTGTTTAGTACAGTTAATGCTTGGTTAGGAGTTATGTGTAATATGCTCTCTAATCCTGTTATGCTTATCTCGAAGGAGTAGTTCCAGAATGGTGGCATTGGAGCCATCTGTTTCATGACGTTAGTGGTTAATAGTGCAGTTATGTTGCTCGGGCTTAAGTATATTCTCTCCATAGTGCCATTAGCAAATTCTATGCATATACCCATTATCTTTCCGACTTTGGCTTCATGGCTTGCAGGATAGTATGGTGGAGTATTTGGATAGTATATACTTAAGGATGCACACTTATAACCTGGACAAACTCCTAGTACTAGTTCTGAATCTCCGGATACGTGCTGTACATCTACATACTGCCCAACTTTATAGTACTGATGAGATGTTGCATTGTAATAATAGGTATTAACATATCCAGCTAACGCATAGTTGTATCCATAGTCATAATCTATTACTTGACCATAGAAGAACGGAGTAGATATTGGAACGCACTTAGGCATGTATAATAATGGAGTGTAAACTTTAATGTTATTGCATACTACAGCAATTTCTCTATCTACTGGTCCAAAGTAGTGCTGTACTGCATAATCACTATCATTATATGTTAATAGAATAGTTGCATCTTTTAATTGACAAGGCTTAATTAATACATATAGCATATCTCCGCCTAATCCAGTACTATTGGGAGCAACAGTTGTTAGCATGTATGTTATATTATCTACGGAAGATAATAGGAATTCTATTGAGAACTTATAGACGAAGTTATGGAACCCATCAGTGTAAGATACGTGGCATAAAGCTAAATATGGATAATTAATACTCAATACTTTATTGTTACCTACCATTAATGTTACAGTTAATCCATTACCGCCATGACCATAATTATTGTACCATGCCTCATTTATCTTACAATATGGGTTCCACTTTGGATTAGCATATTCTGCTGCTATGCATCCTACATACTTCTGTGCATAGGTCCAGTTAAGCATATCATCCGGAGAGTATATTGTAACATTTGCTATCATATATGGTATTGAATCTGGACCAGATGTGTTAGGTAATTCAGGATTAATCTGATTACTATAGAATGTCTTATATTGTATACATATTGCTGGCGGAATTATTACTGGATGGAAGCTACCATTGTTTATAGTAGTTGCAACTGTATCGGATGGATAGGTTGCACCTTCAACGCCTGTTACATATACTGTACTAACGTTACTCCATAGACCTAGATCTACTAATAATATGTAATTTACTGCAGTAGATGTGAAGTGTATTGTCGTAGGAGATGTTGCAGATGCTACACCGGGTATACTAGTCTTTATGTTCTCTAATTCACAGATGAATGAGTTATTGAAATAGAAATATGCGTGTAGAGTGTATTCAGCATATGGATATATTGTGCTATTAGCACATAACTTAACGCTAAAGTTGAATCTTATAATGCCTTCTATTCCTTGTAATGCTGGAGTTGCATATATAGATAATGTTAATGTAGTATTATAAGGTAAGTAAGATACATTAAAGTACAAATCGCTTATTTCTGAGCTAGTATTAATATATTGTGTATTGGGGAAGTAAGAGTTTACCATTGCTAATGTTCTGTAACTATAATAGAATGGTGTAGGAGGTGTTGTGTTAAATAAGTAGCAATTGCCAGAAGTATAAGGTGGTAATGTATTTGGAATAACGCCTTCTGTAGTTCTTGCAAAGAATCTTGAGGTCACATTTACTATTTGATGTACTGGCGTCATACTAATTCCATATTTTTTCATCAATTCATAGAATCCTGTAGAGTTATAGTAATATAACGTACCATTGAATATTGACTGGCTATATACTAGTAATGGTAATGTAGTGTTAAATGGTGGAACGTAAGTTAGGTTTACTGCAGTTAATGTTACACCACTAGCTTGCACTATTCCAGAATATCTACCAGGTAAGCAATTTCCTCCAGTTGCCGGATTAATTACTGCAGATATTACTCCTTGATTACTTGCTAAGAACATTGGAACTAACATTGCCAAACTTAACGCGTATATAAAAACTAGACCAGCACTTATTACCTTCTTGGTCGAGAGATCCATACTAGATCTGTTGAAAGTGTTATCGTATTCCATATTAAAAACTTATGACTACAATAGTATACAATAGAATAATTGTCTTTTATCAATTATTAGCTAAAGATAAGTATAAAACAATGAATAAAATTATACTATACAAGAATTTTTGCTTATTCGAAGAGCTAAAAACGAGAAATAATTTACGTATATTTAGTCTGCTATTTGAATACCAGAGACGTAAATTGATTCTCCCCACATTATTTCTACTGCAACTCCTATTGGATCATAAGGATATTCTACTGGGCAGAAACCGCAAGCTGCATAGCCTACAACTTTTACAGCAGCTTTTATTTCCCCAAATGGAACAACACAAGATGTAGATTTTGGAACACACATATAGCATACCGTATGTCCCCATTCTGTTTCATTATAATTTCCTTCAAATTTCGTTAAAGGTTCGCAAGGATAAAACTTTGCGTATTTAGGAGTGATACAAGGTAACTTTACTGGAACGTATTTGCCATTGCATTCTTTGTATAGCTCGATGTAAATCTGACAACAACAATTAATATGTATTGATAGTAAATAGTTAAAGCTCGATACTGAACCCCAGGCACACCTAGTTTTATATACTAAATAGCTGCAAGATGCTAAAACTCCTAGACCCACATAGCAAAAAGCTAACGTGGAAACATAGCCGTGAGAAACGTTAAGTAATATACACTGAAATCCCTCATAAGGCCATACTCCAGAATTTGCACCGAGAAAGTAATTTCCGAACTCAATCTGACCGTAAAAAGACCCAGAATAAATTCCTATATTAGTTCCTACATCCCCGCTATGCCTATAGTTTGTTGCGAAATAACAGCTGAAATGTATAGTAAGGTTTATGCATAGTGGCTTATGACTTTGCTTAAGGACAATTAATACTGCATTATTGATTCCACAAGGCTTCCAATCGTTTGTAATTGCAGAAGGATTACTACATATTTGCACATTACTAGGATTAGTATAAGACGTATAAGGAGTATTTAGCCTATATACCCAATATGGGTCATATGCTGATGAGGAATTACTACTTTGTTGTAAATGTGGCATTGGATCGGCATAAATTATATTTCCCAACGTTGTTACCATTGCCAGCTTGTTGAAGTTACCTACTTGATATTCTAAAGCGGGGTATTTATTCCACGTAGTTTTAGTTGGCTGTGGATCTATTATTTGAATATAACCACCTTTATACCCTAAAAAGTAGGAGACATTTAGTGGAATTGGTGGAGAAGAGTAGTATACTAATATCGCCTTGCCAGTTACGTTACAGTAATAGAAACCTATAGGAGAATTCTCAGTATTAACTTCGCTTATCTGCTCTTCTACTTCTACCTGCAATGGTTGTATTGCATTTATGTTCTCTTCCTCTTTTGAAGTTGTTGATGTTACAGTTAATGCTAATGGTATAAGTACGGCTATCATCACTATCAAGAGAAATACCATACCTATAACTGCAGATAGACCTTTCATGTCTATTTGATTTATTTTAAAGATCCGTGGGAAGAACGAAAGTAATATTTAATTATTACCTTATCTAATTACTCAATTGTGAGACTAATCCTTAATTTAAATAAGTACACGGCTGCTGCTATACTTTTCTTATTATCTGTTTTATCCAGGTTAATGGGAATATCTTGGATTTATCAACTTATGTATTTTATTTTTACTATACCAGACTATTCAATTCAGGGACTCTTGCTTAACATCTCTATGATACTAATTCTCTCTTTTCTAATAATATTAATGGGAATCACAAAAGCTATAATAATATTAAAAAATAGAGTATAAGATATTGACTTTACCACTCACCAAAGTATTTTTCTAATGCTAAATCTCCTTTACTCCACATGAAGTACTTCACGAATAATTCTTTCTTTAGAGAATTAACTGGTGAAGGCACCGCGGTAGAGTGAGTTCCCTTGTACATGGTATTATCGCTTACTGCGACTCCATAGCCCTCTAAAGGATTATCTGCTATACAAACCACTGCTGGATCATATTTATCAATCTTAGTTGGTACTCCTAATCTATTAGCTAAATGTTGTGCAGCAATCCTTCCTGTTTTTACTGCTAAGTACGCTAATTTTGGAACAGTAATTGCGTTTGCGTCTCCTGAAGCGTAAACGTTATCGTATTTTATTGAAACCATGTTTAAATCAGTTGGTATGAAACCGGCATCGTCAACTAAATCTGGAGTGGAATTCTTTAACGCAGGATTCCCAGTATAGGGTGGTAATATTATTGAAAGATCTGAAGGTAGTCTATTACCTTTTTCGTCAATTATTTCATGTTCAGTAATTTCCCTAACTCTGAAGTTTTGGATTAAAGTGATGCCGAACTCCTTATATATTTCTCCAACAGCTTTCCTAGCATCTGAAGATAAGTCTGATAAGTATTCGCCGGGAGAATAAACTGTCATCTTTACCTTGTCAAGCATTCCCCTCTTCTTAAAGTATCCGTGAAGCATTAAGGACATTTCAAAAACTGGCCCTTCGCAAGCAGCGTCTGAAAACGGGGCTAAATTTTCTGGAACTTTTGGCCTTGGATTATGGCCTTGATAGAAATATCCAGAACCTATTGTTATATTACCTCCTTGAAAAGTAGCTAACCTATCCCTCAATTTTAGTGCAAACTCTGGCTCGCAGACGCTGTAGCAGTATTTATCCCAACCTTTAATTAGTTCTGTTCCTAAGTGCGCGCCTATTCCAACAATTACGTAATCGTATTCTTCCTCCTCAATTGGGCCGTCTGGCTTTTTATATATGACCTCGTTGTTTTTTGCGTCTATCTTTATTACTTTTCCTTCTTGGAATTCTATTCCTTTCTCCGGCAAAGCTTGAGATAAGTCTAATTTAAACTCGTCCACGTCCTTTACTCCTATAGAAACGTGAGGTAAATCTAATCTTAGCCAGCTAAATCTGCTCTCGTTTATCAACTTTATTTCAGCTTTGCTTCCTACTAACCTTTTTAGCGTATATGCCGGAGTCAAAGCCCCGAACCTTCCTCCTAAGACTAATACTTTAGTCATTTTTTATCAAACAAAACTATATGTTTGAACATAAAAAACCTTTTTTATGTAAAGTTATATTTTCCAATTAATCTAATTTTTATAAAAAATGAAAAATTAACATTCAAAAGTTTGACATAAAATTTCCTTTAATTTCTCTGCATGATTTCCCCAAGATAATTCTTTTGCAGTATTCCACGCATTAACGCTCATTTTATGCCAGTTTTCTAAAGTTTCATTAATCCTATCTATGGCTTCTTCCCAATCTCTTACTACAAATCCGTTTTCACCTTGCTTTATTAGCTCCTTACTTCCTAGACTTTCGTTAACTATTACAGGCACTCCGTAAGCCATTGCCTCAATTACTCCCAATCCTGGGCCTCTTTCATTAAAGCCAAACCTTACAAGGACTGAGGCTTTAGAATACAGTTCTGCGAGTTTTTCCTCGCTTATTTTTCCAGTTACTGTTACGTAATTTCCGTACTTTCTTAAGAATTCTTTTAAAGTATCTTCCCTAGCCCAAGAACCTGCCATTACCATTTTACCTTTTATTCTCTTTGCTATTTCGCCGTAAATCTCTGGTTTTCTTCCGGAGTCCCAAGTTGATACTGCCAAAACAATTCTTTCTCTGCTTTCTGGCAATTTACTTACCGGATAACAGCCTGGGTATATTACTTCAGATTTTATTCCGTATTCCTCTAAAGTCTTCTTATTCCACATAGAGTTAGTAAAAATAACCTTTGCATTTCTTAATACCTTTTCTTCAATTTTCTTAGGTAAAAAGTACTTCACTCCTCTCAAGGGTAATGATGTTTCGTGAAGGTAAACTGCGTAATCCTCTCCGTAACATAATTTCCTTACGTAACCGGTAATTCCTGCAAATTGATCATGATAAAGAGTAGGTCCCCTAATCTTTGTTGCTCTTAAAATTAGGTCAAGGTCTACTGTTGCTTCCTTTCCTCTATGCTTTGCATAAATTGAAGTTATAAAAGAGAAAAGAGGAGTAAAGAAGCCTTTTTCTCCCCTTTTCCTAAGTATTACATAATTTACGCCGTCTAACTTATAATTTCCTCCAGCGTCCCTATAAATTATTAGTTTCCAGTTAGTATTCCTGGCTTCTTCTATAGCCATTTTAGGAACAGCACTATTCCATAAAAGTCTTACAGCAATTTGCATTAACAAAAAGAAAGAAGAAAAGAAAATAATAAATTAAGCTAATCTTGCACCGCAATTTATACAGAACTTAGCTCCTGGCGGATTTAAGTAACCACATTGCGGGCATCTAATTTGTTGAGGCGCTTGAGGAGTAATTGGTTGCTGAGAAGGAACTGTTGGAGTTATTTGTTGATTAATAGGCTGCATTGTTGGCTGTTGCATTGGTAAGTCAAATAAACCGTCATTAATTTCCTTATCTATTTGTTTTAATAACCTTCTATTTATCAATTCTCTACCTATGGGTCCTATATGTTCCTCTTCGATTATTATCCTGAACTCCGATGGAGAACCAGTAACTCTAACTATTAATTCTTCTGCATGATGAAAATGACCTTTCTTTAGTCCTCTAATTATGTAATCTTGGTATTGCGGATTACCAATCATCATTGGCTGCACAGTCGATTCCCAGCCTTCTTGCAAAAGTATACTATTAATTTCTTGAGCCAACGCTTGAAGGTTTACATATCTTCCTGTATAGAGTTTCTGCATATCATATTACCCATTTGTTGATTTAATAAATCTTCGTGAGTTTTTATTAGTTTCAACTTCGTCTCTTCTCTTTTATTATTAAACTATGTAGCATGGAATCTTTATCGTCATTTATATTAGTAGGTGCCACAATTATTTTAGGTGTTATGATTTTCTCATTATTTGCATCATATGGTGCTATATACTCTACAAACACTTTAGAAGTTCAAGAGGCCCAATATTATTCTTCAGGGCTTAGAATATCCTCTGGCTCTCCAGCAGGAAATCAAATACCTGTAATTATAAACGATTTTAATTATCCAGTAGGTTGTTTATATCTTATTGCATTTTTAATAAAACCTTGTTATTCTAAGTCAGCGTCAACGGTTACTCCAATGTGTTATGCATTAATAAATTCAACAATACCTACCAAAATGACCTTAACAGTACTTGGTTTGAGCGGTAATATAATATATGAAGGGGAAATTGAAGCTTACAAAGTATATTTAGGAAATATAGAATTCGTTTGTACAAAGCCAGGATATTATACAGAGTTATGGGTAGTAATGAAAATAGATTGCCAATTCTTTAGAATAGGTTATTATGTTGCAAATTAATGTATGCGGCCGCCGGGATTTGAACCCGGGATCAACAGCTTGGGAGGCTGCCGTCCTATCCAGGCTAGACGACGACCGCAATTAATAATATTATATTATGTTTTTATATGTTTTTCTTCCCTAAGGCATTTACTCCTTTAATTACTATCAAATTCTATACAATCTCTCTTTTTAATATGCATACATATCATATAAACTTAAGTCCTTAAATTAGTTCTGAATTCAGACTTCTTGTAGCTTATTAACAACTAAAAGAAGACACTATTAAAAGCTTTAGTTTTAGCATATTTTAATATGAAAAGTAAAAAAGAATCAGAGCCTGTTCTGGTAATCTTCATAACTTCCCTATCGTTCTTTCTAAGTTACTTTTCTAGGATTGCTTGGAGTATAGTTTCAGTTTATTCTTCTCTTAAGCCTACAGAATTGCAAGACAGTATAATATTTTCCTTATTCTTCATAGGATACGTAATAGTTCAGATTCCTTCTGGCTTTATTGCAAATAGTTACCCTAAGGTAACTTCTATAATATCACTCTTAGGGCTGTCATTTGCTTCTTTTCTTTCAGGCTATGCGAATTCGATAGCTTTTGAATATTTCTCAAGCCTTTTAATGGGATTATTTGCAGGCTGGATTTATCCTACGACAATTAGAATTCTATCCTGTAGATTCTCTAGCAAAGAATTACCAATAGCAATAGGCTATTATAGCCTAGCGTGGCCGTTATCTATAGTATTAGCGGGAGTAACGTTGCCCTATTTAAGTATTAATTTTGGCTGGAGGTTCCCTTATTACTTAATTTCAATAATATCATTGTTTACAGCTCTATCTTACTTGCCAATTCCTATTAAAAACTCTAAAATTGAAAAGAAATCCCTCTTCTTGGTAGCTAAAAATAAGAACGTTATAATAGTCAGCTTTTCAGGTTTCCTTTTCTTTCTTTCTTATTGGATAATAACACTTTATGTATATAAATACTTCCTAACCCTAGGAATGAACTCTTATATTGCAGGCTTAACTTACTCAATGCTTGCTTTAGCCGGAATTCCTTCAACAGTAATTGCTGGTTATATAATAAGAAAGATAGGAATCAAAAATTCCCTTGCATTTTTTGAGGGGATATACGGTTTGCTTACCTTTAACCTCTCATACTATTTATCTATGATTCAAATCTTTATTATAGCGAGTATTATGGGATTTGTTAGGTTTATAATAACCCCTGCTAATTCCAGTGCAGTATCAGTAATTGATAGCAAGAACGCTGGAAGCGTTTCTGGTTTTGCAAACTTTTTCTGGCAAAGCAGTGGTATACTGGCCCCGTTAATTGCATCTATCATTA
This sequence comes from Acidianus ambivalens, assembly GCF_009729015.1. Taxonomy (NCBI): domain Archaea; kingdom Thermoproteati; phylum Thermoproteota; class Thermoprotei; order Sulfolobales; family Sulfolobaceae; genus Acidianus; species Acidianus ambivalens. The sequence continues at coordinate 2,230,946 of NZ_CP045482.1, read as the reverse complement.
TAACTTCCTTAGGATTTAGGATACTTTGGTTATTCTCAGGATTTATAATAATACTCTCTTCAATCATTTACTTATTTTTATTAAAAATTAAGGAATGATATCCTTATTAACCCCTTTGAGAAAGGTAAAAATAGAAAGGGAAGTAAAAATATGCATCAAAAATCTCTATTTAAGTCAAATAAATCCTTCTCCGTAAGAAAGAAACTTAGTCTTGAAAAATCGCGTTAATGCCCCTTTATGGGGCTTACGTGAAATAAGAATTGAAGATACAGCAAAACCATTTAAGAGTGGAGATTATAGAATGGACAAGTACTCTCTTAAGGACTATTATTTATGGAAATTGCAAGGAGACTTAGTTTATGTCTTGGATATTGATGGAAATATAGCCGGCGTTATTGATATAATAGAGAATAACGATAGCTTGTTAATTGATATGTTAGCTAGAAACATACTAGTAAAGGCTGAAAAAGTTGGCAGTAGATTACTGGATTTTGCAGAATATTTAGCTAAAATTAAAGGTAAGAAATTAATAAAACTTGAGGCTTTAGATACCGCAATAGAATTTTACAAGAAAATGGGATATAAGGAAGTTTATAAAAGATTTGATAGAGAATGGGGATTGCTTACAGTAATGGAGAAGGAAATTGAAAAATACGTGACAGAACCTGCTTACTAAAGTTACTTATTTTTTGTAATTACAGTTCCTCTAGGCCAAGTTAATAATGTTATTAAAACTATAAGCAAAGATGAATATCCTAGAATATTTCCAAATAAAGGAGAATTAGCTAAACCAAATATTTGAACTAAAGTACCCATAGTTATTGATCCTACGCCACCAACAACGCTACCTAAATTGTAAGACAATCCAGTTAACGCTGACCTAACTTCCGGTGGTACAGATTCTACTATCAACAGAGGTGCTAATGGCCAAAATCCAGTAGCTATTGAATATACTAATAAACCTATAAGCATTAGTCCTGGCGATTTTACTATTATTGGCAACATCATTGGTAGACCTATAATTTCTCCAATAACGCCATAAGTTATTAGTTTCCTCTTATTTATGAAGTCTGCAACTCTGCCATACACTATGAAAGATATTGCCAAGGATATATTAGCAACTGTCATCATTAAGCCAACAAAGTCCTTAGATAAGCCTAAATATTCAGCCAAATCTGGATAAACTGCAAATATTGAATAATAAGAGAAGAACATTCCAGATATTATTATTGACGCCCTAATTAGAATCTTGGTGTATTCCTTAACATTAACTTTACTTGCAACTCTCCTAGACACTTTAACGTCTGATACTTTCAAAATTATATAAGGTAACAAAATTATTGGAATTGCCCCAGTAAGTAAAAATAACCTCCAACCAATACCGCTCATTGCTGGAGCAAATTCTATAAAAGCTACTCCAGTTAATGCATAACCTACGCCGTAGCCTGCTTGGACAATTCCATTAATTAGTCCCCTAGCGCTTGGAGGAGCTTGTTCATAAGCTATTACAGTTCCTGCAGTCCATTGGGCACCCATGAATAATCCTTGTAAAGCTCTCGCAACTAGTAATATTATTGCATTAGGAGAAAAAGCCATTAAACCTTGAAATGCAGAATATCCTGCAGTCCCTATTATTAATATTGGCTTCCTTCCTCTTTGATCCGCTATCTTACCAAAAGTATAACCTCCTATTACTCTGAATATTAAACCTAAGGCAAAAAGCAAGGTTCCTTCTACTGCGTTTAAACCCAAGCATTTTTCGAAATAATAATATACATAAGTAACTATTAGTAAATCGTAAATATTTCCTGCCCAAGAAAAGAAAGCTGAGATTGTAGCATGAATGAATTTCTGCATTGCATTTTTCCTAGTTTAACTTTAACACTTATTCTTAATTTACTAAATTTAAAAAGACTGTAAGTTACTTCTTTTTCTCATTTTAAAAGAAGTTTCTAAACTTTAAACTAATTTTTCATTTTTATATACATTGCACTCCTTAAAATATTCCAAGAATTTCTTATCCCACGTGTGTATTATAACCTTATTACCTTTTCCCATCAGTTTTTCCAAGATATTCACGATTCTACTTTTATCTTCATCAAGTAAAAATTCCTCTGGAGACTCCATTATTATCAATGCTTGATCTTTTAACGAGTTAACCTCCAATATAATTGTTGCCAAGGATTTTATAGAACGAGAAGCTAAGGAAGTTATCTGAGAATCTTCATAAAATACTAGCCCGCCTTTAACGCTTATAGGCAAGGAAAAGCTGTCGAAAAATGAACTTTTACCTTCTTTTATTCTATTTATTGCCAATTGACATGAATCTGAGAATAATTGAGTTATTTCCTCATTATTTAATGCTGACTCCTCAGCGTTTAAAATGAAGTGCCTCCCTGCAGGAATATACAGGATTTCCTTAAAACCTAAGACTTCTGCCAACTCATTCTTATATTTCTCAAGAAACGGTTGTATAAGAGTCTCCATTATTCCTACCATGAAGTCTTCAAAAAATTCGTGAGAATTAATTGCCTTTTCATTAACTTCTTTTGCGGTAATTCTAAGTACCTTGTTTAAGTCTTCGGCATTTATTTCTTTATTTAAACCTCTATTTTCTGGCTTAAATTTTAGATCAATTTTTACATTAACTTTACCATCTCTATAAAAGAATTCGGATTCTAGACTTAATCCTTTTACATCAGATAATTTGTATAGATCCATTTCATTACTGCTTTTTATTTCGTTTTCTCTTACGGAAATTTTACCTTTGCCCTCTACTTCCAATTTTATTAATTTATTTATTTCCGCATTAAGGTCTATTTCACAAGAGATTTCTAAAGGATCTTTTAGTGAAAACTCGCCATTTTTCCAAGAAAGTTTCATTGAAGTATTTATATTATTAAGAATTGAAGGCAATGCATAAGCCGGATTTATATTCCTAAAATTGAGTTCCCTTATAATTGCAGATATTTCATAAATTACATAATATAAATTTCTCAACTGATCGGAATAATTTCTAGATAAATGAAAATAAAGATTCCAAGCCAACATTCGCCTAATCCTTAAATAACCAGAAGAGTCCAAAATACTCAAAGAATTCACTAAATCTTGTAAGTCGAAATAACCGTAGTATATTTGGCAATTATTATCTAAATTGTACTTACTTTTCCCGTTAACTATAACATTGACCATATTTAAAGTATTAAACGCACTTTATTAAAAACGCGTATTAAATCATTTAGATTTTTGCCTTGTTTAAACCTTAATTTTAATCACTATAGATATACTAAAATATTTTAAGAACTAGGTTGAATACATGAACTTGACGATAAAAACTCTTAATTTTGATTTTAAAGTTCTATGAAAGTTTTGAAAATTTTAAATAAACAAACCTTTTATTTTAACGTACTTTCACAAGTTTTATGAAATCTTATATTCACGCTACAATATCGTCTTCCTTAGCGTGGGCTGGTAATATATATGATTTATTACTAATAACTTACGTTTACGGTATTCTCGAAAACGTGTTTAACTTAAATTACTTTGAAATCTCAATACTTTTCGCCCTAGGCCTTATAGGCAGAGTAATAGGAGGAATTGTTTTCGGAAAATACGCCGACACAATAGGAAGGAAACCAGTATTAATGATAGGGACTGGGGGATACGCATTATTCCAAGGTTTGATGGCTTTCTCTCCTAACGTTATTTTACTATTTATATTTAGACTAATTGAAGGCATATTCATGGGGGCAGAGTGGACCGCAGGAACAGTAATAGCTTATGAACAAGCGCCTAGATCCTTAAAAGGTTTCGTAACTGGAATAGTTCAAGCAGGTTACGGTATAGGTTATTCTCTTACTGGTGTAACTTATTTAATATTTATCTCAAGCATAGTTACCGACTGGAGGATATTCTTATTAACTGGAGCATTACCTCTCCTTCTCTTACCTTATATTCAATTAAAAGTAAAGGACACTAAAGAACAAGGTTCTAGCAAAATAGCTATTAGATATAAAGAATACATGGGAGTCCTCCTTAAGGCAACTTTAGGAATGTCAGGAATGTTTACAGCATATTTTGCAGTATTTGGAAATTATACAGAAGTTGCAGAAGTAGATCATCTCCCAGCTTATGTATTAGGTATACTAATGACTATTGCTAATATTGTATTAGCCTTCTCATTCATTCTTTTCGGAAGATTAGCGGATAGGTATGATAAAAAGAAGCTGATTTACATAGGATTAACAGGATTAATGATAGGACTTCCTTTTGCAGTTCCTTTATTATCTACAATGATTAACGTCGTAGGAATGTCTGCAGGCGTAATAATATTTGCCTTCTTTACTGGTTTTTGGCCTTTAATGCCATTATTATTAGCAGACGCAGTTCCGGCTGAAGTAAGGGGATTCCTTTCAGGCTTTGCATATAACGCTGGAGGTTTCGTCGGAGGAATTGCCGATATAATTATTGGTTTACTTACATTAATATACGGAGTAAGTACCATTTCTAGATGGGTAGACGGTTTCGGCTTCGCTTCAATACTTTTAGTATTAGTTAGCGTAATAACCTGGCCAAAGAGTGGTGCAAAAGCGAAGGTAATTATGATAGAACACTAAAAGAAAAGAGTTTTTCACTTTTTCTCGTTTTGTTGCCCTTGTATTTCCTTAGTAAATTCTTCTATGACCTTCTTCAGTTCGTCTACTGAAGTTTCGTCCTCTAAAGTTGATACATCCCCTAAAGGCTGGCCAGAAATTACACTTCTCACTACTCTCCTCATTATCTTTCCAGACCTAGTCTTTGGTAATTTACTTACGAAATATAATCCGCCAAATATTACTATAGGCCCTAAATTGTTCTTAACATACTCTATTAACGACTTCCTCAATTCTTCTGATGGTTGATAACCCTGCTTTAATACAACTGCAGCTACTGCAACTTCGCCTCTAACTGGATCTGGGACTCCTATTACTGCTGACTCTGCAACTGCAGGATGAGAGATTAATATGTCCTCTATTTCTCTAGTTCCTATTCTATGCCCTGCTATCTTTAATACTTCGTCCGCCCTTCCTAATATATAGAAGAATCCTTCTTCATCTCTAACGGCGTAATCTCCAGGATAATATACTCCAGGGAATTTTGAGAAGTAAGTCTTTACGTATCTTTCTGGATCTCCCCAAACTCCTGCAAGCATGCCGGGCCAAGGTCTCTTGATTACAATGTATCCTTTTTCTCTGGGCTTTGCCTGCTTACCGTCTTCAGTGAATACATCTGCATCAACTCCCGGTAATGGTAATCCGTTAGCACTAGGCTTAAGTAAATAATTACCTAAACCCGGAGTTGCAGAAATCATTATTCCTCCTGTTTCAGTTTGCCACCATGTATCTACTATAGGTAAAGAAGAATTGCCAACGTTCTTAAAGTACCATCTCCATGCCTCCGGATTTATAGGTTCTCCAACGCTTCCTAAAATCCTTAAAGTACTTAAATCATGCTTCTTTACCCATTCTTCGCCATATCTCATTAAAGACCTAATTGCTGTAGGAGAAGTGTAGAATACAGTAACTCCATACTTCTCTACTAATTCCCACCACCTATCTGGATTAGGATAATCTGGCACTCCTTCGTACATTAGTACTGAGGCCCCATTTTGCAATGGACCATAAACTATGTAAGAGTGGCCAGTTATCCAACCTATATCTGCAGTATTAAAGAATATGTCGTTGTCTCTTAAGTCGAAGACCCATTGAGTAGTCAAATAAGTCCATAACCCATATCCACCGTGTAAATGTAAGATTCCTTTCGGTTTTCCTGTAGTTCCAGAAGTATAAAGAATGAATAATGGATCAGTAGATAGAGTCTCCTCCGGTTCTACTTTCTTATACCCAGTCCTCTTAATTAAATCTTGATATAATACGTCCCTTTCCTCATTTAATTCTATCTCCTCATCCCTTTTTATTACAAGTACTTTCTCAACTGAAGGAGTTTGAGAAACTGCCTCATCTATTATTCTTTTTAACTCTACTCTTTTACCTCTCCTCATTGTATGGGAGGTAGTTATAACTAACTTAGCCTTTGCGTCGTTTATTCTATCAATAACTGCCTGAGTAGAAAATCCTGAGAAAACTACGCTATGAACTGCCCCAATCCTTGCACAAGCTAGCATTGCAATTGGTAATTCTGGCATTAAAGGTAAGTAAATTAGAACTCTATCTCCTTTCTTTATTCCTAAATCTTGAAGTATTTTTGCAAACCTATTTACCTCATTATAAAGTTCGCCGTAAGTTAGTTGCCTACTTTCACCTTTTTCGTTCTCCCAATAAATTGCAATCTTATTTCTCCTAACTTTTACCTGCCTATCTAAAGCGTTGTATGTTATATTAATCTTACCTCCAACAAACCACCTATAGAACGGAGCGTTTGATTCATCTAAAACTTTATCAAATGGAGAAAACCATTCTAAACCTTCAGCCATTTCTCTCCAGAATTTTTCTGGCTCTTCAAGTGATTGCCTGTAAAGTTGCTTATAAGGAGGCTGATAGTACCTCTCCTCAAATGGAAGATTTTCTGACATGACAGACTTTTAAGTTAGACAATTTTTAAGAATTTCTCAAAGAGTTGGAGTACAAAAGATTTATATTTTATTATATTACAGAAAATTCGCCATGACAGAAGAAAAAAGAGCAAATCCTGCCCCATTAGGGTTATCTGGATTCGCTTTAACTACATTAGTTTTAAGTACATACAACGCTGGGTTAATAACTTCAGGTTCAGGGGTAGTATTAGGTCTAGCAGCGTTTTACGGTGGTCTAGCGCAACTATTAGCAGGAATACTGGAATGGAAAGGAGGAAATACATTCGGCTATGTAGCGTTCTTCACGTATGGAGCTTTTTGGGAATGGTATTTTTTAACAGCTTTAGGAATATTTGGAAATATAACAGCACAAGGAGTAGGCTTAGTATTAATAGCCTTCGGCATATTTACGTTAATAATGTGGTTGGCTACGTTCAAAACTAACCTAGGATTATTTGCAACTTTCCTACTATTGTGGATAACATTCTTCCTCTTAGGTATAGGCTCAATGACGTGCAATACTTTATTAGTCCACGCTGGTGGATATACTGGAATATTAACTGCTATTGCTGCATGGTATACCGGCTTAGTTCAAGTTATTGCTGAAAGTTTAAATAAGAAAGCTCCTTTAGGAAGAGCTCCTCTATCATAAAACTTCAAATATTTTTATAATTAATTAGTCGAGTGCTTAAACTAGAGAAAGCTGAAGACGTAAAAGAATTAGCCTTAAGGATTAATAAAGAGGCTAATATGGGAATAGATTTAAACAAAGTAGTTTTCTTAAGGAGTAGAAATTCTAAAACTACTGCAATAGCTAGGACATTAACTTTGCCTCCTCAATGGAGATATGTACTTGGAGAAGACATCTTATATATTGTAGAGGTGGTTTCAGAAAAATTCGACAATCTTGAATGTAACGATAAGATATTCGTAATAACACATGAACTTATGCACATTCCAAGAACAATGAAAGGTTTAAGAAATCATAATTATAAAGGATTTAAACAAATAAGGAGAATAAGCAAAGAATTAGCGAAAGAATTATGCTAAATTCTCGGCAAACTGACTATTTGTTGTACTTTCATCATACTTCCTTATTTTAACCTTTTCAACCCTTCCGTTCATATAAAATAAAGCCTCCCCCACATCTAAAGATTTAACTACGTCTGCAACTTCTTTTGCTTTCAAAGGTAAAATTTCTCTATACACTTTAAGGTCAGCTGGATGTACTACCTTATGAAGGAAATAAACTTCGCTCTGTGTTAAAACATCTTTATTTACCCTAGCAGACCTTTGACTAATCATTATCATTCCAATTCCTCTCTTTCTCCCCCTTAACGCTAATCTGGTAATTTCTTCGCTTATTTTAGTCCTTTCACCTTGGGGTATAAACTCGTGTGCCTCTTCTATTACTAGGAAAACATTAGTTCTATAAATTTTGGATAAATTCCATAACGAGTCAAGAAACTTGAAAAGAAAATTAAAAGCCTCATCGTTCCATTCATTCATATCAATTATTAATGACCTCTTCCTTTCTAGCACATCCTTTACCGCAACCTCAGGATCTAGGTTAAAGTCTTCTATTCTTAATGCCTCTTGAAAATCATACTCCCCATCAGGATCAATGACAACTAAAGGAAACCCATCTTTAATGAGCTCTTTACCTAAAATTTTTGCAGTATTAGATTTTCCAGAACCTCTTATGCCAAGTATTGCTATACATTTTCTTACTAATTCTGAAGAATTTAGAGGAAATCCTAAATCCATAATTTACCGTTAAGAGAAGAAAATTAAAAACCAAAGCCCTATATATTACATCGTCTTATACCATTTCTCTCATTAATATTAATTTTTATAAAAATAATCTTTCGCTAATATCTATTTAATATTCTAAAAACTTCATAAAATAAGCAAAATATTTAAAATACGGAATAATACTATTTAATTTGAGATGTCAATGGTTAAGATTTATAAAAAGGTAGACCTAACTGGAACATCTTGCGCAGGACCAATAGGAGAATTAATGGGATTAATGGACGAAATAAACCAAGGTGAGGCAGTAGAGGCCTTACTCAAAGACGAGGAGACAAAAAACATGGTTGTAAACTGGGCAAAAACTGTAGGACTGAAAATATTTGAAGAGAGAAAAGAGAGAAATAATTTCGTAGTGGTGGTTGGAAAATGAAAAGGATAATAATTGCAGGCGGAGGAATAGCTGGAACTATTGTTGCAAATAGGTTAGCAAGGCAATTATCAACGGAGCTTGAGAAAGGAGAAGTAGAAATCATAGTAATAAATGCCTCAGATAGACATATTTATCAACCCGGCCAACTTCTAATTCCTTTCGGAGTTACAGATACTGGGGAAATAATTAGGAATGAAAAAGAATTACTTGATCCAAAGATAAAGTTAGTAATAAAGGAAATTAGTAAAATAGACGTTCAAAATCATTCGGTAATAACTGCAGATGGAACTGCATATAATTATGACAATCTAGTAATAGCCACTGGATCGCATTTACAGTGGAATGAAGTACCAGGCTATAGAGCAGTTTACTCACCGTGGGATTTAGAAAGTGCACAAAAATTGAGGGAAGTCTTACAGTCCTTTACTGGAGGAACTGTAGTGATCAACGTAGCTAAATTACCTCACAAATGCCCAGTTGCACCTATGGAAATGACTTTAATGCTCGACGACTACCTAAGGAGAAGAGGATTAAGAGAAAAGACTGAAATAATATATACTTACCCTGTCCCAGGAGTTTTTGGAATTAAAACTACAAATGATGTAATGATAAAAATATTTGAAGAAAGAGGAATAAAAGTAGTATCTCCCTTCAACGTAACCAGAGTTAACCCAGAAGAGAAAACTATAGAATCCCAAGAAGGTGAAAAGTTAAAGTTCGATCTAGCCTTAGGAGTTCCACCTCATAAAGGTGCTAAAGTAATAGAAGACTCTGGCATTGGCGATAGAAGAAACTGGGTTCCTACTGATAAATTCACTCTTAAGATGAAGGATCATTCAGACGTTTACATAATAGGCGATACAACCGATTTGCCAATTTCAAAAGCAGGCTCAACCGCAGATTTCGAGTCTTACGTTGTGGCAGGAAACATAGTTAATGACATAAGAGGAAATAATTCTACAAAACTGTTTGACGGTTCGGTATTTTGCTACATTGCTACTGGATTGGACTCAGGGACTTACATAAGGTTTAATTATAACTATCCTCCAATTCCGCCGCCTCCCTCATATGTTCATTGGTGGGGTAAGTTACTTTACAATAAACTATACTGGACAGTAACTGCAAAAGCAATAGTATGAGGTGATAAGGACGGCTGCAGTTGAAAAACTAACTTCTAAAATAGATGAACAGAAAGCAGAGGAACTTTCTAAGTTTTTAGATTATTTACCCACAATTAACGATTCCTTGGAAAAAATCAAGGAATTAAAGGAGAGCGGAGCTTTAGACGCAATAATAAACTTTTCTTATGCAATAAAATCGCTAAAAGATGCATTAAATGACGATTCTATCCAGAATTTGGGTAATATGTTATCTACATTTATGTTACTCTTATCCACTACCGGTGAACACGCCAATGATGTTAACCAAATCATTAGCCAGGCGAGTACTATTAACTATACAATAACAAAGCTAAAAGAGCTAAAGGAAAGTGGGGCATTTGACGTATTGGTTAATTTTGCCTATGCACTAAAGAGCTTAAGAGATGCGCTAACTGATGATGCAATAACAAATATAGGCACTACATTATCTTTACTTTTAGATTTCTTGCCTAGAGCCCAAGAGTTCTTAAATTATGCATTAAATCCGTCAATATTAAAAATAATGAAGGCATTAAGCAGTGATGAGGCAACTAAATTGCTTACTAATCCTCCTAAGGTTACTTTAGGAGGGATAGTGAAACAAATGACAGACGATGACGTACAAAAAGGAATAGGTGTATTATTCGCAATAGCTAAAATTATAGGTAAGAGTTATTCTCAAAAATAGATACAAAAATAATAAAAATATTTTATTTTATATTAGTTTTTTATAACTTATTGCTTTATTTCTTCTCTAATTTCTCTAGTAGTTCTTTTGGCGCGTCCTTTTCGCTAACTGCTCCTCTACCAGTCTTACCGTTGTCGTCGTAGGTGAACGATATCATTTTGCCAACTCTCCAAACCTTCTTTATCTTCGAAATATCTACTTCCTTCTCCTCTCCCTTATACTTGAACTTTACAGTAGTCATGTGAGATTACTTTGCGTCATTCCTTAAAAACTTTTTGGCGATATTAGGGAAATTTCTCATAAGATTACCTTAACTCTTTCCCTAAAACCTTCTTATCCCTATCTACCTTGACGCTCAAGGTAACGTAAAATTTTCTGACATAACAGAAATGCGAAAAATTTGATAATCCAACGGTATAGATTTCCTAGTGGAATGCAGAACAGAAAAGTGCGAGAAAATTATGAAATTCTTAGAGAGAAAAGAAGGAACATTACAATTAATAAATAATGCTCCTAAGGCTTACCCAGGATTCAAAAATTACGTAAGGAAGGAGATTGAAGAGGAAGAAAAATTATTGGAAGGAGTGCTATTTGCGGAAGATATTATTTCGGCAATGCACAGCGGATATAAAAACGCGCTGGCCGGTTATCTGAGGTCAGCAGAGGAGAGCAACAGATTTATAATTGAAAGAGCTTCATTATCAATATTCGTATCTGCAACAGAAGAGAAATACTTAGAACTTCTAAAGGAAAGACAATGGCATGTATTAGTTGATGAAGGTTACATTATAAGGGCTGCAAGTGAAGGAATTGGAAGGATAAAGAAAGCCGCAGGAAGAGCACTAAAGTTAAACAAATATTCGGTTTACCTCATGGGTGCTCCTGTTTGCAGAAAACATTTGAAATTCCAAAAATACTCAATGAGCATAGATGAGTTGGAGGATAATTTAAGAGTGAGAATATCTGCAAAATGCAAATTCTGCCATAGGCAGGCTGATTATTTTACTTTAGCTATGCCAAAGGCTAGTGCATTAATAGGCTTGGCAGAATACATAACAGGAAAGAGTACGACAAATTTAATGAGAATTTATGCCAATATTTCTAGGGTAATACATCCTTACGGGTTTACTGACTTAGATAAGGACAAGGTGTTCACTCTATGGGCTAGAGATTTCTTAAACATTATTTCTGAGGTTAATAATCTCTTTAACCTTGTCGACAGTAGCAGAGGCAGCAGTAACAACGGGAAGCTTACCGGAAAGTTTGTCAAGAATGGGGAGAGTTGAAAGAATCGTACAGGCCACATAAATAGCATCTGCGGAAGATTCTTGAGCAACTTTAACTGCATTTATAACTAGTTCGTGAGGAGTTGAAGCTATTGCAGGTCCTCCAGTTCTACCTAAGGCGATTGAGCCAACCACTTGAAATCCAAAGCCTTGAATCCATTTTATTTCATAATCATGCCTTCTCTGATTATAAGGAGTTACTACATAAACTTTCTTTGCTCCCAATTCTCTTAACCTATCTATTATAGCCTCAGTTGAGACAACTACTGGCTTTGAAAAGAATTTCTTTAGTCTATTCATGCCATCCCTATAAAATACTCCGTAAGACCTTGCATAAACTATCACATCGCCTTTCTCGACTTCGTTCTTTATTAAGGATAATTCCTTATACATTCTTTCTTGTTCGTCTTTTCTAATCCCGTGACCTGGGTAATACTTCATGTAAAATACCTTAACATCGTTAAACACCAGTTTAATATCGTTAGGCAAGGTAGGGTTTTCCTCAGAAAGTATTAAAGATATCATACAAAGAAGATAAAATTTTCAGGAATAAAACAGTTCCGTGGATATTATTTTTATAAATCATAGGGACCCATTTCACCCTAATGCTGGTGGTGCAGAAAACGTAATTTATGAGATTGGAAAGAGGTTGAAAGAAGTTACTTGGCTATCAGAAAAAGTAAAAGGGAGACCGGATTCTGAGTATATAGATGGAATAAAAATAGTTAGAAAAGGAAATAAGTTCACTTTACATTTTTACTCACTTATTGAAGCTAAAAGACATGAAATAGTGATAGATAGTGTGGCACATGCTGTACCTTTCTTCTCTTACCTAGTTAATGATAAGGCAATAGCACTAGTTCACCACGTTCATCAAGATGTAGTAAAATTTGAACTAAATCCTATTTTAGCAGAAGTAGTAAGACTTGCAGAAAGAAGAATAAGGAATTATAAATATATTATCTCAGTATCTAACACTACAAAGCAGGATTTAATAAAAAAATTGAGAGTTGACGAAAATAAAATAACTGTAATTTACAATGGAGTTGACCATAACAAGTTTAACCTTGGAATAAAGAGTGAAATTCCTATAGTTTTTTGGATAGGAAGGATGATGAAATACAAGAATCCTTTTGACATAATAGAGATAAAGAGAAGAATAAAAAATAAGAATGTAAAATTCATAGTTGCAGGAGGAGGAGAGCTTTCTACCGAATTTAGTAAAATAGCAAAAGAAGAAGGAATACAATACTTAGGAAAAATTGATGAAAAGACAAAGATCGAGTTATATAGAAAATCTTGGGTAATATTGTCTACATCTTTTATAGAAGGCTGGGGAATGACAATAGTTGAAGCTAATTCTTGTGGTACTCCCGCAATAGCTTATTCTACTGGATCTTTGCCAGAGATAATAAAACAAGGAATTAACGGCTTTGTTGTTCCTTACAAAGACGTTAACATGATGGCAAGATACATTGATTATATAACAGAAGATGAAAATATTATGAAGGAACTGTCTAGAAAAAGTTATGAAGAATCGTTAAAATATGATTGGAATAAGACCGCAGAAGAATACAGAAAATATATAGAAAACATTTACTATAAGTAAACTTTATTGATCACCGTTTATGAAGAGTGTAACTTTGAATAACTTGCCTTCTTTCCTTATAATGTACCTCATTGTGAACCCTTCACAACGTCTAGTAACTTCTACCTCATTCTCACTATGAAAAGAATAAGTAGGCTCACTACATTGCGTAGCAATTTCATTTAGTTTCTCGTTTATTTCGTCCTGATCCCTTGCATAAAATTCTATCTTAGCATTGTTGCCTTCAAAAGTTGACCTTATCATTTTAGTTGATATAAAATATGCTACAAAAACTGCTAAGGCAGAATTAACTACTGAGGAAATTACTAAGATTACTGGCAAGAGATTGCCCAAAAGCGGAACATAAAGTACTTTAAAACCAAGTAAAATGTAAAACGTCGAGGCTATAGCCGAAGTAATTCCTACACTAATTATAGCCGAGGCTATCTTCCTTTCAATTGTGCCTGAAATAAAACCTATTATTGCTCCGCCAACTAAAGGAAGCCACCAGGTAACTAGCGATACTGGTATTGAAATTTTTATACTCCTCATCGTTAATACCTTTGTATTTATGATAATTAAATATTTCTAACCAGCTTCTAACCTTTTTATCGTATTCGGTATAAATCCATTAAGCGAAGTAAATCTTTCAACACTTACATCCTTTAGCCTCATTACTACAACTTTCCCTAGAAGTCCTCCTAAATCAATCACAGTCCCAGGCTCGCTATCTACTGGAATTACTCTAACCCCAAGAATCTTATTTAAAGTTATACCTAAAGAAAGTACATCCATAATTAATCCAATAACTTTATCCTTTCCTTGCTTTTTACTGACCCCTACCATATCAATACCACTATTACAAACAGAAGATAAAGCAAGTAATGTAAAGAAGTCAACATAACCTTCTAGTGCTCTCTCAGCCATAATAGAATCTTCACTAACTGGAATAAACGCTGAGCTTAACCCTCCTACGTGGGAAGTTGCCATTGAGCCACCTTTTTTTATCGCGTCCATTAAAATCGCTAACGCTGACAAACTTCCATGTCCTCCAATCTTTTCTATACCCATTGCTTCAATTATTCCAGCAACGCTATCACCAACCTTAGGGGATGGAGCTAGGGAAAGATCTACAGAGCCGAAAGGTACTCCAATCTCCTTGGAGACTGCCTTACCTATTAATTCCCCAAGCCTGCTTATTTTAAACGCAGACCTCTTTATTACGTCGTGCAACTCCTCTAGCGAAGAAGGAGAACTTCTCTTTATTGCATTTTCAATTACTCCTGGCCCGCTTACGGCAACGTTTATCATCATGTCTGGCATTCCAATGCCGTGATGAGCAGATGGAACAAAAGGGCTATCAGGCGGAACGTTAGATAGTATTGAGACCCTAGAAGATGCCTCAGGTTTCATACTAAAAATTTGATCAACGAACTTCTTTACAGCATCTGAATTTAATCCTGAGAAAGTTGATGCTGCATTTATCATTCCAGTTAACCTTCTTGTAGAGTTCATAACTTCTGCCAGAGTATTTATGACAGATAAAGAGCCTTTAGTAAATCCTCTATCAGCAAATGCTGAGTAACCGCTTATATAATCTATTCCATTTTTCTCTGCAAGCTCTTCAAGTTTTTCGCCTATTTTTATCCCGTCGCTTTCTGCAAGTACCTCTAGAAAATACTGTACAGGAGAAACTGCTACTCTTTTTGTAACTATTTTTACCCCATATTTTTCGCTCACTTTATCCACAGAATATGAAAATTTTTCTAAGATAGGATTAAGAGAATTAAATTTTTCCAGAGTTTTATTAACGTCGTCAGAAATTAGGGGTAAAGTATTTACACTTAACGTAGCCGACCTTATGTCTAGGTCTTCTTCGCTTAGCATTCTCACAACTTCAATTATTTCGTCTGCAGAATATTTCATTTTATATCCTCTCCATGTATTTAAAAACTTCCTCGTGATAAACTAGGACTTCAACATTAAGTTCTTTTCCCTTTTGTTGCAACTCCTTTCTAAGTTCCGACAAGGGAACTTTACTCTTTGATATATCTACAAGCATTATCATTGCAAATATTCCTCTTAATACTGTCTGTGAAATATCAACTATATTCACATTCTCTTCAGCAAGTTTAGACGAAATTCCTGCAACTATTCCAGGCTTATCTGCTCCTACAACGACTACAATAGCATTTTCCATAAACTGAAAGAAAAACTAGCATTTTTATACCTTGCTTTGCTACTTAATTTATGCTTGAAGATATTTTAGAAGAATACAAAAAAGCTTGGGCATTAGGTCACGCTTTAGCATTAATGGGTTGGGATCTTGAAACATACATGCCGCAAGAAGGATCAAAATATAGAGGAGAAGCAACAGCACAGCTCATTACACTAAGAAGGAATGAAATAATGAAACTTGCGGAAAAAGTGGATAGAATAGATGAGAGTAAGCTTGACGATAAAGAAAGAGGAATTATACGCGTATTACGGAGAGAAATAAAATATTATAGAGCGGTACCCAAGGAGATTGACGAAGAATTAGCTAGGCTAACTTCTGAAGCTTTCATAGCCTGGTCAAAAGCAAGAAATGAATCAATTTTCTCAATATTTAAACCATATTTAGAAAAAATTGTGGATCTAAAAAGAAAGATTGCCGAAAGCTTAGGTTACGAGAAACACCCTTATAATGCACTATTAGACCTTTATGAAGAAGGTTTTACAGTTGATGATGCTGACAAAGTATTTTCTTCATTATTACCAGAATTAAAGACCATATTGGAGAAAATCTTGTCCTCTGGTTATTATCCTACACATCATCCGCTAGAAGATATGACTTATGATGTAGAAGTAATGAAAAAAGTAAATGATGAGATAATAAATATTCTAGAAATGCCTAGAAGTAAATTTAGAATTGATATTTCGCCCCATCCATTTACACAAAGAATTTCTGCAGACGACGTTAGGATAACAACTAGATATGAAGGAAAAGACTTCAGAGCTACTATGTTTTCAGTAATACACGAGAGCGGACACGCAATATATGAGCTGCAGATAGATCCAAGCTTGGAAATGACTCCAGTAGGACAAGGAGTTTCAATGGGAGTGCACGAATCTCAATCAAGATTTTGGGAAAATATAATAGGTAGAAGTAGAGAATTCGTAGGAATCATTTACCCATTATTAAAGAGGTTCCTTGACTTAAAATACGATGAAGAAGAAATTTATAAATACTTTAACGTAGTAAGGCCAAGTTTAATAAGAGTAGATGCAGACGAAGTTACCTATAACCTACACATAGCAATTAGGTATGAAATAGAAAAAAGGCTAATTGCAGGAGAACTAAAAGTTGACGAAATACCACCTTTGTGGAACGACTTAAGTGAAAAGTACTTAGGAATAAGACCTAAAAACGATGCTGAAGGTGTGTTACAAGATGTACACTGGAGTGGAGGAAGTTTTGGTTATTTCCCTACTTACACATTAGGTAACATAATTGCAGGCATGATATACGCAAAGTTTAATGTTCTAGAAAAAGTTAGAGAAAGGAAATTTAATGAAATCAAAGAGTATTTAAGAGAAAAAATTCATAAATATGGAGCAATATATCCTCCTAAAGTTCTCTTAACTAGATCATTTGGAGATGCATACAATCCTGAGTACTTCATAAAATACTTAAGAGAAAAATACCTAAGTAAATAACCTTATTTTTCATCCTTCAGTAGCACAGATTATAATATCTACGGCCCCTGCATAATTACACATAGGAGTTTTAATTACTATACATAAGGTTTCATTGCTATGTGGAGATATTTCAGAAGGTACTGGAGTCGCAGAAATTAAAGTAAAAGGATGAGAAACGCTAACGTTAGTAACTTTCACCGAGAGTAATGGATTATTGTTATACAAATAAATTTTTAGAGTAATATCTTGATCTCCGTGTGCAGAAATCGTTGTATTAGAGTATGATACATGTAACGAGTTCTTTATTCCAAGAAAATTTGAGTCTATAGTAACGTATACGCCATTAATATCTACAGAATAAAAATATCCTTCAGTATACAAATAGTAGACAATGGCTAAAATAATTACTACTATTATTAAACCGGCTATTAAACCTTTCATAAGAACACACTATACTACAAAAAATAATAAAATTATGTAGAAGAAACTATTCTATCTAATTCCTTCATTAGCTTTGACTCAACATGTTGCGTCCAAAGCATTTCTGGAATATCAACTGCCAATAACGGCAAATAGATTATTGCCTCAACTGCAGTAACTGCTAAGTTCTGAACCCATTTGCCTATTCCGACAGTTACTTTTAGTCCTTCTGGTGTCTGTTCAAAGGAAAACTGTAAAGCTCTATCTGCTGCGAATATATCTCTAAGTATACCACCTTTTTGAGCTTGTATTATTGCTATATTACCTTCCGTCTTTTGTTGAACTTTCCAACCATCGTTTTGTAGATATTGAGTAAATTCTTGAATTATTGTTTGTAAATTATGTTGACCAGGATATATTTTTTCTTTTTTAAATACTCCCATACTATATTGTAAATATGCTTGGTTAAAAAATTGCCTAAAATTAAAAAAGAAGCTTACTTATAGAACTAGACATAGTGGAACTGCTATAATATATCCAAATATTGACGAATCTATTAAATCATTTCCTACAATCACTGGCTGGTCTTTACCTAAATCTACACCTACGTAGTACTTATTAACTAATTGACCGGTAGTAGCGTTAAGTACTGCTATGTGATCGAAGTCTGGAACTATTATATAACCATCATAGTATACTGGCTGATCAGCTAGCGACGCATGATAAAGTTTTGGTGAGACCCATATTAATTTTCCAGTGGATAGATTGAAAGCAGCTACTGTTCTATTAATGTGCGAAGGAACATAAATTATGCCATTATACACTAATGGACTAAATCCGTTATTGTCATCTCCAGGATGACCATATCCTGTTATATTCTCTACATATATTATTTTACCGTTAGTTACGTTTGCTACTAATAGTACTTGTCTAACATATATTTGATTTAAGTATACTCCATGGTATATTGGATATCCCATAAAGCTGTCAACTAAATAGCAACCATAAATTGCCGGTACTGCATCTCCTACAGAAGATCCATAAGCAAAAGGCACCTTAATTATGTATGCAGGAGTTCCATTATTTGCGTATAATGCAATTATAGCAGACATATTAACTGGATATCCTGGAGAAAATGCAGTTATTACTAATGCATATCCTTTACCTATATAGAGATTTAAGCTTGCCATGTTAGCACTACCATCATATGAATAATTCCAAATTAACTGGCCATTAGGTGCATTTAATGCGTAAACGTTTCCATCTCCATCATCAAATATTACCATACCGTTATATGCTACTGGAGTAGGCATTGCTTGAGATTTTGTTAAGAATAACCACTTAGGTACGCCAGTAGACGCATTAACTGCTAATAACCCGGTTAATCCAGTATATAAACCTCTATGGCCTCCTCCATAGGCGTTTAGCTTACCTTGTTCATAGGTAAATGTTGCCGGACCAAGACCTACGTAAACTAAACCATGATAAACTACTGGCTCTGACATTATTACTGCTGCTGGAGTAGTTAAGATCCATACTGCCTTCCCAGTATATGCATTTATAGCATATAATTGTCCACTATCTGAACCTACATATACTATTCCATTAGCAAATGACGGACCTACGGCGTCTCCAGCTGCCTGCTCATAACCAGAGCCAAATTCAGAGCCTAAAAGCTTAATATCCTCTTCCCAAGCAGTTATGTTTCCATATTGGAAGGCATTCATTTGTTGATATATCCAAGATGTATTAAGATCACCAGAGAAAACTGGATTTCTACATTCACTGTTTGCATACATAATCCAACACGATGGTCCAGTAGCCTCCTTAGGATAATTGCAGGGATAGTAATAAGTTGTAAATCCGAAACCGTGTAAGTAACTGGTTATTTCCTCAGCTTGGACGCAGACAGAGACTGCAACTGAAGGTTTGCCCATTGACTCATTCAGTATTTGCCAAAACTGATAGATGGCCTTCATTAGCTCAGGATTACTTTGTGTTATTAACTCTTCCATTACCTCTTCTGGAGTCAATTTATCTATAGCACTTGGAGGATATGAAGGACCTAGCAATAGCCATGTCCCATTAGGTCCAGTGACTATTAACATCGTGACTACGTGAGGTGGTGATTTATATTGGCCAACTATAGGTACGTTATAAGTTACTGCAATATTGTAAACCCATTGGGGCGCAAATTCCTTAAGTTCCATTAATCCATAATATATTGCAATAGTGTTACTTATACTGTAATTCATAGGTTGTGGAGTAGGCAATAAAGCTTCATTTAAATATTGATTATACATATAGATCCAATCGAAAATTATTGGTGAATTCTTTGGAGCCTTATATCCTTCAAATATTAACCCTGGAACATTAGGCGGAGTTCTATAAGGATCTGAAGTATGAAATTCATATGTAAAATTAAAACCATAATGAGATAGAACATAAAATATTAGCCATGAATCCATAGCTGCTACGTGGCAACCTATCCATCCATCTAAGAATACCTCTGTCTTATTTACTGGAGCGAAATCTTGATTAGTTACCTTAACCCATTCTCCAGGCTTCACTGCAGATGGAGGAACCCATTGCGCGTCTTTAAGATAGTTAGGCTGTGCAGTAGTTGGATGAGTCTGGGACAATAAATAGGCACTTGAGGCTACTCCAACTAATATTGCCATGATTAGGAAACTTTCAACTAATCTTCTTTTTAGCATGGCTTATCAAGCTAAATCTGTATTATAATTAAATAAATCTATTAATAATGGAATATAAGGAAAAAACTTTTATTTATATAAGTTATATTTAACTTTTATTTAGCAATCTCTTATGATATACAAAGATTTCACCCTACTTTGAATAATATTTAATTAATAATCATGTATACACGTCGATTATCTGAAAGAATAAACATAATTAAGTAGATAATCTAAAAACTTTTTATAGTTTATATGATAAATTAATTATTTTAATCAATAGAAATTAGAGAAAATAAAGATATGTCTTTTAAAAATATAGATAAATTATTGTACAAGCTCAAAAATATAGAATATATTAGAGAAAATTTAAAACTAATAAAAATAAAGCCTACAATAAAGATTGTATCGAACACTAAGTAAAGGAAACTAATAAAATATTAATTGTATGGTTACTTTTAATATACTTAAATTTACATTATTGCTAATTTATGCCTTTTTATTACATGAATATATGCTAGAACAAATCCGAGCATTGTAGAAATTAAGCTAGTTACTCCTAGTTTTAATGAATATTCAGAAAAAGCTAATACATGAATGGAAATTACGATTCCATATAATAGAAATGCTACTCCTATAATCATGACTAGAGCTATTATGCTCCTATATTTTCCACTTCTTTGGAATTTTCTTCTCCATATTTCTCCTCCAGAATAAAATAATGTTATTCCAAAAATAAGTGGATAATGAAGTATTACTGAACTAGTCAATTGAATTACAAATTTTTGAAGATCATCTATATTAAAAAGAACCAAAAATATTATGGAGGAATAGAAAATAGTCCAATCTGCTATTCTACTATTCTTAAAAGGGCCATAAACTCTTATCCATGGAGATTTAGTGAAAGAAGGTATAAGATCCTTATCTGACGTAATTTTAATTATTCTTATCGGATCTTCAATATACCATAATAAGCCATTCTTATTTTTTATAATCCCATCGTAATCTAAGTGAAAATCTTTAATTAACCGACCCAATGGAAACAGTATCTCTACGCCTCTATCAGCAGGCGAAGTAAGCATATCCAATAATATATGAGTAATTACTCCAATTCCAAGATATTGATAAGGTATACTAACAAGGCAAAAAATACATTATGAAAAGTGCTCTATGTAATTGATGTTTCGCAAGGCTCAATTTATTAGTAAGTATATATTCCCTATCTAGATCGGGTAATGCGGCCCCGATACCTATGAGAATAGCTATTTCAGGACTATGAAAAAAGGCAATTCCTACAGCTATTCCAAGCAAAATATGAGAATTTAAATTCATACCTAAAAATATAACTAATATGGAGTTAAAAAAATTATTCATCTTTAAATTTACAAAATCATAAAAAGTTTAGACTTTATCGGTTATAATAAATCTGAAGATTAATAGTATATATTGACAAAAAATTACATATAAATATATGCTATTAAAAGAAATGATAAATGGTATATTAAGTTAGTTTTTAATCATTAACAATTTAAGACCACATATCCAAAAAGTTATATATTAGAAAAACTATATATGTAAGTATGACAAAAAGTGTAAAAGATAAAATTAAAGATACAGCAAAATCCGTAGAAAATAGTGCAAATAAAGCAGGAGATAAAGTAAAGGAAGAAGCCCATAAAATCTCATCAAAGAAGAAAGAGAATAAATAACTAAGTAAAATTTGCCAAGATAATAGATTATCAACAATAAAAATAAGATTTTTATTAATATTTTAAAATAATATGCAACTTACAATAATAATTTATATACAGTGCTCCGGCCGGGATTTGAACCCGGGCCACAGGCTTGAGAGGCCTGCATACTTGACCGGGCTATACTACCGGAGCGAGATATAATTAGTAAGCTGAAATATTTAAAACTTTCTGACTTTAACTTATCATTTTCCAGAAAAACTTATTTCTTTTACCCCGAAGATTTTCGAGATGCTATACGTAAGTTTTAAGGTAAATCACGAGGACTGGTCTAAGGGGATTGACTATTCTAGAAATTCATTGTCAGTATTGGATATAAAACCTTCCACTAATGGAGCAAGGCTTTTAATAGAATTTAAAGGAAAAGAAGAGGATGCAAAAAAGCTTAAGTGGAACCTTTCTAGAGTTTCCAAATTCAAATACCTAGGAACTATAATAGTTAATGAACCAATAGAACGCATATTGTCTAACTATATTATAATGAATGGTACTGCTACTAACGACGGAATATATTGGACAGTAATTCTTTCAGATTATACTGAATTAAAGAAAATGTTGAGGGATTTTGTCGAGCATCATATAGAAGTCAAGGTTGTTAAGGTAATTAAGGTAAAATCAGAGGATGTATTAACTGCAAGGCAAGAACAAATTTTAAAGATAGCTTTTGAGGCTGGTTATTTTGATTATCCTAAGAAGATCAGAATTAAGGAATTAGCGGAAAAGCTAAATATGAGTGTTTCAAATCTATCAGAAATTTTAAGAAGAGCCGAGAGAAACGTTATTGAAACGTTTTTTAGGGAGAGGAGTTAATGAAACACGGAGGAGTTAGGTGGATAAACGGAAGGCCAGAAAAGTTAAGGGATTTCAGCGTTAATCTCAATCCTATTTACCCTGATTTTATTGAAGAGTTGATTAATGAAGCAATAAAGGAAAAAGTTTATCTTTATTATCCTGACAACTACGAGAAACTGAGAGAAAATATTGCTGAGATTTATGACGTTGATGAAGAATATATAGGAGTATTTAACGGGGCTAGTGAGGTTATAAATTTACTAGAACCTAGGGTTGTCCCAGAGCCTAATTATGTTGAATATAAAAGGAGCTATATTTATTTTGCGGAAGAAAGAGAAAATTATTTTATTTACCGCCTACAAGGCAATAAAGTCATAATAAGTAATCCTAATAATCCTACTGGTGCAAAAATAGACCTTAAGGAAATTGAGGAATTCCTAGAAGAAGGAAAGGATTTAGTAGTTGACGAATCTTTCGCAGACATAAGTCTTGTAGATTCCGCTAAGAAATTTGTAAAGGACTATGATAATCTTCTAATAGTTTCAACTTTTACCAAATCACTGTCAATCCCTGGCTTAAGGATTGGATTTACTATAGGAAAAAGAAGTAAAGAACTCGAAAAGAATTCTCCTCCTTGGAGGATTAATTCTATTGCTTATTATGTATTATCCAACGCAAATCCTAAGGAAATTAAGGATTTCTTTAGAAAAAGTAGAGATCTTGTGACCTCCCTCTTGGAAAACTTTAGAATTAGAGAGGAGAGAAAAAGAGTTACAATATATAAATCATTTGCGCCCTATGTTCTAGTAAGATTTCCAATTAATGTTAGATTCATTAACTCATATCTTAGGAGTAAGGGATTCTTAATTAGGGATTGCTCTAACTTTGTAGGCTTAAATGAATTTTATGGTAGAATTTCTTTGAGAAAAGATTATCAAGAGCTAGTTAATGAAATTGATGAATTTTTATCTAATTCATCAATTTAATGCCACCAGTTTAGAAAGTACACAATTTAATGGGATAAGATTTATAATATTTTAATAGAGAAGTATAAGTCGTGGATCTAAGATTATTAAAGTTCATGATAGTTGGAGGCTTAGGAACTTTAGTTAATGAAGGAGTTTTCCTTCTTAGCGCACACAGTATGCCTATTTTCTTTTCCTTAGGGTTAGCTATCGAGCTTTCAATAATATTTAATTTTGTACTAAATGACATTTGGACTTTTAAGGATAGAAGAGTGGGAAGTTTTATTAAGAGATTACTTAAATTTCATGTATCGTCTTTTAGTGGTGGAATAGTGCAATACATTACAGTTATTCTATTGCTGGTAGCGTTTCTTCATTTTTCAAATATATCTGAAATTCTGCTCTTTCTATTCTTCTCTTACATAAAGGCGCAGTCATTGTTCCTTGCAGTAATTAACTTTATAGGAATTGTTTCAGGCTTTGCCGTAAGGTTCATAACTAGCTTAAAATACGTTTGGGCTTAACTTTCCACGGTATAGTAAACTCTTTTCCTATTTTTACCTCTATTCTCTATTTTTATAATGCGTATCTTTCCTACTTCTGAAGTGTTTTTAACGTGAGGACCTCCGTCAGCTTGTATATCTATTCCGGGTATTTCTACTATTCTCCAAATAGGTATACTAGGAGGATTTCTTTCAGCGAGCTTTACTATTCCAGGAATTTTTAAAGCTTCTTCTCTAGGTAAGAAATATACTTTAACTTCTATGCCTTTTGAAAGAATCTCGTTAGCCTTCTCGACTATTTGAGGGATTAAATCCTTATTCTCTAAATTAAAATCATCCTTTGCGTACTCTGGAGAAATATGCCCTCCAGTAATTAACGCGTTAAATTGAGAGTACGCTACTGCAGCCATAACGTGAGATGCGGTATGTAATCTCATCATTTTATACCTTCTATCCCAGTCTATTACTCCTTTAACGTTATCCCCCTCCCTTAATTCTCCTCCTTCTATTATGTGAACTATATCATCTCCTTGTCTTTTCACTTCTTTTACGTTGAGTACTTCACCGTTATTTTTTATTAGCTTTCCTACATCATTTTCTAAACCTCCTCCGCCTGGATAAAAAGCTGTTTTATCCAATATTACCTCATTTCCATTAACCTTAGTAACTTTTGCCTCAAATTCTTTTATATAAGAATCTTTTAGATAAAGTTCTTCTGTTGCCACATTATTTATGTCTTCTTAAGTGAAATATTAATTATTCCATTTTTCTCTGAGACTGAAAGAGTGGAAGGGTCTATTAAATCATTTACATATATAATTTTCACTATAGAATTAGAATCCGGATCATAAATATATACATGAGAATTGTCAGCTCTTACTAGTAACCTTTTAGTGTTTATTTCCTTTCCTCTAAGGTCTACATATACATTAACTAAACCGTTTTTATTAAGTATATCCACGTCTGGGTCTTCAGCAGATGACATCATTATTTGTCATTTTGATTTTTAAGTTAATAAGACCGAGTTCTCTCCTTTATATAGTATTAACCGAGAATAATTAGATTAGAATGCTTGGAAAAGATTTCCAAAAATATTGGGCAGGACCAGAAGAGAAGAACGGAATAGTTTCAGGAATTAAAGGTGCATTTAAACCTAAGGAGCCACTCAAATACAAATTAGTTCAAGCTCACTATCAAATCAGCTCAATGATTAGCAGGCTCGACGCTTATATTTCGAGAATGCAGGAAAGAGATAAGACTTTATTTGAGAGAGTTGTTGAAGCTCAAATGGCTAAGGATACTGCAAGAGCAGCAATGTATGCAAATGAAGTAGCAGAAGTTAGGAAAATAACTAAGCAATTAATAATGACTCAGATAGCTTTAGAGCAGGTTGAATTAAGGTTAGAGACAGTAAGTGAGTTAGGAGACGTATTCGTTAATTTAGTTCCTGTTGTTGGAGTAATACATGAACTAAGGAACGTAATAAGAGGTGTAATGCCCGAATTATCAGTTGAACTGGGAGAACTTGGAGAGGGATTACAGGAAGTTGTAATTGAAGCTGGAGACTTTACTGGAGCATCTGGAATATCTGCCGCACCCACTGCGGAAGCAAGGAAGATATTAGAAGAAGCAGCTGCAGTAGCTGAACAAAAGATGAAAGAGAACTTCCCCGAATTGCCAGTATCTTCTTCCACAATCTCACAGAAAGCATAAGCTTATTTTTTAATATTTTTACATTTTTTCGTGTCTTCTAACTTTTCCGTAACTCCTTGGGAAGTAAAAGGAAAGGTCGATTATGACAAACTTATTGTACAGTTTGGAACCCAGAAAATAACGCCAGAATTAAAGGAAAGAATAAAGAAAATTACCGGAGACTTACATGTAATGTTAAGGAGAGACGTGTTCTTTTCTCATAGAGATCTTGATTTAGTTCTAAAAGACTATGAAGAAGGTAAAGGGTTCTTCCTTTATACTGGTAGAGCTCCTTCTCTCGGTATGCACATTGGTCATCTAATACCTTTTATTTTTACCAAGTGGTTACAAGAGAAATTTAAGGTCAATCTTTATATAGAGATAACAGATGATGAAAAGTTCATGAGAAATCCAGAACTTACCTTAGAGCAAACTAGACAATTTGCTTATGATAATATCCTGGATATAATAGCTGTAGGTTTTGATCCAGACAGAACTTTCATTTTCCAAGATACTGAGTACATCAGAAATATGTATCCTTTGGCAACAAAAATAGCTAAAAAGTTAACTTTCTCCGAAGTCAAAGCAACTTTTGGTCTAGAAAATTCATCAAATATAGGAATAATATTCTATCCTGCATTGCAAATAGCTCCAACAATGTTTGAGAAAAAGAGATGTCTAATCCCTGCAGGAATAGATCAAGATCCTTATTGGAGATTACAGAGGGATATTGCAGAAAGCCTTGGATATTATAAAGCAGCACAAATTCATAGTAAATTCCTTCCTCCATTAACAGGACCGGAGGGTAAAATGAGTTCTTCCATTCCAGAAAGCGCAATTTACTTAACTGATGATCCAAAAACTGTAGAAAGAAAGATCATGAAATACGCATTCTCTGGTGGTCAGCCAACTGTAGAGCTTCACAGAAAATATGGAGGAAATCCTGAAATAGATGTGTCATTTCAATGGTTATATATGTTCTTTGAAGAGGATGATAATAAGATAAAGAAAATAGAAGAAGATTATCGTAGCGGTAAAATGCTTACTGGAGAACTTAAGCAAATTCTTATTGATAAGCTGAATAAATTCTTAGAAGAACATAGAGCTAAGAGGGAAGAAGCTAAGGAATTAGTGAATACGTTTAAATATGAAGGAAAATTAGCTAAGGAAATGTGGAATAAGATTCATGAATAGGTTTGAGGTTTATAAATATTTAATTTCTTTAAATGATATACCACTAAATTTGTAGATATTTTTAGTTCTTTCGCAATTTTATAAATTGAACTTCCGCTTTCATACATTAATTTAATTTTCTCTATGTCTTCCTTTGATAATTTTCTCTTAGTCTTTACTAGATTATTCTTTCTAAGAATCCTTAAGACAGTATTAGAATTGAGTCTCATTTCTTTACTGATTCTATTTGCACTATAACCTTGTTTTGCGAGCTCTATAACTTTATTAACTAACTCTTGCTTTAGTTTACCTCTAAATTGAACGCCTTCTAAGATTAGAATTTTTCTTACTTTACTGTAACTCATATTTAATTCTTTAGCTATTTCTCTTATGGTTTTCCCATCTTCATACATCTTTTTAATCTTCTCTTTTAATTCCTCCTCTTGCATATGCTTCCGTTTCCATTATCGTTTTTAAATTTTTTCCAGAATCTAAGAATATTCTGATAGAACTCTGAAAGAATTGAAGGCAAAAATTTATATAGAGAAAGTTTTATCATTTCATGTGTTTTCCTACCTTCTAGGAGTTTTATTAGGTTTATCAATGGCAGCCCCTCCTGGCCCAATTAATGCAATAATGGCTAATGAATCCTTAAGATCCAAATTACATGGCAGTAGTGTAGGATTTGGAGCCATGACTGCCGACTTTATTTTCTTTTTGATAACCTTTGAGGTAAGAAAATTCATTCCTGAAAATCTTCTTGTCGTGTTTTATTTTATAGGTGGAGGACTAATGATATTCTTATCATATGCAACATTAAAGGCTAAGGTAAGTAATAGAAGTAAAAAGGGAAATTACTTTACGGGGCTAATTATGGGAATTACTAATCCTTACCAAATAAGTTGGTGGATTACAGTAGGCTTATTTATGATAAATGAATTCGGAATTTCAATTATATTGCCATTCTTTGGAGGAATAATAATATGGATCTTCGCATTTACTACTTTCATAAATAGATTAGGAAACAAATATGCAAAATATGTGAAAATTTTCTCGTTTATAATTCTTCTAGCTTTTGGATTATACATGATTTACGAAGGTGTCATAAGCCTCTTATAATTTCACTTAAATCTTTACACACGTCTTCTGCTCTTTTAACAAGTTTTTCTATTACCTCGTTCTTGTTAACAAAATACATATACTTTGGCCTTCCGCCTTTACTACCATTGCTTTTTTGCTTTTCTATTAATCCTGCATCAGCAAGTTTCTTAAGTATTAAACTTGCTCTGCTTTTACTAATGCCTAGCTCTGACGATATTGCATCTACATCTTTTCCTTCTTTACTGTTAACAATTTTCATGAATGCATCTACATCTGCCTCAGATAAACCGTAAGCTACCATTAGAAATCTTCTCAATATGATACTTTTTTCGCTAATTTCGATACTCATTTAAGTTTCACCATTATAACTTTAAGTTTTTATTCTTTTTAAAGTTTTATGTAATATCACACCTAATTTTTTATAAAAGTATATCCAATATTATCTCATGGATAATACCAAACTAGAGGAAAAAATCCTCGAGATATTAAAAAATGGAGCAAAAACCTCAGAAGAAATAAGAAATGAATTAATTCAAGAAAATATAGATTTTACGCCATTACAGTTTAGGGAAGTTTTAGCTAAAATGGTTAGAGAAGGAAAAGTCAAAAAAATTCCTAACTATGAGAGGAAAAAGTTTTTATTTAGTATTTGACTCTACAATTTTCATTACTTTATCAGCTATGGAGAGGAATTCTTTAGACGCAGGAGAGTCAGGATATTTTAAGAAAAACGGCTCTCCTAAATCGTTAGCCTCGGCAATTTTAGGATCTAATGGAACTTGACCTAATAATTCTACTCCCATATCTTCAGCCATCTTCTTTCCTTTTCCTTCACCGAAAATATAGTACGGTTTATTATCAGCAGGACATATAAAGTAACTCATGTTCTCTATTACACCTAAAATTTTTGCATTAACTGTCTTTGCAAAATTTACTGATTTACTTACTGCAAGAGTTGATACTTCTGAAGGTATGGTGACTATAATGAATCCAGTTAAATTTGGAACTAATTGAGCTACAGATAACGCCTCGTCTCCAGTTCCAGGAGGCATATCTATAATTAAATAATCTAACTCACCCCACTTTACATCTCCTAGAAACTGCTTTATAGCAGTGTGCTTTATAGCACCCCTCCAAACTACTGGCGTATCGTCTTTAGGTAATAGAAAATCTATTGAAACTACTTTAATGCCAAAAGGTCCATTAACTGGAATTATTCCTTCATCATCTGCAGTTAAAACTTGCCCTCTAACACCTAACATCTTAGGAACAGATGGACCATGAAAATCTACATCTACTATTCCTACTTTCTTTCCTGCAGCAGCTAAGGCCATTGATAAATTTGACGATACGAAGGATTTCCCTACTCCTCCTTTTCCGCTTAATACTGCAATCTTATATTTTACATTTTTCATTCTCATCTGAATTTTTAAATCAGCACCTTGAATTTGGGGTTGAACTTTTCTTAGATCTCTAGGTTGCCTTTGAGGTTGCTGTAATCTGAAAGGATTTGAACTCATCCATTATTTATTCTCTGTAAGACTAATAACCTTATCTAAAGTGAAAAGAAGATCTTGAACTTTTTCATCCGATAACCAATCTATTTCCTCGCATGAGTCATTCATTATTCTATTTACAACTTCTTCCGCAGTTCTATTAGTAGTATTTATCTGGCAAGGTCTTTTATCTTTAAACCAATCAATTGCTTCTTGGAGAATTACACCTAATATTTCAGCCTCTACGTTTTCTGCTACTTTTATCTCATTCCATCCTCTTCTTTTTAATTCCTCATAAAGTACAAGGGGGTATTTTCTTAAGATTATTACTTTGTCTGCATAATCTATAAGTGATGGATAAATAGTTTCAATTACTACATCTTTTTTGCTACTTAAATAAGAATTAATAACCTTCGCAACTTTTTCATCATCAATATTATAAGTATTGCGTAAGGGATCATAAGACTCGTAAAGTTTGTTTTGAATAATAAAGGATGAGACGTGAAAATACTCCAAAGAAAATTTTGATGAAAGTAATTTACTTACAGCAGTTTTTCCTACTCCTGGAGTCCCAGATATTACTATTCTCGTCATTACCTTACTAATAGGAATTCTACAATAAATAATGTTAGCGAAATTGCTATAAGGAGAATTTTCACTTGCTTGTCTCCCTCACCTTTAGCTATATCGTATAACCCATAAGGCAGCATAATAGTTCCAATTATCATTAAAATTTCTTCTATTAAATTCATAATGTGTATCTTCCTTCTCCATCTCTTTTAAGCCAACTGGCAATAAAAGCTAATATTACTCCTCCTAAGATTCCTCCTATATGTGCAAAGTAATCCACATTAGGTAATATATCACTTAGAACAAAAACTATTACTAATATAAGAAACTCATATAAATCGAATTTTCTATCTTTTAGCATATCATAAATTATATAAAAGGAGAGTATTCCAAATATTCCTCCAGAGGCTCCTGCAGAAGCAGTATTTGGAGGAAATAGGAAGAGACTAAAGATATTTCCTAAAAGTCCAGAGAAAAAGAATACTATATACTCCATTTTGCCAGCCTTAGAACCAAATAAGGAATAGATTACTAGAAGAGCTATAGTATTAAATCCTGCATCAAGTAGGCTATTTGTAACAAATATCGAAGTTAAAAGCGAAATATAATCGCCTTTAAAGACTAAATAATTTACTTGGATTAAATAGATAAAAATGGAAGGGAAGTATATGCTAGTTAATAATCCTATTACGTAACCTAGAACTACTAAAAAAGCTAATATTAAAGTCTCTCTCATAATACACCAGTTAAATACATTAATACTAAAGATACTGCTATCATGGCTGCCCATATTTTTACGTTCCATCTCATAATTTTCATTCCGTCTAAAACCCAGAAAGGTAATAAATTAAAGAATGCAACTGCAGAGTTAAACATTGCTATATAAAAGAATAATATACCTGCTAACGATGGTAAGAATAACGATGCTAGAATATAAAATATAGCAGAGATGACTAAGTTTGTAGCTGGACCTGCGGTAGCGGTTATACCATCTAATTTTTTGTTAGTTCTGAAGAAGTTACATGAAATTAAGGTGTACCCAGAAAAGAAAACTATTGCTAACCCAAATAAATTAATTATTGAAGTAGCTAAAAACCCAGAGAAACTTAAGGTAAATCTAGAAAAACAACCGTATTTTCTAGCTACTTGTCTGTGAGCGAATTCGTGTGGTACCACTGCTATTGTTGCGGCTATTAAAGTAAATAATACCGCAAATAATGAATAATAAAGTGGACATCCTTTTATAATGCTATAAATTAGTTTTCCAATTCCGAAAGTTGATATAGAAAATATTGCAAGTAAAAATGCCTCAATCTCATTAATATTCATAAACCGCCGTTCTAGTTCATCAAGCTTACTCAAGTTTATCTAGATTCATTACGATTTATAATATAAATTTCTGACTCAAATATGTGCTTTATTCTCCTCATAGTTACTTACGTAAGAAAATTGAGGAGCCTCGATCTTCCATATTAATGCGTTATCTTCTACATTCTTAGCTATTAGGAATTTTTCATTGTTTTTACCTATAATTTTTTCCGAATTTGCATTAAACTTCTTTTTAAATATATTAAATGTCTCAAAGACTACAAATTTATAGATAAATGGCATGGAAAATTTCATACAATCTTTTGTTGATGCATAGGTCAATAGTTTCTCTGCAGCATAATTAAAAACTTGAGGATCAATTATTAGCACTTCGCTTATTTCATCATAATTTGTAATAACAGCAAACATTTGTTTTGAAGTTAAAGAAGATGTTATCCAAAATTCAAATATCCTAGAATAATATTTGCATTCCTCAACGTTGGATATTGGTTTTATATACGTAGAATAGTATTTTGTACCTTCATTTAGGAAATCAATAACAATTTCAGCAAATGTTCTCTTGTCTATTCCTAATCTATTAAGTTCATTAAATAAAGAGCTTGAAAAAGAAACTAAGTGGCCAGAATTACTTATGAATCTTACTCCTTTTTCTTCTTGCGATAGTTTATCTATACTAATTTCGAATAGCACAAAAAATTAATTTATATCAAATCCTTATATACTTTGCATATGCCTCGGCTTCTATTCTCATATTTTTAGAAAGGAGTTTTCCTAGAAGTTCTTTGTCATCTTTACTTGGATTATATTCTTTTAGAATTTTTTCCACTTCTTCCAAAAGGTTTAATGCTTCATCAAGAGAGTGCATAAATTATTCTCCTTTTATTAAGATAAATAGGTTCCATTCATAAAACTGGTATTTCCCAAACGATTTTATCCTATGTAAGTTTTCTTATAATTATGAAACCTTCAGTTTTTATAATAGCCGTTTGGATTCTTATTGCATTACTTCTGGCTCCTATTGCAATTAATATTCAATCTCATTTTGTTTATAGTGATTCTCCGTTTTTAACTACTCAGTATCAAAGCGTTAAAGTGGAAAATATTCTAAAAGAATATTTTAATTACACTAAAGAGTCGGAACTTTTTGTAATAATTAACGGAAGTTATAATGAATCACTAGAAAAAATTAATGCTTCATTACATTACCTTTATGACGCAAAGCTAATAACGCCTTATGAATACATTTCACAAGTTAATTCATCTTATATGTCGTTTGTAAATCCAATAATAAAAGAATATGAGAACAATTTATCTTATGCTATAGAGCTTTATCATAATTTAACAGTAGAAAGAGAAGAATTACTGAGTAATTTATCTTGGTTCTATTATCAGCTAAATGTAACTTTTAAGGAAGGGCATAATGTGACTCCTTCAAGCTATGTTACTATATACGAAGAATACTTAGAAGAAACTCATAACCCAATACTTGCTGGTGTAAAAACTTTTAATGATCCGTTTATTTTACTTTTTTCCATAAATAACTATACAAACGAGTCTCTAATTAAAGAGACATTATGCACTTTCTCAAACTATTCCTACTTAATCTATAAGCTTACTGGAAAATATTTTCCTTTATGTGCATTACAGAATACGTCTGTATACGTTTTGCATGAAGTAGAAAGCAAAATCCCTCCACCTCCTATAAGATTATGTAATTTTCATAGGGGAAATACGTGGATATTTATAGTTCAAGTTCCTGATAACGAAAGCCTAACTAATGTTGAGGAGTTTATGCAGAATACTCCAGCAATAGTAACTGGACATTTTGCAATTTATGCACAATCTGCATACTATACTCAGCAGGATCTTAAGATAATTGATTTAGTAACCATTATTCTAGTGGGCTCTTTACTTGTAATATTACTTAGAGCGTTATTTCCTATAATTTTCCTAATCTTTAGTGCAGTTTTAGGAATAGAGATTGCTTATAGTTTCCTTTACTTAGCAACTTTTGCTGGATACAAAATTTATTATATATCTGGCCTGGTAATTCCTCCTATCGTCTTTGGAATAACTATAGATTATTCAATCCTCTTTATGTATAGATATTTTGAGGAAGTTAGGAAGAATTCAAATAATGCCTTAAGGACTGCGTTTAGAACAGCAGGCAAAGGAGCAATATTTAGCGGACTTAGCATAACAATAGGGTTTTCTTCATTTCTACTGTCTCCTTCTCCCTTACTTAAGAATATAGGAGAGGCTTTAATAATAGCCTCTCTTTCGGCTTTAATTCCTGCAATCCTATTTAATTATACTGCACTTAAAATTGTTAGCTTAAGACTTCTTAGTTTTCCAAGGAAAGAAGTTCCTAATCCTATAGATGTAAGACAAAAATACTTAAGAGACGTTTCAACATTTTCAATTAAGCATAAATTTTACGTAATGGGAATAATGGTAATCTTAGCCCTAGCCTCTTTTGCAGTATTTTTTACCCATACTACTACCGTTAATTTTACCGAGATAGTACCATCAAATTCGGAAACCGTAATTGGAGAGAACATACTTTCCAATTATTTCAATTATAGTGTAGATTACATAATAATAAAAGGCGATCCTAATTTGACTTATGATAAAATTTACAATCTAAGTAAAGAAATTATTGACTGCAGAGGTTTAGCATATGGCCCAGCTTCATTTGGAAAATTCATTACTAGAAATTTAACTTATTTAGTAAATATTTATTCTTCACATAACTATTCTCTTATTGAGGCTTATATTCCTTACCCAGTATTTAGTAAAGGAGCAATCTGTTTTACTCAAAAATTGATCAATCAAGGCTATATGGTTGGAGGGAGTAATGCGAACAGGATAGATATAGTAAATAATACTGTCAGTACATACTACAGTTTTACGTTACCTCTCACAATAATTTTGATAACAGCATATATTGCTTTAGTACTAAGGTCAATAGTTGTTCCGATTAGATTATCCTTAACCTTATTAGTAAGTTCTCTAGTGGGAGTTGCAATAATCTTTGAAGTATTCAAGGAAGTCTACTGGCTTTCTCCACTTATAGTATTTGCACTTTTATTTAGCTTAGGTATTGATTACGATATGTTCATAATATTAAGGATAAAAGAAGAGAAAGGAAAAGACGAGGATGAAAGAATAATTAAAGGAATAACATATACTGGATTAGTAGTAACTGCTGCAGGCTTAATATTAGCTGGAGCTTTCTTTTCCTTAATTTCCGCGGATATGCGCTTCCTTGAAGAAATAGGCTTCTCTGTAGGCTTCTCTGTCGTTTTCGATACTTTTATAGTAAGACCAATATTTGTTCCAGCAATAATGTCAATATTGAAGAAATATAATTGGTGGCCATTTGCTTCATGAAATGCTAGAGTATTTCGTAGCTATATTAAGTACTTTTTTAACAACATCTACAGGGTTTCTACCAAATATATAAGTGTTAGGTTCTACTCCTTTGCCTCCTAAATGAACCACCGCGTCCAAACAAGGCCTAAAAACCATTGAAACTGCAGTCTCTATTATCTCGTCTGTAGCATAATCGTGCGGACCTACTATTGCATATTTCATCTTTAGCTCATCCATACATTTTTTTACTTTTTCATCATATTTTATGTTCATAACCGATCTAATTTCAGGATATTTTCGTGAAACGTAAAGTAAAATATTTCCTAAATGCTTACTTGCTCCCCACATAGGCTTAGAGGCTGGAGTTGGAATATTTCTAATCTTAGTTATTCTACCAGCCACCGCTATGATATCCTCTAAACTTTTAGGATTTTTCCTAGCATATGCTATATTACTAAGCACTTCAGGAATTAACGGAGATATTATCTCGTTTTGAATCATTGATAATGCGACGTTCATTTCCTCTTCTTCGTCTTCTCTATACAAATTTTCACATATGCTACAATCTTGGGGGATTTTTGGATTTAATTTCCTATGAAAAGTGCAAAATCTTAATTTACTCAAATATGAGAGACCCACTGAGGTAAAGAAATCCATGGCATTCTTTATATCTCCAGAAAGCAAAACGTCGGTAAGCATATCTAGAATATTATTAATCTCATCATCAGTAAGACCAAGATCGTGAAGTTTTTCGAGATAAAACCTATCTTGGATATCAAGATATTGCTTTACTGCAGGTTGTGTAACACCTAAAGTTGAAGCTATCCTACTTTGGCTCATTCCGAGGTTTCTTAATCTTTTAGCTTCTAAAGCTCTAATATTTGGTAATAAAACATCAGTTATTAATGAAAGGGGAGTGTCAAGCACGATTATTAGATTGACTAGCTCAAATAAATGTGCTTTCAACTTAAAGATCTCAGCAATAGATGGAAGTTTACATGAGATAAATAGCGACGAAGGAACAATCTCTTTTGTAATTGCTGGAGCAGTTAATTTTACTCTAAATCAAGGGAGACTGAATTACTTGAGCAGTATAATAGAAACTAGAATATGTAATTCAAAAGGAGAAGAAATTATGAGAGAACTAGAATATAAACTAGCTAATGAAATTAACGCAGACATAATTTTTATGGATAGAAAATTCTCTATGGATAAGAAAATAGGCATGAAGATCCCTAAGAATTCTATAGGCATAGTTAAGGATTTTAATAGAGAAGAAGTTAGCATAACCGAAGATCCTCCTTGGATTACAATAAATAAAGAGGAGGACTTCTACACTGGATATTATAAAATTACAAGTTGGGTTTTTAGATATGAAACGAATTTAGATAATCTAGAACTGCTTCAATGCTTAATTTATAATCTATCACAAGAGCCAATTCCAGAAGCATTGGGGTATAATTATCCGCTATTTTTGGCTGATAAACTTGTAAAATATTACCGAGATAAGTATGCAAAGGTTTTAGATTTTACAAGTAACAAGGAATTATCCAGATATAGGGATTTTAGAAGGATTGTTGAACATGTCAGAAGGTTTGTTTGAAGAACAAATAGGAAGATTAAGGGAAATGAAAGTTATAACTAGACAAACAGCCGATGGTAGAGGTTCAGTTAGTTTTAGAAATTTTATAGTAGAATTTCCTATTAATACTAAAATTACCGCAGGCAAAATTTTGGCAGTAAAGAGTTTACAGAACGATTACTTATTGCTAGAGGTTGCAGATCTATTACCAGTACATTATGGCATGATAAATCTAGATGGCAGTATTCCTAAGGAAATAAGAGATGAAGTAATGAGAAAAGTTGAAGAAGATTGGGGAAGAAACGATGAAGAAGCTTGGTTAGATGTTTATGCTTACCCCATAGGTTATTTATTAAAAATAGATGGGGGCGTTGAATTTTATAAGGGATATTCTCCTCCGATTCCGGGATCTACAGTTAGGATCTTATCTAGAGAGCTTTACGAGAAATTCGTATGCGATAAAAACGGCGTAGAAATTGGAAATATAATAGGTGAAGACGTTAAGCTGAAAATAAACATGGAAAAAGCAATTAATTATCACATAGGAATTTTCGCATTCACTGGGTCTGGAAAATCGAACTTAACTGCTTCACTGGTTAGGAGAATTTTAAAGGAAAATAAAGATACTAAGGTAGTAATTTTTGATATTTCTTTAGAATATTCAATATTATTATTAGATCAGCTGATTTCAAATAATTCTAGGTTAATCTCCACTGAAAGATTGCCTATAAATAAAACTGATGCTGGAAGAAGATTTATAAGGACTCATGTAATCCCAGAGGAGATTATAGACTTAAAGGATGAAATAAGAAAATCCGCTGAAGAACTTTTTGAATCGAATAAAATGAGGCAACTTTACGTTCCGCCAGAAGGTTCTACTTACCTAACTTACGGAGAAATTATCGACATGGTAAGAGCACAAATTAATGATAAATACACAGCATTTGCACAAAAGCCGCTATTTGGGTTATTTCTTAAAAAAATAGATGAGACAATGAGGCAAAATAAACTAACTAAGGAAGATATTGCTGATACGACTCTCAGTCCAGTAATAGATGAAATAGAGACTTTGGCTAGAGAAAGCGGACTAAAGGAAAATGCATCGATATTTGCTTTCCTTAACGCCTTAAGAGCTTATCTAACCTCTGAAATCCAAGAAGGAGAGGAATATGACATAGAAAAGATGGCAATAGAAATCTTAGATAATGTGGAAAACTCTCCTAGACTTTTCATATTAGAACTACCAAACATAGAAGAGGCTAGATTAATAGTAGGACAACTTATTAATCAAATTATGCTTAGAAGGAAAAAATCTTACTCAACAAATCCAATACTTTTCGTATTAGATGAGGCTCAAGAATTCATACCTTTTGATACAAAACAAAAGGATAATAGTGAATTTTCTAGCAATGCAGTAGAAAAACTATTAAGACATGGAAGAAAGTACCATCTCCACGGCCTAATAAGTACACAAAGATTGGCTTATTTGAATACAAATGTACTTCAACAGCTTCACACGTATTTTATAAGTACATTACCTAGACCTTATGATAGACAACTAATAGCTGAAACCTTTGGAATTAACGATACGTTAATGGACAGAACTTTAGATTTAGAAGTAGGCCAATGGTTATTAGTTAGCTTTAAGGCAGCATTGCCTCATGATGTGCCAGTCTTTTTTACTGCCCCGAATAATTTGGAAGAATTAAGAAAAGGAATTCAGAACTCAAGACCTTCTTCATCTATCTGACGAGCGGCGTCATCATTTACAATGTCTTTCGATAAATTCTACAACTCTCCTTATAGAATCCACATAATTTTCTATTTTTGAGAATCCGTGTCCTTCATCTTCGTATATTTTATATTCCACTTCTATATTTCTTTCCTTTAATTTTTCTATAACTTGTCTAGTCTCTTCCGCAGGACATCTAGGATCATTTTCTCCTGCTAATATCAATAGAGGAGACTTAATATTATCTATGAAGAATATAGGAGATCTATCTCTAAGCAAATTTTCATCATTACCCATTTTCATTTCATCGTACTGCCGAAGAACTTCTCTTTCAAATTTCTTTTCAGTAAACCAGTTTACAAAAGGAACTACAGCAGCAGCAGAACACCACATGTCAGGATATTTAGTAACTGCCATCATTGTCAAATATCCTCCATAACTTCCGCCCGTCACGGCTACTTTTTTAACGCCAAGTAATTTAGCAGAGTTTATTACATCTTTTAAATCTCCTCCTCCCAGATCTTTATCGTTAAGGTGATTAAACCTTCTTCCATAACCTGTAGAACCCCTATAATTAGGACAAATAACTTTGAAACCCCTATCGACTAGGAATTGTATTTCTGGGTTAAAAGAGTCAGTGCATTCCCAATCAGGACCACCATGGATGTAAACTACTCCCTTATCTTCTCCTCCTTTTTCATAAAGTAATGCGTTAATCTCTATTCCGCCTTCACTCTCATATTTTACAACTTTAGGTTTTGCAAAATCTCCTTTAATATTGTCCATAGAGTTTGTAAGCCTTTCTATTTTTCCCGTCAATATATTGACTCTATATAGGTCGAAATGCCTATTATAGGTAGAGCCTATATAGTAAACATAGTCTTGGTCAGGAGTTAAATATGAATTGAATCCTTCTGTAACCAATTCATTTCCTTTATGAATTTTTATCTTGAAGTCACCATATACATCTTCAGTATAAATTATCTTATCGGCTATAGGAACTACTTCGTACTTCTCATGATCACTTTTTATAACTTCAGTTATCTCTCCTTTTCCTATATTAAAATTATATATATCAAAATAGTTATCTTTATTAGATATGAAAAGGAAATTATCCTCGTCTTTAAAACAATATAAGGAGACCGTCTCTTCAGAGTTAGGATAGGAAATCTTAGATATAACTTCTCCTCTATCTAAATCATAAACATAAAGATCGTTATCGTAAATTCCTTGAGAATATACTACTCTTTTCTTACTAGGCGATAAGCAATAATTTTCTACTGGATTATCTCCCTTGCTAACTTGGATTATATCTCCCTTGTCATATAAATATAAATGAAGAGTCTTCCCGTCTCTATTAGAAATAAAAAGGAATTTATCCTCGTTAATGAAGTAAGTGCTAAAATTATCATATTGATCCTTTAATAATGGAAATACCTTATTTCTATCATAAATATAAATCTCCCTTTTTTCGCTTCCTCCTGGATCCCCTATAATTGCTAATTTTTTATCGGTTATCCATTCTACGCCTTCTGCATAAACATCTTCTAGTGGAACTTTGCCTTCGCCATGAATATACACCGAAAGTATTTTATCTCTCACCACATAACTTATTTTCCCATTATTTACATCAAAAGCATAGACGGGCCTTAACTTAAAAAGATCTTGAAAATCCATAAAAAGAAATAATGAACTTAAAATAAAACTCTTTTTTATATATCATTTATTTCAGTTTCTCTAGTAGTTCTTTTGGTGCGTCCTTTTCGCTAACTGCTCCTCTACCAGTTTTACCGTTGTCGTCGTAGGTGAACGATATCATTTTGCCAACTCTCCAAACCTTCTTTATCTTCGAAATATCTACTTCCTTCTCCTCTCCCTTATACTTGAACTTTACTTTAGTAGCCATATGCCTTCCTTTCCTTCGTTTAATATTAATATTACTAGTCATTTTTTAGTATTACATTATGTATTTTATAATGGCTATTACTTTTTACATTTAATTGATCAAGTAAATTATATGGTGATAAACTTCTTTCATTTTACTTTTCTGAGTAAATTTTTTATATTATCTTTCGTAAGAGACAACTCGATGCCTAAAACAGTTTTTATTAGAGAATCCTCGGGACTTTTAAAGCAAGTTAGCCTCATAGACGCAATAATGTTAAACCTAGGAAATATGTCAGCAGGTGTAGCGTTATTTGAATCGATATCTCCATATCTTAATTCTTCTAATAACCCAACTATAGGTGGACCTGGAGGAGTATTATGGTTAGCTTCTATAATAGGTTTCATCTTCGCAATACCGCAATTAATAGTTTACACAATAATGACTAGAAAAATATCTAGGACTGGCGGAGATTACGTATGGATATCAAGATCTCTAAACGGACCACTAGGCGCAGTAATGGCTATTTCATTAATGATAGAGTCAGTAGCATATTTTGCCTTAGTGGCATTCTTTTCTGGTAGTAGCATAAATGCAGTACTATGTATTATAGGACATGCTGACAATAATCCAGGATTAATTAATTTAGCAAATACGATTTTCGTTAATCCGTACGGAAGTCTTACATTACTTCAGAAAATTATATTTTACGTCATTTCTGCATCATTTTTTATAGCAGTAATTTTAATAAATATCTTGAGAGCAAAATGGGGTTATTCAATAGTCACTGCATTAGGAATATTTTCGATGCTTTCATTAGTTCTAGCAATGATCGTTATTGCATTAAATTCTTCTCATTTCTCTAGCATAATTTCATTATTCTCCAATCTTGGAGTTAGCGTTCCTCCAGTTAAATATTCTGCTTTACCTAGTTCCATAAACCTTGGTTATACTTTACTGCTTTTACCAATCTTTGCATTATATACATATCCTTGGATGCAGGCAGGTCCTGCAGTGGCTGCAGAATTTAAGCAAACAGAAAAAATAGCTAAGTTAAATCTAGTCTTAGCCTTGGGAATTACTGGATTATTAGTTACTCTAGCCTTCCTTGAAATGGATTTTGTTGCAGGCTATTATTTCAATTATTATGCATATGGATCTTTCATTTACAATTTCTGGACAGTGGCCATTGCCTTGGCTGGAAATCCTATTCTTCAATGGATTATAGGACTAGGAACTGTATTATGGAATTTCTACGTTTTATCTTACGGTGTTATAGTGTTCTCTAGGTACATATTTGCATTATCTTTTGACAGAGTTTTACCAGAAAAGTTCTCTCAAGTAAATTCTAAGGGCTCTCCCGTTTACGCCCACTTACTAGATTTATCTATAATGCTAATATTACTTCTAATTCCAGTGTTCTCAACATCCGCAGCAACTTCATTATATGGAGCAACAATCCTGGGAGCGCTATATTTCCTTATAGCAAGCATAGCAGGGGCCGTTTATGGAATTAAAAATAGAATTAAGAGCCTTGAGATAGCTGGAATAATATCAGCCATTTATTTCGCATTCTTAACGTATGAAGCAGGAGTCAATCCAGTTTTTGGATTTACTAGTACAGTAGATGGATTTCCATTAACAGAATTCTTTGTCAGTTTAACGATAGCTATTGGTGTAATAATTTATGTAGCATCTTGGTATAAACACAAGAAGGATGGTATAGATATTTCTATGAGCTTTAAAGAAATCCCTCCTGAATAAAATCTTTTTTCTTCTTAATCTTCTTTTATACTTATGCAGATTTTAAGGGATAAGCTTACAAGAAAGTCCTTGATAATTCCCGTTCTATTTTTAATAGTTGCCATAAATCCTGTAACTGAACTCTTGGAGCCAAGATATGAGGCATTATACATGGCTATGCATTACGTACTTTACATTGGCGGATTTGTTCTAGGTTATATTGGCTTTAGAGGATCTAAAATATATTTAATCCCAGGTATAATAATTCCAGTATTTTGGCATATTCCCTACTTTTTTAATTTAGGTGGAGCATATTTGTGCTTAAGAATAGTAGAGGACTTATCATTATATTTAGGCGGATTAGTAATGGGCTCTACAATCCATGGTTTAAACAACGCAATTAAGGCAATACTATTTGTACTATGGATGATGGGAGATAGCGTACTTTCAGTCATTTTAAT
Organism: Acidianus ambivalens; assembly: GCF_009729015.1. NCBI lineage: Archaea > Thermoproteati > Thermoproteota > Thermoprotei > Sulfolobales > Sulfolobaceae > Acidianus > Acidianus ambivalens. The sequence continues at coordinate 2,188,542 of NZ_CP045482.1, read as the reverse complement.
AGTGGGGTGGTCTCCTTATTCTAATCAAGTTTATCCTTTCTCACCGTTCTCAATTTCGGAGGAATTTTGGACAGGACTCGTAATGTTTGGTATAATGACAGTAATCTTCATATATATTATCCTAGGTTTCATAAGGACAGTGTTCAAGATCTAGCTTAATTTTTTATAATTAGAACTCTACAAAAATAGCGATGTCTTTATTTAAGAAAGAAGAAAAGAAGATATTTCATATTGATAGGCTTCCTGAAGAAATGAAAGTTGCAATTAAAACACTAATTGATTCATCGATTCCAGATGTAGCTAAAGCTTATGGTTTTGATTACCTTTATCCTAAACTCGGAGAACCAATCTTCATACCTTATGGAAGACTTGATGGTAAATATAAATCCACAATTGATGCCTTTGAGAAGATTTTGGAAGAAGTTGAAGAACTTAAAGATAATCTAAAGGAATATTCAAAGTGGTATGGTAATGTAAAACTTTTTGATCATTATAGATTTACATTTTATTCTTATGTTGATCCTAATGAAGGAATGAAAGTAGGAATAGGCGCAGATCCTTTATCTTCCCCTAATTCACTTTTTGACGTCCAAAGTTTATGTTCAGCCCTTGATAAGGGAAAAAGTATAATTATCCTAAATCCTGCACTTTCAAGCTACATAAGCTCCACATGCCTTTCTTCGTTTAACATCAAATTTATTGACACGATATCAAAAAGAAAAGATGAGATAATAGACGCTTATACTTGGCTAAATAAGAGTTTTCACGAAAACTTTGATAAGGATAAGGTATATGACGTAGAACTTGGTAGGGAATATATGAATAGACTTTTCAACGTAATTTTGAGCGAAGTAAGAAATTACTCGACAGAATCTAAGGAAGGGGATATAGCAATTCTCCCCTTATTATCTTATGAGGAGTACGGAGAAAAGGAGTCTATAAAAGGCATCTTGCAAAATGACGAAAAATATAAAAAATATATAGAAGAAGGAAGATTGGATGAAATCTCCTTAATTCCAATACTTTTTAGCGGTTCTCTTAAGGAGTTAAACGAAATTAAAGATAAGTATTCAAAAGTTATTGTAATTAGTGATAAAAAAGTAAGGATAAAAATTGATGGAAATGTAAAACAATTAAATGATAAAATTCTAGTAATAGAAAACACAAAAAGTTAATCTAAGAGAATGTAGAAGAAATATAGCATATCTTAGTATAGTCTTTGATGACAAGTTTCTCGCATTCCATTCTTTTATATCCAATAAATTCTTTCATAATATTTTGTAAATTTTTATCTGTATATACTACTTTATAAGCCGAAATTGTAAACACAAAACTTTCCTTTTTTACTACTATCAGTCTTGGATTCACATCTTGTAGCTTATCTACAATTTTCTCACAATCCCTACTTCCACTTATTTTGAATTCTTTAATTACAACATCGCCAGATATTCCATTTATATCTAATCCATCTACAAATATGGTTATAATTGCTCCAGTTCTAATTATAGTTGAAAATTCAATAGGTTCTATAGTTAATTTATACTTATTTACATAGTAAGACCATCTATTGTATTTCCTACCTCTAGTCTTATTTCTTACTAAATTTTCTAATGATATTGAATATATTATATCATACGGTGTCGCTATAATCTTATCTTCATCTCTATAAATAGTATTATTACATTTCACTTTTGTTACTTCACCATTGCATATATATGAAAACTCTTCTAATGGTGGAATTACCAAATCTTCTGGTAAATCAATTTTTAACTCCAACTCATTATTTCTTCTCAATAGTCACATTAATTTGTTCTTCTATTTTACATTAGGATGTTAGATTAAATTTTCCTAAGAATAACGATACATGTATACTAACTTAATATTTACACTAAGATTTTTTTATACGCATGTTTTTCTCTTTATAATTAAAATATATAGGTAAATTAGCGTTTGCATTTATTTGCAATGAAAAAAGGATTTTATCTCTCTCTAGGAATAGTCCTTCTAGTAGACATTATAATTTACTCTTTATATCCATTATTTAACAACGTTCAACCAACGCTATTCGGTCTAACGGAGTTTTATTGGATACAAATAGTATTACTAATAGTAACTTCGCTACTATACTTTGCTGTAGGATATGCATTTAGAGGTGAGAAGTCATGAACGTTAACTATTTAACGCTATCAGTATTTGTAATTCTCTTCGCAATTTTCTCGTTTTTAGGATTTTACGGAGCTAGATGGAGAAAAGGAGACTTAAATAAATTAAGCGAGTGGGGATTAGGAGGTAGAAGACTAGGTACTCTATTAGTGTGGTTCTTATTAGGTGCAGACTTATTTACAGCTTATTCATTCATAGCAGTACCTGCAGGGATATTTGCCTTCGGCTCCTTGTACTTCTTTGCTATTCCATACGTAGCTTGGGGATTTGGTGTAGCATTATTAACTATGCCTAGATTATGGAATGTTTCAAGAAACAAAGGTTATATAACTGCTGCAGATTTTGTTAAAGATAGATTCAATAGCAGAAGTTTAGCTATTCTAGTAGCACTAACTGGAGTAGTTGCAGAATTGCCATATATTGCACTGCAAATAGTAGGAATGGAAGCTGTATTAGCAGTTCTTTTAGCAGGACTAGGAATATCAAGTAAAATAGTTACTGAAATTTCGTTAATACTAGCGTTTATTGTATTAGCAGCTTTTACTTTTGTAAGCGGATTAAGAGGTGCTGCACTAACCGGGGTATTTAAAGATGTATTAATATGGATTACCGTGATAACTGTAATAGTTTTAGTACCAATAGAAATAGGGGGATTTTCTAAAGCATTTTCTGATTTATCAACTAACTTCGCCGCTTATCATTTGGCCAAAGTCACTGGTAGCACAGCTCCACCTGAAATGGAAACTCTTCCAATAAAATTAGCACCAGCTTATTTCTCTTTAGCGTTAGGCAGCTCATTTGCTCTATATTTATATCCTCACGCAATTAACGGTTTTTTATCATCTGAAAGCGAGAAGAAACTAGTATATAGCACGTCTTTCCTACCAATTTACGGAATAGGTTTAGCATTAATATCATTATTCGGAATATTAGTTTATGCAGTTCCAGGAGCTCTAGGTCTTATTGCTAAAACTGGGAACGGTGCACTGGCAGTACCTGCTTTAATAGCGTGCACAATGCCGTGTTGGTTCGTAGGTTTAGCTTTCTTAGCAATATTTGTAGGTGGATTAGTTCCAGCATCAATAATGGCCATAGCAGTAGCAAACTTATTTGTAAGAAACGTAATAAAGGAGTTTAAACCAGATTTGCCTCCATATTCTGAGGCAAAACTAGCAAAGTGGACTTCTACAATATTTAAGTTCTTGGCATTAGGTTTCGTGTTTGTAGTACCTGCAACTTATGCAATACAGTTACAACTACTGGGCGGTATAATAGTCTCTCAAACTTTGCCTGCAGTATTCTTAGGGCTTTATACTGATAAACTTGAGTCTAAATCTCTGATAGCAGGTTGGGCAGCAGGTATAATATCGGGCGTTGGATTAGAGTATTATGTAAACTTCATACAACATCACTTTGGTGTATTTAAGATATCATTGATGACAACTCCTCTAGGACCTTTATTCATTGCAATAATAGCATTAGCAATTAACCTTGCAGTAACATTAATAGGAACTGCCATAGCGTATTCCATGGGTTGGAGACCAAAGAGTAAAATAACACAGGAAGAAATAATAAAAACAGCTCAATAATTATTTTTTATTATTTATTTTTATCTATTTCTTCAAAAGTTCATAAAATCTATAAACATAAGATCTTGCAACATCATCATATCAATTAAAGACATTGCTAACATTAATGGTATTAAATCAGCGTATTCTTGAACTATTACTTGTGGGTCTTCTCCTTGTTGTATTGCTGTAACTAGTTTGTTAGCCTTCTCTTCTAGTTCTTCCTTTGCCTTCTTAGCTTTTTCTAATCCTGTAGGAGTTAAAGAGTAAACTTTCTTTTTAAATATAAGACCTTTCTCTTTCTCAAAAACTAGCCCTTCTTTTTCCATACCTTTTAATGTAAGTTCTACATTTTCTTCGTCTTCTCTTAAGCTATCAGCAATCTCGCTGCTAGTTAATTCTCCTCTGTCGTAAAGTAATGCAAGTATTTTATCCGTTAGATTCATATTTTCATCTTTTCAAATGAAATTTATATTCCTTTCTACTGAACTTCCAGCTTCTTACCTTTTATTAAATCTTTTATCTTCAGAATTAATTGAGCATCTCTCCTAGTGTAAAACGTTATCGCTATCCCTTTTCTTCCCATTCTTCCAGTTCTTCCTACTCTGTGAATATAAGTTTCAACATCTCTTGGAGTGTCAAAATTTATTACTTTAGTAACATCTATTACATCAATTCCTCTTGACGCTAAATCAGTTGAGAGTAGTACGTTAGTTTTACCTCTTCTGAAAGACGATAGATTCCTTAATCTAACTCTTTGTGGTAAATCACCATGAAGCAAGGAAATTTCAAAATCGTCCCTTAGCTCCTCGTAAAGCTCTTCGACCTTCTTTTTTGTATTTACGAAAATAATGGTTTTCTCATTATCGTCTAACTCATCTTTTAATTTACTAATCTTATCTCTCCAACCTTTTACCTCGTAAAACAAGTGTTCTATTTCTACAGGTTTAATATCGTCAACTTTTAGAAATTCAATATTAGGAGAGAATTCCTTTGCAAGACTTTCCACTTCTTCTGGAACTGTTGCTGAAAAGAATCCATACATATCTGGGTTGGCATTTTTTAGTATCATCCTAACGTCATCAATAAAGCCCATATCGAACATTCTATCAACTTCATCAACTATTGCAACGGAAAAGCGTGAAAGATCTAAATAGCCTTTACCCCATAAGTCTAATATCCTACCTGGAGTCCCTATTACTATATCTTTTTTGGCCTCCTTATCTTGTCCAGAGTAGGGAACTCCTCCAATAATAACTCCTATACTCATTTTCTTATATTTACCTAGTTTTCTTGCCTCATCTGCTACTTGCTCAGCTAATTCTCTAGTAGGCGTTAATACTAAAGCTTGCTCTTCCTTTTCTAGAATAGGAATTAAATATGCTGCGGTTTTCCCTGAGCCAGTCTTTGCTTGAGCTAAGACACTCTTTCCTTGTAACATTTGCGGTATTGCTAATTCTTGAACTTTAGTAGGGTTGACATAGTTTGCTTCTTGTAAAGCTTTTGTAAGCTCTTCACTAAGATTTTTAAACATAACACATGCTTCTACTCCAGAGTTTAAAATATTATCTATTAAATTATATATTTCTACCAATCTTTAAAATTTAAAATTTACTAAATAATTCAAATCTCCAGGAGACGATATCAGAACGGATTTTATTCCTACACTTTCCAGTTCGTAAAGTAGGTCACGCACTTTACTTCCTTCAAAGGAAGGCTGTGAAATATTAGATAATATTTCCTTATTCTTTTCAGTCTTTACTATTATATATGGTATTATTTTTGGAAAACTTTCTTCAAGCCCTTTTATAGATTCTACTCCAGAAAAATGTAAGGCAAGGTAGAAATCTGCGTTAGATTCTAATCTAGCTAATATTTCAGTCCTGCTTTTTCTTAAACTTATCATCATCCCAGAACTAACACCGTAACTTTTTGCAATATTTACTGCCTCCTCTGAGGATAAATAACCTACTTCTTTACCTATTTTTGGCTTATCCCCTTTGGTGAATGCAATATTTAGATTAAAAGCCTTAGCAGTTAATGATAACGAATGCACGTAAAGCTCATTAACGTCAAGAAGCCTTTGGTTTATTATTATCCTCTTATGCTCATATTTTTCTCTGATTAAAGCTGCTATGGAAGTTGGTTTAACTGATGGCAAACCTAATGGAGAATCTGGTATGTCAAATCCATCAAAGGATGATAAGTCTTGTATTTCTTTCTTTATTTTTTCAATTTTAGTCTTTGGATGAACTTCTGCAAGTAATTGCATGGTAATACCTTCAAGCATTGGATTAAAAGATTTGATTTTAATATATGATGAATATATTAAATCTTATGAGATGCAGTGAGTGTAAAGAAGAAGCAATAATTAAGATACCTTACGCTCACAAGTACCTTTGTAAAGAGCATTTTATACAATGGTTTGAAAATAGAGTCGAAAAAACTGTTAGAAAATACAATATGCTTGAGGGAACAAGAAAATTGGCAATTGCAGTATCTGGTGGAAAGGATAGTACTACTTTACTTCATGTAATGACTAAGATAGCAGAAAAAGAAGGTATTGAAATCATTGGTATAACCATAGATTTAGGAATAGATATGGGCAAAAAATACTCGGCTAAAAGTGTAGAATTTGCTATTAAGAACTACGAAATGCTAGGGGTCAAATATAGGATTGTAAAACTAAAGGAGGAATACGGATTTACCATAGATGAAGCTAAGGTAAAGATAAGGAGACCAGTATGTAGTACTTGCGGACTTACAAAAAGATATATTCTTGAAAAAGTTGCAAAGGAAGAAGGTGCAGATACTCTTGCTACTGGCCACAATCTTAATGATATTGCACAATACGTATTAACTGGATACTATAATGGTGATATATTAAGTTTAGCTAGATTAAGACCAGTATCACCTGCTGAGAACGGTTATATAAAGAAAATTAAACCCCTATTCTTATCTCCTGAAAAGGAAATCATGACTTACGCATTAGTTAAAGGAATACCTTTCATTTATGACTCATGTCCTCATACATTTAGAGTCGGAGGAGAAACCCAAGATAAGATAAGGAGATCAATAGAAGAAATGGAAGATAAAATACCTGGCTTCATGATCTCATTAGTTACTAATTTTGAGGAAAAATTCAGACCATTAATGGAAGATATTCCTAAGGAAAGTTTAGGTAAGTGTAAGATCTGTGGAATGCCTACGAGTAAGGGCAGAGAAATTTGCTCATTTTGTGCTACTAGAATGAAATTAACAGAGGTGAAGGTAAATAGTTAAAATAATTTTACATTATCCAGACGATACTCCCGCAGGATATGTTATATATCAAAATGGTATGTCAAAAGTCTATGACGAAAATGGAAATCTCTTATTTGAGGTTGAAGGAGTATTTCCTCCTATACCGTCTAAGGTTAATTATAGCTGGATAGATACAATTCTAGAGAAAGGTCTTCCAGATGGTAGGAAGAGGTTTATATTGTATGTTGCATCGAGATATCTTGTAAACGTTAAAAACTTAAATGAAGATGAGGCACTAGAAAAATTAAAGGAGTTTTATTACAAAACAGGATCAGGTAAGATTTATGATGCGTGGATAAGATCTGTTATAAAAGGAGTAAAAACTAAAGGATTGAGGCCTCCTTCTCTTAAGAAGCTTCAAGAAAAGGATCCTGAACTTTATGAAGAGATTAGAAGAGTCTTAGGTTAATTTTGTTTTAAAAAGATTTATTAGTTAATAGTAAAAGACTATCTTATGACCGAGGAAAAACAAGAACAAGAAAGAAGACAAACAAAGAGATGGGATAGGTTCACATGGACAGTAGTAGTAGGACCTTTAGCTTTCTTCTTCGTTCTATCAATAGGATTAGCATTATATCTAAATAATTTTGGACCTTGGAGAGCAGTAGTTCCAGTAGTAATAGGTTTTGCAATATTCTTCTTCATAATGGGCGTATTCTTAAGGAGCAAATTCGGTAGACTTGCGTTTTAACTCTACATCTGATTTGGGATAAATTAATTTTTTGATTTGGGTAAAGATATTTTTAGATTAATTCCATTTTTTATCGTGATGAATGGAACTACAGTAAAACAAAACATGTTACAATGGGCAGGAATGCTATTGTCAACGCTATGGGCAGGAGTCCATTTAGATTTAGTAGACGCGAAACTACCTAATCCAACTGCTACATTAATCTATAGAATTTTCTTCGGATTTGTGGCTTCATTGGCAATAGTGGCTGCAGTTGCTTTAATACAGGGCATTAAGAAGCTCTACTTGCCAATAACAATATTTTATGTTATAGACTTTGCATTACTTTTAGAGACTAGAACAGCACCAGCACCGTTCGTAGGAAAAGTTTTGCCATTCAATCCTTACGTTGACATCTCGCTAATAATAGACGCAATAATGATAGTGCTATCTCTAGCATTATGGAAAATAAGTAAGTAAAAGAAAAGACAGTAGGTAGTTTTTTCTAATTTAAGGTATTATTTTTTATTAATGCAAACTTATGAGCTAAAGGAAGAGATCGTCCACTTTATATCTGGTTCTGGAATTTATAAGGAAACCAGAGAAATTAGAGTAAATAGATATTTGACTAGATCAGGCTGGGTCTTAAACAAAATTGAGGGAAAAGAAGAAGAAATTAAATCTCATGAGGAATGCGTCTCTTATATCTCTCCCGCAGTAAAGGAATGGGAGAACTTAGATGAAATATTATCTAAGTTAACTGACGTTAATGTTACGGTAAAAAAGATACATAGAAAAATAAATGACTGTATAGAGGAAAAAATCCTAAATTATGTTGAATATAACGGACTAAAATTTGCATATTCTGGAAAACCTTCAGACCTTAAGGCTGTAGCAGACTTCTTAAAAATGCAAAGTATCTCTATGAATGAAAGGATTTGGGGACTAGAGCGAATGAATGTAATTTTGGATCCTGAAGCTACTGCTCACTTATTTCATCAATTCATGAACTTTCTAAGAGGAGATAATCCAAGGATTAAACTAGGAGAAAGAATTTCAAGTGAAATAACTGTTTATGATGACCCTCTTAATGAAAATCTTATAGGTTTTTCTGTATTTGATGATGAAGGAGTTAGAACTCAAAAGAAGGAAATTATAGGAGACGGAATAGTCTTAGAATATCTAGGTACCTTAACAACTAAGAATGGAAGTCCAGGTAATGCAAGGGGAGTTTTACCTCTTCCAGACTACTTTAACTTAATTGTAAAGCCAAAAGACTGGGGATTTCAAGAATTAATTCAAGATACTAAAAATGGGCTGATGGTTTTAGGAGTTATAAGAAGTGAAATAGTAAAAAATAGCATAAGGCTCTTCCCTAGAAACTCTATGCTAATAGGCTCTGGTGGTGTAATAGTAAGAGAGATCGCAATACCTTTGCAAGAATTAACTACTATTGATGCAATTTCTAAAGAAGTTAAGAGCGTGTATATAGATGATTATCACGGTGGAATTGCCCCATTCATACGACTAAAAGCAAGGCCTATTGTTTACTAGTAAACTATAAGAGCTAAATGCCATTTATTAATATTTTTGAACTTCTAATTGTATTCTTCTTTATTAAGTGAGAATATATTGAAAAATATTCTAATCACTAAAACCCTGAATTAGGAACTGTAACCTTCTTCTAATTATAATCCATCAACCACTTTCTCGAATTCTTTAACTTTACTTAAAGGTAAACCACTAGTGCCTCTTTCCATTGCCAAGATTTCAGACACTATACTTAAGGCTATTTCTTTCTCCGTTTTAGCACCTATATCTAATCCTGCAGGTATCCTTAATTTCTTTAATTCATCCTTTGATATACCAGCCTTTATTAGCCTTCCTAGAATTACTTTTGCCCTTTTTATACTCATGACCACTTGTATTGCCTTAGCGCCAGCTAATATGCTTTTCATTATCGCCCATGTGTCGTAAACGTGTCTGGTGCTTATTACTACGTAATTTCCTTTTATTAATTCGTCTGGTATGCTGAAAACTTCTCCTTTTATTACCTCGTCAGCTTCATAATCGTTATCTTCAGCGAAAGGATCTATAACTATTACATAAAATCCTAGATCTTTTAGATACTTTGCAACATAAGGTGCAATTCCTAAACTTCGGCCTATACATTTACTTCCATCAATTTTTACTGTATCTCTATCACAAATTATAGGCTCTTCCATTTGCGCTTCTTTAGAAGACGTAAATATAACAATCTTCATGAGAAAAAGAATGGAAAATAAAAAATATATATTTAGATGAGCGACAAGAACGACCTTATTAAATTTATTAATTTGCTAATCATTCTTTGAATTATAGATTTATAGAAAATTAATAGCAAATATCTTATATTGTAAACTAAAAGAATTCTCTTTGCGATTTTTTCCTGTTGATCTAATATTTCCAAGAGTTTTGAGGAAAATGTAGTTAATCTAATTTGCTTAATAAATGATATAAAATCCTTTACTATTGTCTTTATATTACTTCCAGAAGCAAAAGAGTTTGCATAATCTTCATATTTCTTTTTTAACAAATTAACGTTGATAATGTCATCAAGACCTATATCCATGATTAATATATTGTCAAGTATTATTTTAAAAGAGAGTAGACTATTTCACGACGTTATAGAAATTCTTACTTGATGACTTCTGGGAAATTCCATTTCGAAAAGCCTCTTTAATAGAGTTTTTAATTCCTTAGAGCTAACGATGTATGTAGAAGTGTTATAGCCCTTCTCCGTTATTTCAAACTCGTCTTCTTTCTTCCTTTTTATTTCTATCCATCTATCTCCTTTAAAACTCTCTACTCGTAATATTTTTCCTTGTTCTAGTTTTAAACATTGATTATAAACTATCTTATCAGATCCCCTAGCCGAGATCCATGGCATGAATCTTCTTTACTAATTTTTTAAATCATATAAAAAAGTATATTCATGGTTCAAATTTTTATTCCTACTTTAGGAAGAGAATCTATTAAAGATACATTAAATGCATTAAAAGCACAAACATTTAAGAATTTTGAAATTATATTAATTTCAAAAAAACAACTTAATATAAATGGAGTAAATAAAATAATTATACAGAAAGAAGGATACTTTGAGGAGGCAATAAATTTAGCCTTAGAAAACTTAAATCCTGACGACCTTGCGTTATTTTCAGACGACGACGCAATACCTTCAAGTAAATGGATAGAAGATCATCTAGAATTTCACGAAAAGAATCCATTAATTTATATTGCTTCTGGTGAAGTCATTGGAGAAAAATGGAAAAACTACCCTAATGCCCTCTTTAAAAAATATAAAAATACAAAATATATGATGCCCTACAATAGTAAGTTTAGTGAATATACCGGATTTCTTACAAAGGTTGGACTTAGCGCTGATAGAGACGATTTAGGAACTTACGATGTAGAGAAATCCTTAGCTATTGCTGGAGTTAATATGAGTTTAAAAACTAATTTCTTTCTAAAGTATAAAATTCCTACCTTTACTTTAAGAGGAAGCTATAATGAAAGTATTTTGGCACTTCATGGAATATATTTAGGAGGAGATTCTGCAACTTTTAAAGGTGCTAAAGTTTACCATAAAGGAAACGAATCTCTATCTAGAACTAAAGATCCTTATATAGATAAATACCTTTGTTTAGAAAAGTATGTTTTTCCTTATGCAGTTAATACTATTTTCAAAATAGACACAAATCTTTTAGAGGAATTTATCTCACTACTAGAGGAAGGAATACCTAAACTTGGCTTATCACTTGCGTTAAAAGGCATTGTTAATAATTATACTTATTTACAATTTAGGAAAGAATTACTTAGGTTATATGAACTTCGTGAAACCGTTCTTTAAATAGTAATAAGTCCTTACTAACTCTGCATGGGACCATACTAAAGGAGATACGGAAGGATAATTCCCAGATGGAGTAATTTGTTCTGGTATAATTCCAGTAGGCAAGGAGTTTTTCAGAACCCAATTTAAATATTCTGTAGCTTTTTCAATATTACCTTCTGCTATGTGTTGTTGGGCAACCCATAATGTTGTTATAAACCATGGATTAGGCTTGTCGCTTTCCTTCAAGTACCAATCTTCCTCATATCTTATAATTCCGCCATTAACAGTAAGCTTTTCCTCTACAACTTTTCTATTACTTATTACTCTGGGATCCATAGGATCATATACGAGCATAGCTCCCAAGACAGTGCTAGCATCAACAGTCTTATCAAAGCCCTTATCTCCTAGCATTCTGGCAAAATGATCCCCTTGATAAAAAGTATCTAAGCCTTTTCTTACTAATTGCGCAGCAGAGAAGTACTTGTCCTTATATTCCTCATCTCCAAAAAATTCTGCAAATTTTGATGCTGAAACTAAACCAGCATATACTGCTGCCGATGTAAAGAAATGAACTCCTCTTCTTTCTTCCCATAAATCGTAAGAAGGTAAAGGCAAACCAGTTTTCTCATCAATATATGTAGATAGAAAGTCCGCTGCAGATTTTACCATAGGTCTATATAAATCCTTTACGAAATCTACATCCCAGAATTTTCTAAAATGTATCCATAAAGCGTAAATTAATAGTGCAGTTTCATCTTCCTGAATAGGTACGTAGCCAGTTGTCCAAGGATGCCAAGTTGAACCCCAGAATCCGTCCACGGTGTATTTTTGGAATAAGAAGCCATTAAATAATAAATTCTTGGAAAAAGTGAAGAATTTCCTAGAGAAGTCCTGATAACCTAGTAATGTTAACGCTATGCTAGCAAAGGCTGCATCCCTATGCCAAACATAATTGTAAGTATCTTTATTAAATCTCATTATATCCGTATCTAGCGATGCCGGAATTGCACCGTTTTCTTGCCAGTTTGCTACAATAGTTAAAAGACTCCTCCTTACAACCTTATCGTAGTCTTTAGCTTTTATTAACCATGCTCTCCAGAATTTTTCTGTTCTATCTATTAATTCTCTAGGGCTCTTACTCTGTACGTACTCATTCTTCTTTCTTACATCACTGTAATTGTAACCTGCAATAAGCCAGCAATAAAATGTTGTACCAGTATTTATCTTAAAACTTATTGCCGAATCTACTGCTCCTTGGGCAATAGGATTGTTAGAAAGTTCCCCATCTTCACAGTCCTTCCAAGTACCTTGATAACCCATTACTTCTTTATAACCAGTTGCGTACTGATAAGTAGGAATATCACAAGTAAATAAAAACCATCTATCGCGTTTATAATGAATAATGCCATCCGTTGCCGGGTCATAAAGAGCAGTGTCTCCATATTCTGTACCATAAATATGATAATCCCACGCAAAAAAGACCTTAACTTCTTTATTTCCTTCTATTGTAACTTCTCTTGATAAAATTTCATAAGCCATATCTACAGCATCTTTTATTTTAATCTTTATACCTTCAACTGATGCTTCAACCTTTGATGATAAGGTGTCTTCTTCATATTCTATCTCAGGATGTAGATCGTGAAGCCAATAAAATCTATTATTTACCCAAATTCCTATTCTTCCCATGTGTAAATGGTTATCTGTACTTAAAGGATAATACAATTCTCTCAATAAATAATTTTGATCAGCCAAAATGGTAAGTCGACCGTTGCCAAGAATAATACTCCTTGTCATAATTGATTTAATATCTTAATCTAACTTATATATCTCTGTTCAGGGAATCTGCGTTTATAAAGAATGAGTTTATAGAGAATAATATGAGCCGATTTAGCGAGAGACAATTAATAGGATTAGTATTAACAGTTATAATTTCAGCTGTAGTTGTAGGTCTTGCTATATTTACATTAGCTAATTTAAAAGTGATTCCAGCAGATTATACGCTTTACTTCTATGCAACAATATGGTTCGTAGGAGCTGTACTAGTAGCATACCTAATTTCTGAGATAGTTAAAAAAAGATTAGGAAATTTCATTGGAGCAAGCAATGCTACTAGTGTGGCTTTTATAACTAGATTGTTGGGTTACATTATAGCATTCATTGGATTCTTCCTATTAGTTCATGTAAGTATAGGTGCAGCATTAGCCGCAGGAGGGTTTGCTGGACTAGTTTTAGGCTTAGCTTCTCAAACAGTTTTATCTAACATCTTTGGAGGAATAATGTTACTTTTTTCAAGGCCTTACAAGGTTGGAGATAGGATAACAATATCAACCTGGCAATATGGATTAATAGCTCCAACATATCCTCCTAAGTTCTTCTCTAACGATTTTCTTATCCCAGGCTATACTGGAGTAGTAACTGACATCTCACTACTTTATACTACAATCTATACTGATGATAAAGTGCCAGTAAAAATACCAAATAGCATTATGGTACAAGCCGCAATATTTATACATAATTCGGAGGAGGTAAGAAAAATAAGGTCAAAATATGAAGTGCCAAAGGATTTAGATCCGGAGACGGTAATTAAAGAATTAAAGCCTAGAATAGAAAAAATTGAGGGAGTTCTTGAGGTAGATATAAAAGTATTAGAAACCACATTTACTACATATATTTTAGGAATAGATACCTTAGCTAAATCAATATTTGAAGAACCTATTAGAGATCAAGTGCTTAGAATTACTATGAAAACTATTAAAGAATTACAGATAGGCAACGGGCAAAAACAATTAGCTAAAAGTTAATCTAATATCGTGAATAGGTAATTCATAAATTACCATTTTAACCTTTTCGTTTCTAACTTTAATTAATTCCGCTAAAGCTTCTGCATTATTATACAATTTGTCATTATACTTTAATTCTGATCCAATAATCCCATTATCATTAAAATATCCAGTAAAATCTAATGAATTACTCTTAATCATTATAACTCCAGAAGTTTTAGGTAATTCCCTTAATTTTATTAACGCTTTGTTAAGTTCTAGCGTTTCATCATAGATTTTTCTCATTACAGTAAATTTAGTTAAGGAAGAGTTGAGAAATGGAATGATGTGACCTTTAACTAGATGCTCGTCAAACTTACCATAGTTTTTAGAGAAAAAGTCAAAGAATCCTTTTCTTTGAATAAATTCACATCCTATATTAATTTTTGTTCCATCTGTTCTTTCTTGAAGTTGAAAGTTTAGTTTAATCTCAATTTTCTCGTCATTAGTTTTAAGATAATATTCTATATAATTAGGCAGAACATTTGGGCCTGTAAATTCTCCTTGATATACAATAACTTTACCTTTCTCGTCTTGTAAGACCAAAGCTGATAAGAATTTATTATCAGCTTCTTTTACGTCAGATGGAGGGAAATAATCGTTTTTAACTTTATCATAAACTTTTAGAAGAGTAACATGACCTAAGATTCCTGAAACGTAATATGGATTAGACATTACTGTATTAATCCACGTTTTACCAATAGGAACTGTTACTTCTTCGGTATATTGCATATAAACTACTTTTAGTTTGATAAATATAAACTTATCATTGTAAATACTGTTTCACCTTATTAAAAACATCAGCATGACAAAAATGAAAATGAGAAAAGGCTTAATTTTATCTTTTAGATAATTGGATTCCATGAAAGCTTATGACATGATAAGCTACTTACTTGAACATGCCGAGAACGGATCCATAGCAGCTTTAACTACTGAAGATAATATTCCTATTCTGCTAACTAAAAACGACGAGTATTCTTTCACTGCGTATATATGTACGCAAGATGGAGAAGTAAAGACAATTAAAAAAACATTTGATAAAACAACTTTTCATAGAGCGGTACTAGATTTTATAGACGAAGTAGAGGAATATATAGGTAAGGAAATTACTGACGTAAAAATTTCTGATGTAGCATTATTTACAAATTGTATTCCTAAGAGAGAGGAGAGAAAGCCCAGAGAGAAAAAAGATAACTTGCCTGATATTATAAGCGAATTAAGGAAGGTTTCAGAACCTTTCTATGTAGTGCCTTTACTATCTAATCAAGGAAAGCTTATAGCTTATGTTCCAGAAATAGGTGCAACGAGCTACTTTGATTTCATGGTTAATAACGTAAGTATAGTGAACGGAAAAATAGAACCGGCTAGCCCAGATTTAAAATTACTTTATTTAGTATTATTCACAAATAAGTTAGACCCGCATAATGGAAATCCGCTAACTACCCTAGATAATATAACGTTCTTTACTGCTGCTTTTATAGATAATGGTGATAAAGGAAAGGGAGAATTTGAAGGTAGAAGTGCTAATAAAAGAGTAGGGAAATTCTTTTTATCAACGTATAAAGGAGGACTAAGAACTGAGGAATTAGAATTTTTCGATTTAAGCAGTTTAAATAAAGGGAGACTTTATGCTGGCTTATTTGTAAAAAAAGATGAGAAAATACTGAGAATAGGAGGGATTAGCCTAGTAGATTTTCATAATTCTGGAAAATTGGAAATTAATGAGTATCTATTTGCGTCCTTCTCACAATCTGCCAGAAATGGGATTTTAGATTTTTCGAATTATGATAAGTTATTCTCTAATTTCCTTAATTTAGCAATATCTAAGAGCGATGCAAGAAGCTTATTAAAAGATGTTATAGAAATTCATTCCATGATGACTGACATGCCTTTTGCTTTACAGAATGTTAATAATCAGATAAGCATAGTAGATCCAATCTCTTTCTGGTATTATTCCATAAAAGGAGAAGATATTAGAGAATGTAATGATTGCCCACTTAAAGATAAGGTTAATTTGAGAAAAGAAATATTTAATACTCTTAGGAGAAGAGGATGGCTAAACGCTTTTTTCATATGATGATTGATCATGCTACTGATTAATGACGAATACGCCAGCGTCTGATTTAAATATCACAGCATTTGATAGTAATCATGATGATGACTTTGCCGAGTTTTGAACAATGAAATAAAACAGTGGTCTGATTTACTTAATATCCACTAAATGGCTCTACAACTATCTTACCAGGTTTTATTCCGTTATCAACTGCAATTTTAGTAGCAATTTTAGTAAATTCTGGTTCTCCACTTATGTAAAACATAGCATCTTGATTTTCCTTAAATATTTTATCGCTTATCTGTTCTATTTTCATTATATTGCCAAGATCTTCTTTAAATAAAATTACTCCATCCTCGTCCGGTTGATAATATATAATAACATTTTGAGAATTTTTAAGCAAGTATAGAGCCATAGATCTAACTGGAGTTATTCCAATACCCTTAGTTACAAATACATGTTTAGGAGAGTCTTTTATGACAAATTCATCTTGGTACGGGCCTTCTATTTTTACCTCGTCTCCTTCTTTTAGCATCAATAATTTTTGTTTAAATGGGGAATTTCTAATATTTGTAGTTATCATTATAAAATTTTCCCATGATGCACTTGCTATTGAAAATGTACGCCTATCATTATCGATAATGACGTCAATAGTATTTCCTGGGTTAAATTGCAACTTAGTATCGAATTTTACAACTAACTTATTCCCTATTTTGGATTTACTCAGAATTTTTGTCATAGCTATTTTTTGAGTGAACTAAAATAAAAAGCTTAGAAAATACAAGGAGATAAATCAAAGATTTTCCTTGTTGCAGAGCACACAAGGCAAAAAGTGGTAGGTTCTATCTTGTCTCCAGAATAAAGCCTGCTGGCAAGCGCATCAAGCATATCATTTATATCTTCATTCATTAATATTTTCTTAATTTTATCATCCTTTATGTGCTTCTCATAAGACGTTATAGATAATCCTACAATCTTGGAAGCTCTTCTTATCGGAACTCCCCTATCTATTAATTTTTTAATAAGTATAGTTCTTAAATACGGGACAACAAGAGAGTAAGCTTTTTCACATTCAGTTTGCCATTTCATGAATGAATGTTATCTTAATGGAATAAATATTAAATATAATATAACTTAGGGAGGAGTTAATTAACAGAGTTAATTATTTCTTTTCCAAACAATCTATTATTATGTTCTAATTAACACGGTTTACGCTCATGTATCTAAGTTGTATATATTTATGTGAATATATGTTCATTTATGTATACATATTTACCTAAACGTATATTTTTGCTTATTTTAATAAACATACTTTTTTTAAATTTAGAATACAGTATAATTAGATTAGAGGAAAAATGGCAGAAAGGATAAAATTCCCCGATGGAAGAGAAGTCGACATACACGAAGTAATGGCGTTCTTATACGGCCTATCCAAGAGTGATGTAGAAGTACTACACGTAATAATGTCTAAAAAAGGAAAGATATCAACAGACGAATTAGCTGAAACATTAAAAGTAACTAAAGCATCAATTAGTAAGTCTATAAATAATTTAATCTATAAAGGATTAATAATGAGAGATAAAATTGAAGAAGATAAAAAGAAAGGAAGACCAGGCTATGTATATTGGGTAGATAATGAGTATCTATATAAGAAAATTGCAGAAGATCTAGAAGCACTAGTTAGTAAAGTAAAAGAAAACCTAAAAGAACACTTACCAGTAATGGCTGAAGCACAATAAATTTTTATGAAGAAAGTTATTGTTTATTAAGTCATAAGTTTTATTATTATTAGAGTTTTGTGGCAAAAACCTTAATAGATCTTTTATAGACATTTTTAGTTGAATGATCTCTACAACAGATGTACTATCGTTAGTTATAGCGTTTGTTCTTGGCTTATTAGTAGGAATACTAATAAAGAAAATATTTCAAATAGGCATAATAATTCTTGCAATTATAATTATTCTTATCGCAATAGGCGTCATATCTCCTAGCACAGTAGAGCATGGCTTGATAACATTAGGCCAGCAGGCTTCAAAAGCTGAAAGTGAAGTTTCGTCTTATATTAGATTACTTCCATACAATTCTATTGCTTTTATTATAGGCCTAGTGATAGGTTTAATTAAAGGGTAAAAGAAAAAGAATATTATTGAACTGAACCAAGTAAGTCAGATAATTTTTTCCTTATTTCGCCTATTTCCTTTTTTAGTTTTTCATTCTCTTGAATTACTGACTCATACTGCTTTTTGCATTCCTCCTCTGTGTAATATCTTATAATTTTAGTATCCTCAAAAATTAATTTATTTTGAGATTTGTCGTAACTAACAGATACAACTATTTTTATTACATCTAATTTATCAATTTTCATTTGATTTACTATTTTATCGTATAAATTCTTATTAAATTCGGATACATCCCTTATTATAATATCTTTAGGAACCATCTTACTTAACGCCACTAAGGCTACTCTCCTTAACTTATCTGCATATCTAGCTGCAATTATTAGTCCAGTAGATAATTCAAATCTGTTCTCACCTAAGACAGAAGTTCTTGGCGTTGTTTCCTCGTATTCCTCTGCTCTTTCAATATCTCTTTGAGCCTCTGACATATGTAATTATTTTGCATACATATTATTTAATTTTTCTCTAAATAGGAGTCGAGGAAAAATCCATTTTAATTTGAGAGTTAATTATATTATATATTCTATTTAGAGCCCATGGAGTTAAAGGACTTTTCATATTACGTAGTAAGATTAAGTTATCAAATTCCTTGCAAAAATTCAAATTTAATTTTATACAAGTTTCTTTAATTTCTGAGTTGGAAATGGGTATCTTCCTTAAAGAAGAACAAGAAATATATTGGATAAGGCTTCTTATTGCCCTATATGCGTTTTCTAACGTACCTATTTCATCATTTCTTTTGAAAGCCTCAAAACTTAACTTAATAAAAGACGAGGAAGACATCTTCAGCCTTTCGCAAGTATTATCATTTATTGCGAATTCAACCTTTGGTAATTCTCCACAGATTAATTTGGAGTCATAAAGTATATAATAGCAAATAATATCGCCACTTTCGCATATTTCTCTAAATTTTTCTTCTGAAATTACGATAGGAGAAATTCCGTTGTAACTACCAAGTTCTAAGAGTAAAGACTTATCGTCAGAAATTGCAAATATATTTATATCAGATACTCCTTCCACGTAATCTTCTTTTCTCACATAAGATCCAAAATATCCTAAAGCCTTACATTTCTTGCATAATGAAACAAGGTTAGCCTCCATGCTAAACCTTAATATCTTATAAAGTATTAAATTCTCGTGGATCTAAAGAATCTTCCTTACTCTTTAAGAGTTTTAGCAATAAACGTTTCTAAGCATATTGATGGAGAAAAAATAACTCAAGATGACCTAGATGCTATAATAAATTGGAAAGTTGGAAATGAAATTTCCTTTATGCCTACTAGGGTTATAATGCAAGATTATACTGGAGTTCCGTTATTGGTAGATCTTGCAGAAATGAGATCTGAGTTGGCTAGAAGAGGATTAAATCCAGAAAAGGTTAATCCAATTATTCAAAGCGATTTAGTTATAGACCATTCAATCCAAGTTGATTATTATGGTACGTCTTACTCATTAACTCTTAATATGAAAAAAGAATTTGAAAGAAACGAAGAGAGATATAAATTCTTAAAATGGGCACAACGATCCTTTAAGAATCTTAGAATTATCCCTCCAGGTAAAGGTATTATACATCAAATAAACTTAGAATACTTAAGTAAAGTAATTAACGATAATAATGAACCGGAAATAGTCATAGGAACAGACTCTCACACAACAATGATAGGAGGTTTAGGCATTTTAGGTTGGGGTGTTGGAGGATTAGAGGCCGAAGCGGTAATGCTAGGAGAGCCTTATCATTCTATAGTCCCAGAAGTTATAGGAGTAAAACTTGAAGGAGAAATAAGAGAAGGAGTTACGCCCACAGATGTTGTACTATATATAACAGAACTGTTAAGGAAAAAAGGAGTTGTAGGAAAATATGTGGAATTTTTTGGCAGTTCTCTCTCAAAACTTACAATTCAAGATAGGGCTACTATAGCGAATATGGCTCCAGAATATGGGGCCACTGTAGGATATTTTCCTATAGATGAACAAACTGTTAAATATCTTAATTTAACTGGACGTGATGGAGATAAAGTAAAGAAAATTGCAATGGAACTAGGAATATTTTATAATGAAAGAGAGGAAATTAAATATTCTGATGTTGTAGAGGTAAATTTAAGTGAAATAGAACCATCAATGGCTGGGCCAAAAAATCCTGATGAGAGAATTAAATTTGGTTCCTTAAAAATAGAAAGAAAGAAAAAAGGAAATATAATCCAGGATGGAGATGTAGTCTTAGCTGCAATAACTAGTTGTACCAATACTTCAAATCCGACAGTAATGCTAGGGGCAGGGATATTAGCCAAGAAGGCTGTGGAACTAGGGTTAAGAAGCAAGCCTTATGTGAAGACCAGTTTAGCTCCAGGCTCGCCAGTAGTTGTAAAATACCTAAAAGATGCAGGACTCTTACCTTATTTAGAAGCCCTAGGATTTCACGTAGTAGGTTTTGGATGTACAACGTGCATAGGTAATGCAGGACCTTTAATCAAAGAAGTTGAAAATGATATAAAGACTTACGGGATTGAGGCCTATGCTGTAATTAGCGGTAATAGAAATTTTGAAGGAAGAATAAATCCACTGCTTAAAGGTACGTTCCTCGCATCACCAATTCTCGTTGTAGCTTTTGCTATAGCAGGTAGGATTGACATAAACTATGAAGAGCCTATAGCTTTTGACCCCAACGGTAAGCCTGTATACTTAAGAGACATATGGCCTACATTAGAGGAAATAAATTCTTATATGAACCTAGCTATGAACCCAGAATACTATATTTCGCAATATTCCACAATATTTAAAGGAGACGAAAACTGGGAAAAATTATCCGTAACTCCTTCTCCAATTTACGATTGGCCTAAATCTACGTATATCGTTGAGCCTCCTTGGTTCAAAGAGGAAGACGGAAAATTAGAAATTAAAAAAGCTAGAATACTTTTACTATTAGGAGATAAAATAACCACTGATCACATTTCACCCGCAGGACCTATATCTCCAGATAGCGACGCAGGAAAATATCTTCTGTCACTTGGAGTAAAGGAGTTAAATACTTTTGGTGCTAGGAGAGGCAATCACGAGGTAATGATCAGAGGAGGATTTTCAAATCCGAAACTTAAGAATTACCTTGTAAATAAAGAAGGAGGATATACTATACACTTCCCAGATAAAAGAGAAGGTACAGTATATGAAATTGCAATGGAGTACAAAAAAGAAGGAATCCCACTTGTCATAGTTGCAGGTAAGCAATATGGCAGCGGAAGCTCTAGAGATTGGGCAGCCAAAGTTACTGCTTTATTAGGCATTAAAGCGGTATTAGCAGAGAGCTTTGAAAGGATACATAGAAGTAATTTAGTCGCAATGGGAGTTTTACCAATAGAAATAGAGGATTGGAGAAAATTGGGAATAAAAGGAGACGAGTTAGTTTCAATAGAATTTACTGATTTGAATCCGGGAAGTAGAGTTAAAATAATATTTGAAAATAATGAGAGAAAAGTGGAAACGTCTGGTGTTTTAAGAGCAAATACTAAAACTGAAATTGAATATCTAAAATCTGGAGGTATTCTAAAATATGTTTTAGAAAAGATGATAAAGGATGAAAATTAGGATAAGAGGAATATACGCCACCGCATTAACATATATGCTATCTAAAAACTTTGAAATAGTACAACAAAGTCCTCAAATTGCAGAAAGATTTATGCAAGAAATTATAAGAGAGCCTGCAGATATTACGTTTAAAGACGGAGAGGATAAAGGTTCGCTAATTGTAATTGGAATCGCTGATAACTTTGAAAATTACTTGAAAGAAATCTTTCCATATTCGATTGTTTGGAAATCTCCAGTTAAACTTTATTCTCTAATAGAAACACAAAATTGTAAGTATCAGAGTTATGATGTAGAACCATGCTTAGAGAAAGGTATTGTAATTAAACCTCCCACTGATGGTAGGAAAATAATACTTTCGCCTCCTAAAGCAGTAAGTAAATTCGCAATGGTATGGAGAGGAGAAGGAAAAACTTTCTTTTCTGAGCATATAGTTCCTGAAGAAAGAAAAAGATTACTTAATATAAGTATTAAATATAATAAAAAAGGGTATAATGTTAAGTGGAGAAGTAATGCACAATTTGAGAAAAATTGCCTTTTAGAGAAAGATCTAGAAAATTTAATATTTAAATATGAAAATGATGATTTTTCAAAGCAAGGTTGCGATTTCTATTTGATAAACTTGTCTCTTGAGGATAAACTAGAATTGGATAAAATAAGAAGCCTTGTAGTTCCAACAATTAATTTTCATCATATGCTTAAATTATCAAGATCGAGAGAAGTTGATATTGCAGAAAGCGGTAAAGATAATGTAACTCAAATACTAGAGTCATTAATCAAAGACTATATGGAGATAGAGCACATAAAAATTAATGGCAGGAGAATATTTCTAAAACCGGGGAAGGTAATTGAGAAAAGAGTTTCAGATAACGGATATTTTCTGTTACTTAGAAGAGAAATTTCTGGAAATGGATATTATGATGGATTAGGAATAAGAAAGGAAGAAGGAGATTACGATATCATGGAAATAGATTCAAGAAAATGGCATGAAGTACATAATTACTATAGTAAAGATGGTACGCTAAAAGGAAAATACATTAATATTTCAACTCCTCCAGAACTTCTAGATGGAAAAATTAGATATATAGATTTAGAAGTCGATATAATAATCAAGAATGGAGAAAAAAATATTATAGACAAAGAAAAACTAGAAGAAAACAAAAAATATCTATCTTATAAAATGTTAGAAAGAATTAAGAAAGAAATTGAGTATATTATGACTGCTTATTAGCAGGTATTATCTTTACAGCATTTTCCTTCTCATCGTAAACAACTTTTACTAGATCTCCTTCTTTTACTTGGAATTTTTGCCTAATCCTTGCTGGAATAGTTACTTGATAATTTCTGCTAACCTTTACTATATCTTCTGTTGCCAATTTTCTTCCCCTTACTAAATACGTATTTATTAGGTATTAAAATTTTGTCATGATTTCAATCATTAAGATGATAGTTACACAGTAGAATTAGCGTAAAATCATAGAATTTTATATATTATATATGATAAAAAATGATAATGAAGATAAGAAATAACCTTGTATTATGATATTTGACATTTATTAACCTCATTAATTGTAGACTAGTTATGAATACTTTTTATTTTATCGACCTAATTTATAACTATAAATCATGTAGTCGTTTAATCATTATCGCTAACTTATATTTTAGTTACATAGTTTCTGAACTATTTAATTGAATTTTTATAAACACTTTTTTATCTATCAATCTATTATATACAGATTTAAGTACAGTTAAATACAAGATATTTATTCTACAAAGATAAAGTATTACACATGAAATTGTTTGGACATAATGTTGATTCTCTTCTTACTCCAGAGGTTAATTATATTATAACTAAGAGAGTATTTGTGCCTTTTTTAGCAGAAGAATTCCCAGAAATTGTGTCACTTAACTCTAATTTTAATGTTATCAGAGAATTAATTGTAATAAAAGATCATCTACTACGAGGAAATAAAATTCAAATAGGATACAAATTTACAATAAGCTCTAAGACTGATGGAAGACTTTCTTCACTTAAAGAGTGCAAGAAAATAATACTTGGTATAAACGCTAAATTAATAAAAAAATTAGGCGCACTCACAACTGATCTTATCTTTTTTGGATTTAAAAAGGAATTAGAAAAAATATTAATCTTACATGATATACCAATTATAGCTAAAAATAAAGAAGAACTTTACAATGAAATTTTCAATTATTTATCAAATTGGGGAATTAATATATCTTCTATTCCTGCAGAAATTAGAAATGTATCAAATAAGGTAAATACAGAATCAAAAATCCTAGATATAGATTATGCATTATTCTCCTCTCAACTTTCTAGTAACTTCACTTGATACTTCCTTAGAAAGCCTTTTAGTCTGTTCTGTAGAGCCTATCCTTTTAGTAGTCTCAAGATCCGCTGATAATCTTTTAGTAGTTTCAATAAGTTCCAGCCTTCTAGTCTGTTGTGCCAATTCCTCCATTTTCTTTAATGTTCTAGTTGCCTCCACCAAATTTCCTGCATTAACGTCCTCCGAATATTTCTGTAATGTTGAATAATATTCATATTCCATTATAACATCTTTATTTATGCCAGAAACGAATGTTTGTTGATCTTGTGCAGGTTTTAAAGTTATTATATGCATTAAGGCATCTTGAGCATTTTTTGCAGGATCTTCATAATTAACCTTAATAGTCATGAAATTTCCAGAGTATTTTGGAGGTATTATCGTCTCTCCTAGTATCTTAATTACTCCTTCAGCTGCGTTTATTTTAACAGGTAACGAAGGATAATTTAATAGTTTGACAGGAGATTCTGCAACTATATCAACTACTATATTTTTGCCTGCTATTTTTGTTTTTGCGGCTCTAGGCAACTTTTCTGGAATCTCTGATGCCTCCTCTATATGATAGAACGTAGAGCCTGTTCTATCACTTAAAATTTTTAAAAGTTCTTCATTATAATCATCTCCTATTCCGAAAGAAATTATCTGAACACTTTGTGGAATATTCATTTTCTCATAGGTTCTTACGTCAGTAACGTCAGTAGGATTACCATCAGTAAGTAAAAGAATATAAGCGGGCATATTATATTTAGCAGCAATTTTAAATGCTGTTAATAGAGCAGTAAATAACGAAGTCTGACCTCCAGAAGTAATGTACTGAATTTCACTAGTAAGGTCTAATGGATCTGAAAATTCCTTTACAATATCTACATTAGTAGCAAATTTTATAAATGTGACTTTATTTCCTTGTGGTATTTTTTTAAATAACTCAATTGCTCCATTTTTAGCTTTCTCTATTTTTAAGCCTTCCATAGATCCGCTAGTATCAAGTAATATTATATAATGAAACCCTGTAGCAATAGATATTTTTTCAGGGACTAAAAGTATCTTGAATATCATTCTCACCTCATTTTCAAAAGAGTATTTATGACTAACATCTACTCTCAAAGATAGCGTCATCTTATTCCACCTACAGTAATACTTTACAGAAAGTTCCCCTATTAAGTACTAGGGCTCCTGCACCTAAACCGTGATATCTACTGGAAAATACTGTAATTACTCTGTTATCCATCTCGAATCTAAATGCATTAACAGCTTCATGTCCTCTTATTATTCCTTTTAAGTTATTTCTTTCAAGGAACTTCAAAGTCACATCTTTTCCATAAAAATACGTTCCTTCTCCTCTAATATTAGGTACAAAGCCTTCTAGTTCTTCCCTAGGATCGTTCCATAACATTTCAAAAGCTATCTCATCATCTGGATTAACATCAGGTCTTCTTAAGGAATTTATTTGCTTTATATCTTCTAATTTCCGTGCTATTCCGCCATGTACGCAGAAATATCCATTTATAGTAGCAGCATAGGGCATGACGGAGAACATATTAACAAAATCTTCGTAATAATCTCCCATTTTTTCCAATACCTCTTCTTTAAAACCATAAAATTCGTTAGTTAGCGGGCTCTCATGATTTCCTCTTAATACTATCACCTTTTTTGGATTTTCTAGCATTTTTCTTAAAATTAATGTTAAATTCTCTATTCCCTGTGAACCTCTATCTACATAATCCCCTAAAAATATAAGTACATCAACTTTATCATATAATTCTCTAAAAACTTTTTCCGTTACATCTAAAGCTCCGTGAGTGTCCCCGATAAATGCTACGCTATCTTTTTCTGGTAATTCAAGTAAAAGAGGTTCAGTTATAAAAAAATCATGAGCCTCATTAATTATTTTTAGTATCTCATTTATTTCACTTTCGCTCAATGCCATTATTCAATCACAATCTTCAACATTGTATTACTGCCTAATTTGATTATACTTCCAGGGGCAAGTTCTTGCTTACCCTTAACAGGCTGAAATAGCTTACCGTCATACAAATAAGTCCCATTAGTACTATTCAAATCTTCTATGTATAGTTTTCCTCCTTCTAAAGAAATTATTGCATGCCTCCTAGAAATTTCTGGGTCAGGAATTACTATAACGTTCTCTGGACTTCTTCCTATAGATATACTTTCAAAAACGTCAAATTCTAAAGGCAATTTAGACTTATTTAATGCGGAGACTGGAGTAGCTATGAAAATAAGATAATATTTACCTGCAGGAGTTTGCAATGTCTGCTGAGTTGCACTACCTACTGAAACAGATTGAGGAGGAGTTTGAGATGGTTGCTGAACTGATTGTTCTATAGGTTGTTCAACGCTAGTTTGAACCGACGATTGGCCTCCTGAAGTTAATTGCTGATTAGGTTGCTCTGTTGCAACTACTGGTTGACTAGACTGCTCTTGTGCTTGTGGTTCAGCTGATGGCTGGGCACTTATGGGAGGCTGTTGATTAGCTTCTTGTTGTACTGCAGGAGGTTCTGCTTTAACGTTTTCTGGTTTCTTAGCTCCGCACTGCATACAAAAAAGAGCATCGTCAGAGTTTTCATATCCACAAATAGGACATTTCCACGTCATACTTATTTATTTATACAAAAACATTAATAAGCACTCCTGCACAAGGTAATATCGGGTTTTATTAAATTGACAATTTCATTAAAAATTAAAATCTCACATGCATATATCAACAAAAATGACAAAACCGAGGTTGGTATAGTAATTTATATTGTACCAGAAAAATATACAAGTAATGCTAATATTAGATATATTATTGCAGTAGATAATAGCCCATCAATGAAAGATCATAACAAATTTGATACAGCTATAAACTCTGCCCAATCCTTACTTGCCAGCATACCGAGTACTAACAATGTTATAATAATTTTATTTTCTAATCATCCAAAAATTATATATAACGGCCAGGGAGGAAATATTGTTTATATACCAAAAGAATTTGGAGGAACAACTAGGTTGCATGAGACAATAAGGAAAATAATAGAAATAGCCAACGACGGAGTACCAACAAAGGCAATACTTCTAACAGATGGAAAGCCTAAAGATAAAACAGATGTTCGTGATTATGAAGCTCTACAGATTCCCCCCAATTTGACATTTATTTCCATAGGAATTGGCAAAGATTACAATGAGGTTATACTTAAGAGAATTTCAGATAAATCTGCTGGGGTATTTTACCATATAGACGATATTTCACAGTTACCAGATATCTTAGAAGAACAAAAAACTACTGATACATATGCACTAAATTTGACTCTTAATACCCCTCAGGGCTTTACTCCGTTTAATTACGATCTACCAATTTTTATACCAATAGTGGATAGACTAGTAGCAGTTTACGGTACAATGATAATTGATCCAGGTAATTTGCCGGTTAATCTTACTTTCACAGCCAACTATACTGACCCTGTTGATTCTCAATCTAAAGTATTACCCGTAACTATAACCTTACAAAGAGCAGAAGATAATGTCGTAAGATCAACCATTAATTCTAATGTCCTCGCGGAAATTAAATATTATAGGCTATTAAAGGAATACGCTGATACATTAGCTAAAGGCAAAGATACTACTAGACTAATGTCAGAACTCATGCAAACTGCACAGCAAACTGGAAATCAAGCATTAATAGAAGAAACTCAAAAATTAACTGGTCATTCTAAATCTGATTTATCTGAAGTAACTAAAAAAATGAGATCATGATACTTGCTAAAAGTCTCTCATATTTTTTAAAGAAAAATGGTATAAATGAAATTTATGTTAATAAAGTAAAGAGAAGGGGGAATTCGTACTTACAAGATATTGCATTAAATATCCTTATAAAGAACTTTAAATTAAAAGAAACTGAAATACTTGGAAAACTTAAAGCAGAGGAAGATGAAATTAAAATTTTTTCTGGAAAAGGATCCGAGAAAGTTAATTATGAGATAGCTAAAGACGGTAAGAGAGATATAATTATAGACTTCCCTAAATTCCCGATCTTTATTATAGATTTATCATTATGGAATAGACACTCGGAAGAGGAAAGAAATAGGCTAATTGTTCAAATCCTGTGTTCTATTAACTCAATAAGAAAATATTTATGGGATTATAATTTATCAATAAACAATTTCCCACAAGGATTTTCGCTTTCAATTTTAAATAAAGTAAGATTTAACGTTACACCAGAAGGTAAAACAATAATACTTAATCCCTATGGCGAAATAGAGGCAACAGAAGAATTAATTAGAAGTACTCAAACCTTCATAATCGGTGGAATAATAGATAGATCTGGATGGAAGTATGCCACATATGAAATGGCTAAAATTGCAAAATACGATTTCCCTCATGTGAAAATAACATTGAGGGGGTCTACAGTGGGAGTTCCAGATAGGATAAACAAAATTATCGAGATTATACTTCGTGTATATTATGGAGAAAAATTAGAGAGCGCGATATTAGATTTACAATCAAATGCAGATAAATTCAACCGTTTACTGGTTGAAAAACAAAAAGGAAATTTAGAAGAAGCTATACAATGGTTAAAACCAAGTGAAAAAGTACTCAGAAGGTTAGGAATTCAATCGAATTCTTCTTGAATTTTCTTCTTTCCTTCTAATAATTTTCTAGGAAATGGTATATTATTAACTTCCTCTAGCTTTATTCCAGCTTTTCTCAACTCTTCTACAGCTTTTTTCAAATCATCCTCATGAACTGCAAATTTAACTTGGCTTACTATTTTATTTAATGTAGAATCGTTACTCCTAAATCTTTCTGCACTAATAACCTTCCAGTCGTTTCCATCTTTATATATAAGTACTACGTCTTGAAAGTACCCTTTTACTACGTGAGAAATACCTGCTATATAGTAATTGCCAAACTTATACACAGACATAGAAGTAAACTTAATTTTCGAGTATTTAGGAATTATGTTACATGATTGATCATGTTATAAAGGCTATTGCATTAAGCTTAGATAACGGAGAAAAAGTTTATGTCGGGTTGAATTCTATTCCAGCAATATTAGGTGCGTTTATGGCAAGAGATTTTTACGGCAAGACGATAAGAATCTTAGGCGTAGCAGAGGCGGATAACCCGTCAGAAATAAAAATAACTCCTTCTACTGGTAATCCGTTTTATGTTAATGAAACTCCAATCTTACCTACGGTTGAATCATTTGATTTGGCTCAAAAAGGAAAATTAGATGTGATGTTTCTAGGTCCCGCTCAAATAGATGAGGAAACTAATGTTAACTTATCTGTAATAGGAGATTACTCTAAACCTAAAGTTAGATTACCCGGTGGGGCTGCAACAGCTTATATATTACCGCTCGTTAAAAAGGCTATACTATGGAATTTAAAACATAGTAAATCTACTTTAGTAAAGAGAGTAGATTTTGTTACAGGTAGTGCTAAGTTTTCTACGAATAAAGTTATCGTAGTTACTGATCTTGGAGTTTTAGAATATTCTAGAGAAGATAAAAAATGGTACGTAAAATACGTATATCCATGGAGTAATTTTGCAAAGATAGTTGAAAACACTGCTTTCCAAGTTTATAATGCAATCCAAGGAGTTATAGACGTTAATGAGGAAGAAAAGAACTTTATTACAAAGTTAGATCCAGACGATCTTAGGTCATCCCTAGAATATTAAGTATTTTCTCATAATCTGCGTCATATAAAGGAAACACGCTAGTAGGTTCTGCACCTCTTGGCATATGCACAACGGCAGTTACGTGTTCGGCGTAAATATTAGGTCTTTTCTTATAGAAATAGCTTTTATCAACTAGCTCTTCTGCAGTTATTATTACCTTTTTAGAAGCTCTAGCTTTATATTCATCCTCATATACTGGACCTTCAATTTCTGCGTTACCTTCTGGATCGGCCTTATTTACGTGTATTATTGCAACGTCTGGCGTTATTGCTTTTACTAGAACTATTTTTTCTCCAGAAAAGGGATCATCAACAATTTTCCATGTACCTTCTTTTTCATGAAGTTTGATTAAATCTGAGCCAATTATTCCCTTAACCGGCATAAAAGGAACACCAAAAGCTCCTGCCCTTATCCCTGCGATAAAAGCCCCACAAGTGTCCTCCAAAATTTCTATTTCTCTGCTTTCTGCTTTCCTTCTAAAGCTAGGTAACATTCCAAACCATTCTAAAGTTGCCATGGCTATCCTAACTTTCTTCAATACGTTATTTTGTAAAAGAACTTCTAAACCTAATCCAGGTTCTCTATCTACGAAATTTAGATTTCTTATGCCAGATTTTACTAACTCAAAAATAAATCCCATGGGATTCCTATGAATTGACATTCCACTAATTGTTATTGTATCTCCTTCTCTTATTAAATCGAGTGCAGTCTTAATGTCAGTTACCTTATTTTCCAATCTTTTCACCCAATCTTTTTCTTAAATCTTCTATAGCTTCTCTTTCTTCTAGGGTTGATAAGTCCCCTAATTCCTCGTTGTTAATTAGAGCTCTTAAAACTCTTCTCATAATCTTACCAGTCCTTGTCTTAGGTAATTTGTCAACAAATATAATATCATCAATTACAGCTATACCTCCATAATTTTTCTTAATTTCGCTCATTATTTTATTCTTAAGCTCTTCTGAAGGTAAGAAGCCTTGCTTTAATGAAGCAAAGACTACTAGCACATTTCCTTTAATTTCGTCCTTTTTACCTACTACTGCAGCATCTGCTATTTCCTCATTTGAGAGAACAATATTTTCTATTTCCGCAGGACTTAATCTATGTCCTGCAACTTTTATCACGTCGTCTATTCTACCAAGAATACACAGATATCCCTCATCGTCCATGTAGCCATAATCGCCAGTTAAATATACGCCGAATTTCTCGTAGTATTTCCTATATCTTTCATCGTCATGCCATAAGGAACTCATAAATGCTGGAGCAGAAGATTTTATTACGATATTTCCTTTGGTATTTGGAGGTAATTCTTTTCCATTATCATCATAAATAGCTATGTCTATTCCAGGTAAAGGATATCCTACCGACCCTTTTTTATAATATATTCCACCAATATAAAATCCTCCAGGAGAAGTTATGAAACCGCTATTCTCTGTCTGCCCCCACGTCTCTATAACGTAAACTTTACTTGAAGTTAGTTCTACTAACCATTTCCAAGCTTCTTCGCCAAGAATCTCACCAGCACTGACTATCATTCTTAGCGAAGAAATATCATGATCTATTTTACTACCATATTTCATCAGTAATCTTATTGCAGTTGGTGCAGTCCAAATGTCGGTGACTGCATAGTCTTCTATTAATCTCCACCACACTTGAGGATCTGGATAATCTGGAACTCCCTCATACCATAATAATGTGCCATTATTAAGTAATGTTCCATAAGTGCTATATGAGTGACCGTTAATCCAGCCGATATCTGAAGTTGAAAAGAAAGTTGAAGTATCGTCAAAATTTAATAGCCATTTAACGTGATAATAAGCCCAAACAGTATATGGACCCACAGAATGTACGACACCTTTTGGTTTGCCAGTAGTTCCAGAAGTAAATAATATAAAGAGAGGATCTTGAGAGTCCATGGGTACAGCATCAACTTTCTTTGCATCTAATAGGTCATAAAAGTTGTGACCAACTACCTTACCACTTCTAGGTACTGTAATTTTAATCAAGTTAAGGTCTTTAGTAGCGTTTTCGATAACATCTAAATAAGAAATTTCCTTACCTCTTCTATATCCAACGTCGGCAGTAATAATTGCTTTAGAACCGGCTATTTCTATTCTTTCTCTTAATGCCCTCTCTCCAAAACCTGCAAAGACAACATTATGTATAACTCCTATTCTTGCACAAGCTAACATTGATACCATTGCCTCTGGAATCATTGGCATGTAAATAGTAACTACGTCGCCTTTCTTTAAACCAAGTTGAGTTAATGCACCGGCAAATGAGGATACTAAATTATAGAGCTGCTTATAACTTAAAGACACCTTTTCTCCATTTTCACTTTCCCAATATAATGCAATTTTGTTACTGTTTTTTCTTATATCTAGAATATTATACGTTATATTAATTTTACCGCCTTTAAACCAATAATAATACGGATGATGAGATTCAACTACTTTCTCATAAAGTTTATACCAAAATAACTCTCTGGCTACTGAATCCCAAAATTTTTCTGGATACCTTAAAGAGTACTCATGAATTTCTCTCATCTTAGTATAAATCGGATTCATAAAATTGTTCTTATCAAACTAAAAATAAGCCTTACCGTCTTTTCTTTATTAAATCGATTACCCAAAATCCGTCTTTCCAACTTATTTTCTCTACATCGAATTTTATTATAAACTTCATTATATCATCTACGCTTAAGCCTCCGTGTAATTTGTCCCTAATTATAATTCTGACTTTACCTCCGAGTTTGGTAATTCTATGAAGTTCTCTCATAATGTCATAATCTAAAACTTCGTAAATTATTGAATAACTTATACTACAATCGCGGATTGGAAAAGGAAAGAAGAATGTTACAAAATCATCAAATATTCTAGCCGAAGAAATAGCAATGTTGCCCAGAGTTAGTTCAGCATTAAAATTTTCAATATTAATCCTTTTAACGATATTAGAACCGTCTATTATTATGCCGTAAACTTGGCTAAGAAAATTTATTTCTCCATCTAAAAAATTTTTTCCTATTAAAATATCTAAATCCATAAAATTTGATATTCGACCGTAAGCTAAGCTAATTTCTTCTTCTTTTCCATTAATAACAACAAGATTTTCTGCGTTCCATAATGCTGTCGTATTGCCCTTAAAGTCTTCTAGCAACCCAACTTTCATAATAGCATATATGTGAATGAAAATAAATATTTTTCCAAGTTCAGAATTCACACTTAATTTATTAAACGGAATTTCTTTGATATATAATAAAAATATTAATAATAAATAAAATACTACTTATAAATGTCTTGAATAGCCTTTGAAGCATCTACAATAGATAATATGCCTACAATATTCCCTTCTGAGTCTTTAACCGGCAAATGTCTAATCTTATTTTTAGTCATTATACTCACAGCCTCTACTATATCTGTATTAAGATCTACTATTATTAAATTACCCATAGTAGCAGCAACTCTGACTTCATCAGACGGAGAAAAACCTGAAGCTATAGCTTTTACCGCATCTCTATCGGTAAATATTCCTTTAGGTACTCCATTTTCTGTAACTAAAACAGAACCTATACCTCTTTCTAGCATTAGTTTACAAACTTCTTGTAGACTAGTATTTGCTTCTACTTGAAAAACTGGAGTAGTCATATAGTCTTTTACAGTTCTCATAAGAGAATATTCTTTATTGTTCCCAATAAGCTTTTAGGTTAACGGTCTTAGGTTCTCCGCCGTTCTTTAACAAGTCTTCAATTACTTGCCTATAATAATCTTCAGTTTGAACTCCTCTAATCAACCATTTATCATTAATTAAAACTGCCGGTACTCCATGTATTCCCATTGCATGTGCCTCTTCTTCATCTTGTATTACTGCTAATTTTGCCTTCTTTGACTTGAAGTCTTCTTTGAACCTTTCAACGTATAGTCCAACTTCTTTAGCAATTTCTATTAGTACATCGTCTGAAGTTATGTCTTCTCCTTCAAAGAATAATTTCTCTTGCGCTCTTTTATAATATTCCCAGTGACCTTCGTCCCCTTTTTGGAATTCTGCTGCCTTGCATGCCATCTGAGGTGGAAGAGACCAAATATAGCCTATTTTACCTTTATTTATTACTTTTTCAGGATCATAATCTGGAATATATTTTTTTAGAATAGAAAATTCGTTTTTAAATAACTCCCTAGCTTCTTCTATTGTTGGTGCAATGTCTTTTAGGTCTTCAAGGGAAGATATCATCATAAAAGATTTATGCCTAACAATAACTTGATCTTTATAGTCCTTCACTACGTTCATTAATCTCCTAGTCGCAATAAAGCAGTAAGGGCATAGCACGTCATGGAAGAATTTTATCTCTATCATTTTATGTAAGATTAAAAATAGTAGTTTTTAACATTACCTTAAACATTAACGGCAATTATTAGTTCTCATTAAAACCTTTGAAATAAAGCTTTTTCAGCTGGATTATAATAATATAAATTATAGTAAAAATGAAAGATTAGAAGAGGTGAATAATTGTGTTGGTTAAAGATGTTATGTCTCCTGATGTAATAAAAGTAACTAAAGATACAAAAATATATGATGCATTAAATATAATGATTAGAAATAATATAAGAAGACTTGTGGTCGAATCTAATGGAATAATTACTATAAGAGATATTGTATATAATTGGAAAAAAATCGACGATACTGTAGATAAAATTATGACTTCTGATTTGCAATTTATAGATAAAAATTCTGATTTAAAAGAAGCTTGCAGAATAGTAACTGCAAAAGGAATAGGATCCTTAGTAGTAGGTAACGGAGATAACATAGAAGGAATAATAACTGAAAGAGATTTAATAAGATATTGTAAGGCAGACATAAACTCGTTCGTGCAAGATATTATGAACAAAAATCCACTAATAATTTCAACAGATACTACGTTGGCAGAAGTAGTAGAATTTATGAAACAAAAATATGTTAGACACGCTATAGTGGCTTGCGATAATTTACCTTGCGGAGTTATATCCACGAAAGATATAGGAAAGGCACTTTTAGCAAAGAAAGATCTAACAAAAACAGAAGTTTCTGGATTTATGTCTAATAACGTTTTTAAAGTGTATCCAGACGATAAAATTGAGACTGCAAGAATATTAATGGCTGAAAAGAACATAGGCTTCTTACCAGTGACTAATTCAAAGGAAATATTAGGTAGCCTTAGTGAGAGAGAAATTCTCGCAGTCTTATCTATTTAATTTTTTACTAATCTATGAAAGAAGAAGAAAAGCTTATAAGTGAAAAAATACATCATTATGGAATAAGTGAGAAGAAATGGAAGACTACAGAAAAATCTTTGAGGGGCTAGCATATACGATAGTTGAAGACGATGAAGCATCGGTAGTATTGCTAGAAGGAAAACCAATAGCAGCGTCTTGCATAGAACATGGAAACCACGATCTATTAGACCTAAATTGTCCACATGTAGAAAAGCTATTGAAAAAAGTTTTTTCTTAAATGCCTGCTACAACTGCTATTTCTATTAGAACGTCTTTAGGTAGTTTTGATACTTCTACTGTAACTCTTGCTGGAGGATTATCTTTAAAATACATGGAGTATACTTCGTTAAAACCTTGAAAATCGTTCATGTTTTTTAGATAAACAAAGCTCATTAAAACCTTATCTAACCCTGAACCAGCTGCTTCTAATATTGCTTTAATATTCTCTAAAACTTGAGCAGTCTGCTCTTTTATTCCTCCATTAACAACATTATTTGACTTAGGATCTAAGGGAATTTGCCCAGATACAAATATTAAATTACCTATTTTTACTGCTTGAGAATATGGACCTATAGGTTTTGGAGCCTTTTCAGTATAGATTATTTCTTTCATCGAATATGATATCAATGTATACTAATTATTTTTAACGCATTTTCAGATATCACATCGATTAAGTGCACATTCTTAAAAGGTAAATAAGGATAACCACTGCCATATATCAACCTATCCGTAGGTATTCTATTTAAGAAACTCTCTGGAACACCAGAGGTTTCAAAAAACACATTATTATATTTAAGCAAATTATAGAGCATTTCTTCCATGGGATAATAAGAGCCTAATATTACAAAAGTTAAATGAGTAAATTCTTGTATTTTTTGAGTTAGATCTTGTGTGGTCTTTATAAATATTGGCATTTTATGGTCCTCGGCGAATTCTAGAACCTTGTCAATATCTTGGATTTTGTATCCATGTTTTTCTGGCGTTAATACTATGCCCACTATTCCTTTCTCGTATTGCCTACCTAATTCTACTTCTAAAGGAACTCTACACTTTGGATTATATATACCAAGTAATCGGTATTTCTCTCTATTTTCATTTTTATTCTTTAGCCAAAGATATTGCTGATAGAATCCGTCCACACAGCACTGACAAGAGTATTTATATGCAGGATTTAGTAAAATAATGTCAAAATATTCTGAAATTTCCTTTGCATTAACCCATTTAATTCCTAAATGTTGGTGAACGTCTATTCTCACAATTAGATTAATACTTCTTCTGGAATATTATATTCTGTCATGGCTATGTCCTTTAAGTCTCTTGCTATCTCTTCCATGGTTATCTCGCCTCTTAAACCCCTCATTATAATATCTTTAAACTCTTCTGGAACATAATCCATTCTAGGATCTACAGAGTAAAAGTCCTTTAATGCTTGTTCTCTCTTTGAAGGATTTGTTGCTGCTTCTTCCAGTTCTCTCTCTAGCCATTCTGGGAATGGGAAATTGTTAGTTAAAGAGGCATATAGTGAGACCGTGAAAGAGTAAATATCCATCTCTGTTGAAGCTCTTTGTCCAAACCTCTGCAATGGATGAGCATAATAAGGAGTATAATGAATTACTGGAGTTCCTATCTTTACAGCACTGCCTAAGTCAGAAAGTTTTGGAATTACATGCTCTTTTTCTAAAGCCTCTAGTGCCTCTTCTCCATAGTTAGGAAGTAGACTAGTAAATAATATATTAGAAGGTTTAATGTCGCAATGAATATATCCTTCTTTATGTATAGTTATTATTGCATTAGCTAACTTAGAAAATATCACTGAAACTACTTGAGGCCAGAGAACTGAGTGCCTTAAAGTTGAATATTCATCCTTTGCTAGCACATCTCTTAAGTCTCCGCCACCCATGTATTCCATTACAATAGCGGGGGGAGAACTGTAATAATCCACCCAATTTTCGTCAATAAAGTTAGCTAAAATTCTTACAAGGTATTTCGAATTCTTTGAGATTTCCTGCATTTTAGCTACTTCATTTAGCATTTCATCAAAATTATACTCTTTCTTCATTATTTTCATAGCGTATTTTTTACCTAGCCTTTCAACCAATAAGACGTAACCCATTCCCCCAGTTCCTAACACTTGTTTTACCTCATATCCGTATATTACGTAGCCTATCCATTGCTCTGGGTAAAAATCTTTAGGAGAATAAAGAACTCCTGGCTTTACCTTTTCACAAGCCTCTACTATACCTTCTTTACATGCATAGAGAAAGTCCTTTTCTGCCTCACTTTTTGCGTTCAAGTGCTCTAATGCTAATCCTCTTAAGAATGCAGAACCTGCTGTTCTACGCATTTTTTCTGCTTCTTCAATTATTTTTAGTGCCTCCATGTACTTACCAGATTTTATATATGCGTTTGCTAACATCAGTAAGTTATGATAAGACCTACTTCTCTTCACAGCTTCCTCAAAGAATTTTATTGATTCTTCTGGATTTTTCTTAATAAAATGCCATCCTAATTTTAAAGCAGGTGCATCGTATGTAGGTAAAATTGAAAGTGCATTATATAAGATCTTGGCATTTCCTGTAGCATCATATTCCTCTATAATTTTATCAACTTTTTTCCTTAATTTTTCTTCTAGAATTTTATATCTTTCATCTGAGAAAAACGAATAGATCTTTAGAGCCTCTAGTTCTTCCCCTATTTTCTCGTAACATTCCGCTACTGCTAATGATTCTTCTGGATATTTCTTATCTAATTTCGTATATAACGAAATCGCTTCACTGCATTTTCCAAGTTTCGAAAGGCCTATTATTGCTTGTCGAATTACTTCATCGTCTGAAGGATACTTAGAAAGCACATACTGTATAACGTCATAATTATCCATTGCATCCAGCAATTTTCTTTTATCTCCACTAATAATTACTATACCTTTTATAATTAAATAATTCCCGTTAATTACGGGAGTAGCAATATTGCCTAAAAATAAGCAAAGAGATTCATTTGATTCAAATAAGTATCCTAGGTTACCTACTTTTATAGTAAGCTTTCCTTCAAAAATAATTTTAGAACAATCATAAATGGGGAATTTTGACAATTTTATTTTATCTCCATCTATCGTAGCTAGATAGCCAATTATATTATCCTTAGTTTTTAATTTTCCAAAGTATTCCTCAACTTTTCCGTCGTTAAATATGTACTTTTTATTACCGTCAGTAAATACAAACTGCACGATTAATTTGATTTAGGTATAACTCTTTTTAGATTTCGGCTTAATAATACATTTCTCCTCATTAAGTTAAAATAGGGCATTAAATAATGAGGAAAGAGCGTTATATAGTATTACAGTAGAACAACTAATTTTTAGATATAAAACTACATTGTAAATATATGCTAAAACACCTAGAATACACGAGACATAGTATAACAGAGCCTTTAGTTACTGTATATTTATATAAAAAAGTCGAAGATGGAAAAATAATTTCTGCATTTAGAATTATGATGTATAAAGATAGTGTAATATCTATCTATGAAGATGATAAATTACAAGGAGGAGTTATATTAGACATTGAGAACGGCGGAGTAGACAAAGCTTATGAGATAATAAAGAAATACTATGATGATACTAGTGATGATATGATAATTTATGGAGAAAAGGATCTTGTTGATCAATTACTAGAAAAATTTGATGGGCAATGAAACTTTTATTAAAATTGGCTATTAGTTGGATTCTTTGGGGAATAGGATTTTATCTATATTATCCTTTCCTTTCAATATTTCTAGTTAGATATATAAAACCTTCCGAATTAGGATTTTTCTATCTTACGACATTAATATTCTCCTTGCCATTACCTTACCTCGGAGGAAAAATTAACAAGAAATTTGGAGATAAATATAGTATAATTTTAGGAATGAGTCTTTCCGGAACAGGAATTTTATTACTTCCTTTTACTTCTTCTATTATATCACTTTATATTTTCATGATAATGTATAATTCATTCTACATAGCATTACCAGGTTTTTATGAATTAATGGAAACAGAAGGTAAAAGCACAATATCAAAGGTTTGGGCAATATCGGTATTGCCATCAATATTTATGCCTTCAATAGGAGGAATAATCTCGCAATATCTAGGGTTTACTTACCTCTTTATTATATCCGCGTTTTTCATAATTTTTTCATTTTTACCGTTAATTACGCAAAAAGAAATCAAAAACGAAGATCCAAAAATTGAATTTTACCCAATAATCTCTCTAATTATACTTCCAGTAGCATTATCAAGTCAGTTTATTTATTTAGTTATAAAGGAAATGTATAATTTAAGTGACACATTAATAGGAATTATAGCTACGTTTGCAGAGCTATTAGGTAGTATAATAGCTTTTACTTCCTCTTTTATCTCAAGTAAAAAGGCAATTAACCTTTCTCTTATTCTATTTTCTTTACAGTCTTTAATAATAATTTCTCCTTATTTTTCTGTATTTTATGGGTTATGGGAATCAATAATTCCGTTATCATTATCTATATCCAAGAAAAATTACGTCTCTATAGTAACTATGCAGATAATAGGTTGGATTTTAGGATATCTAATTGCATCAATTATACAAAGTCCTAGAGACGCCATATTTTTATCATCTGTTTTATCTTTAATTGTGCTTACTATTATAAATTTTGGAAAATATTAAGGAATATAAAAAACTCTTCTATCTAACTCTTCATACTAACTGCTTAAATTATATTGTGACAAAATATTTCATGTGAATATAACACAGCTAGTAATATTGACAAACTTAGCAGAAGGAGAGCTTAGTATAAAGGAGTTGGCAGAATACACTGGGATTCCTAAAAAGAATATAATAAAAGCAATGAAAAGTTTAGAGAATAGAGGATACGTAGAGAAGAGAGCAATAATAGGAAGAGATATAATATTTTCAATAACTGAAGAAGGACTAGAAGAACTTTACAAATATTACTTATTTATGAAAAAGTTAATAGAAGATATGGAATTCACATTATGTAGTAGATTTGATTGTTAAAACCAAGATAATAGATTATAGAGCATACTTATGAATTTCTCCTTATTAATTTCATAAACTACATTTACATTGGGCTCTTTATTCCAAATTCCCAAGTAATCAATAACAGTCATTCCCCTAGTTAAGCATTCACAATTTTCTATATCTACGTACTGTTTTTCTACTTTAGTTGCGACAGAGCTATCTATTGCGATAGCCGTGGTTATTAAGTCTGGATGTGGATTGCCTTTCATTTTTTGTTTAGTCATAGCATAATTTCTGTAATGAGTATAAATATCTATATAGAATGAGGAAAGTTTAGTGTTCATAGATTTCATTTTCTCCCATTCTTCATCATTAATTGTATAATTTGTAATAAGATCCCATGCAACCATTGTTAAATCCATGCCAGAATTAAATATTACTTTAGCAGCATCTGGATCGACCCAAATATTATACTCAGCTACTGGCGTAATATTACCTCTGCCATATATTGTACCGCCCATAATCCATACTTTCTTTATTTTGTCAGCTAAACTCTTGTCTTTTAAATATGCTAAGGCTAAATTAGTTAAAGGAGAAATTGCTAAAAATTCTAATTCTCCTGCATATCTATCTGCAAGTTCTATTATTGCGTCCACTGCATGCTTGTTACTGGCCTTTAATTTGCTAGGTTTAACAACTTTATCGCCTATACCTCCTTTGCCATGTACGTTTTCAACTGTTCTATAATTTTTTACAAGAGGCCTCTGACTACCTGGATAAACTGGAATTTCCTTGCCTATAAATTCTAATGCCCATAAGGCATTATTTACTTCTTGATCAAAACTTATGTTGCCTTCAACTATTGTTATTCCTTCTACAGATATTCCGTACCGTAAAAGCATAAAAAGGCTCATTATATCATCTTCTGCTGTATCACAATCAATTATAAAATGCCTTGTCATGTGCAACACTATGCAAATATGTTCTTAAAGTCTAATATTGCTTTTAATTTCCAATACACCCTTGGAAGATCGTCGTGTGTAAAATAATTTAATTTCTTTATTACATCTTCATCAGCTACATAGAATTTACTAATTCCAGAACCAACTACAGTATATGCATAAATAGGTTGAGTATCTTCTATCGCATTCATAAAGTCTTCTATAGTAGGAGTATTAACGTAATATCCATTCCTACTATTGTTTTCTTCAATAGTTGCTACTCCTTCATCCTTTGAAAATCCATGTATTTCGGCATCAAAATCGTAAGATGCATGAATAGTATATTTTCCATCATATTCAACAAGCATCGCTAAAGGTTTTAAATGCATTAACTTATTAACATAAGCTATAGTTTCATCTTTTTTATTAAATGACTTTTCAAAAGTAAAAACCTTAGTAGGTTTTGGAAATAATTTTAACCTTGCCTTATATATTGCACCTAATCTACCTTTACTACCTATAATAATTTTCCATGAAATTTTACCAAAAAGAGTAATAAAAAATACTTTCTCAGTAAAATCGTAAGGTTTACCATAACGTGTAGATAGAGGAGAAAACTCATTGTTTGCTAAAAGTCCGCCGATACTTCCGTCATACAAGCATGGTAATAGTAATCCATACTCTGACGCTTCCTCCCTTATCTTATCGACAGAAGCCCCTGCATAAGCCTCGACATAACCTTCTTTCTCTATTTTATAGTAGTCCATTTTAATTTTCAGATAAATATCAGATTTTCTAGGGTTTGAATGCTTCCCATAACCTATAATCATTACCTTTTTACCACTTAAATAAGCGTCCTTAATGGAATTATATAATTCCTTCTCGTTATATACTTCCATCAGTTAGTCTCTTGATTAAAAAACCTTATAATACTTAAGCCCCTTAAGATTTTATGCCACTTGTAGGAGTAATAATGGGAAGTAAATCCGATTGGGAATACATGAAAGAGGCGGTAGATGTATTAAAGTCATTTGGAGTCAGTTATGAAGTAAAAGTTGTATCTGCCCATAGAACTCCAGAGTTTATGGTTGAATACGCAAAGACCGCAAGATCTAGAGGAATTGAAGTTATAATAGCTGGCGCAGGAGGAGCTGCACACTTGCCTGGAATGACCGCATCTTTAACTACTCTACCAGTAATTGGAGTTCCCATTCCTTCTAAAAATCTTAATGGATTAGATTCACTATTATCAATTGTTCAAATGCCTTACGGAGTCCCAGTAGCAACTGTAGCAATAGGTGGAGCTAAAAATGCAGCACTATTGGCAATCAGAATACTTTCGATAAAATATAAAGATTTAGAAGAAAAGTTAAATAAATTTATGGAAGATATGAAAAACGATGTCTTATCAACCTCTCTCCAAGCTTAAGATTGGAATATTAGGCGGAGGTCAACTAGGCTGGATGTTAATATTAGAAGGAAGAAAATTTCCATTTGAATTTTATGTACTTGGCAATAAGGATGAGCCAGCATGTAAAATTGCGGATAAGTGCTTCTCAGAAGATCAATATAAAGAACTTGTAGACTCATCAGATATAGTAACCTTTGAATTTGAACATGTAAGTGAGAAAGCTTTAGATTACGCTGAAGAAAAAGGGAAATTGTATCCTAGGATTAATTCTGTAGAGTTAAAAAGGGAGAGATATAAGGAAAAAGAATTCTTGAGAGATCACGGTTTTCCCGTACCTAGATTTTATGTAGCTAATGATGGAGAAGAAGCTTTGAAAATACTTAAGGATGAATTTAACAATGAGGGCGTTTTAAAACAGTCAAGAGGTGGATATGACGGAAAAGGACAGTATTTTATACATGGAGATGTAGATAAATATCAATTTATAAAGGATATGAAATGTAAATTTGTAGTAGAGGAATACGTGAATTTTGATTTTGAAGCTTCAATAATAGCTACTAGGAGCAGAAGGGAGTTTAAGGCCTTTACCCCTACATTCAATTATAATGAGAAGGGAATTTTAGTTTACAACTATGGACCGTATTATAACGATAAAATGATCGAAATCGCGGATAGATTAACTAGAGAACTGGATTATATAGGTACAATTGGTATTGAATTCTTTGTTAGAGGTAACGAAGTCTTAATAAACGAGATTGCACCAAGGGTTCACAATACTGGACATTATACGTTAGACGGAGCGGAAACTTCACAATTTGAACAACATATAAGAGCTATAGCAGATTTAGAGT
The DNA here is from genome assembly GCF_009729015.1 of Acidianus ambivalens. NCBI lineage: Archaea > Thermoproteati > Thermoproteota > Thermoprotei > Sulfolobales > Sulfolobaceae > Acidianus > Acidianus ambivalens. Next base: position 2,144,881 of record NZ_CP045482.1, on the reverse strand, counting down.
TAGGATCAACAAGAATACTTTCCCCTTCTGGAATGGTAAATATACTTGGTGTAGGAGAAGTTCCTAAGGACGTATTAAAATTTGGCAAAGTATACTGGTATGGGAAAAGCGAAGTTAGGAAAAGGAGAAAAATGGGTCACGTGAATATTATAGGAGATAATTTGGAGGATGTAAAAGAAAAAATTGATAATGTTATGAAGCTAATATATCCTCAAGGATTGGACTTATGAAATTTAATTTTAAAATCTGGATAGAAGACGATAATGGAAAATCTGTGTTAGGTAAAGGCGGAGTTGAATTATTAAAAGAGATAATTAATACTGGGTCTATTTCTAAAGCTGCCGAAAATCTTAACTTATCATATAAATTTGCTTGGGAATACGTGAGAAAAATTGAATCAGAAATAGGAGGAATAGAAATGAAAAAAGGAGGAAAGAATGCAGGTGGAACAGTCATTTCGGATAAAGTACAACAGCTTCTTAAGATTTATGAAGAGGCAATGAACGAAGTCTCTGCAGTGCTTGAGAAATATTCTAAGAAGCTAAATGACATTAAATGATAATTCTAACAGTTTCTTTGTGTTCCTATATCTCCAATGATCTAATTTTATTTCTCCAATTTCTTTTGTATTACTAACATGTTGTTTATTGCAAGCATTTATGTTCCATCCTGGAATTATTACAATGTAAAGCTCTTTTACTTCTGGAGGCACTGGAAATAAATCATAAATTTCATCCCCATATTTTTTCTCTGCATCTTCTCTGCTTAGCTTTTCAGTAATAAATGGCAAGCCTTCATTTATTTTGTTTTGAGCTTCTACAAATATTCGATTAATTTCCTCTTCGGTTGGTTTTCTCTCAAATTGAACAGTTAGCCTACCATGAGGACCGTTAACATAAGTACTTGCAGTCCACTTAACGCCTAAAACTTTTCTTGTTGCACCCTTTAGCACATGTAAAGCACTATGAGTCCTAATTTCTATCATTTTTCTCATCCATTGCCTTTATCCCACTTTTTATGAAATCTTCTACTACCTTTTCCGGTTCCTTAGCTTTCATTACTGCACTAGCAACACCTATTCCATCTGCCCCTAATTTTACTGCAGTATAAACGTCTTCTCCACTACTTATTCCTGCCCCAGCTATTATAAATACTCCAGGTACTTTAGAAATTTCTTTAACAGCATTAGTTATTACTTCTGGCTTAGCTTTTGATACAGAAATTCCGGAACCTATTAATTCTGGCGGTTCTATTAAGATAGCTGTAGGTTTTAACAGAGCCATTGGCTCTACAAGCTCATACCTATCTACACAAACTACTGATTCCAAGCCTAGTCTATTTAATCTGATTAATGCATCATGTATTTCATCTGCTCTTATCCTTTTCTCGCTATGATTTAACAATGTTCCTTTTGCTCCAGCTTCTTTTATCATCTCTGGTAATAAAGATCCAGTATGTGCACCTAAAGGATAAGAATCAACGTGTTGTGCATAAATAGGTAATGATACCTCCTGAGAAAGAATGGGTATCATGGTAGCAGGAACGGATAAAATAACTTCAGTAGAATACTCTGTGGATACTTTCTCTATCCTTTTTGCAATGTCTACCCCTTTTTTTCCGAAAGAGTTCTCGTAAGCCTTGAAATTTATTAATATTATTGGCTTTTTCATAAGATTAGAGGGGACAGCTCATTTTTATTTATTGTGGAGTTGATTTAGCAGTAAAGAGAAAATCTGCAGTAGCAAAAATGATAGATAATAGAATACAAGTAAAATTCCTATCTACTGATGAAGAAATCATTAATTACTGCAAAGACGCAAAAGTGACGAGTATTGATTCTCCTTTATCTCTCTCTAAAGGATTTAGAGAGGTAGATAAAAAGATGATAAGAAATGGTTACAAGGTTTTACCTCCATCTTTTATGGTTAGTCTGGTAAAAAGAGCCATTAAACTTTCTAGTTTATTACCAAATATTATAGAAACTCATCCGACATCATCAATGAAAAATTTGGGAATTAATTGGAAAGAATACTCAAGAAAGAAAGACGAGATAGATGCGGTAATTTGTGCCATTACAGCTTATGCCTATGATAATCATCTTGCTCTGGAAATTTCTGCTAATGATGGAACAATTTACTTATTACCTAAAGGTTTTCCTAAGCCGATTAAAATGAGTGAAGGTTATTATACACTTCCACACATAGGTAATCAATGATAAGATTAAATTTTATCAGTTTCGAAAGCGAAATTTTGAAGGATAATCCTTTGCAAGATCCTTATATTAGACGTATCGGTATAATAGAACCAGAAGATCCTATTGGTAAGCCAATAATAATTTACTTAAGTGGATTTCTTGGATCTTCGCTATCAATGTTAAATTATGATCCATTATCTGAGGACATTCTAAGTAGAGTAGAGAGACTTAAGAAAGAGGGTAAAATTAATGGTTCAATTATAGTTCTACCGGACATGTTTACAAAAGTAGGAGGAAATCAATACATTAACTCGCAAGCTGTAGGTTTTTATGAAGATTTTTTGATAAAGGAATTAATACCATATCTAGAAGAAAAATATAAGAGTAGAAAAATAGGCTTGATAGGAAAATCATCCGGTGGTTATGGTGCACTAGTCTTAGGCATGAAATATGATGAAATCAAGGCAATAGCTTCTCATTCTGGTGACGCATACTTTGAGTATGTTTACCTGCCAATGTTTCCTAGAGTAATACCATATTTGAGAAAATTCTCTTCCCCAGAAGAATGGCTAAATAATTTTTGGAAAAAACAAAATAAAAAGAAAAAGGAAGACTTAAACGTACTTAACATAATAGGCATGTCAGCATTCTATTCTCCTAGTCCAGAAGGAAAAATATTACTTCCTTTTGATTTGGATTCTGGAGAAATTATAGAAGATTTATGGAAAAAATGGTTAGAGAAAGATCCGGTAAGAATAATAGAAAAGCTTGGAGAAAAATTAAAGAATAAGGGCGTATTTATTGATGTAGGAGTAAAGGACGAATATAACATTCAATATGGTGCTAGAATTCTTCACAATAAGATGAAGAAGATGGGCATAGAGCATTACTATGAAGAATATGAAGACGGACATATGAACACCTCTTATAGACTAGATATTTCAATAAGTTTTATAGAAAAATATTTATCTATGATGAGCTGATTATTCTATCAAAATCGTTATAAACTTTTTTATCTATAGAAATTGATATATATCTATGGATATCCTACTACTATTCAAATTAACACTATTAGTTATAGCTTCAGTTACAAGTGTATTCGGAATAGGCTATATAATACTAACAAAATTTGCACCTTCTACTATAAATAAAAAGGACTTATTTGCGTTAGGAGGCATACTTTTAAGCGTTGGAATAGTATCTTTTCTAGTCTCAATAATATTCTTCTAGGTGAAGATATGTATAGAATAAGTTTTGAAAATGGGAAAACTTACATAATAAAGGATAATGGAGAAATAGAGGAAGATGAAAATAAAAATGAAGAAAATCTACAAGTAATAATAGTTAAGACGTTAACTAGGGAAAAAATAGAACAGTATCGGAATAAAGGCGTAAAAATTTTCGAGTGTAAAGAAAGTCAAGATTTATGCTTGTCTAAAGTCCTTAAAATATTATTTGGAAAGCCAAAATCATGCAAATTCACATAAAGATGAAACCATAAATTTCCAATCATTTGTAAATTCAAATACACAATTTACGTATTTCCCCTCAAGAACTAAAGGTAACCATATTCTATCATCAATCCACATATTCTTAAATGGTAAATCACTACGCTGTACCCAAATAGGTATAGCTTCATCACTTTCTTTTAAGATGCCTATAAATTCTGTAGCTAAATACACATGCATTACTTGAACGTTACCATTGATTTGCTTAAATGTAATAACACCTACTTTTCGCGGATTTATTATTTTTACGCCAACTTCCTCTTCTGTTTCCCTTATTGCACATTCTAAAGGAGTTTCGTTCTCTTCTACTTTTCCTCCAGGAAAAGTTATAAGTCCCTCTCCTAATCCCCTCTTCTTTTTTATCATTAATAATTTGTCAGATTGAATTATAATACTAAGACATGTATGTAGCTCCAATCTTTTTTACCTCTTCTTACAATATTCTTGTATGATAGTAAAGACATTAGAGGTATTAAGGCCTCCTATAATTTCAATTGAAGATAACTTAATGCAGGCTTTTAAGAGGATTAATGAGAGAGGCATTGGACGAGTAATAATAGCTAATGAGAAGGTAGAAGGAATACTTTCTACTAGAGATTTACTTTCTGTTTACCTTAGTTTCTGTCCTCAAAGTTGTAGCCAAGGAGATTTATATAAAATGAGTAATATGAAGGCATCTTTATACATGACTCCAAATCCTGCGGTTGTAAACGAAAAAGATGATATATTGGAGGCAATAACTATCATGGTAACAAGGAACTTCGGATCTTTACCAGTTGTAGATGACTTAGGTAGACCAACTGGTATAGTAACAGAAAGAGAAATGCTCTTGAGTTTTCAAGATCTTGAGGTTCTATTTCCAGTTAGTATGTTCATGAGTAAAAAAGTAACTACAATAAATAAAGATGTTGACCTTGTGCAAGCAACAAGACAAATGCTACATAGAGGATTTAGGAGATTACCTGTAGTTGATGACGAAGGAAAGGTAATAGGAATAGTGACAGCTGCTGATTGTATAAAGGCTGCTTCGAAGAGCGTAGAAAAATTAGATCCAGACTACTTCTTTAGTAAGAAAGTCACTGATATAATGAGCACCCCGCCAATAAGCATAGAAGAAGATAGATCTATAAATGAAGCAGCTGCTACTTTAATAGAGAAGAACATTGGCTCCTTGTTAATATTAGATGATGAATCTAGACCTAAAGGAATAATAACCGAAAGAGACTTATTAATAGCACTACATTATCAATTACATTTACAATTTTTAAGAAAAACCTAATTGTAAATCGGACACTGAAGGTACAATTTGCGAATACACTTCTATGGATTTCTTTAATTCGTAAAAGTTTGTTGTTAATCTATGATTATAATGACCTATTATGTTTTCCATTACATTTAAAGGATAATATTTAGATAAAGAAGATATTATTTTAGCAGAATTCTTAGGATCTTCCTTAATTATACGTATTCCCTTTTCGTACATTTTTAACAAATTACTAGAATCAACTCTAGAGTAAATTACACAAGAAGGTGCCCTCAAACCTAATCTGTCAAATTCATCCTCAAGTTTTTCACCCAATTTTACCTCTATCCCAACTATTGCTAGATTCCCTTCTTCTGCTTTCTTAACAGCGGAGTTAGCATCAGTATTTATAACTTCTTTATTAGTATATTTTGCATAAAGGCGAGCATTTATATCTGCTAACGTTCCTGCTCTTATTGTATAAACCCTAGTAGAATTCTTATTGCCTAGAATACTATACATATCTATGTAAACTCCTGCAACTATCTTATATCCTTTCAATTTTAATTTAGCAATATTAGTTATAGAATCTAGGACTATATCTCCTATTTCATTGGTTTCACATGAGTTTTTTAAATTAATTTGCTCCTCTCCTAATTCTTTAGCCACCAGCAATGGAAAACTTACTGGCCCTGCAAAAGGTGCTGTAACTAGCATGTGATAAAAAGAGATAAAAAAGTAAAAAAAGATAACACTTTATGAAATTAAGTAAAAACGTAGAAGTTATACCAGGTAGTCCTAACACACTCATTTATGATGGAAGAGTAGTAATAGATCAAGGCGGTAAAAATTCTGACCTAAATATTAATGCAGAAGTACAATTAGCAACTCATGGCCATATGGATCATATTGCTGGTTTATTCAAGCCTGCAAAGATAAAATTTCTTCCAAAGGAAGATTATTGGAGTTTAAACATAATAGGGAGAAGGGCGATAACTTATGGATTTAGTGCAAAAAATTCTAGTATTTTTACTTATGATCTTATAAAGGAAGAGCTAAAGGACGAATTTACTGATAGTGAAGTAGAGAAAATAAAACTCCCCGGACACACACCAGGGCATGTGGTTTATAAGATAGACAACGTGTTATATTGCGGAGATGCATTCTTTGGGCAAAAAGTCCTGGAATCTTTCGTTTTTCCATTTTATATTGATTTTTGGACTGCACAAGATAGTTTAGATAAATTAAAAGAGCTTGTGAAATCAGTAGATTTTATCATAATTTCACACGGCCCAATATATAAAAAGGAAAAAATGATAGAAATGCTAAACTTTAACATCGATTATAACAAGAAGCTTGTGGAGGAAATTAAAGATATGATAAGAGGAAATCCAATGACTGCAGAGGAAGTTGTAATTAAACTCATGATTAAAAGAGGTAAAAACGAAATAAATCCTACATCAGTATTTTTGAATGAAATAACTGCTAAATCAATCTTATCAGAAATAGCTAAAAATATAAAAGTAGAAAGCAAGGGCGTTACTTTTGAGATTTAGCTGGAATCCCTGGTTTTACCAATTGTTGTAAGTCCAAAATTTTATCGATTTCTTCATCTTTAAACCCCATCTCTCTTAACGCTTCTCTTATTGACATTCCTTTAACTAACATTTTACCTATTTGCGAAGCTTTGTCATAACCAACTATAGGAGAAATAACTGTTATTAATGACGGGCTGCTTTCGGCATATCTCTTCATCTTTTCTACATTAGGCTTCATTCCGTTTATTACTAGCGAGGAGAACTTGCGTAAAGCTTCAGATAGAAGGTTCTCTTGTAATATAATATTATAACCAATTAATGGAACCCCCATAGCTAACTCAAACTCGCCTAACATTGAAGCCATTTGATTAGCGTGATCTAAACCTACCACTTGAGATGAGACTAATAATGTAGCCTCAACTGTCACTGGATTTGTCTTGCCGGGCATTATGCTACTTCCAGCAATCTCCTCTTGAGTCGGAATATCAATTTCTCCAATTGAAGTAAATGGACCGGAAAACATTAGTCTGAAGTCTTGGCCTATTCTATAAACTTCTATAGCTATATTCCTCATTACTCCACTAAGTAATAAAAGATCAGTTAAAAACCTCATAGATCTAAATTTATTTGATGTCTTAAAATTAAGTGATGTTAACTCGTTTATTTCTTGAATTACTAGTTCCGTAAATTTTGGATGAGCATTTAACCCTGTTCCAACTGCAGTGCCGCCTATGGGTAATTCCTTAACATATTCAATAACATTATTTAGTTGTTCTAAATCGTGACTTAAGGCATCATAATACGCTGATAATTCTTGTCCTAATGTTATAGGTAAAGCGTCTCTTAAATGCGTCCTTCCCGATTTTATAACGTTATCGTACTCTTTACTCTTTTCGTTAAGCGATGATAGAATATCCCTAAGTGACGGTATTAAATTCTCTATTGCATTAGAAACTGCAGCTATTCTAATAGCTGTAGGAACTACGTCATTAGATGATTGCGACATATTTACGTGATCGTTAGGGTGTATTTTCTTACCAGACAGTTCAGAAGCTCTTTCTGCTATAATTTCATTAATATTCATATTCAATCCCGTACCAGAGCCTGTCTGAAAAACGTCTAAGATTACTTTTTCATCATGCTTGCCTTCCATAACTTCTATTGAAGCGTCCTCTATTGCCTTTACTATATCTTTATCTAAAAGGTTTAATTTTGCATTTGCCCTTGCACAAGCTAATTTAACTAAACCCATAGCCCAAATTATTTTCCTCGGAAATCTAGTACCGGTGTTCATAAAAAGTTTAGGAGCAACTTCGGTATATTTCATGATCTCTATATATGAAATAGAAATTTATAAAAATGGTGGCGGGCCCGCCGGGATTCGAACCCGGGACCTACGGGTTACTCCCTAGCGGTTAAGAGCCCGTCGCTCTACCTGGCTGAGCTACGGGCCCACAAAAATAACATTTTATGGCCGTTTATAAAACTATTGCATAAGCATTATATCAAAGTTTCTTTTGCTGTTGTAAATATGAATAAATATCCTTTATTAATTTATATTTACCTTTAACTTTTTTAACCATTATTAATCCTTTAATTCTGCTCCCAGGATGTACCTTATCTAGAACCTCAGGTTCTAGGCCAAGAGCTTTAGCTGCAGAAAAAAGATCATCTAAGGTAATCTTAACTTTCCTAATTTTTCTCCCCTTTCTTCTACTATCTGCAGTAAAATATGCTAACCAAATTGCTATTTTATTACCTTCATAATCTCTTAAGCTCATTTCTGAACCAATACTGCATTTATAACTCCATCTTGCCCAGGCCTTGAGGTTACTATTGCTTCACCTATTTCTGTCCTTATTCTAGCACCTTTTACTATTATACCTCTTCTTGCATATTCTCTATTAGAAGGCACTTCTTCTACTTCTAGAATCTTAACCTTTTTATAGGTATGATCAGACGGATTATACACGTTAGCAAAAGCAGCATACTTTAGTTTAATTTTAAAATTGCCTCCCATAACTCTTACTTTTTCTCTTATATCCTCCGTATGAAGTTTAGTCTCTGTGGGCAATTCACCCATTTCAAATTTTCTTTTATCTCTATGCCTACCCTTTAGCCCTCCAGTTATTTTCCTCAAATCATTACCTTGATAAACGCCCATCTCTTATCACTTTATAAGAAAAACTATTATAGGATAAAAAGTTAAGCTCCAAAATTCCTTTTTCTTCTTTGATATGACCTAATAGCCCTCCATAAATCTATTTTCCTAAATTCTGGCCAATATGCGTCACAGAAGAACAATTCAGAATAAGCCAAATGCCATAAAAGGAAATTACTTATCCTCATCTCGCCAGAGGTCCTTATTACAAGATCTATATCTTCTAACTCTTTATCATAAAAGTATTTTCTAAAAGTTTCTTCGTTTAATACTATATCTTTTATTAGACCCTTTCTATATTCGTCTAAAAGCTTTGCAACAGCATCTAATATTTCCTGCCTACCGCCATAGCATATTGCAAGGGTTAAACTCCTTTCGTTAAATGATGAAGACTTCTCAACAACTCTAGAGATTGATAGCCTAAGATCTTCTGGAAGTTTATGAAGCTGACCTATAGCTCTAACTTTTACTTTATATTTGTAGATATAATCTTCAGTTAAAAGATCGTCTATACCCATTTTTATGTACTTTAAAATTACACTAAGTTCTTGCGAGCTCCTTTTATCGCAATTCTCTGTGGATAATGCAAATACAGTAACGTCTTTCACTCCAAGCTCTGCTAACCAAATTAAAACTTCCTTAAGTTTTTTATATCCTTGAAGATATGCCTCATTAAAGCTTGAATTATTTTCCCTGGCCCACCTTCTATTGCCATCTGGTATTATACCAACATGTCTAGGAATAGGTCCAGACTTAATTTGATTCCAAAGCCATTTCTCATAAATTATATAAACAGGCTTTAGCAGTCGCTGTAACATAGATCTTCTATCGCTTTTGTATAAGTGATTATTCCTATAAATATTTCTTCCAAAGTTATTTTTTCGTATGAAGTATGTTCCAATTTGGAGTCTCCAGGGCCATATGTAGCTATGTTTTTAGTAATTGCAGATAGAATGTTCATATCACTAGTTCCAGCTTTTCTAACAAATGCCGGTTTAATATTTTGAAGAAGCAATGCCTTATATAAGGATTTTACTATTTTATCGTTAGCACTAACCTTAACAGGAGGAACTTGCTCAGTTATTTTTATTTCACATGAAGCAAATTCTTCTTTCAATTTTAGCAGTATATCGTCTAATTTAAACCCGTAAGGATATCTTATATCAAAATGTAAGTAGACTGTCGAAGGAGTTACATTTACATATTCGCCGGCTTTTATTATTGTAGGCACTATTGAAGGCTTATCGTAAGTTGTAGGCAATTGAGAAACTTCTATAAGTTTCTTAGATACTTCTAGGATAGGATTGAAATTTGCAGAAGATGAGTGCTGAGATTCATAATTACAAATGACATCTACATGAGTAACTCCGCGATATTCTATAACTATTTTAGTTGTACTTGTTGGTTCGCCTATTATTATTCCTTTATACCAGTTACCAGAATTCGCAAGTTCTCTTGCGCCACTACTTTTATTTTCCTCATCTGAAAGTCCAGCGAATTGAACTTTATAACCGTTCTCATTTAATATCCAAGTAGCAAGCAACATCGAAATTAAGGGACCTTTAGCGTCTACTACTCCTCTACCATATATTGTTCCTCCTTCTTCTTTAGGTTCTATAAAACCAGGGACAGTATCTACGTGAGAAGCTAATAATAAATCACCTTTTCCTAAAAGGAAAGATTTTGTTTTAGTAATTTTCAAGTCTAAATTTAATTCTTTAGAAACTTTCTCAAAAAAACTCGTAGCGCGAGCTTCTTCTCCTGACGGAGTATATATACTTGCCAGTTCAAGAAGATATTGTTTTGCCTTCTGTAATAGCAACTCCTTGTCTAGTTGCATTTACTGCCAACTCCATGTCCTCTTGAGTTATCATATAAGGTGAGAGGAACCTTATCGTTGATACTCCAGCCTTTAGGGATAAAACTCCGTGATCTTGTAGATATTTTATTGCTTTACCCGGATTAAGCCTTAAGTCAACTCCTATCATTAATCCAAGTCCTCTAACTTCTCTAATAGATTTAAAGTCAGCTAAAGCTTCATTAAGCATTTTCATAAATATTTCACCTTTAACTCTTGCCTGCTCTGGTACATTGTCAGCAAGCAATGCCTTTATTGCTCCAGTAACTGCTGCTGCTGCGAAAGGATTACCGCCATAAGTTGTACCGTGATCTCCTTCACTAAGTTTTTCAGCTATCCAATCTGGCATAAAGACTGCACTGACTGGAAATCCTCCACCGATTGCTTTCCCTGCCGTCATTATATCTGGCTTTATGCCAAAATGTTGATAAGCCCACACTTTTCCTGTCCTTCCAAAACCAGTTTGAACTTCGTCAACAATTAGTAGGACTCCTTTCTCTTGTGTAGTTTCTCTTAAAGCTTTCATAAAATCCTCCTTTGCAGGTATAACTCCTCCTTCTCCTTGAACGGGCTCTACTATAACTGCTGCAGTATTTTCGTCAATTTTTTTCAAATCTTCTATACTATTAAACTCAAGAAATTCTACTGGTTCTAATAAAGGTTCAAATGGTTCTCTATATCTCTTATTCCATGTAACTGATAGTGAACCAGAAGTTCTACCATGGAACGAATTTTTAAAAGCCATTAATTTTCTTTTACCAGTTATTTTCCTTGCAGTTTTTAATGCCAATTCTACTGCTTCGCTACCGGAATTTAATAGGAATACGTTGTCTAGGTCGTCAGGCTTTATTTTTTCCATCTCATTTAGCATTTCTTCTCTTATAGGTGTATCAAAAGCTGTAGTAAGTGTTATTATTTCTGACATTTGCCTCTCTAAATATTCTAAAACTATCTTATTTCTGTGACCTAAAAATGCTACTCCGTGACCTGCATGTAAATCTAAATATCTTCTACCTTTATCATCCCATACATATTGATTTTCTCCTTTTACTATCCTTAAGTCTCTTGTAGCATAAAATTCTATAAGCTTCATTTTCTTATCCACTCCTCTATTTTCCTGATTAAATATTCAGACAAGTTAAATTGGTTTACTCTAACCGTATTTTTAAACTCTGGCACTCCATTAACTTCGTCTACTAAGTAGCCTCTTTCCTTATCTTCAAATATATCAATCCCTAAAAAGAAACCCCCTATTACTTCTTTTACTTTTAATGCTAAATCTTTTAATTCATCGTCAATTTTTAGAGGCTCCGCAATTGCTCCTAGTGCTGTATTTGTTCTCCAATTTTTAGTATTTACCCTATATATCCCTACTGGGGCTTCATCGCCTATCACAAAAATTCTTATATCCCTGTCGGGCTTCCTTACAAATTCTTGAATATAATAAACATTCTTAAATCCAACTGAAGTATAATCTTGGTATTCTAAAAAGCTCCTTAATGTATCTTCATCTACTGCTTTAGCAACCATTCTACCCCAGCTACCTTCAATAGGCTTTATAACTGCAGGATAACCTAGTTTACTTGCCACTTCCAATGCCTTATCTTTAGAAAATGCTATTGCAGTTTTAGGAACCTTTATATTATGTCTAGATAATATTGCTGTAGTTATTAACTTATTTTCACAGTTAATTAACGTTCTACTATCATTTATTACGTTATAACCTAGAGTTTCAAATATTAAAGACGTTGATAAAGCTCTTTGGTGAGAAGTGTTTCTTTGTAAAACTACATCTAGGTTCTGAAATTGGTTATCCTCAGAAAATAGATGATAAAAATCTTTAGTATATATTGGTATTACTTTATGGCCTAATTTTGTAGCCTCTTGGATTATATTTCTCTCTTCCCATCTAAGTAAATCATACGTAACTCCAACTATCACTCTCCCCAATCCTCTCCTACTTGCTCTGCCAATCTTAGTGCCAGCTTACCATTTTCTTTGTATACCTCTAATTGAGCTCCACAGTCATGTTCGATTATTTCTCCTGGTAATGCGTCATCTTCTACGTTAACTTGGCCTCCACAAACTGGGCATTTAAGTGTTACCATATTTGGTCGAAATAATAATAACAAGTTTAGTGTTCAAAAGTTTATATGAAAATAATCGGTTTGAAGTTAGTACCATGTCCTAAGTATAATAGTACTTGTAGTACTTATAACGCCCTGAATACTTCTAATCTCATCTATTGTTTTGTTTATCTCTGCTATATTAATTCCTCGAACTATGGTTATTATATCATAATCTCCAGTAGTTTCGTAAACGGTCTCTACACCAGAAATCTTAATTATCTTCTTTGAAATTTCTGGCGTAGGAATTTGAGGAGTTGATTTAACCATAACTATTGCTTTTATCTCGTTTTCTAGTTCATATTCTATAGTAAATCTCTTTATTATTCCTAATCTAATTAATTTCTCTATTCTTTTTCTAACTGCTGCTTCGCTTATCTTTAAATCTTTAGCGATTAAAGTATATGGAGTTCTAGCATTCTTTTTTAATGTTTCAAGGATTTTCAAATCATTATTATCAATTTTACTACTCATTCTATCACCGTACCTTCTCCATTAAGAGCTTTATTAATAGCATCATTTTCTAATCCAGAGGAGATTATAACTTTTTTAACGCCGTTCTTAACTGCTTCTGCAGCCATTAATATTTTTCTATTCATTCCTGCTCCAACTTTTTTAGCGAATTCTTCTGCTTCGTCTTTTGAAATTTTTTTAACTATCGCACCATTTTGAAGAACTCCTTTTACGTCAGTTAGAATGACTAATGTATCAGCCTTTATAGCAGAAGCAACGCTAAAAGCCATCTGATCTCCATCTACATTAAGCATTGTACCTTCAGAAATATCTATAGCAATAGGAGATAATATAATATAATCAAACACATTAGAAATGGAATTTAATAAATTTGCATTCACCTCATAGATTTTACCAGTATAACCTCCATCTATTATTCTTTTCTTTCCTCTCTCATCGATTATCATTATTCTCTTTTTCCTATTTGCTTTTACTATTGCGGCGTCGGCACCACTTATTCCTACAGCTAACTTGCCTCTAGTATTTAATGCCGTTACAATGTTTTTATTTATTAACGCCATAGCCATTACATAAACATCTAATTCTTCCCTAGTTGTATACCTACTTCTTATACCTTCTGGCGATGTAACAAATATTGGTTCAATTCCCATCCTTTTAGAATACTCAGTTACTATGTCTCCTCCGCCGTGCACAAATATTAATTTGCCATTATATGATATAATACTATCAATTAAATTTTGTAAAGCATTTTTTATAACTCTTCCTCCAGCTTTTACCACTATCATTTTAGGCAGGCCTCAAGGGTGGTGTCCTTAGACCCTCGTCTTCATTAAAGCCTCTTGATATATTGAAGTTTTGAACTGCCTGGCCAGCTGCACCTTTAACTAAATTATCTATTGCTGCAAACATAGTAAGTCTCATAATTCTCTTCTCTTGTGCAAACCCTATGTCAGCAAAATTACTACCTATTACGTATTTAGGATCAGGATACGGATGAAGTCCACCCCTAATAATTCTTATAAACTTTCTGCCATGATAAAACTCAGCAATCTTTTTCCATATTTCAATATCATCATAATTATCATTAAGCCATGCATGGGCTGAAGCTAGAGCACCTCTTATGCTGCTTACAGCGTGAGGAACTATGCTAACTTTTACTGGTTTCTTCGCTAATAGACTTAATTCCTGTTCAGCTTCCGCAGCGTGCCTATGACCTTCTGGTTCATATGGTCTAATAGCGTTCTCTCTTTCAGGATGATGACTACCTTCTTTAGGTTTCATTCCTCCTTCACTACTAGAAACTTTTACATCGCTAATAAACTTCAAATCGGTTGAGATTCCGTTACCAACTACTGGTGCTAATGCTAAAATAGTTGCTGTAGCATTGCATCCAGGAGAAGCAATAAGCTTAGCTCCCTTTAACTCTTCATAGTGAAGTTCTGGTAAACCATAAACAGATTTTTTAAGTAAATCAGGATATGGATGCTCTATTCCATACCATTTTTTGTATTCTTCTGGATCTTTTAATCTAAAATCTGCACTTAAATCTATTACTTGTAAACCCATTTCAAGTAATTTAGGCACATAATTTAACGACACTCTGTGAGGAAGTGCTAAAAATACTGTATCTGCTTTATCCCCAATTTTATCTAAAGATAATTGAGAAAAATTCATATTGAGTATTCCCTTTAAATTAGGATGAACTAAAGAAATTGGCTTTCCTGTATATTCTCTAGAAGTAACTAAGGTTATTTCTACTTTACTATGCATTGATAATATTCTTAGTAATTCACCACCAGTATAACCCGAACCGCCTATTACTGCAACTTTTACCATTATTGTAGAAAAGGAGAATCCACTTATAAATAATGTTGATATATTTTAATCAATGGAGTCTAACACAGACGAGCTAAGAAAGTTCCTTGAAAATAAGATATCCAATTTAAAAAAAGAGCTAGAATACTATGAGTATTTATTAAGTTTATTAGAATCTGGATTTTCTCCAGTTAAAGGAAGTAAAGGGAGTATAGATTACATAAAAAGTAGAAAAGGCGAAATAATAGCAGAAGTATACTATACTCCTCCTTTAATGAAAATAATAGTTAGAAGAAAATTAACTTTAAGTAAAGCTTACATTAATGCATTAAGTAAAATACTTGAAGATAGCAAAAATAATGATAAAATAGATTATAATATTGTTTTCGATAAGGATGACCTAAAGGAAATAAGTATAAATAACGTTAATGATGACTTATGTTATAATAAGATAAAGATAGCACTACAGACAATTTTAGAAAGAGCTAGCTAGTTATAACATCGGTTTTTATTAATAACGGTCTAGGATCCCCTAAGAATCTCACTAGAGCTTCTCCTCTACCTAAAAACGTTAAATTATTATAGATTTCCTCATCATTAATGTTAACAAATCTCCTTACAACATTATTCCAAAATTCTTTATCTCCATTGTTCATAAAAATCAAGAGTCCAATATTATCAAGATAAACAGAGGACATTTCTCCTAAGTCTTCTATGTTTTGAGTAGCCATAAGTAATGCAATTCCATGTCCTCTACCTCTCTTTACTAAATCTGCAACTAAAGGATAGTCAACTTTTTCATTCTTAAGTACGGTCCATGCTTCGTCCAACACTAAAACTATTTTAGTTCCATTATCGACTGAAGCTGAAAATTTATTATAAATATCAGTTATAACTGTATACATGACTATCTTTCTCAAAGTTTCACTTTTAATCATCGTAATATCTATTACATTTAGTCCATGGATTATATAATCTACTAGATTGCCTCCATGATCTAAGCTTTTAATAATTTTGATCATTTTTGAAATGTAAAGATAAGTTATCTCATCTAGCATGGACTTTGCTTTCTCGTCTATTACATCCCAATTTAAGTAGGAAATTTTGCCAGAATAATAATCTTCTAGAGTATCATATATCAATTTAAATATTATAGAACTATGAATCTTATCTAAATCAAAAGAATTTGTTAATATTTTTTCTATTTGCATTGCTCTAACTTGTATTGGTATATTATTGGCTTTAAGTAATGAAATTCCATGATATAATGGATTTAATATTTTCACTTCTAGGCCTCGCTTTATTATTCTTTGCTTTATATCGCCTTTTGTATCAAAAAATACTATAGGAACTGAATAATTCAGTGATAGCTGTAAAGAAGTATTAATCAGAAATTCAGTTTTTCCTGCACCAGTAGGCCCAATAATTAGCATGTGCGGATTCTCACTAGTATCTATGTTCCAGAAAACTGGAATTCCGTGATTTATATCCTTACCTAAAAGAATGCCATCATTTCTAAGTTGAAACTTAGGAAGCTTATCTACAGAAAATGGAGTTAAGAAAGGCACTTGGCTAGGAATAGAAATTTTATTACACTTACATTCACTTAAAAAAATAAGACTTGATATTTCGTCTTTCTTCGCTAGCCTGGATCTTATATTTAATCCCTCCAATCCTTTACTTATAACTTCTGCTAATTGTATAGCCCTCTCTTTATTTTTGGAATGTATTAAAAGATATATTTCATACTTAAATGGATATTCGCCTTCTGATATTCTATCTAAAAGAAAATTAATTATCTCTAGTTCCCTTTTTGCCTTACTATTAGATGGATCAGAATCTATTATAATTCTTAAATTTTGAGCCTTGTGTAATAAAGCTTCTTTATATTTTATACTGTCTACATATTTCTTCCTAAAGAATATATCTACTTGCTCTCCTACTTGTAAGATTTTATAGAATGAGGCTATAGAATTTCTTAAGCTGTTTTCACTTAAATCTTTATAATCTACAGGTATATCATAAATTAACAGTACTCCTATATATTCATTGCCTTTTTGTATATATCCGTCCTCTATCTTAATACTAGATAAATTTATTGAATTGTTAAAAAATGGAATCTTTTGAATTAACGGCCCAATATCAATTTTTCCATGTTTAAATGCGACAAGACTTACAATAACTAATAGTAGCAATAGTAATGGATTTCTATAAACTATTGTAAGAACTATAATTAATATCGAGATAAAAACGAAAGATAACTTATCCTCATTCATCAAAATAATTATTGAGAAATAATATTAGGGAGAGAAAACCGAAACTTCTAAAGTTCGATATTAGCATGAATCTGCCTTAGGTCTTCTTCAGTCTTCTTCAGCCTTAGCATTAACTCCGCCACAACTCCGTCTAAAAACATTTGAGTAGTATCTTCAAATAACGTGCCTAAAGGAGCTAGAGGTTCAGTTATTCCTAAAATCTGTCTTGCAAAGTAATCTTCAAATTGCGAGTATTTAGTTCTGCCGGGAACTTCAACTACAACATCTGCAATTTTACCAATTGGACTATCTGCATAACTTGTTACTGCTATTAAAGTCGCCTTTGCTTCTTTAGCAGCCTCTGCTGCGGTTAAGATTAATCTAGTTCTTCCAGAACCAGAAATTGCAATTGCCAAATCGTTCTTACCAATAGCTGGAACTATGGTTTCTCCTAATACATACGCATTATAACCTAAATGTAAAAGTCTCATTGCAAAAGCTCTTCCAACTAAACCACTCCTACCGGCTCCCATAACTAATACTTTCCCATTTCTATTATTTTTATAAAAATTTTCCAGAGTATCTACCATTTTTTCCACTTGGTCAGGTTTAATAAGCTGTGCAGCTCTAATTACAAACTCGGCTAAATCGTACATTGTCTTTAAGCTTAGAGGTAGATTAAGAAGTGAGGAGGAGGAAGATGATGACAACCGATTCGCCGTGAAACTATAGGATAAATAGTTTATAAAGTTTGTTATTTATGTGAATAGTATTTTAAGTTATAATTACAAAATGATAATAATGATTTTTAATGAGTACTAGATGGCTTCCTAAGTGGAAGGTAGTTAAAATTAATGTAAAAGGAAAAGAAGTAGAAGTGTGTTACGACGATGACTTAAAACTTTATGCTTGTCCATTTTGCAATCCCATCTGCAAAAAAGGAGGAATTCCGGACTACAGCACATATTTTTACCATGTAGAGGACTTAGTTTCTCATATAATAGCACATAAAAACGCATTATGGTTAAAGAAGAGACCACAAGAAATAAGAGAAGAAGAGGAAGAAGGAGAAGAGGAAGATAATGAGGAAGATTAGTATAGGTATTATGGGAAGTTATACTATAGACGAAATTCATGAAAATAATATGACGTATGAAAAAGCTGGAGGGTCACCAATTTACTCTAGTTTAGGAGTTTACATAGCGGGTGGAGAGCCTCATGTATATTCAATAAAGGGCGAGGATTTCAAGTTTGAATTACCAGATTATATTAAAGAGGATTTTATAATTAATATAAAAAATAATTTAAGATTTGAAATAATTATAAATAATGGAAAAAGAACCTTAAAATTAAAATCTCCAGGCTCTAAAATAGATTTTAATAAAGTAAGTCTAGGTAACATAGACGGATTAATAATTAATCCGGTATGTAATGAAATTGACTTAGATCAAATTAATGTATTAAATATTCCTTTAGCCGTAGATTTTCAGGGAATCGTAAGAAAATGTGAAACAGACAAGGAAATTACATATAAGGAAATAAATTACATTCCATATAAGCCTAACTATATGGTTGCACATGCTAACATTGAAGAAAAAAATAATGGAAAATTAGATATTAAAAAACTTTTAGACGCAGGATTTAAGGAAATTATAATAAGTTACGGAGACCTAGGGTTTGAGATTTACAATAAAAATCGTATTTTAAAAGAGACTATTGAAAATAGAGGAAATTACGAAGTAGGAAACGGAGATTTCCTACTAGGATTTTATTTTACGTTAAGGGTTAAAGGGGTAAAAATAGAAGAAGCAGCAAGACTTTCAAAACTAGCTTCACAAAAATTTAGCATTTACGGACCAAATATACAGCCTCTTCTAAGCTAATGTTTTTCCATAGACCCAATCTACCACAATTTTTTATAAAATCTAACTCAACTGAAGGAGTACCATACAGTATTGCATCTTTAATAACATGCGATCTATAAGCTAATATTTCATCTCTAGAAAATAGGTGAGTCCTTTTTAAATCACTAAATACCTTTTTAATATCAGGCAATCTAGAAGTAAAGAATGAATATATATAGTTAACAAAGATATCATCCTCTATATTTTTTCTAATTATATGAGAAAACACTATACCCGTATCCCCATTGATATACACATCCCACTCCTTTTCTCCTTTAGTTATTAATATAGTTATAAATGCTGACACTGACTTTAAGTTAGGGTCGTTATATCCAACTAGCTTTAATAATTCCTTTCTTGAAATTGTATTATATATTTTATCAAAAATCACTGATCTACCTTTATTAGTAATAATTTTTTTATCTTTTATAATTATGGGATATTCATTAATAATTTTAACTCCTTTACTAAGATTAGAAATAATTTCACTAAAATTATCAATCCAAAACTTCTTCCCAGCGAAATCTAACCATGATGGAAACGTTTCGCACTCCTTACAAATCTTATCTTTTAAATATTTTGATTTTTCATAAATTATTCTAGGGTTGTATTCATGATATTTTAGGCCTTCCATAAAGTTAGGATTACTCACTATTGGAGGAATAATAGAAATATTAGTTCCTGAAATTTCTTCCGTAGCAAATAATCCACCAACTTCATGTTGTAGCTCTAGAATTAAAGATTCCTCCTTATTTAAGGAAGCTAAAAGTAATCCTGAAATTCCTCCACCTAAAATTATATTCACACAATATAGGAAGAAAGAATTATTTATAAGACTGACACTCCATTACCAAAAATACCGTTTTGACTATAAAAGATCTTAAAAGGCTTATGATCTTCTATTAACTCACCCTTAATTAACTTACTTAACTTAACTTTTGCGTCGTTCTCATCTATATAATCAAATAATATTCTCCTACCATCGATTTCTATCATAGGTGACGAATAATCATAAAGTAAATCAGTCTCTACATCTATTTTTATATCGTATTTATTTGGCAGACTTTGAATAACCTCGTACAATAATGAAGTAACTCCGTTATCGCCATAAGAACCAAATATTACCTTTATTGAAGGCATATTTTCTCAATATTATTAGCTTCAATCAAGAAAGCATATAAAAAATCTAAAATCTAATATTACTAGTGATGAAGTCTGTTTATGGTTCAACAATCTTAGAATCTGCAGGAATTTTTGACCTTCAAAAGAATGAAAAAGATGCCAAAATATCTTATAATGAAGCTAAAAGTTTGTATCCAGATTTTAAAGTTTTAATCCTTGATATGAATAAAATAGAGGATAGATTAAAAGCAATAGATATAGATCCAGATTTAGCTGATATGAAAGATATTTATGTAATCCTTGTAGAAGTGCCAGAAGAAGTAACTTAAAATTTTTATTTAACTCATTAATATTGTCAATTGGGCCCATAGTCTAGCCTGGTTAGGACGCTGCCCTCACACGGCAGTGATCGCGGGTTCAAATCCCGCTGGGCCCATATTTTACGTTCTACTCTTTTTATAGAATTGCATTAAATATGGTATAAAGAGTAAAATTACAATGTAAAATTTTATAGGTTAAGGAATTTCAAATTATAATCAATCTAATTAATAACCATGCAAATAACAAGGATACTGATAATTTTTAATAATCAAAAATCTTATATAAAGTTAGGCCATACCCAGCTAACAGTCCACGCGAACCGTGGTAGAGTGAAGCTGGGGCCTCCTCCCGCCTCTTCTCTTAGTCTGTTTATATTAATAGATAAAAATAACGATTTTACCTGCCACATCTAAAGCATAGAAACTATTAAGACACATTAGACGAATCTCATGAAGTTTCATCTAAGCAGATGCTAATAGAATTAGTTTTTGCAGAACTGATGAATCTTTGCCATTAACTTTCAATTTCGCAACTGAGTAGGGCAATAGCCCTGCACTTAAAAGTTTATATGACGGAAAAGGGGCGTAATATAAATATTGGTTATAGGGTTTTCTCAGCCGGGCAATATAAGATTCGTCAAAGAGGGAAGAAGTATTATGTTTACTCCATAGAGAAGGACAAAGAAGGTAACGTAAGAGAGCGTTACATTGGCCCCTTAGATAAGATAATCGAAACATATCTTGGGTGTGGGGGTTTTAAGTGGGTACCCCCCTAACACAGTGCCGCCGCGGGGATTTGAACCCCGGACAACCCGGTCTTCAGCCGGGCGCTCTCCCGGGCTGAGCTACGGCGGCAATATATTTCTTTAAATCTTCAAACTTAAATCTTTCGATGCTAATTAGTTAATTGGGGTCTGGCGACACCCTAGGAGAACCCTTTATTAGGGGTCAATGATATAGGGTCTCCAGAGACCCCAACATGAAAACACTTATAGTATTTTTAAATAAGATAGATATAAATAAGATATTATATCTTCAGGATAAAAAAGATATATATATATTAAATGAGATATTGCATATACCAATTTCATTTTATAATTGGGAAAACAATTGTTATGAAGAAGATAAAATACTTGACTATGTAAGTAAAAAACTTGACAATCTGTCATTCGAAAAGATATTTTTATTAACTAACTTAAAGCTTTGTAACAAAATGGCCCAAAAACAGAGTAAAATAGAAATAATCAACGTAGATGACGAGAATATGGTGAGAAAATTAATTGCAAGTACTTAAATATCTACTACAAAGGTAATTTCATACATGTCCCCTACTTTATTGATAGACATTAAGCTATAAGTCATTGCTTTTACTAGCGTTCTTCTTTCGTGTTTTTCTTCATTAAATTTTTCTCCCCAAGCTTCTCCTTCCAATCTCATATTATCTTGATCAATTTTCACTTTAAATTTACTAAATAGCATTAATTCTGAATCATAATATACTAAAAGGGCCTCAATCCATCTATATAATAAGTTTTCTAAGTCTATACCATCTATAGTTACTTTTCTCTCTTCTACTGGATCCACTTTAGAAGTATCAGTCATTACCTCAAAAACAGCTAAAGCAGAGTTCTCAAAGGCTTCTTCAAGAGTTCTACCATAGGCCTTTATCCCAACATCTGCCGTATTGTCAAAGAACTCAAATTTCTTCATAAAAACACTTTTAAACTTAGTAGGATTTAACGTTATTGATTAAAATGGGCGGAAGACAAAAAACTACTCTATTTATGACAAAAGAAATAAAGAAAGAAAAAAGAGGTACAGCTACTGGTCAGCAAACTTCCTCGAAATAATATAATTAGCGAAATATATACCAATTGCTATAAATATATCTATAGTAGAATATAATATATTTTTTGTAAAGCAATAAACTATTATTGAGTTAATAATAAGGAGCAAAAGTAATATATCTCTACTTTTCATCTTATCACACTCTAAAAGATTTCTATAGGAATTGGTAACCTAGATGAATATCCGCTTATTGCAGCTCCTACGCCTATAGAAATACCACTTAATATAATTATGTACGCTATAGGAAGCACTATAGTACCTTCAATAAGCAGTGGAACGACTTTAGTCATGAGAGAAACTATAATGCAGCATGCATTATTATTAGGTATACTATTTAAATCTTGTAGGACGTTGACTCCTAATGATGTTAGAAAATTAGGCAGATATGGCAATGCTGCATAAAATACTATAGAAAATCCTATAAGCGAACCTCCTACCCCTCTTCCAACTCTAAATGGTATAGAAATTAGTAATATACCTAAAGCTACAAATACTTGAGAATATTCGTAAACTATTCTAGCTATTATAAGTAATGTTTCCGAAGTAGTTATTAAACTTCCAAATAGTGAAAAAAGTACACCGACCTCAGATAATAAGACTCCCGCAGTAGGACCACTAGCTACTGCTATTATTCCGTATATCGTCCTTAAGAATGTATTAAGAGCAATTTCTTGAATTATTAAACAACATACCCACTTAAAGAAGTTACACCACGTAGCACCCAAATATGACTGAATCATAGATGATAAAGTCAGAATACTACCATAAGCATTAACTAATGCAGTAACGTATAATCCGTCTAATATTAATTTTGGTCCCCATTTTTTTATTCCATATATTGGTATTGGAAGACCCATAATTAACGTTCCAATAAAGTAAGTTAATGCCCCAAGCGAGGAAGCAAGAAATAACATTTCGCCTATATTAAACAATTATTATCACCTCATACTTGACCTGCTAAGTATGATATTAGACTAAATACTGTACTGCCTATAGCTAGCCAAAAAGCCGCTATTATAGCGTCTTCTATAATATCTTGACCACCTCGCTTTATTCTAAATATTGGAATAGGAGATCCTCTTAAAGCCCAACCTACTGCCCATGATAATATAAATATGCTCCATGCAGTTTCTGTTATTTGAGTCGTTAAATTAGATATTAAACTCTCTATACCAGACATTCTTGACCTAAAATTATAAGATATTTATTAAAGCTAGGAGACCTAAACGGAAGTGTTTTTACCTATATATGCAAGGATAATATTTACTATTCTATTAATATCTATATTAGAAGTATTTATAACCATATCAAAAGGAGTTAAATCTAGCAAATCTATTCCGTAATATTTCCAAAATCTAAAATAATGACTTTGTTCTCTTTCCATAATTTTAATTAGAGCTTCTTCATAGGAAATTTTGTCTCTAATTGATATTCTTTTAGCTCTTTCCTCAATATTAGCCCAAAGATATATTGTGTAATCAGCAATTCCACTAAGTAACCAGCCAGCTATATGAGACTCTATAATTACATTTCCTTTTTTTGCTTCATCTAGGATTTTTTCATCTATTAATTTATCTATATCAAATTTTTTTTCAGCAGATTTATTCATCTCAATTATATCTTTTCCTAAACTTGCTGCCATTTCTCTAAATAACTGCCCTGCAGACACAAATCTAAGTTTTAATCTTTCAGACAAAATTTTAGCAACAGTAGTTTTTCCACTGCCAGAAGGCCCGCTTATAACAATAATCATGATATTCCTCTCACACTCAACTTGATTAAATTTTCAAGACATCTATGGCACAAGTACCCACCAAAAGGCCTCTCTGGCCTTTTCTCAGTTAGAGAGAACGAATAAACTTTGTTAGTCTTTACCGCATTTAGAGGATTTCCACATATAGCACAGTGAGCTAGTTTATTCTTTCTTCTTTCAAAATGAAGCTTAGATTCACCACTTGGAGTTCTAATATGTAATTTTCTATAAGACCTAGACCTAAACTGTGGTTTAGGCATTGCTTATCAATAAGAAAATATATCTTTAATTTATATAATCTTCGGACGTCTTAGAGATATAGGAGTAAATAGAACAAACGATAAAATAAATATTATAAAGGACGAATATGGAATAATATATTTACCATTATATTGAATTGAAATTAACGGTATATAATAAGGTAAACACACATTAAAATTCATTCTAAAAACTACTAGCGATAAATCTATAAAGTATATAAAAATTAATAATGTAGTTTGCATAAATGAGTAGAAATACATAGTCGAATTATACGACTTTATTTCGTTCTGGATCTTCTTTTGGACTTTTTCTTTTCTTTTATCTGACACTATTTTGCCTAATCTCTCATCATATTCCTTTAACTTAATTATAATATAATTTAGCTTTTTACTAATATAATACTTATAAAAAAGATAAACAACAAAATTAGAAAAAAATGATAAAAGAATAATATAAAAAATATAAATTTCCATATTACATCATTGATGAAATTATCTCTTTAGCTGCAATGCTGGGATCTCCTTCCTTATTAATTACTATCTTTACAGAGGCTCCAACTAGCACTGCAGATGCCATAGCAGCATATCTCGCAAAATTAATAGTTTCGTTAATTACATTTATATCTGCATAATCTGATCTAGTCCTACCCTTATCTCTTTTTTGCCTATTTAGAATATCCTCAGGACTACTTTCAAGTAAAAATATTACTTGAGGCGATAAGATTTCTATAACGTGCTTTGGTAATCCAGGGAGATAGCCTGCAGGTGTTCTTATAACCGCATGAGTGTCTATAAAGGCTAAACCGTCTTCCCCTAATTTTTCTGCATCTTCTACAATTTTCTTTGCCGCTATTAGTTGTAATTCTCTTTGCTTTGAAAGAGGTAATTTTCGCATTTCATCCCTATTACTAACAAATCCTTCAGAAATAGCAGTGTTTAACATGTAGTCACCGTAATTCATGATTTTATATTTTCTATTTTCTAAAGATAATATCTCTGATACCTTACTTAATACAGTAGTTTTACCCACTCCAGGTATGCCTGTTACTATACCCATTTTCATTTTTACTCACCTACTAGTCTTCTTAATAATGGGTACATTTCAATAGACCTCTCATAAGCTAATAAACTATAGTATTGAATGGCTATAGTAACTGCCAATAATATTCCAACTCCTGTACCATATACTCCTAGAAAAGTTGCACCAACTGCTATTGCACTTACTATAAGAGAGCTAAAGAATGCTAAAGGATAGATATATTTAGATAGAATAGCTTCAATCATTTTAGTATTACTTCTCATGCCAGGAATCTCTATTCCTGCTTCCACTAATTGTTTAGCCTGAGTTGCAGGATCTAAACCAGCTACTTCAACCCAAATTAATCCAAATAATACACCTAATGTGATAAATACTATTGCATAGATAACAGCACCCACTGGATCTAAAACCACAGCATAAACGCTATGAGGTATTTTAGAATTTGGTGGTGGAAATTCAAAAGCATTAACTATGTCATTTAGTATACTCGCAATAGTAGAGTTAGAATAGGAGGAAAGAGAAGCAAATAATTGAATATCTGCTCCTAAAACGCTTACGAATATAACTGGTATGCTACTAACATATAGGAAATTAAGTGGTATTGTTCTTCTTATTCCTCTCAATCTTTGTGAAGTAACAGGTATTTGAATGTTTATCGACGTAAGATAAACTATAAGGATTATTAATATAATAGTTGATACTAAACCTACTAAATCAGGCTCAAAGGGTTTAGTAGTATTTACAATAATGCTAAGCAAATTACCATGACTTGCTATTAAAGAAATTAAAGTAGGAAAGAATCCTATTGGAAGGTTTTGAGAACTTACGGTAACAATTCCAAACATATACCAGAAAATTATTTTCATTACACCTGCAAATATGAATAAACTAACCCCAGATCCTAATCCCCAGCCTTTTTGTATCATCTCATCAAGTAATAGTATAAAGAAAGTTGCTGCTACTAGCTGCGCGGTAATTATAGTAGCTAGCTCTATTTGCACGGATGAAATGCTTGCACTTTTAGTTAGTACATATCCAAATAGTGATGCCTCTATTAGTATAAATATGAAGGCCAGACCTTTTTGTGCTTCAGTAAACTTAGCTCTATCATCTTCATTACCTAAGTCAATATTAATTAGCTTCGATCCAACTAAAATTTGCATAATTAAACCTGCAGTTATTATGGGACCTATACCTAACTGAGCAAGTGTACCTGCAGTTGATGCAAAAATAACTTGTTCTATCAAAAAATTACTAAAGGATGTAGATTGAATGCCATAAAGCGGTACAGACGACATTACTAGATAAATAATAACTGCTAATATTGACCACATTATTTTTTGGTTTAAATTAGGTTTATGCCTAGGCTTTCTAACTGCGGGTAAATCCTTACCAAGTGCTGCAAGAAAATCGATAAACGACATGAAATCTCAAAAACATTAAGAATTAGGGGTTAAAATAACTTGTCCACCTATTTTTTCTAATTTTTGTTTTGCTTTTTCAGTAGCACGTCTCACAATTATGCTTAATCCGCTAATATTTAGATTGCCACTTCCAAGTAGTTTATCAAATCCATACTTAGTTAAGTCAACTATTTTCTTTCCATCTTTTTCATCAATTTTAATACTACCGTTCTCTATAGATGTTTGCAAATCTCTTAAGCTGATTGCACTAATTTTAACACTAGTGGGATTTACAAAACCATGTTTACCATACCAATCTTTTCCGTACTTAACTAACCATGACCATTTATGTTTATGCATGCCTACTTGTCTTCCACCTCTAGCCCCTCTATTTCTATGCTGACCTTTAGATCCCCAACCCATTGTTCTATATCCGCGCATTTTTCTTGATTTTTTCTCTCTTCTGACTACCATTTCATACCATCCTCTTTATTAGGTTATTTATTTCTAATCCTCTATAACCAAATTCTCCCTTTGATTTATACGGTGCATTAACCTTTCCTTTGAATCCGCCACTTGGTGGATGTAACCTTATAGGAAGCTTGAATATGTTATCAAGCTTGTTTAACGCCAATTCTCCTGAAAGCAGTTTTGTTTTAAATGTATTTAAATCCATGGATAATTTAGTTTTTATGTATTCTTCTGTAATTTTCTCACCTTTGCATGTCTCTAACCTATTTAGAAGAGCATTTAAACCGTCTTCAGAAATTTCGCCCCAAGTTATAAATGGTTCTACTTTAATTAACATTCCCTTTAATGATTCCGTATAAGGATAAATCATTGTATTAAAGACTTTAGGCAATCTTAGCATTTCTAAAGTCTCTTGAATTTTCCATGGAGCGTGTGCATATCCTCTTATTCTAACTATAGCAACTGCCTTAGGAATCCCTCATCACCTCTTCCTAGCCCAATCTGCAGGCGTTACAAACTTATAAGTATTATAAAGTGCATTATATCCAGCCTTGATAAAGTTTTCAGTAGTTCTAGTCTCTCCTTTACTAAATGACCAAACGTCCTTGATACCTGCATAAGATAATAATGTTTTCAAAACACTTCCTACCACCAATCCAGTCCCTTTTGGTGCAGGCTTTAGAGTAACTTCTACACTTCCAGCTTTGCCAGTTACAGTAAATGGTAAACTATGAGGTTCTCCACATGTACATTCCCAGCTACCGCATCCTCTTCTAACTGGAATTATATTCATTTTAGCATCCCTTATTGCTTTCTGTATTGCTACTCTCAATTGCTTAGCTTTACCCATCCCAATGCCAACATAACCATCAAAATTACCCATAATTACGAGGACTTTATATCTAGAAAGCTCTCCAGCATCTGTCTGCTTTTGAACCATTTTTATATCTATCACTTCGTACTTCAAATTAGGCAATAATGCATCTATTATTTCAGGCTCAGTTATGACTAGATTTTTTTCAAATATTTCCTTTATTGAAGTTATCTTACCCTCTTTAACTAATTGACCTAGTTTAGTTCTAGGTTTCCATTCCTCTATATTAGCAGTAGGTACTCCTTCTGCCATTCTTATTCACCAGAACTTTTTATCTTATTTAAAACTTCCTCAAAATGAGAAGGAAGATCCTTAGGATTTAATCCTCTACTTAAATATCTTGAAAAGAGTTTATTGAACTTCTCTGGGTTTTCTGCTTCTAACTTCTTAGCATATTCGGAAATATGCACTCCCTTTATTCTGTTTTCATCAAGCTCTATATCACCCATAGGAACCTTTAAACCAGCGTCAAGTGCTCCTTTTATCGCATAAAATACTCTTGCACCTTTTGTAGGGGTAAATAATCCTATGTCTGCTACAGCAGATTCAATACCGGCCTTTTTAGCTCTAAGCCCGGCTAAAAATCCAGTTAAATAAGCCGCAGGTGTATTATTTGTATCCCCTTTCCATCCATATTTCTTCACCAATTCTATTGAATGTGCAGATGCTATAGTAATATCTCCTTTAGGATCAAATTTCATTACACTAACAATTACATATTCATTTGTAAGCCTAACAACTAACCTTATTGCCCTACTTAGAACATAAACATATCTCTTATAATAGTTAGTTTTACCTTCTCTTCTTCTCCTTGGCTTAACCTTATAATTAGGACCTAAAGCCATCTTACTCACCTTTTAATTTTCCCATCTGAATTAAAACTGATCTAACATCACTTATACTCTTAAAGGAGCCACCTTTTGCCTTAATATAAAGTTGCCTATATAAATGAGAATCTATGACTTCATGGTCTCTTAGCCACTTTAGATATTTTCTTATTTTCCTTATTCTGTTAACCCAAGCTTCATGCTCGTCAAATCTAGCAGTTTTCTTTCCTTTCCTACTCCCATGTCTTCTTCCTTCTCCCTTAACTCTTCTTGCTTTCCTTCTCTCTTTAACTTTAGAGTTTGATCTTTCTTTTTCCTTCTCAATAATTATCTTGCCTTCTTTAATTAGCCTTGCTATATCTGCCCTAGTTAATGCTTCTTTTACTTCATCAATATTTTCTGGCGGAATTTTTACATTGTTAATACCTACTTTAGCTATATCAGCGGCCAACCTTTTTTGTAAATATAACTCTGGCACTCTTACTCACCATTTGCAAGTTTTATACCCATTTCTGTTGCCTTCTTTATTATCTCTAACCTCTTCTTAAATCCTACGTTAGAAGAGATTATCCCTATTACTTGATCCTTAAATTTAGCAATATTTTCCAAATCTTTCATATTATTTATAATTACTGGCTTTAGGCCAGAAGGATGTAAATAGCGTATGATTTTAGGTTTTCTATATCCTGGATCAACTGGTGGTGGAAATCCCTTAAGTTTAAGCCTAGTTTTATTATCTATTCCTCTAGTCTTTCTCCATTTTTCCTGCCTTTCTAATCTAAAGTATTTATCCCAGTCATATCTTAGAAAATCTGGTATTTTAGAATTATATTTTTGCTTTAATTTATAAATCTTTTCTTTACTCAATTTGTTTATAGACATTACTCAATCACCTCTTTTTTATAAATATATATGCCATCTCCAAAGACACGTCTATCAAATCCTGATATCTTACTTGCTCTTTCTATATTAGCAGCAGTTTGAGCTACCTTTTCTAGGTCAATTCCTTCTACAATGATATCTTCTCCCTTTACGGTAACTTTAACTCCAGGCAGTATTTTTGCTCTCCTAATATTCTTTTCTCCTATTAAGTTAGTGATCTGAACTTCATTGCCTACAACTTTTACTGACATAGGGAAATGAGTAAATATTATTTTAAGATAATATCTATATCCTTTAGTGACTCCAGTAATCATATTTTGAACGTGCCTAAGTAGAGTATATACTAATGATTTAGTTCTTTTATTTGCGAATGTTGCTTCGACTATTAATTCTCCATTTTCTAATCTAACTTCTATTCCTCTCATATGCGAAATATCTTTCTCTACTTCACCTTTAGGCCCTTTAACTTTTATTTTGCCATTCTCTAAAGTTAGGGAAACATTATCAGGAATTTTTAGTGATTCTTTTACTAATACTTGGAGCATTTAAATCACCCATCAATAAACGTAACCTAATGCAACTCCTCCTAATCTTTGCCTAGCAGCTTCTTTATGAGTCATTACACCTTTAGACGTAGAGACGAGAATTACTCCAATTTCCTTAGATGGCAAGTATGTTCTAATATGTTGTGGTAGGTTTATCATATCCCTATACTTTAATGAGTATCTAGGTGTTATTGGACCGCACTTATTTATTCTTCCTAATAACTGGACAACGACCTTACCCCATCTACCGTCATCAATATACTCAAATTCTCCTATGTAACCTTCCTTTTGCATAACTCTAAGTACGTTTATGATTAGCTTAGATGAAGGCATTATTATTGCCTGTTTATTTCTCCTAACCTCGTTGTTATAAATAGTTACTAATGCATTAGCCAAAGGATTAATTACAGTCACATAAATCACCTCAATTTCTTAAAACCTAATTCATAAGCAACTTCTCTAAAACATTGCCTACAAAGGTAAATTCCGTATTTTTGAATGACAGAATCTGTGCTACCACAACGCCTACAAGCTTGAACTCCTTTTCCGTGCTTTCTCTCTGCAGGAGGCTTGTATTTGCCCATTTATATCACCTTAAACAACCACAATACCTAGTGTCTCTGTTAAAAACTTTATCGCCTCTTCTTTAGAAATCCTATGTCTCTTAGGAATTCTGGCAGTTTTTCTTTTCCTTCTTGCTACTCTATATCCTGGCCTTTCTAATGTTATTGCAATATCCATTCCAAATACTCCAACTTCTGGATCATATTTTGTCCCTGGAATAATAACGTGTTCTGCTATACCAAAACTAACATTGCCATAATCATCAAAACTTTCAGCTTTTAATTTATATCCAACTGCTTGTAAAACACGCTTAAGGAATTCTATTCCTTTCTGACCTCTTAGGGTTACTTTTACTCCTATTAACTGGCCTTTTCTGACTCCGAATTCCTTTATTGATTTTTTAGCACGAGTATACACTGGCTTAGCTCCAGTTAATTCTTCTAACAAATGATAAGCCTTCTCTAATCTTTCTCCAGACTCTCCTAAACCAATGTTGACTGTCACCTTAGCTATTTTTATTTTCCTCATCGGATTTTCCTTTTTAACTTGAACTGTTTCTTGAGACATTCTTACTCAACCTTTATTTCAGGATTTTGTTCTCCAATAACCATTGTATTTAATAAATTAGTTTCATAACTTTCATTATCTTTTTGTATTGTCACTATAGAATACTTTCTAGTCTTATATTGTGCTCTTTGAATCTTTACAATTTTACCATGTAAGCCAGTATTCTTTCCACCAATTATTATTCCGTACATATTCTCTACTAAAGGATATACAGAGATTATATTTTGTGAAGGAATTTCAATCTTCAAAGTGCTAAGAGTAGGATACTTTGAAGAATCCTCCTTATTTACTAATATATTCCTACCATCTTCCAAATTTAATTGTAATTTATCACCTTTTACCATAGTCTTGTTCATAATTCTAACTAGCTTATACTTAGCCTCTGCTTCGCTAATTTGTTTAGGAGAAATATACCTTGATTTATCAGGAAACATGACATAATATAATCCAGCACTTGGTATAGATATAATGTCCATTAATCCTACTGGGAACCTA
This sequence comes from Acidianus ambivalens, assembly GCF_009729015.1. Taxonomy (NCBI): domain Archaea; kingdom Thermoproteati; phylum Thermoproteota; class Thermoprotei; order Sulfolobales; family Sulfolobaceae; genus Acidianus; species Acidianus ambivalens. Next base: position 2,112,835 of record NZ_CP045482.1, on the reverse strand, counting down.
TAATCTTTCCTTATAATTCCATCAACATAGACTTTACCTTCAGATATTACTTTCTTTGCCTCAGATAATGTTGCAGCTACCTTCAAGTAATCCCTTAATATTAAACTTAGTGGTATACTTTTTGATAATGGATGAGGACCAGGATTAGCTCTGACAGTCCACTTGTATTCTTTTTTACTTATTTTTAAGAACCAAGGAGCTTCAAATCTTGTAATGTGAGGCATCACTTACTCACCTGCTTAACTTTCCTTTCTATTGAAGCTTTCCTTTTATTGTCTGATAAATCTAACTTAGTTATCATAACTTTAGATGCATGAATCCAAATATAGACTGGCGTTCCGTCAGCTTTTTTCCTTGTTAGCCCTTCTATAGCAATCCTTCCAGTTTTAGTGTTTACTTGTGCGACTTTTCCTTCAAATCCTACGTTATCTCCTCTCATGACTTTTACTGTATCTCCTTTCTTAACTTCTATTCTCTTTATTCCATACTCTTTGGTAATTTCTTCTGAAACCATTGCAGTAAGCATCTTTCTCCTTAAATGATAAGGTGCATTAAATAGCATTTTTCTTTGCTTAGCAGGTTTAGAAGATGTCATTACTTTCACCGCCTTCATACAACCATAGTAGCTAAGCTTGCTACTTTTGGCCAACGTTCTGCAGCTTCTCTTGCTATAGGTCCTCTAATCTCAGTACCTTTTGGCGTACCATCAGGATTTACTATAACTACGGCATTATCTTCAAAAGCTACCCACGTGCCATCTGGCCTTCTAAAAGGCATTCTTTGCCTTATTATAACTGCACGGAATTTCTGTTTTCTTACTTCAGGAGTGCCTTTCTTTACAGATACTACTACTAAATCCGCAATATTAGCAAAAGGCACTCTTCTTAAAACTCCTCTATATCCAAATACTCCTATTATCATGGCTTCTTTTGCTCCACTATTATCAGCTACAACTACCCTAGAATAGTGCTGTAAACCAGGAGTTAATGCTTTTCTTGAACCCAAAACTTGTAATTTTTCTGACATTAACTACTCACCTTCCCCAATACTACAAATGATACAGATTTAGCTATTGGTCTACATTCCCCAATTATAACATTATCTCCTTCTTTTACATCTAAGCATGGAGGAATATGAACTCTTATTCTGCTTCTTCTTCTTTCATATCTCTTATATTTACTATTATAGTACAAGTAAACTCTTTCAAAAACTCCAGTTTTATTTGCTCTAAATTTGATTAATTTTCCTTCAAATATCATACCTCTTACTCTAAGATTTCCATGAAATGGACAATTCTTGTCATTACATACTTTTTCTGGAGCTTTTACCCCTACTATTCCAACATTTTTAGCTTGACTCATTTTGTCCACCTTTTCTTTAACCTTTTAACAATATTACCCATTAACTTATAACCATGCATAATCTGATGACTTCCTTTAAAATCTATCTCAAATATACCATCTGCTTTGTACACCATTAAGACCTTACCTTTAGAAGACTTAATATATAAAAACTTAGACGACTCAAAAACAATAACTCCAGAAAGCCCTATAAAAAATGGATTAGAATGCGATAAAACCTTAACTTTCAAACCTATAAGATCAAGTGGTCTTTTCATTCTTTTTACTTCTCTTTTTCTCTGAAATTATAGTCAAGATCCTTGCTATATCTTTTCTCACATTCCTTATCGCAGACGTGTTCTTTAGCGTACCCATTCTACTTTCAGCTCTATATTTTAGTAACTCAGCATTATACTCTTCCAATTTCTTGTACAAATCTTTTATGTCCATCTTTCTTAGCTCTTCAGGATCCAGCGGCATTCTGTGCACCTCCAGTATTTTCATCTATAATCTTAACGTTTGTTACAGTGACCTCACCTGCAGAAGGAGCTGGAGTTTCCTTAAAGGAAATCTTATCCACGGGCCTTAAAGGCTTTGCAATAATTATTTCTACACCGTAGATTCCTGGTTTTAATGTAGCTATTGCTACTGCTCTGTCTATCATGGTCTCTAGACTATTTCCAGTCTTATATACAGTACCTTCTTTTAATTTCTCATATTTAGCTCTCTCAGAAGTAATCTTGCCACTTACTACTACTTCTGCACCTAATGCTCCAGCATTCATTATTCTCCTGATAGTTATAAAAGCCGCTCTCCTAAAATGATATCCTTTCTCTAAAGCTACAGCAAGCCTAAAAGCCATTACTCTGGCATTTAGCTCTGGATTATCAACATTGGTTACCGTTATCTGCGGATTCTCTAAATTGAAGAACTTTTCGAAAACTTGAGCTAATTGTTTTATAGTCTTTCCACCTTTGCCTATTATCATTGCAGGCCTACCTGCATATATAATAATTCTAGTTCCCATAGGAGTTTTTATTATGTCAACGCCCGCATATTCAGCATTATAGAATTGTTTAGCCAAATATTCATCTAGCATTACTTTAGTCATCGATTTTTGCAGAAAGTATTGTTTTATATTTACCATTCATACCTCACCTACTATAACTTCAATATGTGATGTTCTTCTATATTTTGCTGTAGCTCTTCCAAACGCTCTCGGCATAAATCTCTTTAAAGTAAACGACTTATGAGCAGCTATATGAATGATCTTTAGGTTATCTGGATCTAATCCTTTTGCCACAGCGTTAGCTTCTGCATTGTCTAAGGCTTTTAATACGTATTTTATGGCCTTAACTGGATATCTTCCGTTTTTAATACCCCACCTTGATGAAATATTGGACTTGTGAGAAGAGCCATGCGAATATCTCCAAAATGGCAAAGCTTCTTGATGTTTTAACACTCTATCCAAGAAATCTCTGGCCTCCTTAACTTTCATACCTCTTATTGCCTTACATACGTTATATAGATCTCTAATAGATACTGGTGCATCTTTAACTACAGCCTTACCTAACTTTGTCTCATCTATAGATAATTGAGGGTATGTCCAACTAGCCATAATCATCCCTTCATAGCTAAGAATAGGCTTGATCTCGTAGCCTTCAGGCCAGGTTCACCGTGCTCTACTTTCTTTGTAGTTATAGCAAATTCTCCTAAATAATGCCCTATCATCTCTGGAACTACTTGGAACTCAACGAATTCCTTACCATTATATACACCAAATTTTAAGCCAACCATCTCTGGAAGGATGACCAAATCTCTTACATGAGTCTTTATTGTTTTAGTTAATTTTCCTTCTCTCCTCATTTTCCTAATTTTCTCAAGTAATCTTCTCTGTTGGGGAGTAAACCCTCTAGTAAGAGATCTTCTTTGCCTGGAAGGCAAAAGTTTAACAAATTCATCCATGGGCATGTTTATTAGTTCATCTAAACTCTTACCTCTATACTTAAACTTTTGCCATTCAGCCGGAAATTCTGACATTGCCATTATAATCACCCTATATAAACATTGGTATTAAAATTCACTTCCTCTCTTTCCTCCCAGTTCTTCTTGCAGCTATATGCCCAACTTTTCTTCCAGGCGGCGCATTTCTTGAAACGGTACTAGGTCTGCTTACGCTAGTGTGAAGACCACCTCCATGTGGATGATCTACAGCGTTCATAGCTACTCCCTTAACTATTGGCCACTTGGTAGCTTTTACTTTATACTTCCAGTAAACGTTTCCTGCTTTTAACATAGGTTTATCATATACTCCTCCACCAGCGACCATGCCTACCGTGGCTCTAGCATTACTTAATACTTCCTTTATTTTTCCTGATGGTAGCCTAATAAGAACCCTATCTCCACTTTTACCTATTACTGTAGCATAAGATCCAGCAGCTCTAGCATATCTTCCTCCATCTCCATAATGCTCTTCTACGTTACATATTATTGCTCCTTCTGGCAAATTACCTACTTCTACAATATTTCCAGTCGCAGGATTCACATTACTGCCTATTTCTATTTTCTGCCCTACTGTCATCCCTTGTACTGCTTGCATATAGAAGACATCTCCAGTATCTAATTTTACCTTAGCTACAGGGGCTAGCATTCCAGGGTTATGCAGAATATCAATTACTTTACCTACGTGATTACCTTCTATTTTTGGATACCTAACTTTACCTACTCTTAGCCATCCTGGATTCCTAAAGTTTATATTACCTCTTCCAGCTCTTTGTTGAAGTAAACTTTTACCCAATTTGTTTCACCTCATAATAATCCTAATTTCTGTGCCACGTCTGATGCTTTATATTCTGGACTTAATTTAACATATGCTTTCTTATCACCGGTTGGTGTGATTAATGTATTAACTTTAACTACTTTTACATTTAGTGCTTTTTCTATTTCCTTCTTTATTTCTGATTTTGTTGCGTTTCTATCGACTATAATAACTATAGTGTTCTCAGAATCGATTAGCTTTGTTGCTTTTTCAGTAGCTAAAACTTCTTTTATTTTCATTTAAGTTCACCTCCAAATCTTTCATTTAAAACTTGTATAGCACCTTCTGTAAATATTGTAAGTCTACCCGGATGTCCTCCTGGAGCTAAATGTATAACACTAAGTTCTTTAGCAGTTATTACATCGAAACCTTGTATGTTTCTTATGGCTTTAATAACTGGAGATTTTTCGTCCTTTATTACAAATAGTAGACCTTTAGGTATTTTATATCTCCTACCTCTCATCTTACCCTTACCTGCTCTAATCTTTTTAGTTTTGCATCTTTCCAACTCATCTTCTAATCCTAATTTTTCAATAAATTCTATTATATCCTTAGATTTAGATAACTTCTCCAGGTCATCAGTAACTATGATAGGCAAAGAAAGTCCATCTGGTAATCTATGACCTCTTCTTTTAACTAGATCTTTAATAGCTGTAGCTGAGATGGCACTAATTATAGCAAGTCTCATCTCCTTTTTATTAATCTCTTCAACTATCTTCTCCATAGGAGAAGGCGGAAAAGCTAGTCTGCCCCCTACAGTGTTGGGAGCTAAAGCTGCTTCTCCACTTCCTCTTATTCTAGGTACTCTTGCTAGTCCTAAATTAATTCCAAAGCTTCTTGCAGTAGTTCTTTTACCTGCCATAGGATCTCTTCCTTTAGGTTGCAAAGACTTAGTAAATGAAGACCTAAAGGCCCTATTAATTAGGTCTTTCCTTACGGGATAGCTAAAAATTAACGGTAAGTCTATTTCCTTTAATTTCTTACCTTCTAAATCAATTACGTCTGCTTTTTTCTGTTGAAGTTGTATATACATTCAACTCACCCTTGTTTACTACTTAAATCTATATACGTAATCTTGGGAGCTTCTGCAGGAACTTCATAAGGTCTTATAGGGTATCTTAAGAATAATGGTCTTTTTCTTACCCCTATAGTAGAACCTTGAATCAGTATATAAGGATTCTTTACTAATCCATATTTTACGAATCCTCCTGCAGGATTAATTTCTTGTGGATTAGTGGATATTTTTAATATTCTTTTATTATATTCTGTCCTCCTATGAAAACCTAATTGACCAGGTTGCGGAACATAGCTAGGAGTACCCAAAGAGGGCCCTTTAGTACCTACTTTTCTACTACCTTTTCTATGTTTATGCCATCTAGGTAATTCCATAACGCTATATCTCTTTATAACTCCTTGGAATCCTTTTCCTTTTGTAACTCCTATTATGTCAACTAGTTGTCCCTCCTTAAATATGTCAGTAACATTAACTGGCTTACCTAAAATATTAAGCAAATAATTCAATTGCGCAGAAGTATCTCCTCCACCTACTTGTATCTCCACAATCTCTGGTTTCTTCTTTCCAAGTGCAGGAACTAGCTTAGGTTGCGTTGAAATTATTGCCCTTAGATATAAGATATTATTAAGGTTAGACTTTATCTTATCTAAGAATCCATTTAATTTGTCCTTATTTACTTTTAAAGACTTTATCTTCCTAGTTATCTCTTGAGGTAATTCTGGAGTCCAATAATCTGTAAGTACTTCTGGCTCTCCTTTACTTCCTAGTATATATGCTCTTAAAGCAATAGGAATTATTGGAGGTGCCTCTATAACGGTGACCGGGGTAAATACCTCTTTTCCATACTCTGAAGATCCCTTAATATCATTAATATAATAAACATGAGTCATGCCTACCTTATATCCTACAAAACCAAGGAGTATGGGATTAGAAGAGCTTATCCTAGGCCAAGACCTAGGAGTAGGAAGTAATTCCTCGGCTCTTTTCCTAGGTCTAAATCCAGATGAACCTCTTCTTGGCGACGCTAATTTTCGGTGACCCAATCCTCTTCCCCTTCTTATTTCATGCACTACTATTAAGTTATAAAAGTAACTATTCCAAGATTGCATTAAGTAAGCTTAATGAGGAAATTATAGCCTCCTCTGCCCTAACATCTGAAACACCTTGTTTTATTATAAAATTATAAGACTTTTCCAAAAATTTTTCTCCCAATTTTTTTAATAGCATCCCTTCAGGTGGGCCTATAAGTAGTGTTAGACCTTTTTCTTCATACATGGAAATTATTTCTTCCTTATATTTTAATGGATTTTTTCCATTTCTACTGCCTATTATGAGATTATTCTTTTCAAGTATTTTCTCAAACCTTATTTTATGAATTTCAAATCCGTCATAGTATATCATTGGATATTGAATAAATGAACCTTTTACCGAATCTGTAAACATAATAGATCTATACGTGGTTCTAATTTTTTGATGCAAACCGAAATCTTGATTCTTACCTAGTCGTATTTCACCTTCCACTGGAAATCTATGCACAAGATGAGAAGGTAAATTCATTGGAGGTAATAAACCAGCTTTTCTTAAGTTGGGACTTATTGGGATATATTTTTTTAGATAAGGTGGAGTTAATGCATATTTGGAAATTTCTCTTAATAAGTCATATTCTTTATCTGAGGAGCATATAACATATACATTTGTTATCCTGTATTCTATAAAAAATCTAAATAGCAATGAAGCTTTAAGAGTTTTTTCTGTAAGAGTTCTTTCTATTGAAAATATTGATGAAAAAAATGCTATATTGAGCTCTTTTCTTCTCTTAAATGGAAACATTTAGTCTGCCTTACTTATGCCTATAATGTATTGCTCTCCTTCAATATCCCAGGTTTCTGTAAGCTCCTGTTTTTTATCGGAAATTTCTATGTTTTTAGCTCTAGTTTCTGATGCAATGTAATTCTCCCATTTCTCTATCATTTGTACTCTATCACTAGGTGGCATTATAGAAACGTTGATATAATCTGTGACATTTAGATTAAGCTTCTTTCTCATAAATTGTATTCTCCTTATTATATCTCTGATCATTCCTTCTTCTTCCTCTTCTTCGCTTATAGTCTTAGATATCATAATTACACCAAGATCGAACTTAGAGCTTACATAGCCTTCTAAACTAGTCTCCTCAATATTAACGTAATTCTTGTCTAGCTTAACGTTAACTCCGTCTATAACTACTTCATGATATCCCTTATCTATAATATCCTTACCTATAACGTTAGCATTATTATTAATATATTGTACTATTTTGGGCGTAAGTTGCTTATAATCCTTACCTATTTTACCAGGTAATGGGGATACTATAATTTGTGAGAATTTAGCATAATCTACAATATTGTGTAACTCTACTTCTTTTGTATTAAGTACAGATTTGAGTATATCTATAACACTATTAACCAGCTTAATGTCATCTTCATTATTCAGGAATACAAATGTTTTATTTACAGGCCACCTAAGTTTTATTCCAGCTTTTGCTCTAACGTTTAAACCCGCGTCTTCTATTTTTCTAACAAGATCAACTGCTTTTTCTAACTGATCGTCTATAAACCTTTCTTGAATTTCAGGAAAGTCTTCCATACTAACAGACTCTTTAGGATTCACCACAAAATCTCTATAGATCTTTTCTGCAGTATAAGGAATAACTGTAGAAGCTAATATAATCCAGCCTTTTAATACGGTATAGAGAACATAATACATTGCAATCTTATCTGGATCATTATACTCTACCCACGCTCTTTTTCTAATTAGCCTTAAATAGAATCTGCTAACATCATTTATAATGAAATCAATTAGATAATTAGCCATCTCATGAACTTTATAATTCTTCATACTTTCCTTTATTTTCCTTAGCATGGAATAATATCTCGACAATATCCATTTATCTTCTACTCTAAGGTATTTTTCTACATCGGAGAAACTATACTTTTCTGGCTCGAAATTATCTAAGCTCATGTAAGTACTTGCAAATACGTAAACATTCCACACTATTTGTAGGTCACGCATTGTAAGATCCATTGCCTTCCAAGAGAATTTTGCGTCTTCCCAAGTAGTATTTCTTAATAGCCATAGCCTTAAAATGTCTCTTCCATATTTTTCTATAACTACTGATGGTTCAACGTAATTACCTAGGCTCTTGTGCATTTCCCTACCCTGCTCATCTAGCATAAAGCCGTGTACTAATACAGATTCATAAGGTGCCCTATCCATTAGTATAACTCCACTACGTAATAAGCTAAAGAACCATCCTCTAAGTTGATCATGCCCCTCTAATACAAGGTCTACAGGACCTATTTCCTTCCATTTTTTATCCCAATTTTCTCCTAAGCTAGCAAAAAATGCTACGCCGCTATCAAACCATACATCCGCTACGTCTGGTATTCTGCGTGCTTCTTCACCACACTTAGGACATCTTATTATGACATTATCTATCCACGGTCTATGAAGGTCATCAGGAACTCCATTTACAGATAATTTTTGTAACTCTTCTTTACTACCTACTACAGTTATATGGCCATTTTTACAGATCCAAATTGGTAATGGAGTCCCCCAGAATCTTTGCCTGCTTATTACCCAGTCTCTTAATTCTTTTACCATATTGCCTATTCTTGTTTTACCCCATTCTGGCACCCAGTTAACCCTTTCTATTTCGTTTAGAAGTTCAGTTTTTAACTTAGTCACTTTTATGAACCATTGTTCTACTGCCCTTAATATTAGTGGAGTCTTGCATCTCCAGCAAATAGGATACCTATGAACTATCTTGCCTGCATGGAATAATGCACCGACTTTCTTTAGATCTTCTATTATTTCATTATTAGCATCTCTGACGTATTTACCTGCATATTTACCTGCAATATCTAAAAACTCACCTTTGTCGTTTACGAGCATTACCACTGGGAAGTTCATTTTTTTACCTATTTCAAAATCCACATCACCGTGACCAGGAGCAGAATGAACTAAACCAGTACCTTCCTCTAACGTTACTTCATTTCCGCCGTCTACTACCTTATGATATTCATCTAAGTCTTTCTGAGCCGGAACAATGTCTTTTAATGGATGAATATACTTTAAGCCAATTAACTGAGAACCTTTATACGTCCTTAAAATTTTATAATCTTTTATTCCTGCCTCTTTCATTACACTCTCTACACGATCCTTTGCTATGATGTAAATTTCGTTACCTACTTGAACTTCTGCATAATCGAACTGAGAGTTTACCATCACAAACACGTTAGCAGGAATAGTCCATGGAGTTGTAGTCCAAATGACTAGATATTTATTATCTTCTCCAGCAACTTTAAATTTCACATATATTGCAGGATCTTCTATATCTTTATATTCTGAAACTTCGTAGTCTGATAACGTAGTCTCGCATCTAGAACACCAATGCAAAACTTCAACGTCTTTTGCTAGAAGTCCTCTCTCGTAAGCCTTTTTTATTAAGGCCCACGAATTGCTAATATATTCATTTTTAAGCGTATAATATGGATTATTCCAATCCATAAAAACTCCAACATTTTTGAAATTTTCAGTCATTGATTTCGCATTAGTTAAAGCAAAATTTCTGCACTCTTGGATAAATTTATCTACACCTATTTTATCTATAATATCCTGTTTTCTTACAACACCTAGTTTTTTCTCAACTGCCACCTCTATAGGTAAGCCATGGGTATCATAACCTGGCTGGTCATAAACCTTGTAACCTTCTATTCTCTTAAAGCGTAGAATGCAATCCTTTATCACTTTGTTCCATATCGTGCCTATATGCGGTACTGGCGCAGAAGGATATGGAGGACCGTCTATAAATAGGAATTTTTTTGACCTAGTCTCTTGATTTATTTTCTTTAACTTTTCATATATTGTATTAGAATTCCAATATTGTATAATCTCATTCTCAATGGACTTTGAATCGAATTTAGTAGACAACGCTTTCATTGAGGATAATTCGTACCACCAAATGAAAAATAAAATTTTGGTTAAAAAGCATTACGTGAGTTTACGCTATTTTAGAGTATATAGCATCAATAAAATCAGTTAGTTTAGCCGACCCTCCTATATCTGGTGTTAGAGTTTTCCCTTCTTTGTAGACTTCATATATTGCGTTTTGTAATGCGTTAGACGCATTCTTGTATTTTATTTCCTTAGATAATGAATATATGTAGTCTAACATCATAGAAACTGAAAGTAAAAATGCTGTAGGGTTAGCTATATTTTTACCGGCAATATCAAACGCTGCACCATGAACTGGCTCAAATAAGGCTTTAGAATCTCCTATATTTGCTGAAGGAGCAAGACCAAGACTTCCAGCTATTTGCGCTGCTTCATCACTTAAAATATCCCCATAAACATTAGTGGTTACTATAACATCAAATCTCGATGGGTCTCTTACTAGATTAGCAGCTGCCGCATCTACATACATTTCCTCAAATTTAACCTCGCTTCCTTTTAATATTTCTTTACATACTCTCGAAAAAAGTCCATCTGTAATACGCATTACGTTTGCCTTATGAACGCATGTTATCTTCTTATTTCTCTCTAGCGCGTATTTTAGTGCTACTTTTACTATCCTTTCTGAAGCTTTTTTAGTTATTACTTTTATGCCTATTGAAGTGTCATCTGAGAGCATGAATTCAAATCCCTTATATAAATCCTCTGTATTTTCACGTACAATTAATATATCAACATTACCGTATTTATTTGGAACGTTAGGTAAAGATTTAGCAGGCCTTATATTAGCATACATGTCGTACATCTGCCTTAATTTTACAACTACATCCATTGCAGACTCTCCTACTGGACCTTTTAATATAATATGTGATTTATTTATTATATCTAAAGTCTGTTTAGGTAAAGGATCGCCATATTTTGCTAGTGCAGAGTCTCCAGCTTCTACTTCCGTAATTTGTAGGTTTAACGCATAATTTTCTACAAGTTTGGATAAAATTTTCTTAGAATTTGCAACAATTTCTGGTCCTATTCCATCTCCAGGAAGTAAAGCAATCCTATACTCCATACATAGAGAAACATTATTCAAGTTTATAACCTTTTGATCTTATCAAATCTTCAATTTCCCTAATTATATCTAATAAATTTGGCTGAGTCCGTTTAATTACTTTAATCTCATAAGAAATTACTTTTAACATTGATTCCAGTTCCTCTCTAGAAAAGATATCTAATCTAGTAATATTAACAAGTAAATCTATAAATAAACAATTACCCCTATTAAACGCACTAATTTTCTGTTTAGAATACTTCATATCAAATGGATCTAAAGATAAAATTACATACTCTGTATGATCTTCTATTATTTTACAATTAGAAAATATGACATTGTCGGAAACTACTGGTAAGCCATGAATTAAATTATATTTGACTGACTTATTAAACAGTGCAAGATAAAAAATTTTAGGATTGTCAATTACCACGTTAATTGAGCAGTACGGATAAACAAGTATATTCTGGTATGTTGTTGTGCATTTATACAATTTTACTTTAAGTTGATTTTCATTAACTATAACTCCTATTGGCGAAATATTGTCCCTTATGCCTTTAGTACCTAATATAACTTCATATATTCCATTTGATGGAAAGATATTCTTTATAGCCTCCTGTAACTCCATAGAGATTATGATAGTGGAGAGAGTAAAAGAATTATCAAGCTTTGGCGAAATATTTGCAGGAGATAAAATAGAGGGAAAAATAGTAAATAAGATCAGAAAATTCTTTAATAAATGCGATGAAACTAAAGTTATACCAATACCGGTCCTAAATTATTCGGAGTCACATGAAATTTTTGGAAAAAATAAGATAGAAAATTCTGAATATTTGCCATATTCTCCAAGTGCAGATATTGAGGGAAAATTAACTTACTCGCTTGACGAATGTAAAGACTCCATATTAGGAGTAAAAATAGAAAATTTATTTGATATACCTAGATATTACATAAAAGCAGAAGAGCGCGATTGTGAGGCTATAGTATTTTTCACAGATAAAAGAAGAAAATTTGTCATAAAATCGGATCCTCTTCTAAACATCTTTCCTACTTCTCCCCCTAAAATACCTGGAATAATTATACCTGAAAGTGAAAAAAATAAAATTGAAGATAAACTAAGTATAAAGGCTAGCGTAACTATAAAAGAAAGTACCGGATACATTATAGAATGTATAAAAAATTCAAAAAATGATAAAAAAGTTTATATTACTACACACCACGACCACTGGTTTAAAGGAGAGCATGATAACTTATTGAGTGTTAGTTTATTACCAGAATTAAAATCGGAAAAATACGAACTACATCTTATAAGCTTTACTGCAGAAGAAGCAGGAGCTTTAGGTTATCAATCATTTTCATGGAGTTATGGGTCGAGAAAATACTTTGAACTACAAAAGAAGGGATTAAACAAGGACATAATACTTAATATTAATCTTGATAACATAGATCCATGCAATTTAAAAATTAAAGCCGTGTCATCAATATCCTCAGTTTTTGAAAAATACTTTAATAATAGTATTGTATATGAACCAGAAATCTACAGTGATGGATATACATTTATAAAAAATGGTATACCTAGTGTAACGCTTGAAGGATATTATAAAGAATATCATTCAATAGATGACGAAATTATCCCTTCAGAAGAAGTATGTATATCCAGTATAATATTATCTATAAATAAAATACTAAATGATGAAAACATTGAACAGATAAGATATGATATGTTAAAAAGCGAACTTATGCAATTTATGAGCATTACTCAAGCTCCTATGAGAACATATTTATTAAATATTCTAGATAATTTGAATAATAAGGAAATATACGAAAATTTACTCAAATTATATGGGGGCATTCTTCCGAGAGATGGCCTAGCAATTGTTAAATTGTTTCATAAATTAGTTGGAATAAAATATGAGAAACCTGTATATATTGAAGGAAAACCTGCATTAAAAATATCTTCAAATGATAAGCTCTATTTACATTCAATAGCCAAAGAATTTGAAGACGAATATATGAATAGACTTTATGAAATTTCAAAGAAATTCCTCTAATTCCCTTAAGCTGCGTATGACATAATCTGCGTAAAGTTCAGCAAATTTAACCTTACTTTCTCTGTCAATTAATATTGACTTAAGTCCGGCCTTTTTTGCGGCTAGGCAATCTTTTACTGGGTCGTCTCCTATCATGGTACAATTTTCAACTTTCTCGTTTAATTGTTCACAAATGTATACAAATGGTTGAATATTGGGTTTAGGCTTAACTCCGTTAGTACCAGCTATTACTATCTTATCAAAAAATGACGAAATATCAACTTTATTTATTCTCTGTAACTTATTTCCACCTTCTCCATCATCGTTAGTTAGAATTCCTAGTTTATATCCTTTTGATTTTAAATATTCTATAATCTCTCTTGCATCGTCATAAACAGGATTATTAGATGCTATGGACCAATATAACGAAGTCCAATCGTATAACTGATCTTTTTCTACTTTCAAATTAAGTTCTTTTAATGCTTCCTCCCACCATTTATTTCTATCATATACTCCTTCGCTGTCCAATTTTTCTGAAATAGAAATTAAAATAGAGAGGATTTTCTCGTATCCTGGAGAAAAAGATATGTCATTAAAATAATCAGACATATCCTTAGCGACAGCCTCTAATGCTTTCCTAGAATAATAATTAAATTCTACTAATGTATTATCAAAATCAAAAATAACTGCTCTGGTTCCGTAAAAAATATTATATTCTTGCATAAAGTTCACGATAAGAAATCTTCTGGCTTTGGTATTTGCTTTGGTAGTCCTTTTCTTTCTCTTATTTTCATTATTACATCCATTAGTAAGCTGTCTGGTACTGGAGCCCATCTACTAAATTCTGTACCCCAGAATGCTCTACCTCCAGTTGCTCCTCTTAAATCACTAGCTAATTCGTAAGAATCTGCTACTGGAATCTCTGCAAGTATTCTTGCCACATTACCTACTTGTGTCATATTAAGAATCTTTCCTCTCTTCCTTGTAAGTACTGCGGTTACATTGCCTACCAAATCTATTGGAACTCTTATGTCTAACTTTTGTAATGGTTCTAACAATGTTGGTCTAGACGTTAAGAAGCCTGCAAATATGGCGTTCCTAACTGCTGGATATATTTGTGCAGGGCCTCTGTGTGCTGGATCTTCATGGACAACAGCATCGTGTAATACTACCTTTAATCCTCTTATAGGTTCGTGAGCTAAAGGACCTTCTCTCATTGCTAATCTAAATCCTTGTAATAGCGTATCCATTATTTCCCTTAAGTGCTGAATACCGCTGGTCATATCTACAAATAAGTTAACGTTCTCATCTACAGCAATAATTCTTTTGGCCTCATCATAATCCCAATCTGCTTGATCTCTTAAGATCTTAGCCATTTCTTTAGAGTCCATATCTTCTCTAATTGTACCATTAGCAATCAATTCTATTGTTTGTTCATTTAATGGTTCTACGCTAATGTAGAATTTATTATGCTTATTAGGAGATTTTCCTTCAAATACTTGGCTTTTAGCTCTTATGCTTTCTCTATAAACTACAATTGGTGGTGATGTGTTAACTTCTATACCATAATTATCTTTAAGCAACTGAAGTGAAACTTCCAAGTGTAAGAATCCCATTCCAGATAGTAGATATTCTCCTGTTTCTTCGTTAATTTTTACAACTAAATTAGGGTCTTCAATAGTTAATTTTCTCAAAGCATCGATCATCTTAGTTAAATCTTTAGGATTCTTAGGCTCTACAGCTATAGTAACTACTGGTTCTGAAACATAATGTAAACTTTCAAAGCTACCTTGTAAATTCTTGTAATTAATATCAACTAAAGTTTCTCCTGCCCTCGCTTTATCTAAACCCAGTACTGCTGCTATATTACCTGCAGGTATTTCATCCGCTAATTCCCTTAATTGACCCATATAAATGCTAACTTGCAATATCTTCTGAGGTGATTTTGCGTTAACCAACCATACTTCTTCTCCAGATCTAAGAGTTCCAGAGAATACTCTACCCGTAGCTACTAGTCCAGCATGTGGATCTACTTTCATATCGTTTATCATCATTACTATAGGTCCATTAGGATCTGCATTTAACATTGATTTTACTAAATCATTATCCATATCTCCTTTCCATATTTTTGGAATTCTATATTTCTGCGCATCTCTAGGATTAGGGACAAACTTAATTACTGCATCTAATAGTGCCTCATGAATTGGAACTTGGGAGGCTAATTCATTAATCTTGTTCTTATCAGAAGATGTATAAGCATCTATTACGTTTTTCATGTTTATTCCTTTCTTTTGAGCAATGGGTAAAGTAAATCCCCATTTATCCTTTGCAGAACCAAATACTACAGTACCTTGGGTGGGATTAACCATCCATTTATCCTTGAATTCTGGTTCAGCGTACATGTCTATTAGATCGTTTACGCTTTTTATTATATCAAGTAGTTTCTGCATCATCTCTTGAGGTCCTAGTTTCAATTCCTTTACTAGCCTGTCTATCTTATTGATAAATAAGATTGGTCTTACTCTCTCTTCTAAGCTTTGTCTTAGGACAGTTTCTGTCTGAGTCATTACTCCTTCTACTGCATCAACTACAACTATAGACCCGTCTAAGACTCTTAAACTTCTAGTAACTCTACCGCTAAAATCTACATGACCTGGAGTATCAATTAAGTTAATTACATATCCTTTACCATCAACCTCGTGATACAAGCTTACGTTAGCTGCCTTTACAGTTATACCTCTTTGTTGCTCGACTGATAAATAATCCAGAGCTAGAGCTTCTCCTGCTACTTTAGGAGAAATTATACCTGCAGCTGCTAATAGCGTATCGCTTGTCGTAGTCTTTCCGTGATCTACGTGAGCTATGATTCCTATATTTCTAACTCTTTCAATATCTTTCATTAGGCTTAAGACTTGTTCTGTAGTCTTATATTTCGCCAATACTAATCACCAATATACGACTAGTACTAAGTTTAAGAAGTATTAAAATGTGTCTGCATGTTTCTTATATAAAATCCATTAATGATTTCTTGTTATTAGAATTTGAAGACTGAGGAGAGTAAGGTGTTATTAGAATTTTATATAATTCTTCAGCTCTTTTTCTACTTCCTAAAACTTTTTCTAAATCAGAAATTGATGCGTTGCATATATTTCTTATTGTAGAAAATTTCTCTAGTAATTTTTTGGCGTTTACTTCACCAATATTAGGAAATGATTCAACAACATACAATTGAATATCCTTAATGCTTTCAAATTTAGGCTTATCATGAAGGTTAATTATTCTCTTTTTACCTCCATGCTCTTGAAACTTTTCAGCCAGTTTTACTAAAACTTCTGCAGTATCTCTTTTATCAGATGAATATACTACCTTTACATCATAATCCACTATAATAGAGATTAATGCAGAATTTATTGCCTTCCATTTTTCAGTAATCTCTCTAATTCTATTTAGATTTCCCTCTATAAGTAAGAAAGACGTCTCATAAGCAGAAGTTAATCTATTAATTTGATCAAAAAATCTTTTATCAAAAACAGAATTTACCAAATCAGAAACACTTTTCCTTTCTACTGCTACACCATCTGCCAATACATAATCCGCTACATCCAATTGCTCTATTATTACTGATATGCCCATATCCTTAAGAATTTCAGGAATTCCACTATTTTTTTCTCTGTTATCAACGTATATTCTTAACATTATGTGAGAATGATAGAGTTATAAAAAATTTAAGCTTTTGGAGGATTAGACGAACCCTTAAGCTGTGGATAATATCTTTGTAACAAATCGTTAACATTCTTTTGTAAATCTTCAAATTGTTTCCTTAATAATGATTCCTGCTTCAAATACGTTCTACTTCTTAATTCAAGTATTTCCTTTCTATCGTTTAATTCTTGTTCAATGGAAGCCTTATCTTTCCTAACTAATATATTACCTACTATCTTATAAACAGGAGTATCAGCACTTAACTTTGATAATTCCTCTAGTATCTTGTTTATTTCTCTTAGTTCGCTATCAATTACGCTTCTCTCATATGTTAAATTGTCTAATTGCTTTTGTAATTGTTGAAGTTTTATTAACTGAGTCTGTACTTCAGGGGGAATTTTTTCTGCCACTTTTATCCACCTCTTCTAATGTTCTTAGAATTGTATAGAGCCAAAATATATAAGAGTTCATTATTGCTCTGCCCCTACTTATTGTTTCTGCCTTAATTCTAATAGTTAAAGGGTCATCTATTTTAACGTATTTTTCATCAATTTTCTCTAAAAGTATTGCTTTACGAGCTATTTCTCTTATATCCTCAGGTATTTCATTTATAGAGATAGTTATTGAAATCATATGCTCTAATAATAGGGCCTACAAGTTTTTCAAATTTATTGACAAATTTTATTTCGCATACTTCATCCTTTTTTATTATATCTATAAAGTTGCCACACGACGAAATATTAAATAAATTTAGATCGATCAAGAATGGAATAAACTCCTTACATTCAATGTTCCTAATACAAATCTTATCAATTTTTTTCCTTTCAATTTTAAAATCTGATAGCGTAGAAACTCCCTTTATTTTTATTTCATATCTTATTTTATTCTGAATAGCATCATAAAGTAGTATTCTATGTGGATTTCCTTTATCAGAGTCCACATATAGAATAAATCTACAATTTAATTTTCTACAATAGAATAAAATATCCTCGATTGAACTTCTTCCTCTATTGCGTTTTATAGAATAAGGAATAACGCACTCTAGATCATTTAAAAAATTCCTTAATCTAGAAGATGCATCCCTACTAGAAGTTATAAGTACATTAATACGGTGTGTAAGCAAGACCAGCCCATTTTGCTTTACATTTCTTACAATACCAAATTCCACTAGCTAATCTAGTTACTGTACCAACAGTTTTACACACTGGGCATTGATAATCTTGATATCTCTTTTCCATAACTTCCTTCCATCTTTTCCTTAGAGTTGATCCGTATCTAGCACCAAATCTCCCTGCTATACCTACAACCTTATACTTTGCCATTTTAATTCACCTATTGTATGTTTATTTGCTTTTTAAGTTCTTCTAATAATTTTTGACTAACTGACCTAGCTAAAGTTTCTACATTATCTATCTCTGTTAAGGTAAACGTACCTATACCAGTTTTCTGTATACCAACAATTCTACCTTCTGGCGTATACGATAATGAAATCTTAGCGTCCATTATTCCTTCTTCATCTAAATCTGGATCAACTACTAAATGCTTACCTATTTTAGCTACTGATACAGTGACTACTGGGAAATTCATTGGAAGTTTCTCTCCTTTCTCTTCTTTGATAATTTTTATTTCGTCGCCTTCCTTTACAACTTTAGGCAATCTAGTATCATAAAGTGCAGATACTGCAGCTAACGTGCATGCATCTAATATATTTCCTCCATAGTCTAAGACATAAATATCGACCCATACTGTCCATATCTTTTTACCGGGTTCTATTACTAGCTTAGATAAGTCTATTGACTTAGAGTCTCTAAGGCTTCTATCAACAACTCTAGATAATTCTATTGCGTTCTCATCTGGAGGACCTGGCTCAAAGGTTTCATAAGCCAATGGTAACAATTCAACATTAACAACCAAATTACCTTGATTCGGGGTGTCTTCAAAGGGTTCTTCTGGTTCAACTTTAACTCCTGCCAAAACTGTAGTATCACCAAGTTTAACTAATGCAGAACCATCAGCTTTTTTTGCATAACCTAATGTTATGCTTAATGGTCTGTACTCGTTAAATTTCCTACCATCTGCTCTAATTCCTCTATCTAAGCTTGCCAGTATACTTTCTCTTTTAATCAACGGGACTATGTTCTCGTTTGATGGGGTTATTGACATTCTACTCCTCCTTTAATTCTGCATATTTATTTTTAAGTGTCTCTTTCTCTAAATTATAAATAATATTTATTCCCTTCATTGCTAATTCCATTCCTTGTCTAAATTCCTCTGGGGTCATGTTTCCATTAAGCTGTAAAAGATTTATTTGACCAATTGAAGGCATCATAGCTACTGGCATATCTGCTTCTCCCCACATATCTTCTGGCTCATTTAAATCTAAAACTACTACACCGTCTGCTTTGCCTACTGCAACAGCAGCTATTAAATCTCTTACTGGTATTCCTGCATCAACTACAGCTAAAGAAGCTGCCATTAGAGATGCTAATCTAGTTCCTGCATCTGCTTGTAATACCTCCATGAAAACATCTATAGAAGTTCTAGGGAACTGTTCTACAAGTATTTGTGACTCTAAAGCTTCTCTTATTACTTTAGATAATTCAATTTCTCTCCTACTAGGTGCAGGATTCTTTCTTTCATCAGTAGAGAAAGGAGTCATATGATATCTTACTCTTAATACGGCTCTATTTGGCAATGCCAAATGCCTTGGATGCATTTCTCTAGGCCCATAAACTGCTGCTAAGATTTTAGTGTTACCAACTTCAACTATAGCTGATCCATCTGCGTTCTTTAATACTCCTACTTCCATTTTCATTGGTCTTAATTCGTCTGGTCTTCTTCCATCCAATCTTAACCCATTATCTAAAATTAATTTAGGCTTTTGAATTTGTAACATTTAACTCACCTTTTTTCTTTTCTATTAGTTCCTTTATCCTATCAGTTAAACCTTTAATATGAGATTCCCTTTCTATAGTTTTTATAGACAAAAATAACACTTCTTCCATATCTTTAGATGGGCAATTAGCCCATATACGACCGTTCTGAGCAACTATCATTTCACATCCTGTTTCTGACGTTAATAATTCATACATACTCTTATTCTTACCTATTACTCTTGGGACCTTTACTGGCATTATATCTATTATTTTACCATTATTCAATCTTCCTAATCCTTTTCCTTTTACAGTTAATACTGGATTTATTGTCCTATCAAAACTTTCTACTCTAGCTATTACATAATCTCCAATATCAAGATATTTTCTTAAATCTTCGCCTATATTGACTGGTCTTCCCAATAGAGAGAGTGCAGGCAAATATGCTGAATAGGGGGCTTTAATGTCAACTATCCACCCATATAATTCTACATCTTCTATAAGCCCTATTACTGTATCTCCTACTTTTGGATAGTAATGAGATCCTTCAAGTGGTATTATTTCAAAAGTAGAATCCTTAGGGTCTACTATACCTATAACTGTAGAATAATACTTATTGCCGAGCTTATAAATATATGGAGACCAAGGTATTTGAAAACTGCCTTCTGCAATTAAATCGCCGGGCACTACTATACTTCTAGATTTAAAGTAAATCTTGTTATTAGAATTTTGATTGGAATCCATTTCAAACCACTTGCAAAACTTTTACTTCAACCTCGCCTTTAGTTAATGAATTTAATTTATCAATTACTTCTTCTTGAGCACCTGCTGGTATTTCTATTTCTGCAATTAAAGTACCGTCGCTTAACCAGTTAGTTTTCTTAACACTTCCAAGATTAGACAATTGAGACTTTACCTTAGAGCTATATTTTGCTGGAACTTTTATTTCTAATGTAGCCCTAGCAACTTTTATTGGTATTATTCTTGCAAGCTCATGGATGATCTGTAATGCTTGAGATTCTACATCTCTGTTAAGATCTATTTGCACTCTAGCTTCTTCCATAGCAGCTTCTATTCTAGCAGGTGGTATAGGTAAATGCGTCTTAGGATCAATAGCATTCCTATGAATGAAATCTATTAATTGCTTCTTTTTGCTCTCCAGCATCTCTTTTCTCTGCTCAGCAGTTATCGGCATTTCTCCTTTTAACAAAATTTCCCTAGCTACTGTTTCAAAATCAGTAGTACCAAATACTTTTTTTAATGCAGAAGGAGAGGCTTTTAATCCTTTTTTTACATCCTTATAAATAGTATCAGAAATTACTACATCAGAAAGAGATATTGATTTTCCAGACCTAAAAGCCATTGCTTCTTTCGGCTTCACTAATATTTCAAATCTCTCTCCATGCGATTCATATTTTATCACTACATAATCTTGTTTCGCCATTAATTTTTTTCACCCCAACTTCTGTAAGTATTGTATCTTCTCTTCTGTGGTTAATTTTCTAAATATCCCAGTATCGGCTGAGGCATAGCCTATTTCTACATTACTTGGCCCTAACTTTTCACCTGGCTTTAGTGTAGATTTAAGTGCATTTAAAGCTAATAATATTGTATCCTCCACATTTAAATCTTCTTTATAATTTTTCTCGAGATATTCAGTAGCAGTATATCCTCCTTGACCTATAGCAACAGCTTGATATGGCATAAACTGGCCACTAGGCTCAGTCATAAATAGTTTTGTTACTCCGTTATCAACTCCACCTATTATTAATGCTACTCCAAAGGGTCTAACTCCTCCGTGTTGTGTATACATTTGCTTAACATCAGAAATTAATTTCGTTAAATAATCTACAGTTATTGGTTCATCATAAATAAGTCTATGTTGGAGTGCGGAGTTTCTTGCATAATCTATTAATACTCTGCCATCTGAAGCTAAGCCGGCAAAGCTGCAACCAACATGATCATCTAATAAAAATACCTTTTCTATGCTATCTAAATCTAATAATTGTGAAGCTTTTTTCTTTTCTCCAAGCACTACTACAGCTGACTTTGTCTTAATACCTAACGTTGTCCAACCTTTTTTCACAGCTTCAAATGCATAATCTACTTGATATAGAGAACCATCTGGAGAGAATATGGTTATTGCTCTATCGTATCCCATAGCGGCTGGTCCAAAAGCCAATTTTGATCACAGTTTTATAGACTTGAACCGGTTAATAAAAGTGTTACACATTATTCAGATCGTCGCTGGGCACATCATTTTACAGCCATCTAAGTCTTCATCATCTAATACCAATTAATCTTTTAGCCTTTTTTAAACTTCCTGTAGTTCTCTTAGGCACTATTAGTACTTTCTTGCCATCTACTGCCTTAACTAAAGGCAAAGATGCTATAACAGCTTTATATCCTGCTCTGTTAGTAGAAATTATTCCTTCATTGGTTTCATTTAAATAGATAATAACTCTAGGATTAGAAATCTCTAACCACATACTTCCAAGAAACTCTTTAACTGCAGATCTTATTGCGTCTTCTACATTTTTTGGACTGATTTTTTGATCTTCACTAATAATATAGAAAACTATATATCTTTTAGATCTAATATCCTTCTTATTTTTAATTTTTCTTATATATAAATTATTTTTAGCTAAAATTAAATAGGTCAAGATAGATAGCCATGTAATTAACACAAAGTCAATAATAATTTGAACTAACATTGTTCAAAAACACCTGAGGTGATTTAAAAACCCAATAAGTTGCCATCTCGTAATCTGCACCATGTAATATAAGATAATTAACTTTTGATAAAGGATTCCAAATTTCATTAAAATCTTTTGCACACGATGAAAATAAAATATTTCTAATCCATTTATAGCCCCATATTATATATTTATATATAATGTATGAGGAGGAATATGGCAAAATTACCTCTATAGTCTTGTCATGAAGCCTAATTAAGTTGAGCATAGCCCTTCTCTTAAAAAGGTGAAAATTTACATTATCCACAGTTATTGCATTTACTTTATTATATGATATACATATTCGCAAAATCTCTTCTGTTAAAGGTTTACAAAATATTAACTTATTTCCAGTATAAAGCTTAATATTATTAAAAAGAGTATTCTTATCTTTAGTCACTATTGTAATCCTTGAAATTCTTGAATTAGAATCTTTACTTTCTATAAAAGCTTCATCATATCCAGCTTTTTTTAAAAAATGTTTAATCTTGAAATTGAGTATGCATGGCTCTATTAGCAATTTTATTCAATTCCTCCTTAACTCTCTTTGGACCACCAACAGAACTTATTATTATTTTTATAATATCGTCACCATCTCTAAGATAAAGCTTTCCTTCGGCTATGAACTTTTGCTTATCAATTCTTATGTGTATTTTACTTTTCTCAAGCCTAGAATCTATCGTAGAAACTAAATATAATAGATCTGCCTTATCTAATTTGGAAAATAAATAATCGACAATTTTTTCTGAGATTTTGCCTTGAAAATCATATTTTATTAGAGTAATTTTGTCTCCATAATGACCTTCAGTAGAATTCTCTGATATATTAGCATACTTTAAAAAATCTTGAAGAAAAGAATTCAAAGCATTTTTAATTTTTTCCACATTTTCAGTCTCATGAGAAAATATTTGAAAAGAAACGCTAGTTACTTTCATCCCTTACCAGGTATTCTATCATAATTTTGTAGTCTATAATACTTATTGGCTTCATGTCTCTTCTTTGCTTCTCTTTCCTTCTGCTTCTTGACAAACTTATGTCTTACAGTATACTTTAATCCTCTACTCTTTAATAATCCTCTAGCTTTCTTACCCGCAGCAGTTAATCCTCTAAATACTCTTCTTCTATTAGCAGGATCTTGTAACCACTTTAAGTTTGGATCGTTCTTTATAACTGGATGCGCAGGATCTACCAAAATAACCTCATAATACTTATAAAGACCGTCATCTCCCACAAAGTAACTACCGAGAACTTCTAAGTTCGGATATCTTCTAGCAGCCTTTTCTTCCGCTATCCACCTATAGCCTTTTGATGGTGAAAACCCGTATACGCCCATTCTTTTCTGTCTTCTACCTTTATTAGGTCTAGGTTTATTTAATCCTCCTTTCCTAACTCTTACTCTGACTACGACAAATCCTTGCTTAGCTTTATATCCAATAGCTCTTGCTCTATCTAGTCTAGTAGGTTTCTCTATTCTTACAACTGTGTTTTCTTCATTTCTCCACTCTATCATTCTCTTCCTTAATACACTCTTCTTCCATTCCTCATCTTGCCAAACTTTTGCTAAATAATGATACATGGATAATGCCATTATCTTCTCCTACTTCAAAATAGAATAACTAATTAAAAAGAGTGATGCCTATCTTATTAGGAGGAAAATGCATGATTACAGTAGGCCTTATTGGAAAGACAAATGTTGGTAAGAGTACTTTCTTCTCAGCAGCAACATTAGTAGACGTGGAAATTGCAAATAGGCCTTTTGTTACAATAGAACCTAATGTAGGAATGGCATACGTTAAAACATTGTGCGTTCATAATGAATTCAAAGTTAAATGCAATCCAAGAAATTCAATATGTATAGGAGATTATAGGTTTATCCCAATAAAATTGGTAGATGTAGCAGGACTAATACCTGGAGCACATGAAGGAAGAGGATTGGGAAACAAATTTTTAGACGATTTAAGGAAAGCAGACGTATTAATTCACGTAATAGATGCGAGCGGATCTACTAATGAGGAAGGAGTTCCAGTAGAGCCAGGCAGTAGAGATCCAGAAGAAGATATAAAATTTGTGGAAGACGAGATAAATGAATGGTTTATCTCAATTATCAAAAAAGACTGGGAAAAATTCGCTAGGGTAACAGATCTAGGAAATAAAGATCCAATAGACGCATTACTTAGTAAGCTTTCAGGATTATCTATAAATAGAGAACAAATAATTCAAAGTTTAAAGGAGAGTAAATTAGAAAATGTAAAATTTATGCAGTGGAGTGAAGAAGACATAAGAAGATTCGGGATTACTTTAAGACAAATTTCGAAACCTATTGTAATAGCCGCAAATAAAGATGATATACCTATAGCTAGAAAAAATATAGATAGACTAAAAGAAAAATACAAGTTTCTTATTCCTACTAGTGCAGAGGCAGAATTAGCGTTAAGAAAAGCCGCTAAAAATGGACTAATAGATTATATCCCTGGAGAAAAAGAATTTAAAATAAAGAGTAACAATTTGCCTGAAAAACAACGTAAAGCGTTGGATTATATAAAAACTAACGTACTAGACGTTTATGGAAATACTGGAGTTCAACAAGCTATAAATGAGGCTGTATTTGGAGCTTTAAACATGATTACTGTATTCCCAGTTGAAGATGAGAGAAAATTAACAGATAGAAACGGTAATGTATTACCAGACGCTATCCTAATTAAGAGAGGATCTACACCTAAGGACTTGGCATCAGTAATACATAGTGACCTAGCTAAAGGATTTTTATATGCAATAGACGCAAGAAAGAAAATTAGAGTTGGAGAAAATTACCAATTACAAGATAGAGACGTAATCAAGATAGTCTCAAGCTTGGCCCACGGCTAGCCTTTATAAAATTCTCCCTTTTTGACGTCTCTATTAACTACGGCGCCAGGATATATTTTTGCATATGCTCCTATTTTAACTCCAGGTAAAATAGATACATTTATTCCAGTCCTAACATGAGCTCCTATAAAAGTTCCTAACTTCTTTCTTCCAGATGAAACTCTCTCACCTTTTATAAAAACCTTAACTTCTGCCTCATCAAACCTTAAATTAGCTACTAAAGTACCTGCACCAAAATTAACATCTTCAGAAATAACACTATCACCTACGTAACTTAAATGTGGAACTTTTGTATTTTCCATTATTACTGATTCTTTTACCTCTACTGATGCTCCTATCTTATTATTTCCACATAAAACTGTATAAGGTCTTAGATAACTATTAGGACCAATTATCGAATTTTTTCCTATAAAAACTGGACCTTCTATATATGTACCATGAAGAACTCTTGCACCTTCTTCAATTATAACTTTACCTTTAATTTTTACTCCATCCTCAACCTCTCCTAGAATTCTAGGCTTTTCTATATCTAAAAGCACCTTGTTAGCATCGATTATATCCCAAGGTTTTCCAATATCCATCCACAATCCATCATATTTTATTATTTCTATTTTATTTTCGATAGAAAATAAATTTATTGCGTCTGTTAGCTCATATTCACCCCTAATAGATTTAGAAATTTTATCTATATACTCAAATATTTTACTACTTAACTTATAAATTCCACCGTTTATCAAATTGGATGGAGGGTTCTGGGGTTTTTCCAAGATATTCTTCAAATAGCCGTCTTCTGAGATATTTAGCACACCAAAATCGCGTGGGTTATTTACCTTTACTCCAAGAATCGCATTATGGGCTGCTGAAGAAACTTTCTCTATGGCATTTTCATCTACAAGAATATCCCCATATATTAAGAGGAATTCTTCATCCTTAATTGCCTCTCTTACGCTCAGCAAGGCAGAAGCTGTCCCGTAATCTGTTTTTTGTTTAACTAGTTTTACATCTTTAAGCCTTGAGTAAAATTCCTTATATTCTTCGGGATAATCTGAAGGAATTACTACTAAAATTTCATTACCTATATTTCTCTCCTTAATAGAATTAATGGTTCTTTCAATTAATGTAGAACCTAAAAGTGGAACAAAAGGTTTAGGTCGAGTATGAGTAATTGGCTCTAATCTTTCTCCTTTACCCGCTGCTAGGATTACTACTTGCAACTGTGACCTCCTGAGAAGGAGCTTCAAGTAACTTTGATTTTTCTATCTCAACTTTTCTTAATGGAGCTATTTTCTTAGCTTCATTAAATATATCATTAGCCAGTTTTCCAAACACCATATCTTGAATAAATTCGTCAAAAGTGCGTCCCTCTGCGTCTTTCTTTATTAGATCTTCCATAATTTTTCTTATTGCAGTCCTTTGTTCTCTGTGTACTCTATAGGTAGTTAAAGCAAGACCTTTAACTCGTAATAAATAACCGTCCTTAGTTCTTACATCAGTAATTTCATTAATTTTAGAGCTTTTTCTTCTAACTAAAGACCTAACATAATCCCTGGACAATTCATGTCCATAAAAGCTAGTTATTAGTTTATCACCATCGTGAGATACTACCTTGAAATAAAGATGTATATAAACCATACTAAAATCTCCAGTTAAGTCATAAAGCGTAGTTTCTACTTTCCTACCTATAGTATAAGATACATCAAATGCTGGCGTAGATCCTAATACAACTTCTCCAAATACTTTAGGAGCTAATATAGTATACCATTTTTTTAACTTCCATTTATCTCTAATTGCACTTGTGGATTTTGACGACATTTATAAAAACATTAATACTTGGGTATATAAGATCATTCTTTATCCTCATGCAAAATTCTTGTATAAAGTCTCCTAAGAAATTTTATTACCGTTCTTGCTTCTTCTTCATCATTTATCCCTTTAATTAAGGCTCTTTTCAATGCAATATACAAAACATAATCTTCTTCACTCCTTTTTATTAGATCATATAGAATTTTTGAGTATTTATCTAAGAGGTCTATAGACTCCTTAGTTATTTTAGGTTTGATCTCATGCTTTGCCTTCCATATCTCATATAAAGCAATACCGACTGCATGTGATAGATTAAGGGTAGGATAATTAGGGTTAGCCGGTATAAAAAGAAGGAAGTCCGCTTTACTTATTTCTTCTCTCGTTAACCCAACACTTTCTCTACCAAAAATCAACGCTACCTTTTCTGATTTCATTACACTTGGTAATTCCCAAGGAAATACTGCTTTCCTTAAAATGTCTCCTTTATTGTTAGCAATACTGGAAGTTGCTATCTTTATCTCTACATCTTTTAGTGCATCATCATAGTTATCTACTATCTTAGCGTTACGCAAAATACTCTCTCCTTTCGCAGAAAATTTTATTGCAGAATTAATATCACATTTTGGTCTTACGATAAATAATTCGTCCACTTCAAAATTTTTACATAATCTAGCTACAAAACCTACATTATACTCTCCTTCAGGCTCAACTAATACTACCCTCAGCATTAAGCTCTAATGCTATAAGCCTTTCAAAGCCAAAAGTTTTTTCTATTTTCCTATTAATTACCATTTTCCTTTTTCTAATAGCCTCTAATATTTTATCTTCATTAGACAGAGAAGAATACAATATGTATAATCTTCTAGCAGATATTGTGTTAATAAAATCAACTAAAACCTCAGATCCAGATTTGCCTCCAGACCAGCTATATTTTATCCAATCATCGTACTCTTCAAAAGGCAAATATGGTGGATTAAATATACCAACGTCAAATGTTATATTTCTTAAGCACGTTAACATGTCACAGTTAATAACATCTATATCAAGGTTATTAAGCTTAGAACTACATAACGTAGCTAAAGACGCGAAAGGATTAATATCGATGGAATACACTTTTCCACCCATTTTAGCTGAAATTATACTAAGTATACCAGATCCAGAACCAATTTCTATAACTTTTTCTCCTTTCTTAATTTTAACAATTGAAAGCAGAAATTCGGTATCTTCTGCAGGCTCATAAACTTCGTCGTTTATACATAATTTAATCCCATTAAATTCAATAGTTCTATAACTTGACATGGTTTAAACTCCCTCACGCGCTTTTCGCTATTAGATGTAAAGCCGCAATATTCTCCTACGTTTTTTAATTTCTTATTCCTAAATCTGCTAACACATTTTAAATACTCGTCTACTTTTGCATTATATGCCCTTTTCCTCATAAAAGTTACTATAATTGAATAAACCTTAGGGCTTGGTGTAAAAGCTGAAGGAGGAATAACCTCGTGAGTTTTAATATCAAAAATATAGTTAAGTAAGAAAGAAATATAAGTAGCATAATTTAATATTTTATCTATAAAATCTTTTTGTAAGATTAAAACTAAACTGATTACTTGATCCAGTTTACTTACTTCCAAGAAAAAATCTTCAGTAATAGAATAAGGTAAGGAGGAGACTATCTGACCTCTCTTTATAGGTAAAAATCTCGCATCTGCGATAATAAGGTTATAAGTTCTAAGATATTTAATGAATTTATCATCAATCTCTATGCATAAATCAGGATTAATAACCTTAGAAATATTACCTTTACCGCATCCAACTTCAACAATTGGCTTTATATCATTTTTTACATAGGATGAAAATTTAGAAACAAAAAACTTATTAACCAAAAAATTTTGTGAAAGTTTCATTTTAACTTCTCCAAATATCCAACGTAAATAATCTCTTGCTGTTGCGCAGCTTGAGGCTTTTTATGATCTATAGGATAAGCAAATAAATAATACTTGTCCTTTCTCTCTATTTCGATAAGAATTCTCTCGGCTATTATATCAATAATATTCTTTATTCCAGTTCTATTCTCAATATCCTTAAATGATTCGAAAGGCTTCTTTTTTCTCTCTTCTAAAATTTCCCTTAAAGTTTTCTTACCAATCCCAGGTAAAAGTTCTAATGCATGGAGCTTAAGAGTTAAAGGCTCAGATTTATTAAAGAATTCTACAAACAACTTCTCTTTTTCTTCAATTATTTTTTTGATAACCCTATTTAAAGTATCTTTAGCTACTGAAGTTAAATCATCATAGGAAATTATAAAATCTACCTTTACGCCGAAGGAAGGATCTTCTAAGTCCACTTTCTCTTCAATTTGCAATTCCTTAATTGTAGAAGCTTCCATTAACATGAAATAATCTGTGCCAAGCAATTGAGCAAAAGGCCTATTTTTATGAATTTTATGCTTATCTAAAGGATTGCCTTCTCTCAGATAATCTAAAACGTACGCGAACTTTTCCCTTCTTTCAACTCTTCTTTCTCCTTTCCTCTCATAAGGTCTTCTATTCTCAGCCATCATTCCACTATAATCAATTACGCTTAGCTTAATAAAAAATATCAACCTTTTTGAAGATACTTCTTAACAAGTTCTACAATTTTCTCTAGAATTTCTTGGCCATAATTCTTGCTATCAGATGCCAAAATACTTCTTACTTCATCTACTGTAGTTGGGCATATACTGGCTATGACAGCACGTATTTCTTCTTTTTCCACTATTTGAGCTAATTCTTCCATAAGTTTATTGGCATCTTCGTCACTACATTTAGTTATTGAATTAAGATATTCATATGTTCTTTGTAAGATACTCGAGTTATTGCCATTTCTGATTAGTTCATATACATACTTCTTAGCTACTGAATATGGAATATAATGCTCCTCCTCTATAATAACTGAGGACAATCTACCTCACTGCTTAAATAATCTAAGATGCTCTGGTCTCACAATTATCAATTTTTCCTTGTTACCAACGCGTAATTTTAGCTCGTAAGCTCTACCTCTCTTACCTACAACCTCTGCAACTCTCCCTTGAAACCTTCTATGCGGCATTCCATTATGGATTGCAGAATTTATTTTAATAATTACCTTATCTCCAGGCTTATAATCATACATTAATGAACTTAAGGATGGAATTGCCCCTCTTTCTCTAGGAGATTTCTTCAAAAGATTTCTCGACCTGGTTCTGTTACCCTTAGAGTGAGATACCATAATCTTACCCAAAATAGCATAAACATACCTATAATTAAATTTTTGGCCAGTCTTATAAGCAAAGAGTCTCGAATTCTTGAAAACATGCAAAAGGACAAAATTATGTGCATATAATATGTATCAATATTTAATTTATGAAATAAATATTAAAAATTTAGGAAGAAAGAAGATTAAATTAAACACTAATTAGCTTCTTAGATACCTTCTATAAAGATTATGGAAAAACATTTAAGTTGTACATTCTAATTTCTACTTACGTGCGGGGGTGCCCGAGCATGGTCAAAGGGGGCGGACTTAAGATGCCACCCGCCAGATAAGATATCCGCTGGCGAAGGCCTGCGTGGGTCCGAATCCCACCCCCCGCATGTTTATTTTCATTAATATTGATTATTTATATGGCTTAATACATTATACATTTTTAACTAAAACGAAGTCATAATTAACTAATATTGCAAACAATAAACAATACAATTTTAATACTTCTTATTAATATTATATAAAAAATTAATACTTTTATTTCATTTTTTAATTATATTAGTTTAACTTTAATCAGCGCTGGCTGAGAGTCCCAATCATTTTTCATTGGTCGGGACTCTCATCATAATAAGTGCGGGGAGCGGGATTTGAACCCGCGAAGGCCTTCGCCAGTAGGGCCTGAGCCTACCCCCTTCGTCCTGGCTCGGGCATCCCCGCAATACGCCGGGGGCGGGATTTGAACCCGCGTGTCCTTTCGGACAGTAGGTCGCTCGCTTTTAGCTGGAAATGGTCTCGAGCCTACCCCCTTAGTCCGCTCGGGCACCCCGGCAAATATAAAATTAGAAATTAAGGCTTAAAAATCAAGCTGGAACATATATTGGATTCTCTTCCGTCGATACTCTTTTTTCATTTGCAAGATATTGCCTTATATCTTTTGGCATATTAAATATCATTGAATGAGTTTCTCCATCATAAAATCTAAGCTCACCTTCTATCCTGTCTTTAATTCTCTTGTTAACTTGCTCTTTAGTTAAAGATATTGGATTTACATAGTCTGAGGCGTAGACAAATCCCCATAATCCGTCAAACGCCGGAACATAAACTATTGATGCAGACACTAGCTTAAACACTTGCCTAAGCGTATTGAAAATTGTTGAGAAAACGCATAAAGAGAATGATGGAGAAGTTGCTTGGGTTACCATTGCTCCTCCTTTGTTTAATCTTGATTTTATCTTTTCGTAAAATTCCTTTGTATATAACTTATATGAAGTATTACCCTTTATGGGATCAGTCAAATCTAGAATTATCGCATCATAACTTTCGGTAGTTTTCTCAATATAATCCTTTGCGTCAGATATTATAATTCTGCTTCTTTTATCGTCAAAAGACCCTCTATGCCATTCGGTTAAGTATTGTTTAGCAAAATCTATAACCGCTTGATCTATATCTACCATTGTAGCCTTTTTGACGGTCTTATGCTTTAATACTTCCCTAAGTGTTGCTCCTTCTCCTCCGCCTAGAATTAACACATTTTCTGGATTTTCAACACTAAGCATAAGTGGATGAACTAAAGTTTCATGATATATGTACTCGTCAGCTACACTAGACTGAATCTTACCATCTATTATTAATACCTTGCCAAATCTTGCAAGCTCTGCTACCATAACTCTTTGATATTGTGTCTTTAAATCAACAATTACTCTATTTATTAAATGCCCGTGAAATTCACAAGGACTTTGCCACTCTAAATGCCAACTCCAGCCAAACTGACTCATTTAAACTAACCTTACTCCATTAACCTTCTTATTCTGCCAGCTATATCTCCTTATTCTCTTAGATCTGCCAAATCCGCATGCTGCACAATAATGCTTCCTTGGGTTGTATGCATTTCTTCCGCATCTTCTGCATCTAATATGTGTAGCACCTTTATTCATTTTACCAAATGATGGTGTCCCTTTCATTTTCAATCACACTTATGCTTGTTGTATTGGGGATATAAGAATTACGTTATCTCCTCTAATTACTATAGTACCAATCTTCTTTCCGCTACCATCACTTTGTATTTCCTCGGAATCTGATAGTACCAAGTTCATATGTTGGTCATAGCTTTTTAATAGTCCTCTTACCTCTTTGTTTCCTTTTAATTTAACTAATACTAAGCTACCTAATGATTCTGCAAGCACCTTATGTGCGGTTTCTGCCAAAATATCACCTTAAATGATTTTGAAGCAAAAGGAGTTTAAAATCTATCTTTCACGAAGAAGGAAGTCCCGCCGCGGGGAATTGAACCCCGGACCACCCGGTAACTGCCCCCTATCTACAGCCGGGCGCTCTAAACCGGGCTGAGCTACGGCGGGTCTTCGATTTATGTTTTTACTTTAAGGATTAAAAAAGTTATTTTAATGAAAGCTTAATCGTTTTACCCGTTTTTTCTTACACGCATATAGGCCTTTCTCTAAACAAGTATTGTTGTAATTTTTACCCTTTACATCACATTTGAAGTCAAAATTTTACGAGTCACAATCCTTGATACGAGACGATAAAATGTAGGAAAGTAACGTCGTTATAAATTCGGTGACTATATCTTGAGGGAAAGAAAAGGTCGGTATCATGTTTACAAATTAGAGAATGTGAACGGTGAAGCGAAAGAGCGTTAAGTCGCCCCTTAACTGACGTAGCTGAAACTTACGAAAAATTGAAATTAGGATTGAGAGTGTGGGGATATCCCCTACAGTGGGCCCGCTGGGATTTGAACCCAGGATTTCTGCCTCGTAAGGGCAGCGTCCTAACCAGGCTAGACTACGGGCCCATTTTTTATTTTGGCTTAACGCTCTTTAAAGTTTTTTCCTCGTATTAAAGAAGCGTATACAAGAGTATAGCAACTTCTGCTTCTGGTCCTAGATCCCCTGATAATTTAGGAATTTTTACATAATTACCTAAAGATTGCTCTATTTTTGTAAATCCACTCTCTATACCAGAGAATATTATTAATATTTGATTAGAATCTTTTTTATTTCTTATATCTTCAATATTTATTTCGTCTCTGGCACTAGAAGATACTAAATACACTAAACTGGGTTTTAATAATTCTATTGAATCTTTCAAATCAGGTAAAATTAAAAGGGATTTATTAAGTTTAAAGGCTAATTTTCCTACTTCTGGAATTCCTACTTGTGCTGCAGTTCCACTAGCTTTAGTTACAACTAATTTCTCCACGCCAAGATTAAAAACTATTTTTGCAAAGTCTATTAATCTTTGTGAACTTGTAATATTATGCAAACCAACTATAATATTCTTCACGTATTTTCACCTTAATATATGATGCAATAGCAGTTGATAAGGCTACTGGAACTGCTTCGCCTATTTGATTATACTGTTCATCTTTACTTCCTATAAAGACATGATCGTCCGGATAGCCCATTAATCTAGCTTGTTCTCTTACTGTTAAGAATCTATCATGATAAGGATGAATAAATCTTGAATTTCCTAAAACTGTTGGTGCTAGGTCAAAAGGATCTAGCCTAATATAAAGCGGAATTTCTTTCTTACTTCCCCTATACATTGTTAAATAATCACCAAAGCTTAATTTACTTATTTTTAGCATCTTTTTCTCAGAAATCTCATGAATCTCGTTATTTGGAACGTCTGTTCTCCCATCTAAATCTGATATTGCGTCATGAACTGTGACCTTTTTAGCTAATTTTGGTGGGTTTATTTTTATGTTAGAGATAAATACTCTTAACCTTCTAGAGGGATTACCGTAATCTTCTGCCCTTAGAAAATTAAAATAAATTCGATTATATCCCATTTTTGAAAATTCAAGCACCAACGCATCTTTTAATTCCTTGGTCTCAACTATTGCAGGAACGTTTTCCATTACGAAAATTTTAGGTTTTAATTCTCCTACAAGTCTTATAAATTCCAGCGTTAAAGAACCCCTTTCATCTAAGTATAATCTATCTACCGGATTTTTTAGTCTAGATGGATTAGCTGCAGTAAATCCTTCGCATGGAGGACTTCCTATCAAAATGTCTGGACTTGAACCTAAAATATCTATTATTTCTTCTCCAGTAACATTTCTTATATCTTCTTCTAGAACAACTGTCGAAGGAAAATTCTGAGCATATGTCCTAGCTGCTGCATGATTTATATCTATAGCCAAGGCTATATTAAATCCTTGATTTTTAAACCCTAAAGAGAATCCTCCTGCTCCAGAAAATAAGTCAACTACTTTTAGCTCCAAGTTTAGTCTCTTTATCAATCTCTTCTTGTAACTCATTAATTTTTTTCTCTAATACTTGTCTTACTTTGCTGGAATCATAATATATTAATTGAGATCCGCATTTTGGGCATTTAAACTCGTTTTCAAACGCTTCATCAAAGGTATATTTACTTTTATCTTCTGGACACATATAAAATTCATTATTAGATTCATACTCCAATCTTGCCTTTAATTTTTCTAAAATTTCTCTTTTTCTATTTAATAGTATTTCATTAATTTGCTCAGTATTAACTTTCCAATAGTATATATACCAGCCTGTATCCTTATCTCTACTTTTACGATAACTAACAAGCCCTTGATCTGCTAATGCATAGAGCTTTTTTCTTATCTCATTAACTTTTATACCCAGCTCATTAGCTATTTCATCATCGGTCATTTCAGTCTTTTTATTTAAGAGAAATTCTAACAGTTCTGTATATTCTTCTCCTAATAAGCTCTTAGCTAAATTTAGTATAAGCTCATCTACGTTACTAGTCAATTGTACTCGCCTACCTATATATTATTCTTCTAGACGTTTTTATAGATTACCTATGTAATTTCTCTTTTTTTCCTGATTATAATACATTAATAAACTTTCTGCTATTTTTGTCTTTAAATTAGACAAATTATACAAAGTTTTAGCAGAAAATGGAATTATGCCAATAATAGGAGAATATATTTCGTTACTAATTTTATATATTAAGTCTGAGCGCCTATCTATCTCTTCATAAGGTATTTTATCTGTTTTATTTGCCACTATTAGTATAGGTTTTCCAGAGATTCCTAATTCTCTTAAAGTTGAAAATGAAGACTTTAGCATTTCAAGGATTAATGTATCTTCGAGGGATATGTCTACTACTAGAAGTATAATATCTGCGTATTTAATTTCTGATAGAGTAACAAAGAATGCTTCAATAATTTGAGGAGGAATTCCTCTAATAAAACCTACAGTATCAACTAGCATTAACTTTTGCCCGTTTATAGAGATTTTAAATCTTTTAGGGGCAGTAGTTGTAAACATTGAGGAATCCACTTTCTGGTGGAGACCAGTTAGTATATTAAATATTGAAGTCTTTCCGGCGTTTGTGTAACCAGTAATAGCTACAGTTGGTATACCGTTACTTTCATGTTGCTTTACTTGAGATTCCCTCAATTCCTTTATATGCATTAGTTCTTTTGAGATTTTTGCAATTTTTCTATGATAAAGTCTAAGTATTGACTCTACTCCATAAACTCCTGCTCCTAATAGACCTTGTTGCTCAGATATTTTATGCTTTTTATAAACATCTTTAATTATAGGTAATTCATACTTTAATTTAGCTAGCTCAATTTGTAACTGGGCTTCCTTTGATCCGGCATGCAAAGCAAAAATTTCCAATAGTAATAAAAGTTTATCCAAAATTTTCATCTTTCCTCCTAATTCTTTATTTAAATTGATAAAATGTCTAGGCTTTAAGAGATCAAATACTATTATAGCATCAATATTCTCGTTTTTTAGTTTATTTAACTTATCTTCTTGAATATAATATGATGGATTGGGCTTTTTTGGAAGTTTATATATACTAACAATTTCATATCCTGCAGTTTCAGACAATGTTTTAGCTTCATCCAGATACTCCTCTGATGAAAACAGAATTGCTTTCATTTCTTTTCCCTTATATTTACTATATCTCCTAAAGTAAGTTCAAAGCTCTTCTCTCCTCTCTGTGTTTCCTCGTTTGACACTGTATACAGTAATTTCACTGATAATATCTTTTCTAATTCCTTTGCTTGCTCTATTGTAGGCTTTAATTTGCCTTGTTCAAATCTTTTTATTATATTTTCAGAAACTTTCATTTTATCTGCCAATTGCTTAGTAGTAAGGCCTAAACGCTCTCTTGCACTTTTAATTACTTTATAGCAATCATCAACTACTTCAACTTCTATTTCTGGATTTTTATTATTGATATTTTGACTCTGTTGCTTTATTATCTGCGCTTTTTTAGGTTTTTCTTCATAAATTTTAGCAGATTTTTTAATCTTTGAATAACATACTTCACAAACGGTTATTATACTACCCTCGTAGACTACCGTAAAACCTTTTCCACGTATTGGCATGCCGCACATTTCACAGTATTTTTGGGGTTGTTTCTGAATACTCACAAGTAATAAATAGTGGCAAACATTTTTAGTCTATCTCATTAAGAAATGATATGGGTTAAGCTTGTCTGGAGAAATAGATGTTTCTAGAGATAATAACGAGGATTATGAGCAAATAATTAAGTTGCTTGAAGAAAAGATTAATGCGTTACAAGCTGAAACTGAAAGTCTAAGAAAGGAATTAAATTACTATAAATCTGAACTAGAGAAATTATTAAGTCCTCCTCTAATAGAAGCTGTAGTACTTGATATTTTAGATGATGGAAAAGTAGTAGTTAGAAGTACATCCGGGCCAAATTTGATAGTTACAGTAAGTAACGACATAGATATTAAAAGTCTTAAAATTGGACAGTCAGTAGCACTAAATCAAAGAGGTTCCGCTATAGTAAAAATCTTACCAGAAAGGGAAGACCCATTTGTAAAATCAATGGAGGTATTAGAGAAACCTAATGTAAGATACGAGGATATAGGAGGTTTATCTCAACAAATCCAAGAACTTAGGGAAGTAATAGAACTGCCTTTAAAGAATCCAGAAATATTTAAGGAATTAGGAATTCAACCTCCTAAAGGTGTTCTTCTATATGGACCTCCAGGTACAGGAAAAACTATGCTAGCTAAAGCTGTAGCGACAGAGAGTAATGCAACTTTTATTCATGTAGTTGCTTCAGAATTTGCTCAGAAGTTTGTAGGTGAAGGAGCAAAAGTTGTAAGAGAAGTCTTTGAGTTAGCTAGGAAAAAAGCCCCTTCAATAGTGTTTATAGATGAAATAGATGCAATAGGTGCAAAAAGAATAGACCTAGGAACTAGTGGAGAAAGAGAAGTACAAAGAACTTTAATGCAATTACTTGCAGAGCTAGATGGATTTCAGCCCTTAGATAATGTAAAGATAATAGGAGCTACAAATAGGATAGATATTTTAGATCCAGCATTATTAAGACCGGGTAGATTTGATAGAATAATAGAAATTCCATTACCAGATTTTAATGGTAGGAAAGAAATTTTCAGAATCTATATCTCAAAAATGAAAGTTAGTAGAGATGTCGATATTAACATATTGGCTAAGCTTACTGAAGGATTTAGCGGTGCTGATATTAAAAATGTATGTACTGAAGCTGGATACTTGGCAATAAGAGAGAATAAAAGAATCATAGAAATGAACCATTTTATAGAGGCCATAAATAAAGTAAAATCTAAAAGAAAGGAAGAATTTAAAGGAAGAGAAGAGAAATACACATGAAAGAATTTGTAACCTATCCAGAAAAGGTATCTGAGTTCGAATTTTTTTATTTAAAGAATATATTTGCATATCAGTTCGGTTATGATATTGCTGACTGTGTATTTGATAACTCAAATTCCTTTTTTATTCAAAGATCTATAAATACTAATAGAATAAGAAATATCCTGATAGATAATAATTTATTTTTAGTTTTAAGAGCTCAAGACAATTTATTCTCGCTAACTTTAGATTCTGCCAAAAAGATTAAAATGTGTTCTAAACCCCCTAGATTTAGAGTAATAATTCCATATGACATTGCAAAAGTTGTAAGATATTCTGGAAACGTTTTTGCAAAACATGTAATTGAAGTAGATAAGAGTCTAAGAGCTGGAGACCAAGTTATAGTAGTAGATGGCGACGATAATATAGTAGCTGTGGGTAGATTAAAGTTATCAGCAGAGGAGATAATCGAATATAAAAGAGGAGTGGCTGTAATTGTAAAGGAGAGGAATAAAAATGAAGGTAATCCTTAAGGGTATAACTGAAGATGAATTAAAAGGATCCACATTTATAACTGGATTTAGAACAATAGGAGAAACTGGATATCTTGCATCAAGATATATAGTGCTAAAACGTAAATTGCAAAGAATAGGATTTATAACAACAAAGTACCTTAGGGATGTTACTTTCTTAGACGAATATGGCATAGCAACGCCTTTTGACTTGTTTTATGATAAAGAATTGCATACTATAGTGCTATTAAATCATCTATTACCTTTCCAACGTGAATGGAACTCCTTTGCTAAAGATACCATAATGTGGCTTAAAAAACTTGAAGTAAAGAATATAATACTAATAGGTGGACTTGACAAGAGATATAAGGAAAGCTCAGAAGAGCTTAGATGGCTTAAAACTTCTAAAAGTACAATAAATTTACCTTATCCAGAATTAGAGAAGCAGTTAATAATGGTAGGGCCTTTAGCATTATTTACTATCTATTCAGAAATTGAGGATCTTCCAGCAATAGTCCTCTTACCTTATGCAGACAAAGAAAGAATAGATCCTGCCGCTGCTGCAATTGCTGTAGATGCAATAAATAAAATTCTAGGTACCAATATTGATGTTACTGAACTTTATGAAGACGCCAAAAAATTAGAAGAAGAACTTCAAAAACAATTAGAGAATATCCAAAAAGAAATAAGTAGAAGTGGATTAGATAGGCATTATATGTAGCTTTGAATTTTCACATTCTATTAATTCGACTTTTTTATATTTAGCTTTTAATATACTATTAGCCTTATCTGAAGATATTCTAATTACACTCTCTGATAGTGACTTTGGAATTTCAAATTGAGACAATGGATAAGACTCAGAAACTAGAACCGGTATTAGACCGTAAAATGGATAAGCTATGTATATATCTGCCTCCATATATTTTTCCTTAACAATTTTTAAAATAAAAGGATCTAAAATGAATGGTTGTGCAAACTTATCTCCGCAAATTACTATTGCCTTATCATGCATGGGTTTTATTAAGTCAAGGTATCTATGATGTCTAATAATTTCTGGTCTTTTTATAGAATTTTCGTCATATAAAAATAACCCCTTTATCTCACCTTTTACTCTTGGGTCATATTTTTCCAAATATTCTGCATATTTAAGCAATCTCTTAAACGCAGAATATACTGAAGGGTGAGAAAATGCTTTTTCTTGTAAATACTCAAATAATCTTCCTTCTTTTATAGCTATTTTTGTTTCTCTAATTTCTTCTAATATTTTATATAAATTATGAATTGCTAGTAGTCTAGTTCTTTCGCTTTCATCCATCTCTAAAAGCTCTTGAGGAGTATATCTTGAGCACACTGGACAACTACATGGGAAACTGTCTATCTCTTCAAGCTTTAATGTCCTAGACCTAGTTATATATCTATTATCCCTAGCATATAATATGTACGATGCAGAATCAAAGGAATCTACTCCTAATGCTACTGCAAAAGGTATTAAATGCGGTAAGCCTCCACCAAATAAATGTAATGGTTTTCCTCTACTTATAGATGACCTAACTGTAAATATCATATCAATTAATGTATCATAATCATACTTTTCCATTAATACAGTAGGACTACCCAATGCTAGTAATTTATATTTCTCTCTTTTATTTGCTTCTACTGCAGAATATTGAAGCAAATCTAAAAATCTTCCTCCTTGAATTGGATGAGTCCATATTATATTTTCGGTATTTATTATACTTTCTACGTCTTTAGCTCTTCTTAATGTTTCGTCAACAGTCATTTTCGCCTCTTCTCTATCTTCCAATTTTCCAGTCGGTACATCAAGAATTACTGCAATATCTGGCTTTATTTGATTCTGATATTCTACAATTTCTCTATTATTAGCCTCTATATTACCATATTCTAAGATCTGATACGCTCCTGAATCAGTCATTATAATTGAATTGAAATCAAGTTCTTTATGTATATCTTGCTTAACTATATTATTTTTTTTAAGTATATATGCATTA
The DNA here is from genome assembly GCF_009729015.1 of Acidianus ambivalens. Classification (NCBI taxonomy): domain Archaea; kingdom Thermoproteati; phylum Thermoproteota; class Thermoprotei; order Sulfolobales; family Sulfolobaceae; genus Acidianus; species Acidianus ambivalens. The sequence continues at coordinate 2,072,255 of NZ_CP045482.1, read as the reverse complement.
GTTATTATACTATTAAATCCCACAGCCATGACGTCTTTAATGGATATCTCTTTTCTTAGTACGTTAACTACTGGAAAAAAAGCCGGAGTCTCTAAAATGCCATGCGAAGTTTCTAATTTACCTATTCTACCTGCTAAGTCTTCTTCTTTTACCTCAAAATCTCCAATCATCTTGAAGTCTCTCTCTTTTTCTTTTCTACATACTCATTAAATAGGTCATAAATTCTTTGGGCAAGAGGTCCACTACCTTCAACACCGTTTTCTGTTACTTTAATTTTCTCTAGGACAGTTATAACTCCTGCTTCTTCATAAACTTTAATATCGCCAGGCCTTAAATTTAAGGACTTTTCTATTAGACTAGCGAACTCCTTTACGTCAAAAATTGGAGCGTTCTTTATTAGAATCTCTGAAATAATACTACCATTTATTATAGCTTTATAATAAACATTGTTTTCATTATCTTTAGCATTTGATATACTTACCATAAAAGGATCTATTTCAAAAGACGATAATTGGCCAGTATACGTTTTTCCATTAGTTAATTTTATTATTACAGTTTTATCTATTAATGAATTTATATCATAAACTACTCTACGACTTATACTCATAACGGTCAACATAAGATTAATATACAAGGATTTAAATAATGAAGTGAAAAACCTTGCAACGCATAAATTATGAGTTTAATGAAGAAGGAACAATAACGTCTATTCAAAAGGGCGTACTTAGAGATTTATATGTAGTAAACATAAAATGTCAAGATATTAATATAAATTTAGATGTTACATCAGAGATCAATATTTTTAATAATAATGAAAAGGTTAATGTTATAATATCTAGGTCAAAGCCTAGTTTTACACAGAACGATTTTTGTGGACACGGATATATAGTTACAGAGAAAGAGAAAATTAACCAAAATAAAAAGACGTATATTACAATAATATCTTTATTTGGTCTACTAGTTAAAATAGAAAGCGATTCAAGCTTTCTTAATAAATATGGATTTAATATAATGGATCACATATATTTCTGCGTAATAAAATCGTAATAAAATTAATAAGGAATATATTCTGTATATGTTTTTCCAGACTTATCCAATATCAAGATATCAATACCATCTCCAGAAGTTACATCTCTTTCTATAGATGCTTTAATAGACTTTATTGCTATTTCTTTGCCTTTATCTAATGACATATTTTGATCGTATTCTGCTTCAAGAACGCCTATGGCAACTCTAGCTCCAGAACCTACTGCTGCATATACATCATCTAAAAGAGAACCTAATGGATCTAAGACATATAATTGAGGAATTCCGTTATCGACACCAGCAAATAGAATTTCAGAAATAAATGGCATATATTTGTATTGATATAATATAATAGATAATAATTTCGCTGCTGCTTTAGTGGATATAGGCTTCTCATTATATAATTCATAGTATTTTATTTCAGCATTCATTATCCTAGTTAAAGCTTGTAAATCTCCAAAAAGTCCTGCACCAGCTATTCCAAATCTGCCTATTATATGAACCTTTTTAGCAGATTTACTTAGAACGTAGCCTCCATAACTTAACCTACGTTCAGCGGCTAAGATTACGCCATCGTTTAACTTTATTCCTACTGCAGTTGAGGGTAACTCTTCCATAATTATCACTATAAGTCTTTGTACAAAGTTTAAATTATTTGCCTTATGTAAGACAAAAGCTCGTTAAGCGATATTGAACTTTGCTGTCTTGTTGTTAGATCTTTTATTGAAACTTTATTTTCCATTTTCTCATTTTCTCCAATAATAATGGCTATATTTATATTCATATCCAGTAAATTTGGTATTATCTTCGATAATGAAATATTTTTTGTGTTCAATATTGCAGGAATATCATTTTCATGTAAGATGAAAAGAACTTTAAGTGCATAGTCAATTACATTTTCGTTTAGAGGAATTATTGCTATTTTTCTAAAATTATCTTTTATTTTTAAATTTTGTAAAACACTCAAAACTCTTTCTACTCCTATTGCAAAACCTATAGAAGGTGTAGATGGTCCGCCATAGAGTTGCACCAAATTATCATACCTTCCACCTCCAGCAATACTAAAAGAGACTGAAGGATGAGCTACCTCAAAGATTACTCCAGTATAATATGCTAAACCTCTTACTAGTGATAAGTCGATTTTTATTGGAACATTAAGCTTAGCTAAGATTTCATAAATTTTAAAAAGTCTTGAAATTTGATTTTCTAAAACTTTTGAACGCTCATTATTCAAATCTTTGATTAGCTCAATAAAATCCGATTCTTTAGATATAGAATTATATAGCATTTCCCTTATTATATTTAGAATTTTATATTCTGAAATTTTAGATAAATATTCTATTACAGAATCTTTATTTCCTTTATCGATTAAATGTAATAAATGATCTTCTTGATCCTCAGACATTTTTAACATTGAAAAAAGTTCTCTATATATTGCTATATTATTTATTTTTATAGTAATATTTTCCAAATTGATTTTCTTAAAAAATTCCCATAATATACTTAAAACTTCTAAATCAGCATTAATTGAAGATTCACCCAGCATTTCTATTCCGGCTTGTCTGAATTCCCTATATCTACCAAACTGAGGTTCATCATACCTATAAACAGTCCCAATATAATATAATCTAATTGGCTTAGGCAAATGTTGCATAGAGTTTAGAAATAATCTTACTATGCTAGGTGTGAATTCTGGTCTTAAGGCTACTTCTCTTCCACCTTTATCAACAAATGTGTACATTGTATTTCTTAACTCTTCTCCGCCCTTTAATGCAAATAATTCGAATTCCTCAAGAATAGGTGTTATAGCTTCAATATATCCTGATTTTTTTACAATTTTAGAAAATTGATCCTCAATATATCTGATTTTTTCAGCGTCTTCACCAAAATAGTCTTTCATTCCTCTCAAAGGTTCATAAGATACCATATCAGCCCTTAGATAATGATACCTCAGAAAGGTTATAATAAGTTATGTCTCCATACTTGTCTATTATAGCTAAGTATGCATCTACATTAGACGACTTAGCAATTTCAATGAATTTGAATATTTCGTTTATTTTTAAAGGCTCATTCTCATTATAAATTATAACTATACCAATCACTTTTCCACTTGAATCGTATAAATATATCAAATTATCAACTTTGCTAGAAATTTTAGCCTTCTTTGATCTTAACCTCAAATCTATAACAACAGAAATCTTGTTCCAAAAATTTTTATCATTACTATATATTGCTTGCAACTCTTGTAAGTCTTTCTCTGAAATTTTACTAGACATGATTTTAGTCAATAATTCTTCGACCTTAGTTTCGGTCATATCTCAGTCTAATGTACTTGGTAACAATTAAATTATAATGATTACTCAACGTTAACAATTATCATGCAATGTCCATACTGTAACTCAAAGGATCTAATATGGGATACTATGCATGGAAATATAATTTGTTCCTCATGCGGAAGTGTAATTGATACGCTTTACGATTATTCTCAAATAGGTACCTCTGAAGAGATAATAGATTTAAATAAAGGCTTTTCAGAAAGAAAGGAAACAAGAAATTTCATAAAATTAACAGAAACAATATCAAATAAATTTAGAATATTCAACAATAAGGAAAACATGAAATTTATAACTGAAGATGGAGAATTAGCGTTAAGCCTACTCAATATGGATAAAAAAGTGTATAAAATATATGAATTTCTAGAAAAAAATGGAATATTCAGTGGTAGAAAAATAAAAATAAGAGTTGCTTTAAGTTTTTATATAGCAGGATATAGATGTAGAAAAATGAAAAATATTTTAGAAAAATTACATATAAATGAAAAATATTTTAGAAAAATTACATATAAACTGCCTAAAGAGCTAAAATACATGAATAAAGAATTATTAGATTAAATTACTTGTTTCATCCTAGCAAGTAACGTGATTTGCACACACTCGTATTAACAGTTAAATTTTTATATAACCAGTTTCAAAGTGAGTGTGAAGGTGAATTATATGTCATCCACAGCTACTGTAGCTACTACTCCTGAAGGAATTCCTGTAATAATTTTAAAGGAAGGTTCTTCAAGAACCTATGGAAAAGAAGCAGTCCGATTAAACATTGCAGCAGTTAAAGCTGTAGAAGAAGCCCTAAAAAGTACATATGGCCCTAGAGGAATGGATAAGATGCTCGTGGACAGCTTAGGCGACATCACAATAACAAATGATGGAGCTACTATATTAGATAAAATGGATCTTCAGCACCCTGCAGCTAAGCTGTTAGTACAAATTGCAAAAGGTCAAGATGAAGAAACTGCTGATGGAACTAAAACTGCAGTAATATTAGCAGGTGAACTCGTTAAGAAAGCTGAAGACTTATTGTACAAAGATATTCACCCCACAATAATTATAAGTGGTTATAAGAAAGCTGAAGAAGTAGCACTAAAGACAATTCAAGAGATGGCACAACCAGTTAGTATAAATGATACTGACTTACTTAAGAAGGTTGCAATGACTTCACTAAGCAGCAAATCAGTAGCGGGTGCAAGAGAATATTTAGCCGACATCGTAGTAAAAGCAGTAACGCAGGTCTCAGAATTAAGAGGAGATAAGTGGTATGTAGATCTAGATAATATTCAAATAGTAAAGAAAGCCGGAGGAGGAATTAACGATACACAATTAGTATATGGAATAATTGTAGATAAAGAAGTAGTACATCCAGGAATGCCAAAGAGAATAGAAAATGCAAAAATAGCGTTACTTGATGCCTCATTAGAAGCTGAAAAGCCTGAACTTGATGCAGAGATAAGAATTAATGATCCCTCACAAATGCAGAAATTCTTAGAAGAGGAAGATAATTTGCTAAAAGAAAAGGTAGATAAGATAGCGGCCACTGGAGCTAACGTAGTAATATGCCAAAAAGGAATTGATGAGGTAGCACAGTCATATTTAGCAAAGAAGGGTATACTAGCAGTAAGAAGAGCTAAGAAGAGTGACTTAGAAAAACTAGCTAGAGCAACTGGAGGAAGAGTAGTTTCTAATATTGACGAATTAAGCCCACAAGATCTTGGATATGCTGCACTTGTAGAAGAAAGAAAGGTTGGAGAAGATAAAATGGTATTTGTAGAAGGCGCAAAGAATCCTAAAGCCATAAGCATACTAATAAGAGGAGGATTAGAGAGAGTTGTAGACGAAACTGAAAGAGCATTAAGAGATGCATTAGGAACTGTAGCAGATGTAATTAAAGATGGAAGAGCAGTAGCAGGAGGAGGTGCAATAGAAATAGAGATAGCCAAAGCGTTAAGGAAATACGCTCCACAAGTAGGAGGTAAAGAACAATTGGCAATCGAAGCATACGCATCAGCATTAGAAAGTCTAGTAATGATACTTATAGAGAATGCAGGTTTTGATCCAATAGATTTATTAATGAAACTAAGAAGCGCACATGAAAACGAGAATAATAAGTGGGTAGGTGTAGATTTGTACACAGGACAGCCAGTAGATATGTGGCAAAAAGGAGTAATAGATCCAGCATTAGTTAAAATGAATGCAATTAAAGCTGCAACTGAAGCAGTAACATTAATACTTAGAATAGACGATTTAGTAGCAGCAGGTAAGAAATCAACATCCTCTGGAAGCGAATCCAAGAGTGGAGAAAGCAAACCATCAGAAGAAGACTAAATTTCTTTAATTTTTATTAATGTTGGTTGTTTTATATTTGGTGCAGAAATTATAGCGTCACCTATGTCTAACTTATCCAGGATATTGGATAAGTTAGGGTCTAACGCAAGTGAATCTACGATTATTTTTTTATCTATATTTGATTTTATCGCATGAATTATTTTTATATTAGTATTTTTAACTACATCTGGGGAAACTGATGAGGGACTCTGAGTAATAATACATAGTCCTATTCCAAATTTTCGTATCTCATTAAGTAATCTACTGACCATTTCATTATTACTATTATTAAAGTAGTTTTGAGCTTCTTCCAGTACAATCAAAGTTGGTTTGTTATTTATCTTTCGCTTTATGTAAATGTCTGTAATTGCACGAATTATAAATAATGCATATAACCTCCTTACTGATATATCTGGTATAAAACTTAAGTCTATGATTATTTTATTATTGTTAGCAAGTTCGTCTTCCATGTTAATGTTAGAAATTAGCAGAAGTCTTACTGGTCTATAAAGTATAGGATTCATTCTTCTAAGTAATGCTAGCTTTACATCTTTAATCCAAGTATACTCGTCCTTTATTCTTGAGACTGCGTCGTATAACGTAGAGAGAGAAAATCTCTTATATTTTCTTAGTTCGGAAAGGATTATATATAGTATATATCTTTGGGGATCGGTAAGCTCAAGAACATCTTGAAAGATTTCAACAGTTTCTTCTAAATTATATAGTTTTAGAATATTAAGCCTCAATGGATTTGATTCATTATATATTTTAAAATCCTTTAACTTATTTATATATTCACCATGCCAATCTAAAATTATGACATTGAACCCTTTACTTGCTAATTGAGAAGCTATTATGGCTGCAGTATTAGATTTTCCGCTGCCAGTAGTACCAAATATTCCTATATGCCTAAAGACGTCGTTACTTCGTATACCTATAGGAATTTTAGCTAAAGATGATGTTATCACGTAACCTAATTCAATATCGTAGTCTACTTGAATATTCTCTGATTTAGGTATTTCATATTGCTTTTCAAAAACTCGGACATATGTTAAATTACCAAAATCATTAGGTATAGGTAATGTTTCATAACTTACCTTTATAGGCTCTAAGGCTATATGCGGAGCAATAGATTCTGCCAATTTTTTTAGTATTTCATATTCTTGAAGCACTTCTGTTTCACACATCGTATAGTTTTCCTTTTTACATTCTTTAAACATAATTAAAGCAGAAGATTTACGTCTATTATAAATATATGTGACTATACTATATTTTATATTGTCAGATTTCCTGCTTAATACATCAACTAAATTGTCTAATTCCTTTTGCAAATTATTATCTGAATTATTTATATCCTGCTTACCTAAAATTCTAAAAGCTATACCTATTATGCTAGCGTTATTTGACTTAATAATAAATATATTATTTTTGACTAATATGTTTGATATAATATTCTTTTTTCTTAGAAATATTATAATAAATGAAATTAATATAGGTACGATAAGGACAAAATATACTGAATTAAATTTATATATATATATTAAATGATATTGTAATAATATTAAACCAAACCCAAGTATAAATAGGGCAATAGGACCTATCTTATTAAAATTCATGTACTAAGTTATATATATCTTTTAGAGACTCAGATGAGCGAATTTATTGCGTTAGTAGATAATGCAATACGTTCGCAATTATCTTTAATTTGTATTTGTTCAAAGTTATTGATATCTTTCTCACAACATTTTATTACATACACAATATCTCCTTCCTTAAATTTTACATGAGCCAACGCATTAGCAATTTGAGAAGTTGAATACAATAAAGTTAGAAAATAAATTTCTGGTTCTTTAATACGAGATTTTGTATATGTTTTAAAAAATATATAGCATGCTTGATTAATTACTGATTTAGGCGGAATATCCTTAATCACTTGTATTACACATTTGCCATCAAATTTTATAATATTCTTTTTATCAGCGCTCCATGTAGTTTGAGAGATTTCTATCATCTTTATCCTCCATGGTTAATAGGAATTACTTGTATAAGATCATTATCAGTAATTTTACCACCTTTAATTCTCCAATCTATGCCGTTAATTAATATTATATATCCAGGTCTTATAGTATTATTATCCAAATCTAAAATAATTCCCTTCTTATCAATATTCTTTAAAACTTGAAGAACGTCTTCTCCTTTAACTTCTATTTCTTTACTATTAAAGGCTTGAACTAATGGGCCAAAAAATATTACTTTACTCACTCTCTTCTACTACCTCCCCTTCAGATACAGACTTTTGAGAGCTCATTCTTTTGGCATATCTAGTTAAATATCCTGCAATCCTATTCCTAACTTTTTTAGAGTATACATCAATATATTTCTTAACTACTTCTTTATTCTTTGAATAGTCAGTGGTTACTTCATCCTTATATTTCTCATAAATTTCTGCAGCAATCCTCTTAATATCCCTAGTATATATATTTCCCATAAGCTCGCCCGTTAGTTAATAAATATTATAAAAATTTAAATTTAGTCTCCTCCTTCAACTTGTTTTTCATATATGCTTTTCTTTGCTTCTGCTACTCCAGCTTCTTTCTTAAATCTAGCTTTTAATTTCTGTTGAATTAGAGGTAAAGTAGTATATTCCATTTCAGTAGGTTCTAGTCTATGCGGCATAAATGGACCGTGTCTCCTCATATAGTCTGCTATTTGTTCTGCTAATCTTCTTGTTTCATCAAAAGCCGGATCATCAAATAAGTCGCTAGGACCTACTAGTCTTCCATTTTTAACATTGAATCCTAATCCTATTAATCTTGGAGGGCCGTCAAATCTAGTTGCTCTGGCATCTCTTTGCGAAACTGGCATTAAAGGACCATAATGGCTTCCTCTCATCCATCCTGGAACTAAATATGGGAAAGAGAAAGCTTCTAGCACTTCACCTAATGCAGGAAAACCATGTTGAACTCTAACGATCATAACAGGGTCGTCTTTTCCTACGTATTTTCCTGCTAAGAGATTTAATCTTTCTATTGATGTAACTGACGCTATCATATTATCTGCTTTCCTATAGACTCTTCTGATGACGTATTGAGAAGGAGTTCCAATTAATGCTAATATATCATAAATTTCCTCTGGAGCGTTAAGTGTTACAGATTCTCCTGCATAAACGTCTAAAATTTCAAATTTATAACCTTCATGCATAGTTGGATCTATAACTAAACCTGCAGTATTAAATGGATCAGCAAACATTTTATATTGGGGGTAATTGAATGCTCCAGGTTCTGTCTTATCTGCCATAAAAATTGCTATAGGTTCTGCAGGCCTTTCTTCTATTTCCATCTCTGCTATTCCTGGACCCATTCCCTTTAAGTTTCCAGAAAATGTATCAGATAGTAAATCTTGCCCTGCAGCATATAATCCAAGATCTTTAGCTACCTTAGTAGCTTCTTTAAACGCATCCCAAGCAGTTTCATGAACTTTAGTATCTAATTCACCTCTATTATGAGTCATAATAAGTTCCATATCATCTCCGACATTCGTTATATAATAATCTATTATTACACCATTTTTTTTAGCCTCAGCTAGCACTTTGTTTGCTGCAGCCATAGTATCTGGATGGACTACATGATGCCCAGCTAAACTTCCTATATCTGCTTTAATTACGCTTATTGTGGTCTTCATAAGAGACATTCTCTTACGATATTATTAAATTTTTGTCTTACTAATCTCTACTAACTTCTAAGGAATAATACTCGTTCCTTTCTTTTTGTAACCTATCTAAGTAACTTCCTAATTTATTAACCCTCGGCCTTCCAGTGTCAGCGTCTCTCCTAAAAGTAATCTGCATTTCTTTAAGAAATTCATTCATACCTTTTCTTAAGCTAGTAGGAGATTTACCATGCCCCTCTTTACCAGGAATTCCAGTAAATACCATTATTCTATCAGAAATATAATCATGAATCGCTAAATCATGATCAACTAAAAACGTTACTGCTTTCCTTTCGCGTGTTATCCTCTTTATTGCTTTAGCTACTATATAACGTTCTTCTACATCTAAATATGATGAAGGTTCATCTAAAACATAAATGTCTGCCTCTTTAGCTAATGCTCCTGCTACATAAAGCTTTTGAAGCTCCCCGCCGCTGAGATCTTTAACTTCAGATTCCAGAATTCTATGTAAATTCAATTTTCTTATTACTTCTTCAAAAAACCATGATGATGTTGATAGGATATCTTTACTCACGTTTTCTAGATATTGTTGCACAGTACCATCGTATTCTGGAATAAGTTTCTGTGGCTTATATGACATTCTTAAACCTTCTGGCATTACATAACCATAATCCGGAGTTATTTCATTAACTAGTATTCTCATGAACGTAGTTTTTCCTATACCATTTGGACCTACAATGCCTATTACTTCACCTTCTCTCGCATCTCCTTCTTCAATATCAAGTGAAAAGTCAGAAAGATTCTTTTTTATTTTAGACCATTTTATTCTAATTTTTACGTTTTTAGAGAAATCCAGATCTGTAAGCTCTTTAAGCATAAATTTTATCTCATCTTGCCTAAATTTTACGTTCTCTGCGGGAAGATACCCATTTAAGAAATTATTAATTCCAGTTCTAGCGGAATATAATTTTGACACTCTACCATATACGCTACTCTCACCATATATTATAGATACTAAATCCGTAAGGTAATCTAATACAATAAGATCGTGATCTACTACTGCAACGTACTTATCTTTTGTAAGCTCCCTTATGCCTTTAGCCATGTTTAGTCTCTCTCTAACATCTAAATATGATGAAGGCTCATCAAACACGTAAACGTCAGCTTCACGAAGCAATGCAGCTGCAACTAGAAATTTCTGAAGTTCTCCTCCGCTAAGAGTTTGAACTGACTTATTCCACATATTTTGCATAGAAAGAAGCTCTCTTACCTCATCAATTTTGCCCCTCTCGTCTATTTTATTCAGAAGCTCATTCACATTTCCTTTGAGCATTCTACCAACATATTCAATATACTGAATCTTATGAACAACTTTCAGATTTTTATTATATAATTTGTAGAAATAATCATATATTTCCTTACCTTTAAACTTATTCAAAACATCATCGTAACTAAGCTTAGCATTAGGAGCTCCAAAATTAGGAATTAATTCTCCACTTAATATCCTTAATATAGTACTCTTTCCAGTACCGTTTTTGCCTAATATACCAATTATATAGCCTTGCTTTAATATAGGTAAACCAAATAATTCAAATCCATTAATCTTGTATCTATGAATAATTTCTCCTGACAGTTTATCTGGTAAGTTAACAATTGATATTGCCTCATAAGGGCATTTTTTTACACAAATGCCACAACCTATGCATGTTTCCTCATAAATAACTGGCTTACCTTTAACTATCTCAGAAAGTTCTATAGCCTTGCTGCCTGACCTATTGATTGGACAAAACCTTATGCATTCTAGATTACACTTGTCGGGTTTACAAAAATCGTAATTTATTACTGCAACTCTCATTGACATCAATCCTTAAAGAAAATAAAAATTAAAAATTAGCTTTACCATTCATCTTCTTCCCAATCTTCTTCAGTTTCATCTTCCCATTCTTCCTCTTCTAAGTCCTCTTCCCAATCTTCCTCCATCAACTTATACACCGAGCAATTCTTATTTGAAAGGTACTTATAATTTTCTCAAGTGAACTAGCTAGTTATACTTCGAATAGAATCATATTTAAAAATATTAACCTCATATTCAAGGTTGCATATACTATAGTATGTTATTAATGTTAAAATATATAATTGTGATATAAAATAATTAATGATTAGCTTGCTACTTGATTTGATTTTTCTCACTACAATAATGACGCAAAATTCTTTTTATTATTGAGGAATCTTTGCCATCCTATTTCAATTAGTAGTGTTTCTAAGTAAATTTTTACGGATTGCCAGTGCTTATAATCACGAATTGGTAACCACAATACGGTAAGGAGCCCTGACGGAAAAACAGAGGCGTTATAAATTCGGCGACTATATTTTACGCGAAAGAAAAGGTCGGTATTATGTTTACAAGCTAGAGTATGAAAAGGTAACGTAAGAAAAACTTACGTTGGTTCCTTAACTGATGTAGTCGAATCATATCTAAAAATGAAAGAAAATATGGGTGTGGGGTATCCCCTACAGCGGGCCCGCCGGGATTTGAACCCGGGACCTCTGGTTCCGGAGACCAGTGCTCTGTCCTGGCTGAGCTACGGGCCCCTAATTTTTAATGTTATTTAATAATATTGAGCTTAATGGATGCTAAAGAAATAGTCGCAAAGTATTCAACTGACTATATAAAAGATAAAAAAATAATTGGAATAGGAACAGGAAAAACAATTAGGAAATTGATAGAGACAATAAGTGATATTGATATTTTTAAAACAAAACAATATATGGCTAGCTCAATAGATAGCGAAATTGAGCTAAGTAAAAGAGGATTCTCGGTAATTTCGCTATTTTCTGGCATAATTCCAGACGTTTATATAGATAGCTTTGACTTCCTAATTAGAGAAAATAACGGTAAAATAGTCCTCATAAAAGGAGGTGGCGGGGCATTATTTAGGGAGAAACTATTAACTGTTAATTCTAAAGAGAGAATTTTTATTGGAGAAATAAGCAAATTAAAAGTACCAAAAATTCTTCAAATACCAATAGAAATAGTTCCAGTCTCGTTAAGTTATGTATTAACCAGTTTAACTAGTCAAGGATTTAGAGTCAAAATACGAGAAAGTCAAGGCAAAATAGGCCCATTAATATCAGATAACGGCAACATAATTCTAGACATGGAAGTTGATAATACTCAAGATCTATGCAAGTTAAACAATGAGCTAAGTAATATTGTAGGCGTAATAGAAACAGGTATATTTTGTGACTTGTATGATACTATAATATTGGCAGATACTGATGGAAGACTTGAGATTATTAAAAAAAGCTAAAATTTCCGCAATGCAAGGCAGAATAGTAAAAATACGGTCCAAGCAAGGGTTTCTTTTTACATACGTTTTTCTGGGTAAAGACAGTTCCAAGCATAAGGATCATATAGTAAATGAAAACTACTGTGACTGCGAATTCTTTATCTTCAATAAGATTTACAAGGATAAAGCTTTTTGTTATCATATTTTAGCATTAAAAATCGCGTTACATAGAGAGAAGATTATTACTATAGATGTCGAATTTAACGATTTTTTAGATATAATTAGAGAAATAAGACATGACGGAAAATCATTAAAATTAAGAAAACTGATATACACCACATGAATATAATGGAAATTACGCTGATAGCCACTATTCTAGTATTGGGATTAGGAATTATTTATGTTACTTTCTTGGAAATTCTTGAGGAGCCAAGAAAGAAAAAGGTATTAATTTCTAATAAAAGAAAGAAGAGGGAGTAAAAATGGGAGGTAAAAGAAAGAAGAGAACTAAGATTATTAAACCCAAACCTAAGTTACCAAAAACCTTTGAATGCCCTAGATGTGGTAGAATTGCAATCTCTGTAGAGATTAAAAACGGTATTGCACACATAAAATGCGGTAATTGCGGACTATCTGCAGACATAGAGGTACCTCCTGTATTCGATGAAGCAAATGCATATGGTAAATTCATAGATTTGTACCTTGATGGAAAGTTAGAAATAAAAGAAAGCAATAAAGAGGAAAGCACAAATGAAGGAGAAGATAAGCAAGTACATACAACAACTTAGTGAAGAAGGTGCGTTACATTTTTCTCTTATAGATCCAGATAAAATATCTAATTTAGATAAGCTTGATTCCCTCGCAAGAAAGCTATACGAAGCTGGAACTTCGGCGTTTTTAATAGGAGGAACCTTAGGCGTTTCTAAAGATAAATTAGATAATGTTCTAGAAATTCTGAGCGATATTAAAATTCCTAAAATAATTTTTCCAAGTAATATAAATTTAATTTCAGAGAAAGCTGATGCTATATTATTTTTATCTCTTCTTAATTCAGACGATATATATTACGTAATAGGTGCTCAAGTTGTTGCGGCTCCTTTAATAAAAAAACTCGGTATAGAAGTATTACCTACTGGATATTTAATCATAGGCTATGGAGGTACTGCAGGACATATAGGAAGAGCTAGAATTATTCCATTCGATAATAATGACTTAGCGTTATCTTATGCATTGGCTGCAGAGTTTATGGGTATGAAATTTCTTTATTTAGAAGCAGGTTCTGGATCTCCAGAGCCAGTTAAGCCAGAAATGGTGTCATTAATAAGAAGATTTACTAATCTTACAATTATAGTAGGAGGAGGAATTAGGACTCAAGAAACAGCAATAAAATTAGCAGAAGCAGGTGCTCACATAATAGTTACAGGTAACATAATAGAGGATAACCCAGAAAAAGCTATAAAAATAATAGAGAGTATTAGAAATTATAGGCGAGTTTAAATGCCTTCAACTAAAAAGAGGAAGGAAAATATACCTTTAGCTTCTATGGCTGGATTAATAAGATACTATGATGAAGAGAATGAGAAAGTTAAAATTGATCCTAAAGTTGCATTAATTGGAAGTATTGTTTTAATAGCAATCATATTAATACTATCTAAGCTAGTTCCTCCACCATAAGGTATCTAATATGATTCCTGATTTTTCTGAGCTTAAGAAATTAAGGCAAATAGCTGGTTTAACTCAAGCAGAATTAGCTAAAAGGGTAGGCGTGTCACAGTCTTTCATAGCTAAAATAGAGAATGGTAAGATAGACCCAAAATTTTCAATAATTAAGAAAATTTATGATGAATTACTTTTAATGATAAATATTCAAGATACTGCTGAAAAAATAATGCACTCGCCAGTTATTGTGGCTCATGAAAAAGATGATATACTTAGTGTAGTAAATAAAATGGAAAACTACAACATTTCTCAAATACCCGTAGTTAATAACGATGAGAAATTAATTGGTATAATTTATGATTACGTACTGCTACGCAAAATTATCTCTAATAATATTAAGAAGCTTACAGCATCAAAAGTAATGTCTCCCTTACCCCCATTAATTCAGAAAACTGAACCTATTAATGGAATTTTACGGCTATTTAGTAAATATTCTGTTGTACTAGTTATAGATGATAAATTACATCCATTGGGCATAATTACTAGAAGCGATTTAATAGGATTCTTGGTTAAACATAAATTGGAAGAGCCCCAGTAGGGGGCTACGGGGATATCCTGAGGAAACTCCAGCCTCCAGATCAAGGGAAGTCCCGCGAGGGACAAGGGTAGTACCCTTGGCAACTGCACAGAAAACTTACCCCTAAATATTCAATGAGTATGATTCGACTCTTACCTTGGCGACAAGGTAAGATAGATGAAGAGAATATTTAGGGGTTGAAACGCAGTCCTTCCCGGAGCAAGTAGGGGGGTCAATGAGAATGATCTGAAGACCTCCCTTGACGCATAGTCGAATCCCCCAAATACAGAAGCTGGGTTATTGCTGGGGCTCTTCCTTTAAAAAGGATTTTTCTATCTCTATTATTTCGTCTTTACGTTTCCCTCTATAACTTTCTAAAAGCTCCTTATTCAGATCATAGAATGTCTTTCCCCATTTATATAAGGATAAAAGTTTCAAAGAGATATCTATGAAGTTTAAAATATAAAGGCTAGCAGAAACAGCTTCCAGTGAAGATAGTTTATAGGGTTTTGCGTAATTTATCGGATTACCTGCAAATAGTAAAGGCAATCTTCTAGAGAATCTAGACATAAATCTTGCATAAAATTTAGCATCACTTTTATTCCAAGAACTATCAATCACACTTAAACCGTACTTGTTAACTATTTCAACATCGTCTATAGAGATTACTTCTTCAGATAAAGGATTTAAAACAATGCCTCTGGGTTTTTCAGTATATTTAGCAAATCCGAATCTCACCATCTTTCTCCCAGTTGACTTCTCTGGATCATCTTCATAGAGTTCTATGACAAAAATTTTCAAAATTACTCGTAAAGTTCTTATAGTGCTATATATTAAAACTAATGGGAGTTTAAAATTGATATCAAACCCTCAGTCTAAAAATGTATCCGCGATAATCTTAATAAATACAGACGCTGGAGGAGAGGAAGAAGTTTATGAGAAATTAAAGGAACTAAAGGAAGTTTCGGAAGCTTATATAGTTTATGGTGTTTATGATATAGTAGCTAAAATAGAAGCACAAGATATGGATTCATTAAGGAATTTTGTTAGCTCTACTATAAGAAAATTACCTAAGGTTAGATCTACCTTAACAATGATCATAATGGAGAGTAGCACGATGAAAAAATGAAATACATAATAGGTATAGATGATCACGATTCACCCAATAGAGGTTGCACAACACATTTTGCTACAAATTTAATTAAGATTTTACATAAAGATGGAATAAAATTATTTGATTTTCCGTATTTAATAAGATTAAATCCTAATATTCCATGGAAAACTAGAGGTAATGCATCAATTAAATTAATAGTAGAAAGTGACAAAGATATTGAGGAAATTGCAGACATTGTATGGAATGCTTCACTTGATTATGTAAATAATGTTTCTCAAGGTCTAAAATATGGAAGAAAACCTGGAATGGCTATTGTAAACTATGACTCGTCGATTATATTAGAGAATTTTTACACAAAAGCAGTTTCCGACGTGATAACCCAAGGCTTCATGGAGAAGTATATACAAAAGACTAGTGCAATAGTACGTGGAAGCAGAGGAATAATAGGATCGTTAGCTGCTATAGGATTTGGAGGAAATTATACTTTTGAATTAATTACGTATAGAAAAGAAGAAAACTGGGAAAAGAAAAGGGAAATAGACTTAGATAGCTTAATTGCCTTTGATGAAAAATTCTTTCCTAAAGTTTTTGCTAACGTAGATTATATTAAAAAAAGACCATTAATACTTTCTCACGGAGGAGATCCGGTTTTTTACGGTATAAGAGGAATTGACCCAGAAATATTATTAAAAGGAATAGACATGATACAAATAAAAGATGAGGAAATAGAGAACTTTATGATATTCAAGTCAAACCAAGGTACAGACGCACATATAATTAAACCTGGAGATAAGGTGTATCAAACCTATTATGGTAAAGTAACTATAAAAGACGTAGAAATAATACCAGGTGGAGACGTAATTTTACGCACAGAAAATGGCCTTACAATCTTTGTATATAAAGAAACCGGGGAGTTAAACAGCATGGCTAAGCTCTTGTTGCCAGGAGACGAAATTGTCGTTCTAGGCGCAATAAAACCGTCTAGCAAATACGGTAGAATAATTGATGCTGAAAGAATAGAGATTTTATCATTATCAAATAAGGTAGAATATAAAAATCCTAAATGTCCTATTTGTGGACATTCAAGTGAATCTATAGGTAAAAATAAAGGATATAGATGCAAAAAATGTGGATACAAATTCAATTCAGAAAAGGAAATTATAGAATTTCCAAGAGACATTTGCTTAGGAACTTATCAAACTAGGTATTATAGGCATTTAACAAAGCCAATATTCCTTGAATTTTATAATGATTATAAAAAAGAAACTGAGGTTCTAAATAAAATTTTAAACATTCTACTTCATAATTAAGCGAATTTTGAACTTTAGGTAAAAATACAACTTATATATACTAATAAAACACTTCATGAAAGAAAAGATAGCTACAACTTAATGATATAAAATAAATGAAAGAAGAAGATCCAATTTAATAATAAGGATAAAATAGCTTAGACTCTACTTATTGCCTAATATTTGATAATTCAGAATTTAATAAAAATTTACATAATCTAACATTTCTAGTATACAATAATTAATCGAAACACGATTTTTGTATAACTGTGGAATTACTATCACCGCCTTTTTACTTAACGTCTGATATGATAATTAACAGTCCTTAAATGGCCCAAAATGATAAATATGCATGGGTAATAAAGTTTTCACATTTGGTGATATCAGAATTCGTGAAGTTAAGGGAAAGTATTATGTTTACATCATAGAGAAGGGTGACGGCGATCAGAGAAGAGATCGTTACGTAGGTTCCTTAGATAAGATAGTGGATTTTTATGTTAGCAATGGGATCTGGGAGTATCCCCCAGAGTGGACCGGCCGGGATTTGAACCCGGGACCTTCCGGTTGCAAGCCGGACACTCTTCCAGGCTGAGCTACCGGCCCAATATTCTAATTAAAATCTAGGTTTATAAGTTCAACTATCTAAGTGTCTCTCCCCCTTTATTTCTCTTGGAAAATATCTACTAAAAGGTGCAACATGTATATTATACAAACTTTATATTCTAGTTCAAAACCTAAGTTTTCCAGTGGAAATAAAGGGGTGCCTGTTTTTCTCTTACAATCTCCAGTGGAAATAAAGGGGTATTTTACTCCCCGGTTAAGGCAAAGTTATTATAAGCAGTTTTATTGTGATTCATATATTGTAATGAGTGACATCATAGATGAGGTCTTATCCAGCGTAAAGAATTCCAATATTTTCAAAAATAGGCAATATTTATCGCCCGATTATATCCCTGACGAGTTACCACATAGAGAAGAACAAATAAAGAAAATTGCCAGTATATTAGCTCAAGTATACAGAGGAGAGAGGCCTAATAATATATTTATATATGGTTTAACCGGTACAGGGAAGACTGCGGTAACTAAGTTTGTTTTAAACAAATTATATGAAAAAATTAAATCATTCAAGTATATTTATGTTAATACTAGGCAATCAGACACCCCTTACAGGATTTTAGCAGATATTATAGAAAGTTTTGGAGAAAAAGTACCATTTACTGGGTTATCTACTGCAGAGCTTTATCGGAGAATGCTTAAAATTCTTAACGATGAGCATATTATTATTATAGTTCTAGACGAAATAGATGCTATGGTTGAGAAGCATGGAGATGATATTCTTTATAGGTTAACAAGGATAAATACCGAATTAAATAATGCTAAGGTTTCTTTAATAGGTATAACTAATGATGTGAAATTTGTTGATAATTTGGATCCTAGAGTTAGAAGTAGTTTAAGTGAAGAAGAATTAGTTTTTCCTCCTTATAATGCAGAAGAATTAGAAGATATATTACGTCGTAGAGCTTCCTTGGCTTTTAAAGATGGAGTGATTTCGGATGACATAATAAGACTATGTGCAGCATTAGCAGCTAGAGACCATGGTGATGCTAGAAGAGCTCTAGATTTATTACGAGTTGCAGGAGAAATTGCGGAAAGGCAAGGAGATACTAAAATAACTGAAGATCATATAGAGAAAGCTAGAATAGAGATTGAGAGAGATAGAGTGTATGAAATAATTTCTACGTTACCTTTTCATTCTAAAATCGTATTGATATCCATACTTAACGGATTAAAATATAAGAATACATTAACAACTGGAGAAGTGTATGAGATTTATAAGAAATTAACAAGCGAAATGGGTACAGAGTGTGTAACACAAAGGCGTGTCAGTGATATTTTGAACGAGCTTGATATGGTAGGAATAATAACGGCAACGGTTATTAATAGAGGAAGATATGGCAAAACAAAAGAAGTAAAATTAGCCGTAGATAAAGCTACTATAATTAGAGCTTTAAAGGATAATGATGAGAAATTAATAAGCCTTATTAAAGTCTAGGTACTAAACTAGTTTGTGCTAGTAAGTGGCATAGACGATGGATATTTTCCTTTGACATATAAAGGAAAACGTGGTAAATGTCCTTTAGTTTCAGTCACATTTGATGGATACAAATTAGTAGATGTTGACGTAGAGTTCATAACTGTAGATGGTGATGATGCTACAACCGCATACAAAAATCTTAGAAAAGGAGACATAAAGATGCTTGATAGTATAATTGTTGGTGGATTTAATTATATTATACCAGATAATAATTACATTATTTATTATGCTAGTAAACCAGATATTGATAGCATATTAAATGCGGCAAGAAAACATTATAATGATAAACGTGTTAATGTGATTAAAGAGTTTTTATCTAATATGATTGCATTATCTACTAATCGTGGGACTGTTTATGTCAATACTGATTTAGACCTTAAAATGGTAAAAAGCGTAATAGAGTATTATCAAATATTTTCAAAATATCCAGAACCAATAAAATATGCACATATAATAGGAAAGGCAATAGGTCAACCGCAACTTATTTCTGATTGAAGTCTCTTACTCGTTTTTACTCTTTCTTCTCTTTCTTTCAATCTTTCCTCAAATATCTTCTTCTCTTTTTCACTAGCTGGATTTAATTTAGGAATGGGTCTCGGTTTACCGTTCTCGTCTATAGCTACAAACGAGAAAACAGTTGAGGTGACAAGTCTTTTTTCTCCAGTATAATGGTTTATGGCGTAAACTTTTCCTCCAACATCTAATGACGTATTTCCAGTATATTCTACTGCACCTTGAATTTCCAATATATCTCCTATTTTTACTGGTGAAATAAAATCTGCGGGACCTGCAGATACGGTAAAAGCGTTACCCTTGGAATATAGCTTTGCCACAATTGCTAAAGCTTCATCGAGCATCGTATACATCTTTCCAGCATATAATATACCATTTCCAAATCCATGCTCTGGATAAATAGTTCTTATGTAACTTCTAGTAAAACTTAAGTCGAGTATATCATCTATATCACTCATTGCATGTTTCTTTCTCTCAAGCCTTTGCATTCTTCTTTTTTCTGCATTCTCATCTGGAGGAATCTTAACATCGAGTTTTCTAGGTTTATTATTTTCGTCCACAGCAACATAAGTCATTAATCCTACAGCACCTAATTCTTCTTTATCTCCTCGTCTAATGCAACCTTTAACCTCAATTTCTACTGAGCTATTCCACGTTGCGTTAGCTTTAGCTATTACTCGTAATACATCACCTAATCTAGCAGGTCTAAACAAGAAAATATAATCTACAGAGGCAAGTAAATAATTTCCTTTGCTAATGCTTGACATTAAGATTCCTGCAGTGTCTATAAGCCAACTCATGTATATGCCTCCATGTAATGAACCAAAATGATTAGTGTGCCAAGGGAAAACGTTATAATAGGTCTCTGTTCTCATTTTTTATCACTTCCAGTAATTTCTTTTAGTCTTTCGTCCCCTTTTATACTTTTTATATAGTTATATACACTACTAGGTACTAAATCTTTCCATTCTTCATTCATTATTATTAATTTTCTTATCAATGTAGAATTATATTTCTCCCTATTAAATGCAGGAGGAATATCTATTTCTACTCCCGCTTCCTTAAATAGTCTAACAACTAATGGGTTTCTTGCAAATACCTTTTGGAAGGCTGGTACATACATTTTTACATGATATGCCCAAA
This sequence comes from Acidianus ambivalens, assembly GCF_009729015.1. Lineage (NCBI taxonomy): Archaea > Thermoproteati > Thermoproteota > Thermoprotei > Sulfolobales > Sulfolobaceae > Acidianus > Acidianus ambivalens. The sequence continues at coordinate 2,051,222 of NZ_CP045482.1, read as the reverse complement.
CGTTATTCATTAAAATATCTGGAATTGGAATAATATAATATCTATCTGTAGGAATTCCGTACTCTTTTAGTGCCATCCTTATCATTTCTATTCTTTCTCCTGCAGTGAACGGATTATTTAATGTGTGACTTTCTTGCGCACTACCTACTATTATTATTAGTTCATCAACTCTCTCTAAAGCCCATTTTACTACACTTAAATGACCTAAGTGGAATGGCTGGAATCTTCCTGGATAGATCCCTCTAAGCAAATATCTTCACCTTCTGAAGCATTAAGTTTTATAGATGCATTCTCTTTATTAATACCTATTTCTATGAAGCCGTAACCATTTTTATATACTAGGAACTCATTACCTTTGCTTTCGCCAAAAGTATTTACTTTTCTTGCATTTAATCTGTTGTTATTGAAAATAATCTTTACATTTTCGTCTACAAACGAAATATTACGGATGCTCGTAGCTATATTACCAAAATGATCTATGTATATTATCTTACCACAAACTAAATTTTTATCCTTTATTATATTATAATTGTAGATAAGTTTTACTAGTTCATCCTTACTTATTTTTGGACCAAACGTATGAATATCTACTCCTGCTGACACAAAACCTGCAGTAGTTGCAAATATATCCCTGCCATGGAATGTCCTAGAAATGTTTTTTGATAAGTATAACCTTGGATTGCTTATCTCGATCACTTCATCTATGCCGTCCTCAGATATTGCAGGATATAGAACTCCGTTATCTGGACCTATAAAGAAATAATTTTTTGATTTTACTAATAGAGCTTTTCTACTTGTACCTACTCCTGGATCTACTACCACTAAAAATATTGAACCTTTTCTGAAATATTTGTACGCCGTATAAAGTAAATATGATGCCGCATACAAGTTGAAATTTTTCGAGTTAGGTGTTATATATGTTATATCCACTTCGTTATTTATTCTTCTAATTACTGCTTCCATTACTCCATTATAATTATCGCTTATTCCAAAATCAGTTAGAATTGCTATTGTTTTCCTCGTTTTTATTCACCAACAATTCTAAGTATGACTTTTTAATCTGTGTTGCTTTTATTTTATATTTTTTAAGAAATAAATTTACATATTCGATAAGTTTTTCTTCAGTTGAATTCGGTATTTCTATTTCTATAAATTCTCCAAGATCTTTCACGCTATCTAGACAAATTATAAATTCTCCATCTTTTAGAAAGATTCTATTTTTAACAACTGTGTATACAGGTTTAAATCCAAGTTTTTCTAAAATTTTAATAAGATTATCCGCATTATTTACATTTACTGTTATTTCTTCTCTAGACTTACTTATTTTTCCTATTTTAGGACCTTTATATGTAAATTCTATTCCACTATCTGTCTTTCTTATTCTTAATGCTTCATCTGTTTTCCTGAAATCTCTAAATTCACTATTAAAATAAATATCTTCTTCTGTTTCTTTCTTTATTAATTGTATTCCATCATTTAATAATTTATCATAAAGTTCTGTTAATGTAGGGGATTCAAGCTTTAATTTTACTTCCCTTTCTATTATATCAGCCATTTGCATGTCTACTATTGAAAACTATATAAAAAAGTATGATAAAGTCTTTGAAATTTCTCCTTCGTTAAAAGCTATAGAATTATCACGTAAGTACGGATTTTTAGATTATATGGTAGAAAGATATTTGCATATATTTAGACACGAAGCAGAAGATTTTCTATATTCGTGTAATTTTCCATTGAAAAAAAGTATAAGATGTAATACATTAAAGATAGATTGTAATGAATTAGAGTCCAGAATTGAACAGAAAGGTTTCAAATTAGAAAAGGTAAGTTGGTTAAAACATGGTTATATAGTAAAGAAAGCGCCTCCTAAACCTTCCTTAGGGGCCACATTAGAATATTTACAAGGCTATTATTATATTCAAGGTTTAGCTTCTATGGTTCCAGCATATGTTCTCAATCCTTCATCTTCAGATACTGTGCTAGATATGGCAGCAGCTCCAGGAGGTAAAACTACGCAGTTATCTCAAATAATGAATAATGAAGGTTTAATTGTAGCTGTAGAGAAATCGAGATTAAGAGTAACATCCCTATTATCAAATATTAGCAGGCTTGGCGTCCGTAACGTTTTATTATTAAGATCAGACGTGAGGACTTTAGAAAAAACTACTCTCTCATTTGATAAGATACTTTTAGACGCTCCGTGTTCTGGAGAAGGATTAATACCCGAAGATCAATCTAGAAAAACAAAAACTTCACTTGATGAACTAAAACGCTTTAGTTTTACTCAGTTACAATTAATTTATACTGCATACAAATTACTTAAAAAAGGAGGAGAACTTGTTTACTCGACGTGTAGTATAGCTCCAGAGGAAGATGAGATGATAGTTAATTTTGCTATTGAAGAGCTAGGAATGAAGGCTATAAAAATCTCTGGATATCCTGCAGAAAATGGTATTGTAGAATATAATGGAGTTTCGTTTAATGAGGAAGTGTCGAATTGTATCAGATTTTATCCCCATAAGAATGGGACAGAGGGATTTTTTATATGTCATCTCAAAAAATGCTAGTAAAAACTATTAGTGCTCACGAATTAATGGGGATTTTAGAAAAAATAATAATGGAATTCGATTGTTCATACGATGAAATCTATGAGTATTTCTCCAAGTACTATATATATGAAATCATTGGGGAAAAGTTCTCACAAATAAGTTTATCTACATCAGATTTTTCAAATATAATTAACGTAATGTCAAAAATAGGATTACATCCATATATGATTGGCACCCCGATTTTAAGGGTAACTAAATCAAAAAAAATATTTCCTTTATTGCCATTAGGCAATATTCTCACAAAATATTGTAAAAAAATTATAAGACTAAATGAAAACCTTATAAATAAGATAATTTATGGAAAAACTATAGAAATTAATGATAAAATTGGTTTTAACAGCGCTATTATAGTAAACAAATATGGAGAGTTTATCGCATATGCTAAAATCAAGCGAGAAAAAAATTATACGTTGATAATACCAGAATTAGATATAGGTTGGTATTTAAGGAAGGGTGGATAAAATATATAATAGTAGTTGTCAAAGTTCTAAGTTTAGAAAGGTGAATAAATTTGGCTGATCAAGTCCAAGAGAAGAAAAAACCTAAAAGCATTGAGGATCTTAGCGGAGTGGGCCAAGCTGTATTAAATAAATTAATAGACGCTGGGTATTCAAGTCTTGAAGCAATAGCAGTAGCGTCTCCACAAGACCTTAGCGTTGCAGCAGGAATTCCGTTAACTACAGCACAACGTATTATAAAGGAAGCTAGAGATGCATTAGATATTAGGTTCAAGACTGCTTTAGAAGTCAAAAAAGAAAGAATGAATGTTAGAAAGATAACTACTAGTAGCCAAGCTTTAGACGGATTATTAGGTGGTGGAATAGAAACTAGGACAATGACAGAATTCTTTGGAGAATTTGGATCTGGAAAGACGCAAATATGCCATCAAATTTCTGTAAATGTACAATTGCCACCTGAGAAAGGCGGGCTGTCTGGTAAAGCAGTTTATATTGACACCGAAGGTACCTTTAGATGGGAAAGAATAGAAGCTATGGCAAAGGCTGCAGGATTAGATCCCGATACTGCAATGGATAATATATACTATATGAGAGCTATAAACTCTGATCATCAAATAGCGATAGGAGACGATTTACAAGAATTTATAGCTAAAAATCCATCAGTAAAAGTAGTTATAGTAGATTCAGTAACTTCACATTTTAGGGCAGAATACACTGGTAGAGAGAATTTAGCCGCAAGGCAGCAGAAATTAAACAAGCATCTTCATCAGTTAACTAGATTAGCAGAAATATATGATCTGGCAGTTATTATTACCAATCAAGTAATGGCAAGGCCGGACATGTTTTACGGAGATCCTACTGTGGCAGTAGGAGGTCACACGCTTTATCACGTTCCAGGAATAAGAGTCCAATTAAAGAAGAGCAGAGGAAACAAAAGGATAGCAAGAATAGTAGATGCACCGCATTTACCAGAAGGAGAGGTAGTGTTTGCAATAACAGAAGAAGGAATTAGGGACGCCGAAGAATAATTTTTTAAAATGGCCAATATTTTCAATATTATGGATTTTCTATGGGCTCCTTGGAGATCTAAATATGTATCAGACTCATCCAAGAGTAAAAGAGAAGAAAAATGCATATTTTGTGAGTTTCCCGAGCAAAATGATGATGAAAGAAATTTAATAGTGTACAGAAGTAAGTACGCTTACATTATTCTTAATAGATTTCCGTATAATCCAGGCCATGTCATGATTGTTCCATATAGGCATATTTCATCTGTTGAGCTATTGGAAGATAGTGAGGCCCAAGATATTTTTAGGTTAATTAAAATTACATTAGCAGCGATTCGGAAGGTTTATTCTCCCGATGGCTTTAACATAGGTATAAATATTGGTAGAACGGCAGGGGCTGGTATAGAAGCTCATGTACACGTGCATATTGTACCTAGATGGAATGGCGATGCTAATTTCATGCCAGTACTATCAAATACAAAAGTATTACCAGAGGGCTTAGAAACCACTTATGTAAAATTAAAAAAGGCAATTGAAGACATTATTAACAATGAAGATTCTCTCGATCACTGAAACATGATGAAGGCAGGGTTTGCAGATGACATATATAAAATATTTTGATGAAATAGTAAAAATTAGGGAAAGGATATCTCCATATATTCATGAGACTCCATTAGATTATTCTACTACGTTCTCAAGAATGGCAAATTCAAATGTTTATTTAAAGCTCGAAAATTTACAAAAAACTGGCTCATTTAAAGTTAGAGGAGCTTTCTCTAAGCTTCTCACATTATCGGATGAAGAAAAGAAAAGAGGAGTAATTGCAGTTTCTGCAGGAAATCATGCACAAGGTGTTGCTTATGCCTCTAAAGTTTTAGGAATTAAATCAGTAATAGTAATGCCAGAAACTGCGCCTATTTCAAAGTATTTATCTACTAAAAGTTATGGTGCAGAAGTTATACTTTATGGTTCATATTTACATGAAAGTATGAGCAAAGCTGAAGAAATAATAAAAGAGCGTAACTTAGTATTAGTTCATCCCTATGACGATATTAATGTTATTTTAGGTCAAGGCACTTTAGGACTAGAAATTCTATCGCAGATATCTCCAGACGTAGTAGTCGTTCCAGTAGGTGGAGGAGGTCTAATTTCTGGAATATCTATAGCATTAAAAGCTAAAAATAGAAACATAAAAATAATAGGTGTTCAATCTTCAGCTTCTCCTTCTTTAAAAATTTCAAAAGATCTAGGTAGGTTAACTGAGATAGAGCCTTCATATTCTATAGCTGACGGAATATTAGTAAAAACCCCATCTAAACTTACTTTTGATATAATAAGTGAACTAGTAGATGATATCGTGTTAGTTGATGATGATGAAATAGCTTGTGCAATGTCCTTGTTATTAGAGAGAGCAAAAACACTTGTAGAAGGAGCCGGGGCCGCTTCTTTAGCAGCTATACTTTCATCTAAAATAAAGCTTAATCCTTCTCAAAAAGTAGTTAGTATATTAAGCGGAGGGAACGTTGATCTCTCGTTATTATCTCATATTATAGAGAAAAATCTATATAAAATAAAACGTATAGTGAAAGTAAAGGTAATAGTTCCAGATAAACCAGGATATTTAAATAAAGTCTTGAGTTATGTTGCAAAAATTAGAGGAAATATTATAGATGTAGTTCACGATAGAATAAGTAGTGATGTAAAACCAGGATATACTAAAATATATGTAATGTTTGAAATTTCATCAACAGAAGCAATAAGTGAATTAATTCTTGATCTAGCTAAGGAAGGCATAGATGCAAAGATTATAGATTAAATTTTTATTTTAGAGAAAAAGTAAGAAGTGGGATCCAAATGGAATTTATTATCTAGGTCCTAAAGGGAGTTTTTCGCATGAAGCAGCTTTAAAGATTAGCAATGCTATCTATGTAGAAGCGCAATCGATATCAGAAATATTTTATAAAGTGAGTTCTGAAGGCAAGCTGGGTATAGTTCCTATAGAAAATAGTTTGGAAGGTCCTGTCAACGAGACTTTAGATAATTTATTTAAGTTTGATGATATATTTGTCAATAAAATTGTGGAATTAAGGATTAATTTGGTTTTAGCATCTAAGGAAGATATTAATATAAAACATATAAAGAATATTTATACGCATTTATATGCATATAAGGAAGCGCAAAATTCATTGTTTAAACTGGGTGTTAGTAATAATATAATACCAGTAGAAAGTACTTCTAAGGCAGCCCTATTAGCTTTGTCTGATCCAAATTCTGCAGCCTTATGTTCAGAGTTTGCTGCTAGACTTTATGGATTGAAAATTTTAGCCTATGGAGTTCAAGATTATGATAATAATATTACTAAATTCGCCTTAATTTCCAAAAATGTTAGCTTTAGAGGAGAAAGATCCACGATTTTATTTACTGTTCCAGATTTACCGGGGAGTTTATATAAAGTTCTAGAAAAATTTTATATGTTTAATAAAAATTTAAAAATGATATATTCTAGGCCCGTAAGAAGCATACCTTGGAATTATTACTTTTATGTGGAGTACGAAGGATCTTATGAGGAGAAATTATTAAATGAACTCAAAAAAGTAACTACTTCACTTAAATTTAAAGGAAGTTATAACATTACATAACAATACCAGGTTTTAAGTTTTCCAAACTAAATAATAACATATAGCTCCTTGCATCAGTTTCGCCTATAACTTTCTTTACAGCATCAAAAATAACTTGTTTATCCTTGCCATGTAGCATACAATAACATAAATAATCCCATGGCTTATTGCTCTCTCTTAAGACTACATGTGTAGCTTCATTTATATGAAGTGCAATATTTTCACAAGCTTTCTCTATATCTTCGGTATCAATTAAAAGCATTGCATTTTCTTTAATTCCTACTTTTTCGCCATTTAAAGTAGCTCCATAATCTTTTACTACATGCTTATCTTTTAGTTCTTTAATTAGGTCTATTAATTGATCTTCTGTCATATTGAATTTTTCTGCTATTTCCTTAAATGGACGTTTAGTTATAGGTAATGGAACAGATAATGCTTTTAGTAATTCTTTACTAATACCTAATTCTTCAGCCGTTGGTATTTTTTCTGGTAATGTAGTTTCATTATTTTCACTCCATGAAATTCCCCTAATTATATCATATTTTACACTTAATTTTAGTGATTTTTTGGAATATAGTATTATGTAATCTTTTGCATTAACTTCTTCCATTAAGTTCTTTATGTTAGAATCTAGTTTTTCTCTATTCTCAGCTTTTATAACAAACCACACATTGTATTTTGGATGATTTCTTATGAAATTATGAGTTAATTCTCTAATTCCCAAAGCGATTCTTCTATACTTTTCGAGGTTTTCTAAAGGAATTTGTGCTGCAACTAATGCGCCATCCATACCTTTAGCTCTAAAGTTTATGTACATACCAATTCTTTTTATTATCTCTTCATCAACAAGCTTTTTTATCCTATCTATTGTTTTGTCTTCTGAAATACCTAGTCTTCTAGAAATCTCATAGAATGGAGTAGGGGAATAAGGGAAATGATACTCTAATTCCATGAGTAGGTTTTTATCAACTTCATCTAACTGCATATATAGTTCTTTTCAGTCTGAAATAAAAAACGTTAGCTTAAACCCAGTTTATTTATAATTCCTCTTGCCGCCAGTATTCCGGTAGCAGCGGCTACATTTATTCCTCTTGATAACCCTGCTCCATCACCGGCTACAAATAAATTATCTACTACGGTCTCCATGTTGCTATCTACTACTGTCTTCACACTATAATACTTGATTTCCGGTGCATAAAGTAAAGTATTTGAAGAGTATATACCAGAGGCTATATTATCTAATCTTTCTAACCCTTCTATTAGGTCTGAAATTATTCTATACGGAAGTCCCATGCTTATATCTCCTGGAGTAACGTCTCTAAGAGTAGGCTTAACAGTAGATCTATTTATTCTCTCCCAAGTGCTTCTTCTACCTTTCTCAAAATCTATAAGGCGTTGAAGTATTGGTTTTTCTCCTCCAAGTCTTGTCATAAGTCTAGCAATGCTTTTACCATATTCTATTGTATCTTCTAAGGGATCAGAAAGTTTTATTGTAGCGAGGAACGCAAAATTGGTATTATTACTCTTTCTATCAACATACGTTTCTCCATTTACCCCTATGGTTCCGTCATCATAGACTTCTTTCATTATAAAACCTCTTGGATTAACGCAGAACGTTCTAACTTTATCATCATACTTTTTAGAGTACATAATAATTTTTGGATCCCATACCGCGGATGTTAGTTCGTCCATAACGAAAGACTCTACTTCAACTCTTACACCTATATCTAATGGACCTGGAACAGTGTCAACACCTAATCTCTTAGTTTGCTCATAAAACCATTTTGCTCCAGCTCTACCTGGTGCTACTAGGACTATCTTTGACTCTATTTCGCCTTTACTAGTTTTTAGGTTAAACGAGTTTCCGGTTTTTTCTATCTGATAGACGTCTGTTAATTCAGAAATTTTTATTCCATTTTGCTCAATATAGTTAGTTAAATTTTCTATCACTTGTGGGCTTTTATCGGTTCCTATATGTCTTTGAACTATTGGTACAAATTCTGCACCGACTTTTGCAGCTTTCTTTTGAATTTCCTTTGTCTTCTCTGGGTCTGGTTTAAATAGCCTATCTTTTGGGGCTCCAAATTTTACAAAGATTTCATCTACGTAATTTATTAGCTGCTGTGCAGCGTCCCAGCTACGCATAAGTTCGTGTAAATCTCCTCCTATATCTGGCCTTAGATTTATTATACCACTGCTAAATGTTCCTGCGCCACCAATACCGTAATTTATATGGCAAGGGTTGCAAAAAGTACACTTTTCTTTAGGAGTTAATAGCGGACAAGATCTTTTAGAGGCTCTGACTCCTTTATCAACGAGTAATATTTTATAATCAGATTTTCCTTGTAAAGCGTTTGCTAATTCGTATGCAGCAAATAAACCTGCTGGTCCGCCACCAATTATTACTACATCATACATCATTTTACTCACCCAATTTCTCTTTTCTAAGATCTATTGTGTCCATAGCATCTTCTCCAGTACCTATGAGAGTTATTGGCACTTTAAGTTGATCCTCTAGATCTTCTATCCATTTTTTGGCTTCGTTAGGTAATTTTTCGTACTCTCTTACTTTATACGCATCCTTAAATAACGCATCCAGCTTTGTTATTGCAATTTGTGTTGCTGTATTTAATTGAATTGCTTTCTTTGCTAATTTGACATTAAATGGTGCAACTCTTCTCTTTCTTCCAGTTACAGTTGCAATTTCAATTAGACCTAATTTTTCGGCTTCTTCTTCGCTTAACTCTCCTTCTAATGGACCATTCCCTACTCTAGTTACAAATGATTTAAATACAATTATTATATCTTTTACATATTTTGGTCCTATTCCTATCTCGCTAAGTATGCCAGACGAAGTAGTATTCCTACTAGTTACATAAGGATATTCGCCATGATACAAACTTAAATATGTACCTTGAGTCCCTTCAGCTAAGATTTCACTTCCTTTTTCTATTTCTTCAATTAATGTATTAGGCACATCTATTGTATATTTTGAAAGCTCTGGATAATCTTTTGCAAGCTTTAATATTCTTAATATCCTTTTTGCTTCAGCGTATCCTACTCCTTGCCCTGTACTCCCTACTGATTTCATTAGGTTTTCATCATTTCTTTCTTCATAAATCTCTTTTTCAGTTATGATACCTACGTGATAATCCATGAAGAATCTATCTTCTGAGTTTGTTTCCTTAAGTTCCTTAATTAATTCCGTTATAGAAGTTAATGCACCTGGCCCAAGCATTAGTTTAGTAGATTTATTTACAAATGCTGAAGGAATTATCCTTATTTTCCATTTATTATTATTATAACATACAGTGTGCCCTGCATTCATAGATCCTGTTCTTACAGCAATATGTGGTGAATCCTTAAGTGATAAGTAAGATGCTATTTTACCTTTACCTTCGTCTCCGTAGAATCCGCCAACAAGAATATTAAGCATTTAACACCGTTTTTGTAAATATGCTCTCAAGATATAAAAAATTCTCTAATGGCAATCTATAATTATCAATGCATATTCTTAGAGCGTTTAAATATGTAGTATTTACGATTAATTTATAATTAAAAAATAACCTTCTCTTCTAATGACCTATTCATAGCTTCTTTAATTTCTATAGCTATCCTTCTACCTAAACTTATTGGTTTGCCGAAATATAGCTTCGAATATTGACTACCTATCCCCATATAAGCATTAGTTCCTCCGCCAATTCTTGGTGCCACGTCAAAAACTACTATATCTAAGCCTGGAGTTACTGAAAGCTGTAAAGTAAAAGGACCTATTATTCCAGGCGGTTCAAGTTTTTGTGTAGCTTCTACAAACGCATATCCTATTTCAAACAACTTCTCAAGTAAGCTTTCTCTTATAGTAGCTGGCTCGTGGCCAACTTCTATAAGTCTAGGAGTTCTATTTAAACTAAGTTGAATATCAGCAGGTAGTTTATAGAATTCGTCCCAATCACTTTGTATTCTTCTATCTATACTAATAATTTCTGTCCTATTGAAAATAGGACTATAGAAATAATTAACATTAAAATATGCTCCTAATATGAATTCTTCTATTACCATTTCCTTTATGCTTTCTTCATCTATTATTCCGTCCTTTTCTAGTTCCTCTAGTTTTTTATCAAAATCTTCCTTATTCTTAGCAAAAAAGAATCCTCTTTCTACACGTCTTTTTGATTCTGGAAGTTTTACTATAACCGCAGAATCTATATTATCTGGAGTATAAATTCTAGGTCTTCTAATTTTTGCTTTGTCTAACAATTTATAATAGTTCTTTTCGCCCTTTCTTTCTTCCCATCTAAGCATTTTTCTATTACCAAAAAATTTTACCTTCATATTCTCTAGATTATCGTAACCAACATAAACAGCAAGACTTCTATTTGGTACTATAATTGCATTTTCAGAAATTAGTTTTTGTTGAACGCTTTCTGACGGTATTTCTTTAAAATCGTTTAGTAAAATACATTCGTCTACTATTCTTTTAAACTCTAAATATGGTCTTTCTCTCCCTTTCTTACATAACGCAATTGTGCTAAAACCTTCGTCCTTAGCCCCATCAAATACATCTAAAGCCGAGTGACTAGCTAAGGCTGAGATTTTAATCAAGTTGTAACTTCACCAAGTTTATTTTCAAGCTTGGCTATTTTAATCTCTCTTGCAATCCTTCTACCTACACTCATTGGCTCGTCCCAATAAAGCCAACTATATGGGCTACCTTCTACATATAAATTTGTACCTGCAACTATCCTTCCAGAAAATTCGAATACTACTATGTCTAAACTATCTGTTACAATTGATTCTAAACAGAATGGTCCTATCATGCCAGGTGGAACATTTTCTTTTACGGTATTTACGAAATTTTCAGCGTATTCAAATGCCTTAGGTAATATGCTTTCTCTAGCTATAACTGGAATATTGCCTGCTACAACAAATGTTGGGTCTACATTAATAAGATTTGTTGGTAATCTTCTTAATCCATCTACGTTAGTTTCATATCTGATATCCATTCCAGTTATTTCTACTCTTTTAAAAATAGGACTATAAAAGAAGTGAAAATACATTGGTATTCCTATTACGTATTCTTGAATTATTACTTCATCTATAGATTTAATAAGTTTAGCCTCAAGTAATTTATTAAGACCTTCTTTTACTTCCTCCTTATTTTTTGCTATAAAATAACCTTTCCCACCTTTAGCACCAAGTAACTTTACTATAACTAATCTATCAACATCTTCTGGACTTTCAAATGACTCTGGAATTTTTATCTTAGCCATTTTTAATAAACTCATTTTTTTATGCTGATTAGCTTCCCATTCAAACAAGTTCCTATTTCCAAATATTGGAGTTTTAATTCTTTTTACTCTATCCATTCCTAAATACTCTATAAGGCTACCATGTGGTATGAATACACTTTCTTCATTATTCTTGTTTATTAGATCTAGCGCATCATCTAAACTATTATAACTTCTTACTTCATCAATAAAATTGAATCTTTTATAGAAATTTTCCCTATTTTTATCAGTAATCACATTTGTTGTGAAACCTTCTTTTTTTGCGCCATGTAAAATTTGTAAAGAAGAATGGCTACCTAGGGTACTAATTATCATTTCGGCTAATAGTAGTAAATAAAGATATTAAGTTTTATTTTAAGTAGATTTAGATGAGTATTTGTCCTTTGGAATGGAGATATGGAAGCGAAGAAATGAGAAAAATCTTCTCTAGAGAAGGTATAATAAAATATAGAATACAAGTTGAAATAGCTTTACTTTATGCCTTAAAAGACTTAGGTTACGTTTCACAAGAAGATATTAATATTGTAGAAAAAGTTTCTGAGAATATAGATTTAAACGAAATAGATAAGTTGGAAGAAAAATTAGGACATGATGTAATGGCAATGGTTGTATGGTTAGCCGAGAAGTCTGGAGAAAGCGGTAGGTTCATACATTTTGGTGCTACTAGTTACGATATTGTAGATACAGCTTATGCATTAATGTTTAGAGATGCATTAAATATTATTGAAAGAAAATTATTGGAAATTCTAGATACTCTTTCGCAGATGTCCATAAAATATAAAGATACAATTATGATAGGAAGAACGCATGGTCAACACGCATTACCAATAACCTTAGGTTTTAAATTTGCAAATTATGTATATGAGCTTTCTAGATCTTTAGAGAGAATAAAAGATACGGAAAGAAGGCTTATAAAAGGTAAATTTGCAGGAGCAGTAGGGACAATGGCAGCATGGGGAGATAAAGGGAAAATTATTGAAGAAAAAGTAATGCAAGAACTAGGTTTGACTCCTCATGAGATTTCAACTCAAGTTGCTCCAAGAGACGGTTTCGCCGAAATTATTTCTGACTTAGCGATTCTTGCTTCGCAGCTAGATAGATTTGCATTAGAAGTTAGGGAATTGATGAGACCAGAAATAAGGGAATTAAGTGAAGGCGTAGGAAATAGAGTAGGAAGTAGCACAATGCCCCATAAAGAAAATCCAGTTACTGCAGAAAAGATAAGCGGTTTAGCTAAAGTAATAAGAGGGTTATGCTTAACTGAATTAGAAAATATACCTCTATGGCATGAGAGGGATTTAACAAATAGTTCATCAGAGCGTATAGTATTATCTCACGCTTTTCTGATAATTGATGAAATGCTAGATAGCATGCTTTCGTTATTACACAATTTAATAATTTACCCTGAAAATATGAAGAAAAATATAGAAATTACTAAAGGCCTTATCATGGCTGAAAGTTTAATGATTAATTTGACCTTAAAGGGAATGCCTAGGCATGTTGCTCATGAACTATCAATGAAACTTTCTAGGGATGCTGAGAATAACGGTCGTTCATTACTGGAGGAAGCTATGGAAAATGACGTGATTAAGAAATATTTTACAGCGGACGAAATTAGAAGGGTACTGGATCCTAATAATTACTTAGGTCAAACAGAATATCTAATACAGAGGGCTATTAAGTACTACGAAAAGTTAAAACAGGAATATAATTTAAAAATTCAGAATACTAATTCATAAGTGCCGCCGTAGCTCAGCTGGTAGAGCGCCGGCCTCGTAAGGGTTAGGTCAAGAAAGCCGGTGGTCGCGGGTTCAAATCCCGCCGGCGGCTTTGGTGCACAAAGATGAAATTAAAGGATATAGGAGAACATGAGTTTATAAAGAGAAGTTTATCAAAATATTTAGGACATGGCATATTCTATGATGTATATACGGAAGACGGCTTTACTTATAAAATAGATGGATTTCAACTGTCATATTTTTTCTCCTTTATGGACTATTATGATATTGGCTGGAAAGCAGTAACTGCTACAGTAAGCGATATAATTACATCCGGTTCTAAACCTAGAATAATTCTTTCTTCAATTGGTGTAAATTCTGAGATGGAAGATAAACAATTAGAAGACTTATTTTATGGAATAATTAATGCTACTGAATATTATGAAGCAAAGTATGTAGGAGGTGATCTAAATAATTCAGAAAAAAACGGTTGGATAGATATAGCTGGAATAGGAAAGAAACTCTGCGATATAAAAAGCAATCCAGAAGAAGGAGATATTGTAATTATTTCAGATGAAATAGGTTTTACGTCGGAAGTTTTTATATCATATCTAAATAATTTTAATATACCTATACATGAAATATCTAAGTTAAGAGTAAAACATCCCATAGTTAATAAAAATATACTCAATTTTTATAAAGAATTCTGTAATTATATAGTATCCTCTACCGATATCAGTGATGGATTACTTATTTCATTACAGAATCTATCTGATAGATTAAATTATTCTATATTAATTGAGGAGTTTAATATCAATCCTGGTGTATACGAAAATTTACGTCGATATGGATATGGAGTAAATGATATATTAAAATATTCTGGGGAAGAGTTCTCTTCCTTATTTGTAGTGAAAAAGGAAAAAGTAAAAGAAATTATTGAATGGCTTTATCATTACAATTTTTCTCCAAAAATCTTAGGAAAACTTGGAAAAGAAGGAGAGAATGAAATAAAGTATAAAGGCAATAAGCTAGCTATATCTGGTTGGGACAATTTTAAGGGATGGTATTAACCAAATAAACCGTTTATTTGGAGAATATATTTATATATAAATTAGAATCATTAATGTCCTAGATGTTTGGATGGCACAAGTAGAAACTCAGAAGAAAGAAGGAGGATTTAGATTACTTCCGGCTCCATCAAAATATGAGAACGGAGTAGTGAAATTTGGAGATAGAGAAATAAAAATAGGCGGACCTTTGCCAAAACTAGCCGAAAATGAAAAGCTGATAAGAGTAACTCATTCTTTATGTCCTGTTTGTTATAGACTATTACCAGCAGCTATATTCGAAAAAGATGAAAAGATGTATATAAGGAAAGTTTGCCCAGAGCACGGAGAATTTGAAGATTTATACTACGGAGACGTAGGAATGTATTACAAGTTCGATTATTGGGAATATGAAGGTAAAGGACCTAAAGTACCTTATGTCGATTTGAAATCCCCTTGTCCATTTAACTGCGGATTATGCCCAATGCATCATCAGCACTCAGCATTGGTTAATCTAGTCATAACTAATAGATGCGATCAAGCATGCTGGTATTGCTTCTTCTATGCAGAGAAAGCAGGATATGTGTTTGAGCCAACGTTAGAACAAATAAAATTCATGGTAGATCAACTTAAGAGACAAGAGATTACCCTAGTTATTCAAATAACTGGTGGAGAACCGACATTAAGGGAAGATTTAGTACAAATTGTAAAATTATTAAGGGAATCAGGAGTTAAGCATATTCAGTTAAACACTTGGGGAGGAACTTTTGCAAGACTTTACATGGAAGATCCAGACAAGGCTATTAAATATGCAATGCAGTTGAGAGAAGCTGGAGTTAACACCGTATATATGAGTTTTGATGGAACCAATAGAAGAACTAATCCTAAAAATCACTGGGAGATTCCATACACATTAGAAGTATTCAGAAGAGCAGGGATGACTAGTGTGGTTTTAGTTCCTACAGTAATAAAAACTACTAATGACAACGATTTAGGTAATATTATAAGATTTGCGGCAGAAAACATAGATGTAGTAAGAGCGATAAACTTCCAGCCAGTAAGCTTAACTGGAATGATGAAAAGAAATATGAGATCTAGATTTAGGATAACTATACCAGAAATCATTAAGGACATAGAAGATCAAACTGATGGAGAAATTACGAGAGATAGTTGGTATCCTATAGGAACCTCAGTAGTATTTTCTAGATTGATAGAAGCATTAACAGGAAAAGAGCAATTTGAAATGGCTAATCACCCTAGCTGTGGTGCTGGCACTTACGTATTTGTAGAATGGAGAGAAGGTAAACCTCATTTCATACCATTATCTAAGTTTATTGATCTAGAAGGACTTCTAGAATACTTTAAGGAAAAAGCTGAAGAGCTAAAAGAAGGAGGTAATAAGTATTGGGTAGGATTGAAAATATTGTACAATATTAGAAAGTTCATTGACAAAGAGAAAGGACCTAAAGACTTCGACGTGTATAAGATGTTATATAACATTATCGTAAATCATAATTACGAAGCATTAGGAGAATGGCATTATAGGACATTATTCCTAGGTACGATGCACTTTATGGACTTATATAATTATGATATACAAAGAGTAATGAGATGTGATATACATTATGTAACACCAGATGGTCGTGTAATTCCTTTCTGTACATACAACGTATTAAATGACTTGTACAGAGATAAAATACTAAAAGAATACCAGATACCACTAGACGAATGGGTAAAGTTACATGGAGAAAATAGTATAGGCGATCAAGTCAAGTATAAGAGAGTAGTAAGTGACTTAGAAAAAGGAGAAATATACAAAAACACATACAAGCATTTCATTTAAAAGTTGTTTTCTTTATTTTTATAAATTTCTTATTTTGCTATGATTTTTATATATCAAATGAACTTCTTCCTTACATTCACAAATTTTTACGTCTTCTAGATCTAACTTTGGAGAGTTTTTACCTAGAAATCCCTCACCATTAGCTAAACTTACACCATTTCCGAATACTCTTGGAGATATAGTCACTCTTAATTCATCAAAGCAATTTTCTTTAATTACGCTCCATATTAATTTTCCACCACCTTCTATCATAACTTTATGTACATTAAAGTTAGACTCTAAGTCATTCATTACATTACATATGTTGAAGTTATCTAACTTTCTTATTATGACTCCTTTTTCTTTTAGCTTATTTTCGATATCTTTATTCTCAGAATTATTAGAAGTGTATATTATAGTCTGAGGAGGCGTATTAAATATTTTATAATTTATATTGAAATTTAGACTATTAGATATTATCACTCTAATAGGATTTTTACCATGAGCATATTTTAAAGTTAGAGAAGGATTATCTATACGTACAGTATTTCCTCCTATCATTATAGCATCAACTTCAGACCTAAGAATATGTTGGCGCACTTTATCGTATTTACAACTTAGTTCACTATAGTAATCTTTTGATGCTAATTTTCCATCAATTGTTATGGTAGAGAAAATGATTACATACATTTTTCATCTTATGACTTGAAGTCCTTTAAACCATACGCGTATGCTACATACATTGCGAGTTTTACATTCCACACAGCAACGATAACAAACATTAATCTTTTTTACACTACAGTATTTTACTTCCCTTAATTCTCCGCAAGAATCACAAATCTGCTCATAAACCATTTTTATCACACCTTTATACAACCATTAACTCCACATACGTATTTAACTTCATTGCCATATGGTGAAAGGGTTTTATTATTTCCTACAAAAAGAAAACCTTTCCATTTGATTATAACTGAGCCGCTTGTAGGTACTTTAGAATTAATTACTTTAATATTATCAACATAATTTATGTATCCCTTTAACTCTACCGATACGTTTACAGGAGTATAAGTGAGATTATTACATTCACCGTGCCTTATATTAACGGAGTCTGGATAGTGAGCAATTATCCTAGTTCCCAATGTTTTATAAATATACCAAGCGCCTCCACTCACAGATTTACAACAACTAGTTAAGAAAAGATACATAGGTTTTTTGCCTTTTGTTATTTCTAGAATATCCATCAGTTCAGAATTTCCTATATTTTCTTTACTATCTATTATAAAAAAGTTATTCTCGTATGTGTTTATTATATACATCTCATTATCAATTGTATACACTCCGTTTCCTAAATACGCGAACGTCATATGTTAAATATCACTTGAATATTCTCGTCTTTAAGATACTTTATATTATCTAAATTGCCCACCAAGACTAATATTCCTACTACTCTGGCGCCTGCTTTTTGAAGAAGCTTTATAGAAGAGCTTATAGTTTTACCCGACTTAATTACGTCATCAACGATTAATATTCTATCATTTTTCTTTATTAGGTCCTTCCTTAAATATATATTATTGACCACACTATCAGTTTCCTTTAGGCTTTCTTCATAATATTCTAGGTTAATGGAGTCTTTATGCTTTTTAGCTATTAATAATGGTTTATCTAAAATTAAGGACGCAATAGTAGCGAAGGGCACTCCGTTAGTAGCTATACTAAAGATCTTGTCAACTGCGTCTTGTTGTAATACTTTTGTAAGATATAATTCTAAAAGCAATTTTAATAAATTTGGATAAAGCAATAATTGTGAAGAATCTATATATCCGTCTTCAAGGACTTTGATCTTATTTCTGAAAAATTTTAGTAAAAACTCCTTATTTTTAACTTTTGAAATTATTTCCATACTTTGCACGTCACTTGGAACAGTATTTCCATTTACGTATCTACAAATAAGTGTTTCTTGAATTCCAAAAATTTCAGACATTTCTCTATATGTATATGAATTTTTCAATTCTCTAAGTATGTCTATAGCTAATAATCGATTTCTAATTTCCTTATCCTTACTAACTTTAATCATTTTATCTTCCCCGACTCATATTACATAGATGAGCTACAACTTAAGTGCTGAAAAATGATGAGAGACCCACGCCGCGATTAAATATTCTGAAGCTTTTCTTTTAGCAACTGGTTCGTTAAATATGGGTCAGCTTTACCTCTAGTCTTTTTCATTACCTTGCCGACAAGGTAGTTTATAACTTTAGGATCCTTTTTAGCTGCAAGTGCTGCATCTTTATCTTCTTCTAATATCTCATCAATTATTTTTTCTAAATAATCTTTATCACTAATCACATTTAATTTTTCTTTCTCAATTATTTCCCTTGGATTTTTACCTTCAAGAATTATTTGAGGTAAAATTTCCTTTAAGATCTTTATTGAGATTATACCTTTATCCATCATATTCATAAGTTCTGCTAAAGCTTCTGGAGTAGCTTTTGAATCACTAATTCTTAAGTTTTTATCATTTATCCACCTTAAATAATCATTTATTATAACATTTGCTAATTTTTTATAGTTGTTATATAACTTTGCTGTTCTCTCAAATAAGTCAGCAAGTGCCTTGTCTGAGACTAAAACTTCAGCGTCGTATTCAGTAATTCCGTACATTTCTACCATTCTTTTCATTCTAGCATCTGGAAGTTCTGGCATGGATTCTTTTACTTTTCTAATATAATCCTCAGTTATTTGATATGGAGGTAAATCCGGATCTGGAAAATATCTGTAATCCTCTTCAGATTCCTTTAATCTAATTGGCACTGTAACTTTCCTTTCCGCATCCCAGTGTCTAGTTTCTCTAGTTACCTTTAATCCTTGTGCAATGGCTGCTTTTTGTCTCGCGACTTCGTATTTTATTGCATCTTCCACATCTCTAATAGATCCAACGTTCTTTACTTCTACTCTTTCACCTCCCTCAACCGAAACGTTAACGTCGGCTCTCATGGAACCTTCAATTTCGCAATTACATACATCTAAATGCTCCAATATTGATCTTAGTTTATTTAGAAATTCTCTAGCTTCTTTAGGCTGTTCAATATCGGGTTCTGTTACTATTTCTAGTAATCCAATTCCAGATCTATTATAATCCAGGAGCGTATATTTACTAGTCAACATTGATCCAGAAGGATAAACTGATTTTGCAGGGTCTTCCTCTATATTTATCCTCCTTATTCTTACCTTTTTATTCCCAATGTTAAGATATCCTGCTTTAGCTATTGCCATGCTACCTGGGCCGTCATATTGGGAAATCTGATAATTTTTTGCCATATCAGGATAAAAATAATGCTTTCTACTGAATATCAAATACGGCGCTATTTCGCAATTAAGAGCTATTGCTACCATTACTGCTTTTTTAAGTGCCTCTTCGTTTAATACCGGTATTGCACCAGGTAAACCTAAGCAAACTGGACAAACTACAGTGTTAGGTTCTTTTCCTACATAATCTGTAGGGCAAGAGCAAAATAATTTAGTTTTTAATGAATTTAAATGAACATGAACTTCAAGACCTATCTTTGGCATTTTTATCACTCTATAACCTAAATGCATGCGGTAATAAATCATTTAATTTAAATCTTATCACATTGCCGTCCTTATCAAGCGTTATTACTTCCATATTTTCAGAGAATTCCGCTAAGACTTGTCTACAAGCTCCGCAAGGCATTATGCCTTTTCCGTCAGAGGTTATTACTGCAATCTTTTTAAATTTCCTATATCCATTACTAACTGCATTAAAAACTGCAACTCTTTCTGCACATATTGATAGACCGTACGACGAATTCTCTATATTAGTTCCGGTAAATATTTTACCATCTTCAGTAACTATTGCAGCACCAACGTGTAGATCTGAATATGGAGCATAAGAGTTTCTTGTAGCATTTTTAGCAATTTCCAATAATTTTTCATCCGAAAGATCTGTCTCCTGCATCTCCTAACCCTGGAACTATATATCCTTTATTATTTAGTTCAGGATCTATTGATATTGTGAAAAAGTATACTTGGGGATACAATTCTAGAATTCTTTTAACTCCATACTCGGACGCTATTACTGAAGCAATGTAAATTCTTTTAGGTTCTTCTTTTGCAACTTTTTCCAGCACTTTTAGCATTGTACTTGCAGTAGCTACCATTGGATCACTTATTATCACATTATCTATACCTTTCCTTATTTTTGGAATTTTTTCATAGAAAATTTCTACTTCCATTTCCTTAGGAGGCTCTTTTCCTTCAAACTCTTTCCTTCTTGCAGTTACTACACCTTGTCTAGCGGCAGGAAAGGCTTTAAGTAATCCCTCAACTAGCGGAGTCGCTGCCCTTAGTATATTTATAATGATTACGTTTTCTAAATCGTAAATTCTAACTCCTTTAGTTTTTACTCCTAGCGGAGTTTCTACTTCTATTATTTCATAATCCATAGTGTTAGCTATTTCATAACCTATTAGTCTTCCTAGCCTTACTAATCCTTTTCTGAAATTAATTTGATCTGTATCTTTATTTCTTATTTGTGTTAATATATGTAAAGAAAGGGAGGATGATAATAAAAATAGAGGCATGAATTTACCTCTTTGTGGTTAACTTTCTTGCTTCTCTTTCTGTCTCTCTAAGAATCACTATATCTCCTAATCTTACTGGCCCCTTTATATTTCTTGTTAATATTCTTCCCTTATCTCTACCTTCTAAAACTCTAACTCTAACTTGTGTTACTTCTCCAGTTACTCCAGTTCTATCCAATATTTGTATAACTTCTGCAGGGAATCCAAACTCTTCTATTATGGGCGACGTTTCAGCTTTTTTCTCACTCATATCCAATCAGTATAATAACTTAAGCAATTCACTTAAATACTTCACTCAAAAATTTAAGTGGGTAAAAATGCCTCCAGTAACTCACAAGTGCAGTTTTTGTGGAAAAGAGATAAGGCCAGGAACAGGATTAATGTATGTCATGAATGATGGTACAATTTTATGGTTCTGCTCTAGTAAATGTAGAAAATATATGCTAAAATATCATAAAGATGCGAGAAAGCTAAAGTGGACAACCTCGTATATGAGGGTTAGGTAATGGTAAGTCAATTAGAATTTGTAATGATAAAACCTGATGGAGTAAAAAGAAGATTAATAGGAGAGATAATTTCTAGGTTTGAAAAGAGAGGGCTTAATATTATAGCAATGAAGATGGTAAGAATTTCTAGAGAAACTGCGGAAAAATTGTATGAAGAACATAAAGGCAAGTCTTTCTTCGAGGATTTAATTTCTTATATAACTTCTGGTCCAGTAGTGTGCATGGTAATAGAAGGAGACGAAGCTGTAAGTGTTATAAGGAAAATGATAGGAGCTACTGATCCTAAAGAAGCTCTCCCTGGGACCATTAGAGGAGATTTTGCGTTAAGCAAAGCAGAAAACGTAATACATGCATCGGATTCTCCAGAGAAAGCTAAGAAAGAGATGTCCTTATTTTTCGAGGAAACGGAGTTACAGCTTAATACCCAAACCGTATAAAGGATCTTCTACTCTTTTTATCTTAATAATTTCTTGTATTACCTCTTTCATGTCGTCAGTTATTGTATCTTTATAATTATTAACTAGAATTTCTAGATCTTCTTTAGGCACATCAGTGTAAAGTATATCTCCTTCATTTATTTGCCTTCCAACCATTACATTTCCCTTTATTGAAATAGCGACTTCCATACCTTTTGTAGCCTTATCTAAAGACTTTTTATTATCTTGAATTTGTAGTATTTCGCCAACTTTTCTACCGTCATCCTTTATTAACGGGAATTTAGGTTTTATTATTCCTCCCTCTACTTCGACTCCAACTATCACTGGATCACTTCTCCTAAACACAAAACCTGGTAGAATCTTTATCTTACCTGGAAGAATTAAACTATCATACGTTCTCCTCTTCTTCCTTTCTCTTACATCATTAATGTATTTTTCTACTTCATCTATTAATTGATATATTATATCATTGTAAATTATCTTAACTTTTGAAGTATCAAGATTTCCTATAGGTTTAACTCTAAATGCGGCAATTACACCATATTCCTCCTCTTCTTTTCCTGCTAGTTCTGCTTCTACAATATCTCTTTTAGTTATAGGTCCAATATCTGCAAGCCTTACTGGTATTCCTCTTTTCTCTAATGCTGTAACAATAGATTCTAATACTCCTAGGCTATCAGCTTTTACTACTATTCCTTTTACATCTTTAGCGAATCTTATTTTTGATAATTCCTCCTCAATAAGTTTCTTATATTCGTCTATTTTGCTTTCATTTTCAGCAACATATAGTGGGGATCCAGCTAAAGCTTCCTCTAGATTTGGGGCCGAAATTTTAACACCTGCTGCAGCAGATACTTCATCTACTGATCTATAGCCAGTTTTTGCAAGTCTCATGTCTTGTAATGGTGCAGGAAGTAATATTCCCCTTACCTTGGTTACAATAATTCCATTTAATCCTCCAAGAATTATAGTGTCGTTCTTATGTAAAATTCCATCATAAATAATTACATCTATAGTGTGCCCTATACCAGGATCTTCCTTAACTTCTAAAACTACACCTTTAGCCGGTCCTTCTACAAACTTTAATTTACCTTGCATATAACGTTGCGTCAAACCGGCTAGTATTGCTAATAATTCTGGTATTCCTTCTCCGGTTTTTCCAGAAACTGGAACTATTGCTACATATTTTGTGAAATCTCTAATTCTATCAAATCTATCAGCATTAAAATTCTCTGATGCCAGTTGTATTACAATGTTGTAAACAAGTTCATCTAATTTTTTCTGAACTGCCGGGCTTTGCTTTTGTAAACTAAAAAGGAACGGCTCATTTTCATTAGGTTTCCAGCCTGGTATACGATCTATCTTATTTGCAGCTACTAAAAACGGAACTTTTCTCTCTTTTAAAATCTCTATTGATTCATAAGTCTGTTTTTGAAATCCTTCCATAATATCTACTACTAAAATTGCTATATCAGCAACGCTACCCCCTCTTCTTCTAAGATTAGAGAACAATTCATGTCCTGGAGTATCTATAAAAAGTAGACCTGGAATTTCTAGCTTTATAGGTATAATATTCTTTAACGGCTCTGCTATTTTCGATATTACTGATGTAGGGACAAAGCTGGCTCCAACTTCTTGTGTCATTTCTCCAGGCTCTTTTTTAACCATGGCCGTGCCTCTTATTTTATCTAACAAAGTTGTTTTTCCATGGTCAACGTGTCCTAGAACGACTACTATTGGTTGCCTTAATTTAGGCAAATATATCACCGTGACATAGATTACTTTAATTTTATGTTATTATTTTTAAGCTCACATTCTCTTGATATAATGGGTTGTAAGTTTGGATTATGATAAATTGGCTATTGAAGTTTCGTCTAAGTATAAAGGTAAAATTCAGATATTGCCTAAAGTACCTATAAGATCATTAGAAGATTTTGCGATTTTATACACTCCTGGAGTAGCTGCAGTTTCTAAAGAAATAAGTAAAAACCCTGACTTATCATTTCAATATACTTATAGATGGAATTCGATAGCAGTAGTTACAGATGGTACTAGAGTTCTAGGATTAGGAAATATAGGTCCTGAGGCAGCCATGCCAGTAATGGAAGGTAAGGCATTATTATTTAAATATCTTGGCGGTGTTGACGCAATACCATTACCTATAGGTACTAAAGATCCAGATAAAATTATAGAGACTGTAAAAATTTTGGAACCTGCCTTTGGAGGGATAAACTTAGAAGATATAGAATCTCCAAAATGTTTTTATATATTAGATAAATTAAGAGAAGAACTTCATATTCCAGTATGGCATGATGATCAACAAGGTACTGCGGGAGCCACTTTAGCCGGACTTATTTCCGCGTTAGAGATTGTAGGTAAGTCTCCTACTAAAATTAAGATAGTATTTTATGGAGTAGGGGCAGCTAATATTGCCACAGCACGTTTATTGAAATCCTACGGAATACCTTATTCAAATATGATACTTATTGACACTAAGGGCCCATTATATAGAGGAAGAGAAGATGAGGAAGAAATAAAGAATACAAATCCATGGAAGTATGAGTTACTTAAAGAATCAAATAAGGATAACGTCACAACAGTGGAAAAAGCCTTTGAAGGTGCAGATGTATTAATAGCAGCCTCAAAACCTGGCCCTCATACTATTGATCCAAAATTAATTTCTAAAATGAATAAGGATGCTATTGTATTCGCTTTAGCAAATCCGGTACCAGAAATATGGCCAGACGAGGCAAAGAAAGCAGGTGCAAGAATTGTTGGAACTGGAAGAAGTGATTTACCTAATCAAATTAATAATTCATTAATATTTCCAGCTGTTTTCAGAGGAGCTTTAGACGTTAGAGCTAAGACTATTACTGACGATATGGTAATAGCTGCAGCAAGGGAACTTTCTGCGTTTGCTAGAGAAAAAGGTCTTTCAGAGGATTATATTATACCTAAAATGACAGAGTGGGAAGTTTATCCAAGAGTTGCTGCCGCAGTAGGAAGCAAAGCTGTACAACAAGGAATAGCTAGAGTTAATTTAAGTTATGAAGAAATATATAATAATGCAAGACAGATGATAGAGAACGCTAGAAAGCTACTTGCTTCATTAACTTAAACCTTATATATTACATTACAGAAAGCCTTTTTATCTATCAAAGGTGTATTTCATGCGTTCATCTTCTAATAAGAAAATAGATCCTAGAGTTCATTCTTTAGTTCCGAAACATGAAGTGCTTTCAATAGAAGAGGCATATAAAGTGCTAAAAGCTCTCGGAGTTAGTCCAGAGCAATTACCTTGGATTAAGGCATCAGATCCTGTAGTAAAAGTCATTGGAGCTAAGCCAGGAGATATCATAAAAATTACTAGGAAGAGCCAAACTGTTGGAGAGACAGTTATTTATAGGTATGTAATAAGTGGGTGAAATGATGCTTTCAGTAGATGATAGGTGGGCAATAGTAGAATCCTATTTCAAATCTAGAGGGTTAGTAAGACAGCATTTAGATTCGTTTAACGATTTTATAAAGAATAAGCTTCAAGAGATAATTGATGAGCAAGGAGAGATTGAGACAGAAATCCCTGGATTAAAGATTAAACTTGGTAAGATAAGGGTAGGTAAGCCAAGAGTAAGGGAGGCAGATAGAGGAGATAGAGAAATAACTCCAATGGAAGCAAGACTTAGGAACTTAACGTATGCAGCACCAATATATCTAACAATGATTCCTGTTGAGAACAATATTGAAGGAGAACCTACAGAAGTCTACATAGGCGACTTACCTATAATGCTTAAATCAGTAGCAGACCCTACAGCCGACTTGCCTGCAGAAAAACTAGTAGAAATAGGCGAAGATCCTAAAGACCCTGGAGGGTACTTCATAATAAATGGAACAGAAAAAGTGATAGTAACACAAGAAGATCTAGCTACTAATAGAGTCCTAGTAGATGAAGGAAAGAGCGGTTCAAATGTTACTCATACAGCAAAAATAATATCCAGTACTGCAGGATATAGAGTTCCAATAACGATAGAAAGATTAAGAGACTCCACAATTCACGTTTCGTTCCCAGCAGTTCCTGGAAGAATTCCATTTGCGATATTAATGAGAGCCTTAGGGCTAGAAACAGACAGAGATATAACCTTTGCTGTCTCCTTTGACGAAGAAATACAAAACGAGTTATTACCATCTTTAGAGCAAGCTTCTTCTATCACTACACAAGAAGACGCATTAGATTTTATAGGAAATAGAGTCGCCATAGGTCAAAAAAGAGAAAATAGAATAGAAAGAGCAGAGCAAGTTCTAGATAAGTATTTCCTACCTCATTTAGGCCTTACTCCTGCAGATAGGAAAAAGAAAGCGTATTATTTAGGTTACGCTGTTTCAAAACTAATTGAATTACAGTTAGGTAGAAGAGAGCCAGACGATAAGGATCATTATGCTAATAAGAGACTCAAACTTGCAGGTGATCTATTTTCTAGCTTATTTAGAGTAGCGTTTAAGGCATTTGTAAAAGATCTAGTTTATCAATTAGAAAAGTCTAAGGTAAGAGGAAGAAGACTAACTCTTAATGCGCTAGTTAGACCAGATATTATAACAGAAAGAATAAGGCATGCGATGGCTACTGGAAACTGGGTAGGAGGTAGAACTGGTGTAAGCCAGCTTTTAGATAGAACTAATTGGCTATCAATGTTAAGCCATTTAAGGAGAGTTATTTCATCTCTAGCTAGAGGTCAGCCAAATTTTGAAGCTAGAGATTTACATGGCACACAATGGGGTAGGATGTGTCCATTTGAAACTCCAGAAGGTCCAAACAGCGGTCTAGTTAAGAATTTAGCTTTGCTCGCTCAAATATCCGTAGGAATAAATGATAAGATAGTCGAAAAAATGCTTTACGAGTTAGGAGTAATTCCACTAGAAGAATTAATAAGGAAAATTGATGAAGGAGAAGATCCATCGTCTTACACTAATTGGAGTAAGGTAATATTAAATGGAAGATTAGTAGGTTATTATCCTAATGGTGAGGAATTAGCTAATAAAATAAGAGAGAAAAGAAGAGCTGGAGAAATTAGTGATGAAATAAATGTAGCTCATATAGTTACGGATACTTATGATGAAGTTTATGTCAATTCCGATAGCGGAAGAGTTAGGAGACCGTTAATCGTGGTAAAAGATGGTAAACCATTAGTTACAGAAGAGGATATTCAAAGATTAAAGAAAGGAGAAATTACATTTGATACTCTAGTAAAGGAAGGTAAAATAGAATTTTTAGATGCAGAGGAAGAAGAGAATGCGTATATAGCATTAGAGCCAAGTAAAGTCACTCCAGAGCATACTCACTTAGAAATATGGACGCCAGCAATACTTGGAATTACAGCATCCATAATTCCATATCCAGAACATAACCAGTCCCCAAGGAATACTTACCAGTCTGCAATGGCTAAACAAGCTTTAGGTCTTTATGCTTCTAACTACCAGTTAAGAACGGATAGTAGAGCTCATTTCTTGCACTATCCTCAAAAACCATTAGTGCAAACAAGGGCGTTAGATATAATTGGGTACAATAATAGACCTGCTGGAGAGAACGCTATACTAGCAGTAATGTCGTTTACCGGTTATAACATGGAAGATGCAATTATCATGAATAAATCCTCAGTAGAAAGAGGAATGTTTAGATCAACGTTCTTCAGGCTGTACTCAGCGGAAGAAATTAAGTACCCTGGAGGCCAAGAAGATAAGATACAATTACCAGAACCAGGAGTTAGAGGATACAAAGGTAGTGATTATTATAAGTCACTAGATGAGAACGGAATAGTTCCTCCAGAAGTCGAAGTAAAAGGAGGAGACGTATTAATAGGAAAAGTTAGCCCACCAAGGTTTCTACAGGAATTTAAAGAGTTATCGCCAGAGCAAGCAAAGAGAGATACTTCAGTAATAACTAGACATGGAGAAAAAGGTATTGTAGACTTAGTGTTAATTACTGAGACCTCTGAAGGAAATAAACTAGTAAAAGTTAGAGTTAGAGATTTAAGAATACCAGAATTAGGAGATAAGTTTGCAACTAGACATGGACAGAAAGGAGTAATAGGCATGCTAATACCACAAGCTGATATGCCTTATACTGTTAAAGGTATTGTACCAGACATTATACTTAATCCCCACTCATTACCATCTAGAATGACACTAGGTCAAATAATGGAAGCATTGGCTGGAAAATACGCTGCATTATCTGGTAAAACAGTGGATGCAACTCCATTTTATAATACGCCAATAGAGGAATTGCAAAAGAAGCTTCTAGATTTCGGATTCTTACCAGACGGTACAGAAGTTGTGTATGATGGCAGAACAGGACAAAAAGTAAAAGGAAGGATATTATATGGAGTAGTTTATTACCAGAAATTACATCATATGGTTGCGGATAAAATGCACGGTAGAGCTAGAGGGCCTATTCAAATTTTAACTAGACAGCCTACAGAAGGTAGAGCTAGAGAAGGAGGATTAAGATTTGGAGAAATGGAGAGAGATTGTTTGATAGGTTATGGAGCTGCAATGGTTATAAAAGATAGATTACTTGATAATTCTGATAAAACTACTGTTTATGTTTGCGAGCAATGCGGTTACATAGGCTGGTATGATAAGAATAAGAATAAGTACGTATGTCCAATTCACGGTGATAAAGCTAATTTATACCCAGTTACTATATCCTATGCGTTCAAATTATTACTCCAAGAGCTGATGAGCATGGTTATTTCACCCAGATTAATTCTTGGCGATAAAGTTTCTTTAAAAGGTGATAATAATGAGTGAAAAAATAATAAAAGGAGTAAAATTCGGCATATTGTCTCCAGACGAAATAAGGAAGATGTCAGTAACTGCTATAATTACTTCTGAGGTTTATGACGAAGACGGTACTCCAATAGAAGGCAGTGTTATGGATCCAAGGTTAGGCGTAATTGAACCTGGCCAGCGTTGCCCTACATGTGGAAATATGATGGGTAATTGTCCTGGACATTTTGGTCATATTGAGCTAGTAAAGCCAGTTATACATGTAGGGTTTGTTAAACATATATATGATTTGCTTCGTGCAACTTGTAGGAGATGCGGTAGAATAAAATTAGAGGATCAAGAATTAGAAAGGTACAGAAGGATTTATCATGCTATAAATAAGAGATGGCCTTCAGCTGCTAAAAGACTTGTAGAGCATATAAAGAAATCTTCAATGAAAGCTCCAGTTTGCCCGCACTGTGGAGAGAAACAATTGAAGATAAAGCTTGAAAAACCATACAATTTCTACGAAGAGAGAAAAGAAGGTGTAGTTAGGTTAACTCCAGTAGATATAAGGGATAGGCTTGAAAGAATACCTGACGATGATGTAGAACTATTAGGATACGATCCTAAAACTAGTAGGCCCGAATGGATGATACTAACTGTCCTACCAGTACCGCCTATTACAATAAGACCATCAATTATGATAGAAAATGGAATTAGAGCCGAAGACGATTTAACACACAAACTTGTAGATATAGTTAGAATTAACGAAAGATTAAAAGAAAGCATAGATGCAGGAGCTCCACAATTAATAGTAGAAGATCTATGGGACCTATTACAATATCATGTTGCAACGTATTTTGATAATGAAATTCCAGGCTTACCTACATCAAAACATAGATCAGGTAGGCCGTTAAGAACTCTAGCACAAAGATTAAAAGGTAAAGAAGGTAGATTTAGAGGCAATCTATCCGGTAAAAGAGTTGACTTTTCCTCAAGAACTGTAATATCTCCTGATCCTAACATAAGTATTGATGAAGTAGGAGTTCCCATAGATATTGCAAAAATACTTACAGTTCCAGAAAGGGTTACAAAGTGGAATATTGAAAGAATGAGGGAATACGTGCTAAATGGTCCAGACAAATGGCCTGGAGCAAATTACGTTATAAAGCCAGATGGTAGAAGAATTGATTTACGTTATGTAAAAGACAGGAAGGAGTTTGCGTCGACATTAGCTCCCGGTTTTATAGTTGAAAGACATCTAATAGACGGTGATATTGTGATATTCAATAGACAACCATCTTTACACAGAATTTCTATGATGGCTCACAAAGTTAAAGTATTACCGGGTAGAACTTTCAGATTAAACTTGCTTGTATGTCCACCATACAACGCAGACTTTGATGGAGATGAAATGAACTTGCACGTACCACAGTCAGAAGAAGCTATTGCAGAAGCCAAGGAATTAATGACAGTACATAAGAACATCTTAACTCCTAGATATGGAGGTCCTATTATGGGTTCTGCTCAAGATTATATCAGCGGCGCTTATTTACTTACTGTAAAAACTACGCTTTTAACAGAGGATGAAGTACAAACTATACTTGGAGTAGCAAACATATCTAAAGATATTGGAGAGCCTGCAATATTAGCACCTAAGAGATTATACACAGGAAAGCAAGTAGTAAGTTTATTCCTACCGGAGGACTTTAATTATCATGGTCAAGCTAACATAGCAAGCGGTCCTAGATTATGCACTGATGAAGATTGCCCGCACGATTCTTACATAGTTATTAAAAATGGAAAGCTATTAGAAGGAGTATTCGACAAGAAAGCCTTAGGTAATCAACAGCCAGAAAGCATACTTCATTGGTTAATTAGAGAGTATCCAGAGGATTACGGATTGTGGTTAATGGATAACATATTCAAGGTATTTATAAGGTATATAGAAATTCACGGACTTACAATGACTATTGACGATGTAACTATTTCGCAAGAAGCTATGGCAAAAATAGCTGAAAAAGCAAAGCAGGCTGATAAACAAGTTCAAGAGCTAATTGCAAAGTATGAAAAAGGAGAACTAGAGCAAATACCCGGTAGAACTTTAGAGGAAAGCTTGGAAAGTTATATCCTAGATACGTTAGATAAATTAAGAAACGATGCTGGTGAGATTGCAGCAGCTGACTTAGATCCATTTAATAATGTGTATATTATGGCAAGAACTGGTGCTAGAGGTAGCGTTCTAAATATAACTCAAATGGCAGCAATGCTAGGGCAACAATCAGTAAGAGGTGAAAGAATATCTAGAGGGTATTATGAGAGAGCGTTACCTCACTTTAAACGCAATGATATATCTGCAGAAGCTAGAGGTTTCATATACTCATCATTTAGAAGCGGATTAAATCCTATAGAATTGTTCTTCCACGCAGCTGCAGGTAGAGAAGGTTTAGTAGACACTGCAGTAAGGACTTCGCAAAGCGGCTACATGCAAAGAAGATTAATAAATGCGTTGTCAGATTTAAGAATAGAATATGATGGCACCGTAAGAACTTTATATGGCGAGGTAATACAAACTTTATATGGAGGCGATGGCGTACATCCAATGTATAGCTCTCACGGTAAAACTGTTGATGTAAATAGAATTCTAGAAAGGGTTGTAGGTTGGAAGAGGTGATAATTTATGATTAATGAGGAAGATAAAAAATATTTGGAAGAAAAATTATCTTCATTAAGTGGTAAAATTCCAGATACCGTTATTCAGAAGTTAAGAGATGCAATAATCTCATATCCAGCAAATATAACTAAGGAGGAAATTGATAAGATAATTAATTTGACGCTAAAAGATTATGACGTATCGCTAATAAATCCTGGAGAAGCTGCAGGCGTAGTAGCTGCCCAATCAATTGGGGAGCCGGGTACTCAGATGACTTTAAGGACATTCCACTTTGCTGGAGTTAGAGAGTTAAATGTAACTTTAGGTTTACCAAGATTAATAGAAATAGTAGACGCAAGAAAAGTTCCATCTACACCAATGATGACTATCTATCTTACAGATGAATATAAAACAGATAGGGAAAAGGCAATTTCTATAGCTAGGAAAATAGAATACACAAAAATTGAGAACGTCGTAGATTCTACCAGCATAGATATGGCTTCTATGGCTCTTATAATTCATCTTGATGAGAAAATGCTAAAAGATAAAGGAATTGAGCCAGACGAAGTTGAAAAAGTGATCAGAAAACTAAAATTAGGTGACTTTACTATTGATAGACCAGATGAATTAACAATTACCGTCACTTTCCAGAATATGGATAGTATAACCGGATTATTTAAAGCAAGAGAAAAGATACTTAATACTAAAATTAAAGGTATTAAAGGAATAAAAAGAGCAATAGTGCAAAAAAGAGGAGATGAATACGTGATTATAACAGATGGATCTAACTTAGAAGGAGTATTAGGAATTAAAGGAGTGGATGTAAGTAGGATAGAAACAAATAATCTTCACGAAGTAGAAAACGTATTGGGAATTGAAGCCGCAAGAGAATTAATAACTAGAGAAATTAAGAAAGTATTAGACGATCAAGGTTTAGATGTGGATATAAGGCATGTTGAGCTAGTTGCCGATATAATGACCAGAACCGGAGAAGTTAGGCAAATTGGAAGACATGGCGTAACTGGAGAAAAAACTAGTGTATTTGCAAAAGCTGCCTTTGAAGTAACAGTTAAACATTTATTAGACGCTGCAGCAAGAGGTGACGTGGAAGAGTTTAGAGGAGTAGTAGAAAATATTATTATTGGGCAACCTATTAAACTTGGAACTGGAATGGTTGAGCTTCTCATGAAGCCTGGAGTGAGGTGATAAAATGTCTCAACAAATATCATTTGAATCAGAATTAAAAACACTTTTAAAAACAGGAAAGGTAATATTTGGGGCAAGAAGAACAATAAAAAACTTAAAATTAGGCAAAATTAAGGCAGTAATAATAGCATCTACCTTAAGGACTGATTTAAAGGCAGATATTCTATATTATTCTAAAATGTCTGGAGTACCAGTTTATGAATATCCTGGTAGTGGATGGGAATTAGGAACATTAGCTGGAAAACCTTTTATGGTATCAACTATTGGTGTAGAAAATGAAGGTGACTCAAAGATTCTACAACTTGCAAAGCCAGTCTCATGAGGTGTATTATAATTGCCAGAGATTAAGCTAACTCAGGACGAAATAAGATATATGTCTTTATTTCAAGAAGTAACCAAAGTTACTGCTAAGGATTGTGTTGTTGATGAAGAAAATAATAGGATAATTTTCTTGGTCGATCCTCATTTTATGGGTTTAGCCATAGGAAAAAATGGAATGAACGTAAAGAAGCTAAAGAAAGTTTTAGGAAAAGATATAGAAATAGTTGCATATAGTGATAATCTAGAGGATATGGTAAAGAACTTAATGTCACCAGCAAGAGTAAGAAGTGTAAAAGTTATAGATAATGATAGTAAAAAGACTGTCTATATAACAGTAGATCCACAAGATAAAGGTATTGCGATAGGTAAAAGCGGAAAGAACGTTGTTAGAGCAAAATTAATTTTAAAAAGATATATGGATATAGACTCAGTAGTTATTGTCTGAGGGTCGTAAATGTCGGGAAAATCACCTAAAGGTTTATACGCAGCAAGAAAACTTAAACTTAAGAGATTAAAGTTTAGATGGAGCCAAAGGTCATTCAAAGCTAGGATGTTACAATTAAAGAAGAGATTTGACCCATTAGAAGGAGCTCCAATGGCTAGAGGAATAGTTTTAGAAAAAGTAGGTATAGAATCTAGGCAGCCTAATTCTGCAGTAAGGAAATGTGTTAGAGTTCAGTTAGTTAAGAATGGCAGAGTAGTTACTGCTTTCGTTCCAGGAGACGGTGGAGTAAACTTTATCGATGAGCACGACGAGGTAGTAATAGCAGGCATAGGAGGTACATTAGGTAGATCGATGGGTGACCTACCGGGAGTTAGATATAAGGTTATTATGGTTAATGGAGTATCTTTAGACGCATTATATAAAGGAAAGAAACAAAAACCAGTTAGGTAATTATTTCTTCTCTTCCTCTTCTCCTCCTTCACCTTTCTTCCTTTCTTTTTCCTGTTCATCTACTAAGCTTTTCTTAACATATATTGGTTTGTTAGAAATTAATGCTAAGTATATAGCATGACTTGGTATCATTCTTTTCTGAATTATAACACCATCAAATTTTAGCTCTATAGTTGCTATATAAACTGACCCAGAAATATCGTCAATAGTTACTTTGTTAATATGTTTGCTTATTTCTTCCGTAACTTCTGGTATGAAGGACAGTATATCGAAAATTGTTTCTCTCTTATCACCTAATATACTATCTTCTTCATACTGTTTTTTTATTTTATTTATTGCTATAACAATTTCTATTGGCACATAAAATAAATTAAATTCCCTACCATCTTCTAGATAGCAAACCATTACGGGTAAACCATCTAGTGGGTAAACAAATGCGTCAACTCTATTTACTTTTATGTAATCTTCTTCCTCTTTCATTATCAAAAATAAATATGACTTACAACATATTAAACCCTTCATTAACAGATAGTTATATATTCCACTTATCATAACATTCATAGCATGAGCGATTACGAATTAAGCAAGCTAGATATTAGAATATTTGGAAAATGGGATACAAAAGTTGAAATAAGAGACCCCAGTTTAAAGAAATATATATCATT
This sequence comes from Acidianus ambivalens, assembly GCF_009729015.1. Lineage (NCBI taxonomy): Archaea > Thermoproteati > Thermoproteota > Thermoprotei > Sulfolobales > Sulfolobaceae > Acidianus > Acidianus ambivalens. The sequence continues at coordinate 2,016,610 of NZ_CP045482.1, read as the reverse complement.
AATGCCAGTGTATTTACCTCATACTGGAGGAAGACATGAGCATAGGAGATTTGGTAAGTCTAGAGTACCCATAGTAGAAAGGTTGATAAATCAGTTGATGAGACCAGGGAGAAATAAGGGCAAAAAATTCTTAGCGTATAATATAGTTAGGGCAGCGTTTGAGATAATTGCAGCAAGAACTGGTCAGAATCCTATCCAGGTTTTAGTTAGAGCAATAGAGAATTCAGCACCTAGGGAAGAAGTAACTAGAATAATGTATGGAGGTATAGTTTATTATGTTGCTGTAGATGTAGCTCCTCAAAGAAGAGTTGACTTAGCATTAAGATACCTAGTAGAAGGCGCAAGAACTGCATCATTTAATAATCCTAAGCCTATAGACGAAGCATTGGCTGAAGAAATAATAGCGGCTTCATCTAACGATCCAAAAAGTTATGCTATAAGAAAGAAAGAAGAAATTGAGAGAATTGCCCTAAGCTCAAGATAAGCTAATTTTTTAATGAAGAATGTAATAGAATGCGTGAGGAGTGAAGAATAAATGTCTGTGCCTCAGAAGCCTCACTTGAATTTAATAGTAATAGGACACGTAGATCACGGTAAGAGTACATTAGTAGGAAGACTATTAATGGATAGAGGATTTTTAGACGAAAAGACAATTAAGGAAGCAGAAGAAGCAGCAAAGAAGTTAGGAAAAGAGTCAGAAAAATATGCATTCCTTCTTGATAGATTAAAGGAAGAAAGAGAAAGAGGAGTAACAATAAGCTTAACCTTCATGAAATTTGAGACTAAGAGGTACTTCTTCACAATTATTGATGCACCAGGGCATAGAGACTTCATAAAGAACATGATAACTGGAGCTAGTCAAGCTGATGCAGCAATAATAGCAGTTTCTGCTAAAAAAGGAGAATTTGAAGCAGGAATGAGCGAAGAAGGTCAAACCAGAGAGCATATAATATTAGCTAAGACTATGGGAATAAACCAAGTAGTAGTAGCAGTAACTAAGATGGATTTGACTGACCCGCCCTATAGCGAAAAGAGATATAATGAAGTTAAAGATACAGTATCAAAATTCATGAAAGCCTTCGGATACGATGTTAGCAAAGTTCCCTTTGTTCCAGTAGTATCTCCTACAGGAGAGAATGTAACTCATAGATCTGAGCATATGCCATGGTATAATGGACCAACATTAGAAGAAGCATTAGACATGTTTGAAGTTCCAAAGAAGCCTATTGATAAGCCTTTAAGAATACCAATACAAGACGTCTACTCCAAATCTGGAGTAGGAACAGTACCAGTTGGCAAAGTGGAGAGTGGAGTGTTAAAGGTTAACGATATAGTAGTATTCATGCCAGTAGGAAAGAAAGGAGAAGTAAGGTCTATAGAGACCCACTATACAAGATTAGAAAAAGCAGAGCCAGGAGACAACATTGGTTTTAACGTTAGAGGTGTAGAAAAGAAGGATATAAAGAGAGGAGACGTTGCAGGTCATTTAGATAATCCACCAACGGTTGCTGATGAATTCACAGCTAGAATAATCGTAGTCTGGCATCCAACAGCTATAGCAGTAGGTTATACGCCAGTTCTTCACGTTCACACTGCTAGTGTTGCTTGTAAAATTACAGAGTTAGTACAAAAGCTGGATCCAAAGACTGGTAAAGTAGTAGAAGACCATCCACAATTCTTAAAGCAAGGAGATTCAGCAATAGTGAAGTTCAAACCAATTAAGCCTCTATGTGTAGAGAAGTTCTCCGAGTTCCCAGCGTTAGGTAGATTTGCAATAAGAGATATGGGTAAAACTGTAGGAGTAGGAGTTATAACTGACATTAAACCAATGAAGGTAGAGATTAAGTAAACTCTTTTTGGTGTTTTTTATGCCTACTAAAGCAAGAATAAGATTATGGAGCACAAACGTTAAAGATCTAAATTACGTTGTGACACAAATAAAGGCTATAGTCGATAAGACCGGAATTAGTATGAGAGGTCCAGTGCCTTTGCCTACTAAAAGACTAGAAGTTCCTGTAATGAAATTACCGCACGGAGAAGGAAGGAAGAAATGGGAAAAGTGGGAGATGAGCATTCATAAAAGAGTAATAGACATTGCTGCTGATGAAAGGGTAATGAGACAATTAATGAGAGTAAGAGTTCCAGAAGACGTATATATTGAAATAGAATTAATTTAGGCGATTTTTCCTTCACTTATTAGTGCAAATCTTTTAAGTTTTTTATCCAATTTTATAATTGCCGGGGTGCCCGAGCGGACCAAGGGGCTGGCCTGGAGAGTTAACCGGTCAGCCAGTGGGGGAAACCCTGCACGGGTTCAAATCCCGTCCCCGGCGCCTTTAACAAATTACAAGCAACAATTTCTCATAGTTCTGGATAAAAATATACTTAGAATAAGAGGTCACTATTTTTGCTTACTATAAAACCTAGAGCATAGCTATTCTGTTATGTGCCTTCTAATTCCAGGATATAGGTTTTCATGCACTCCTCGTATTTATTTGCATTAAATTTTGAACAAATCTTCTTGCACTCTTCCTCAGCCATTACAGAGGCTAATTCATCTTTCCCATCCTCACCTAGGTGATAATAATCCCAGACACTTAACCTCTTTATTTTATCCTTAAATTGAGAAAATCATGAGTTATAACAATCCTTATCCACAGTAATACTCTCATCATGACAATAATGAATAATAGAGATTAGTTTATCGCTATCCTCAGATTGCATAGAATTATAAATATCATCAGCAACCATCTTGACTTCATCCTCGCACTCCTTCAAATTCTCACAATTACCAAATTCAGAACCGTAAATACAATCCTCAATCTCATCCTGATAATCCTTAGGAAAACTAGACAGAATTGACCCAACAGCAATAGCAAGATTAAATATAAGCTTTTAGAAAAGACCTCTCATAGCCCAAACTCTCACCCCAACTTATTATATCCTCACAATTCCAAGAGTTAGAAGGAGGGATTCTTAAAACGATACCTCCATTTTTTTACCGAGGCATTAAAAGATTTACCAGTTGCTTGTGAATATAATTTGCAATACTCATCAAGGCTAAAGGCTTGCAGAACGAATCCGCACATCCTAGCATTTCCACATTCCTCACCAGCAGAGTGAATAGGCGAGCACATTAATACTCATTAATATCATCACTCACAACAAGGTACATCCTAGGCTGAAGAAACTGAGGAGGCTGAGAAACAACAAAGAAATTACCCAAACCAAGAAGAAAAGAAGGATACATTACCGAGACAGATTTCGCGTCTGCTGAACAAACATTACAAAAACAATGTCCTTGACTATCTCTTATTATAAGTATAATTTTATCTTATGTTATCATCTTTATTCTTTCTCCATAGTTTGGTATTATTATTGAATGTGGTGGTTGGTTCGATTCGTAATTGTTTGGATATATTGGATTTACGTATTCTTGTTCTGCTCTTTCTGCACCTAATAATACTACAATATAGCCTCCTGTAACTCCCTTACTTTTCATTAATTCTGGCATTCTGTCGTATAAATTCTTATAAAATGGAAATCTTCTTTCTGCGCCAAATTGGTATACGCTAACATAAGATCTTTTTCCTGCTCTCCAAAGGCTTGATGCTCCTCCTATGTAAGCCATCATATTATTTCCATTACAATTAGTTCTTGCCATTATTCCTTATCTGAATAAGGTATACAAGGGATAATTCTCGGCCTCACACCTTACGTCCTCATTAGTAGCAACTGCTGGTAAAGTCATTTTTAGGTAATTTAAGTCTTTACTGTTCTCTTCTATCCTCTTTGGTATCTTCTCATTACACTTTAACTCTTCATTGACTTCCTTCATATCTGTAACTAAGTTGGTAAATGCGCTGAGCTTTGATGCAAGGACTGCTGCAATACTAGCTAAGCTATTTAAAATATCGAGGCATATTCCGTAACCTTGCGTTTCGTTTTGCTCTTTTAATACTTCCTTGGTTTCTTCTACATTGCCTTCAGCCTCATATTCCTCTAGTTCCTCTTGAGACATACACTTTAGTCGATTTTACTAATCTTAAATGTTATTATAGTATCAATTCAACACTAGATTTGGTCTTAAAACGAAATTTAAAACTATAAGATTCATAATACAGGAGGGATAATACTTAGAAAGAGAATGTCGAACAGTAGAAGAAAACCTTATTTATTAGTTTTTAGAAGTTGTAGTGAGTAAACTTTAAATACTTACTGTAATAATATTAATATGCCGTAGTAGTCTAGCCCGGTCTAGGATGAGGGCCTGTCGAGCCCTTGACCCGGGTTCAAATCCCGGCTACGGCGCGCGTTTTAAGTGGGCTCGACAATATTTTTAAATTTTTATCTTATATGCATCTCGTGTTTTTATTATATAATAAAATGTCGATAGTACTTGGAAATAATTTAGAACGTTACTTATATGGGAAGATCATGGAATGAGTCTAACAGATATTTATAATATTTTCTCTTAGGCTTTATGATTAGTTAATCGTTATTGATTATCTCTATTTCACCGAGGCATAACCAATACATGTTGTTCGAGTATGCATTTTCTATATTCTTGCACTTGATACTTTTAGTCCTCTTGGCTTATTATTGGTGCTTTATTTAACAATACGATTTGTGAATATTGTTCTATATCTTGTAAGTCATTTGTTTCCATTGTTGTGCAAAGTAATCGTATATATTGTATTCGTAATTTGCAGATTGATCCATAACAGCTTGCAATTCTTCTTAAGCCATAAATTGTTCAAACAACTCTGCTCTTTAAAACATTTCTATAATAGATATAATTTAGAAACTTATTTAAAATAGAAAAAATTACTTATTATTCCTATTAAGTAAAGGAATTGAGGATAATTATTGTTTAGCAAGCAAATTAGTTTGCTTGCTGAGGAGTGTTGCAAAAGCCCTAGGGGGCTTTCTATCTTATTTGACACGTTTGATTAATAGAATAACTTTGCTAGGATTTAAAGAAGAATGCGTACGTTATTACAGTTTTATTTAGGAGTATAACTTACTGTGCCTCTTAACCGGATATAACTAATTTAGTGTTTTTATACACTTTTCCTATTCCAGAGTCTGTAGTATATATTATAGCATTCTCTTTTTCGGCAAAGGCTACTATAAAACAGTCTACAATTGAAAGGCCTTGGTACTTTATTTTCAGCTCACCTGCTCTTAAAGCGAGTTCCTTATTAGTGCTAACAATCTTTATTGGTGAATTTAGAATTAAGGATAGCCTAGCGTTAGCTTCTTCTATTCCCTTAAGCCTGCCATAAGTATAAAGGAATTCAGCTAAATTAAGATCTAGAGTATAACCTACACTTTTACCTTCATAAACTTCTTCCATAACTTTCCTGGCTTCTTCATTAAGCCCAGCAAAGTATACGTGGAAAAAACCTGTATCAAATAGAATTTTCTTTTTCAACTTCTTCTTTCCTCAATCTCTCGAGCTCTTTTATAGCAGAATCTCCCATATCTTTATCTATGCCAAAAGCGTCCAACAGAGTCATTTTACGTTTTAAGATAATTTTATCGCCTTCAACCTCTAACTCGATGAACGAGCCTTCTTTAATATTAAGCTTCCTTCTAACCTCTGCAGGAATAACTATGATTCCTTTCCTATGAACTTTTACCTCCATAAACTACGTTAGGTTTAACAATTATTAAAGTTTAACTAATAATAGAGTTAAACTTGGAAGAGGAATAGCTCATTAACCTTCTAATCATTAAGAATTTTCTGACTTGGAATCTAGTAATACACGGTATAAATGACTCTAGTATATTCTAGTCAAGCAAAATATTAATTCTAAATTATACGAAAATATAGGCAACCCTATAAGCTTACTTGCATTAATTTTTGTGATTTAAGTAATAGTAGATAGAAATACATATCTGCTTAAGGTAAATTAGCTTTTATGTTTAGTTTGTTATAACCTATAAGCAATTTTAATATGTATACATATGCAATTACGAAGTAATAAGGAAAACTACGATAAATGGTTATTATACATCTTTTTTCTAGTAAGGAAAGCGCCGGGGACGGGATTTGAACCCGTGCAGGGTTTCCCCTACTGGCTTTCTTAAGCTTAGCCTCTCAAGGCCAGCCCCTTGGTCCGCTCGGGCACCCCGGCAATTATAAAATTACCATGAGAGTTTTAATTATTAACTACTATAATAGAGTAGCCTTTGCTTCTTTTAATTACTTTTATATCGGAAAAATAGTTAGAAAATATTTTTATCACGTTATTTTCTCCTTTATAAACGACTATTTGAATAAATCCGCCTTTTTTGAGTTTTTCTGCAGATTGTTCTGCAAATTTTTGTAGAAAATCTACTCCTTTTGACAGAGGGGGGTTTGAATATATTGCGTCAACTTTTTCCTGAAGTGCAGAAAGCACGTCGCTTTTCATTACTATTACGCGGTTTTGTAAATTGTACCTTTCCACGTTCATCTTTGCTGTAGCTATGGCTAACGGATTTATATCAAGCATGTAGACTTTTAGGTTTTCGTTTTTAAGTGCTATAAAAATTCCTATTACACCATATCCGCAACCTAAGTCTACTACTGTTCCTTGTTGTGGAATTATTAGGTTTTCTAGGAAAGTTCTAGTACCTAAATCTATTTTTTTCTTTGAGAATAAGCCTGGGTGGCTTACTAACGATAGAGGAATACCGTCTACTACATCATTTACAATGTAAAATTCTCTCATTTCCAAGCCCTTGGATAAACATCTCTTTTTATTAGAATTCTATTAGGTTTTATTACTTCTCCTTTTTTCATTTGCTGTATATTGTCAGAATCAACTAATGCCTTGCCTATTGCTACTCCTTCTCCCTTTAACGTTATTAAACCTACTAAGTCACCTTTCTTGAAGTTTTGATATGCTACTATTCCTGGGACGTTTGCAGTTGCTCCATAAGCTATCGCGTTAACTGCATTATCATCTAAGATAATTTTTGGTATTCCGCAAAGACCTATCTCCATGGGGAGTAATATTTTCCTTAGATCAGTCTCGTCCTTGCAGTTTTTCCACATGTATAATGCTTCAGAAACTTCCTGTAAGGTAAATAGTCCACTTTCAGTGAATATTCCAGATCTTATTCTCCTTAATTCTCTCATGTGCGCCCCTGTACCTAAAATTATTCCCATATCATGGCATATTTTTCTCATGTAAGTTCCTGGCTCTGACGAGATTCTTAGTAAAAATAGTTTGTCATCTTTTCCTTCTAGTACTTCAATGTCAAAGACTTTCCTAGTCCTTAATCTTCTCTTTACTGAGGATCTAACAGGTGGCCGCTGGTAAATTGTTCCTTTAAATTCCTCTGCAATTTTTTTAACTATAGATAAATCAACTTTCTCGTGAGTTTCCATTACGCAGATGTATTCTTTTCCAGCTTTAGTTATATAGGTCATTAGTTTTGTAGCGTTTTCTAGTCCTATAGGTAATACTCCAGATACTTTGGGGTTACCCCGCCCTTTTAGGGCTCTAGGGTCCCGCCATGACCTACTTTGCTGAGGTTAAACATTTTCTTAATCCAAAAGGCTACTTCGTGGCTAGTTGGTCCTGGAGGTTTATCTAGGTTTATTATTGAATTTTTTATTAACTCTTCTATAGGTCTTTTATCTGCAAAGAAGCCGTACTTGTCCGACGTTTGGACTTCTTTCTTTATATTCCATGGATTATTATATCCACAAAAATTATCTATCTTATATATAAAATCATAAAAAATCATTTAAATCACTGGTATCTTTATCTTTACCTTTTCTTTCATAAAGCCAGTTAATCCTGCCTCTTGTAATTTCTTTTCTACTTCGTCGTCTGATGCTCCTTTTTGGATATCTATTTTTTTGTCAGTTGGCTCTAAGTGTAGAATGTTAGACCTTTTTCTTTTTACTCCAGTTATTTTCTTAGGTCCAGTTACTAATACAAAGTTATTATCTATAATATCAACTATAACGCATTTTTTACCTGCATCTTTTCCTCTAGTTTTTACGCATATTCTGCCAACTTCAATTGCGGGCATTGTAATCTAAAAGAAACTTTATGCCTATAATTTAAAACTTACCTTTAATTTACCATCTATTTCCAATATTTACTGTTTCTGAGGAACTTTTTCTCCTCTTCTATGAGAGCAAGGTAAAATTTTTCTTCTCCATCAGATAATTTACTAAGGACTCTACCAGCGTTTGAAGGTCCTACTCCTGGAACTGCTAGGGCGACGAATGCGTATTTTCCATACCTTGAGAAGAGTGAAGATATTGTCCTTAATTCCTCAAGTTTCTTACTTTCGAGCCTCTTTAATTTTTCTCCCTTAAGTACTTTCCTTATTATTTCTGGACTATTTTTATCATCTGGAGTAGTAACTGCTAGGAAAACAGAATTACATTTAGGGCATTTATCCGGTACATTTCTTATACTAACTATCTCATTCCATCCGCACATTATGCATAATACTTTCACATCCTTTGAAAGGAGTCTTCTTTTGAATATTTCTAACATAGCTGAGTTGGATTCCGTGGTGAAGGCTAGAAGTCTATCTAGAAAATCTTGTGATAAAGGTGAAGGTTCTGGAACTTCCAAAATATTCCAGGAGCAATGTTTTAATTCTTCAAAAATGCTTAGGTCGTGGTATTTTACCGTCATTTCCTTTACTGCCTCTTGGCCGACTATTGTATCTGTAAATGCTTTGAGCAATGTACTGCTCACTTGGATATCTGAATTTAGATCTATAGCACCAAATCTTTCTGCTTCTATTAATAATTGCCATTTGAACTGCGGGCTTTCCTTTATTGCGTTGCTTACTATTTCTATTACTTCTCTCTCACTTAGTGATCTAATTATCTTTATTGCTTTTTCTATCATTTCTCTTGATATGGGAGTCATAGATGCAAGGACTATGTGATATGGATCGTTTCTATATGTTACTTTTATACCACTAATTCTGGACAGGATAAAAGATATTACTGCTCCCAAAGTATTATTTCCTTTACTTCCGAAAGGAGATAAAATTACAGCAAGATCCTTATTTTGTCCTATTATCTCTACTATAATCTCGTTGCTTTTGAGCTCTGGATAACCTTTTGCCTTATATTTTTCTAGTTTTTCATTGACTTCTTCGTAAGGAGAACTTTCTTTCATGTATTTTTCTAAATTTTTGAATACCTTCTTGGCTATTTCCTTCTCTACTGGTATTGATTCTCCAAACCAACTTGGCAAGATTCCTTCCTTTAAAGAGGCTTTTTCTACAATTACTTTATTATCTTCTATTGAGATCACCTTCCAGAGTTTTCCTCCTAAAATGAATATTGAGTCCTCATCTAGCATGACTACAAAATCCTCGTCAAGTTTTCCTATCTTTGTATTACTCGATACTTCTATTACGTCATAAGATCTTATAGAGTCAGGTATCATGTTAACTTGGTAATAGTATTTCCAAGTTCTTGAGGAAGGAGAGAGCTTTCCGTCATCTTTGATTTTAATTATTCTCTCAGATTCTAATAGAGATATTACGCTATCTAATTCCTCTTCTTTTAAATTAGCAAAATAAACTGAATTTCTAATTATTTGAAGGATCTCTTTTTTATCATCATACCCTTCGAGAATCATTCCTGCAATTTGGCGAGCTAAGACGTCTAATGGGTTTTCTTCATAGGATGGTTTCTCTAAATAATTTCCTACTTCTTCTATTAGTGCCTCACATTCTAGGATATCAAAGAGGTAATTTGATGGTATGATCACGCCTTTAGCTTTTTTGTAAAGTGAATGACCGCTTCTTCCTATTCTTTGTAGTAATCTAATAACTTGCTTAGGAGACATATATTGTATTACAAGTGATATTATACCTATATCTATTCCTAATTCTAAGCTAGAAGTTGCAACTATTGCGTCTAACTTTCCTTCTTTAAAATCTTTTTCTACATTTATTCTAACATCTCTATATAGAGATCCGTGATGAGTTGCAATATTTAGGTTGAACATTGATTGAAGTTTGTTAGCAAGGAATTCTGCAGTCTCTCTAGTGTTTGTGAAAATTAGAACTGGTTTGTTCTCTTTAATTATTTTACTTATTTCGTTAAGTCTAGCAGTTAGGATTATATCAAGTCCTTCTTTTAATGCGAGATTTTTTATATCATCGTTAGGTCTTGGAATTAGCAATTTTAATTCCATTTCTTTTGTTGCATCTATTTTTACAACTTCTACGTTGCCGTTTATATCTAGATATTTTTTCGCTAATTCTATATTTCCTATTGTAGCAGAAATTCCTATTATTTGTGGAGTTCCTTTTATGACTCTTTTAAGTCTTTGTAAAACTACCGAAAGCTCGTATCCTCTTTTTTCATCTAACATTTCCTGTAGTTCGTCAATTATTATCCATCTTAAATTTGCGAAATATTTTCTATAAAACTCATTTAGTATTATATATTGCAAGCTTTCAGGCGTAGTTATAAGAACGTCCGGAGGCTTTTCGACAATTTCTTTTCTTTCTTTCGGAGTCGTATCTCCGTGCCTAGTCTTTATGCTTATTCCGAAGGCTTCACCAAGTCTCTTTAGTCTTGATTCCAGGTCTCTATTTAATGCTTTAAGTGGAGTTATATATAATGTAGAAATCTCTTGTGGTCTTGAAGCAAAAATTCTGTAGAAAATTGGTATTATTGCAGCTTCAGTTTTTCCATAACCTGTTGGAGCTATTATTAAAGTATTATTTCCCTTTAGAATTATAGGGATTGCTAATTTTTGTATTGGAGTAAGTTTTTCATAGCCGAGCTTTCTTAGATTATCAACAAAAACTAGATCTTCCTGCATTAACAAGTTAATAATGGCAGTTATGAGGTAATAAGAGTATGCAAGAAATTAGGCATGGAATATTTTTGACTATAGTAATACTAGGTTTGATTTTACCTAGACTTATTTTAGCAGGCTATCCGTTAGGATCTGTTTACATTAGCTTCGGTATTTTTGTATCCCTTTTTGTTGACGCCATTTTATCGTATATTCTGTTTGGGTCAATTATAGTATCATTGGTTTATTTTTTATCCGTACTATCGCTGATAGATATTCTTAATTATACGAATTTAGTCAATATTTACATTTTATTTCCATACAGTATGGGATTAGCAACTGCTCTATTCTTTGGATTAATTATAAGGAGAAAATATGATGACGAATTTTTATCATCTCTGAAGAAAATAAATATTACCTTTAATTTTTACACGATTTTGATACCCTTAGTATTTCTTATTTTTGCAATAATAATTTATTTATATATATATTATAGTCAATTACTTCTGATAGGTAGCTTTATTGCTTTTCTTTTGCTGTTAATTTCAGGTAAGAAGGAAGATTCTCCTCTAATATTGTCAAGTTGGATTTTTTTGCCTTATGTAATGTCTCAAATTGGCTCAAATAGAGAAGAAAAAGGAATTTGTATAGGCGAAATAATAGGTATACTAAAGAGAGCTTCGTTTTCTTCATCCAAAATATCGACTAACAGTAATTATAAATGGGTTTCATATAAGTCCAAATTTTATATTAATCTAGAGGGAAATAAAAATTTTAATATAATAATAGTTGGAGGGAGCGGATCTGGCAAGTCCCATTTAGCTAAGAATATAATAAGGAGGGGAAATTTTCGTTTCCTTATTTTCGATATTCATGGAGAATACGACGTAAATGCAAAGAGGATAGATGTTTCTAAAATATCAATTAATCCTTTGTCTCTATTTGGTCAATCTCCGAGGCAAAGGGCGTTAGAAGTTGCATATATGATAAAATCTATTTTTAATTTAGGTAGCTTGCAAACTATTGATCTTTCAAACATTATTGTAGACGCATACGGGGAAAAAGGCATATTTGAAGATGATGAAAGGACTTGGAATTTACCTCCGCCGAATTTTAGAGATGTATTAATGCTACTTGAGAAGAAGAAAAAACTAGTTACGACGTCACAAGAACTTAACAAAATTCAATCTTTAGAGCCATATATTTATTTTCTAGCAACTAATACATTCATGGATAATTCAATAAATCTTTATGATCTAATAATTGATGACTATGTGTTAGATTTTTCAAAAGTTACAATTCCAGAAATAAAATACGTTATAATTGAAACTATCTTAAGATCCATCCTAGCATTTATGTATATCTCTGGACAATCTAATTTTAGGAAAATGATAGTAATCGATGAGGCTCCTTTTATACTATCTAAGGAAAGTGGGGAGCAATTAATGGAGAGGCTTTTTGCGGAGAGTAGAAAATTTGGTTTTGGATTTATATTAATATCACAGTCTATAGAATATGTGAGGAAACTTATTCCAAATACTTCATATGTCTTTGCTTTAAATATTGTTGATCCTACAGAGATTGATTTTATAAGTAGATTAATAGGAGGGCAAGATCCAGATATATTTAAAGCTATTTATAATAGTTTACCGAAGTTAGAAAGGGGTTTAATTATAACAAGAGATATATTGCGGGATGAAATAATTTTGGTTCGTTCAAATTAGGTGAGATTATGTCAGACGATTACGAGAATAAGGAGGAAGAAGAACCAAAGGAGGAAAAGGAAGAAAAGACCGAGGAAGAGGAAGAAGAGTTACCTGCACTAACTTTACAAGATATAGAATTATTAATGAAGAATACTGAGGTATGGGATGAATTAATAGCTGGTAAAATTACTATTGAACAGGCTAAAAAATTATTTGAAGAAAATTACGAAGAATTAGCCAATTCGCAAAAGAAAAAGACTGCAAGAAAGAAAACTACTAAATCTAAGAAAACAAAAGTAAAAGAAGAAGAGGAGGAGTGAGGTGTTTAAGGTAGTATATGGGAGTTCATTAGATTTTTATAGATTAATAACAGCAATGTCAAAATTAGTCGATTCTCCAATATTAAATTTAACAGAAGACGGAGTAGTAGCTAAGCATTTGACTGACGATAAAGTTCTTATGGGAGTTATAAATATTCCAAAAGATGTTTTAGATGATTATGAAATAGAAAAACCTCTATCATTAAAGATTACCATTTCTGATCTTAAGAAAGTACTTAGTAAGGCTAAATCAAAGAACTCTTCAATCGAAATCTCTGAGACAGATTATGGAGTTAAAATTACTATTAGGGATGAAAAATCTGGAACTAGGAGTACAATGAATTTAAAAGCTGAAAAAGGAGAGCCACAAGTGTTAAAAGAACCTAACGTAAAATTACCGGTATCTATAGTGTTTGAAGGTGATATTCTAAAAACAATAATAAGCGACGCCTCAGAAATAGGAGAAGAAGTTGAGTTCTCCGCAGAAGGGGAGGAAGTTACTATATCTACCGAGGAGTCTGGAAAAAGCTATAAAGCTATTCTTAAAAAAGATCAGCCTTTAAAAGAAGTTAGCATAGAAAGTAGTGCTAAAGCAGTGTATAGCCTAGAAGTATTAAAAACTGTGGCTACAGCAAGTAGCTTTACTGATACATTAAAATTAAGTTTTGGCAATAATCTACCAATGAAAGTTGAGGCTTCTACAGATAAAGGAGCTATGCTAATATTCTGGGTTGCTCCGCGTATGTAATATTTCCTTCCGAGCCCCTTTTTATTATAGCCGAATATATGTCATGTGCTCTTAAAATTCCTGTTTTCTCTCCTTCAATTATTATAAAATTTGATTTTTCTCCTTCATCTATTTTATTTGTTCCAAATAATCTTGCATTTACTGTTGCCGCTTTTAATATTTCCTTAGAATAATTACTTAAAGGATCTTGAAGTCTAGATATTAGCAAAGCTAACTCCATTTCTTTCCATAAATTTGGAGATAGCCATGCAGCGTTATCTGTACCCAATAGTATGTTAACTCCAAGTTTTATTGCACTAGCAATCCTAGGTATCCCTGTAGAGAACCATAAATTACTTCTAGGGCAAAGAACTAGACTAACGTTTTTCTCTTTTAGTATTAATAGCTCATCATCTGAAAGCCAAGTTCCATGAATTATAAGATTTGGTCTTAAATATTTCATGAAAAATTCTAGATCTTTCTTTAAATTCTGTTTCAAAGTTTCAGAAATATGTGCAGCTTTAATTTTATTTTTAAATATTTCACTTATTTTCATTAGTTCTTCTGGTGAGTACGTTGAAATACTTGATACACCGAAGCCGTCATCAATTTCTGCTAGATGTACTAGATTTTTATCGTTAAATTCATTTTTCTCTAATCTACCTAAAATAATATAATTTATTCCTTTTAATTTTCTTTTTATGTTGAGAGCTATTTTGCTACCCAAAATACCTAATTCCCTAAAGTCAGTTACAGTTGTTACTCCAAAATTTATCGAATTAGAAATAAAGTTTAATGAAAAGTTTATTAAATCTTTCTCATTTTGCTTTGATAATAATTCGTATTTTAAGCTATTAGGATCTCCTACAAGTTCTTTTATCGTTTTATCTATTCCTATTTCTGGAAATGCGTAATCTAGCATGTGGACATGAGAGTTTACGAGTGATGGTATAGCAATTCCGTTAGTAAAGCTCTCCGCATTACTCGAAAATCCATTACCTATATGTGTGATATATCCATTACATATTTCAATGTTAACATTGTCTTTAACTTCTAGGTCCTCCCCTATAAGTACCTTCCTTACGTTGAGAACTTTACAATTTTCCACTTATCTTCCCTTTTGCTCCTTATTTCATCTAAAGCTCTGGTTGCTCCTGCCATAGCGGATCTCGCATTTTTACCTATTCCTATTCCTACTTTTATTTCGTCCATATTTTCGACAATTTTGATAATTTTATCTAGAGTATCCTCATCAATGAACGCTATCATATTGTCTCCTCCTAAATATTGGCTAATTCCACCAAAATCATATATAGACTCAGATAGTTTAGAGTAAAGTCTCATTACTCTCATATAAGCTGCATAGAATGATAATTCATGTGTTAATGATGTAAAATTATTATAATCAAAGTGGCATGCAACTACATTCTCGTCATGAATTATACTAAACTTAGGTTCATCTGATAAAGAATTTAGTATGCAGTTATGTGCGTTTATTTCAGCTTCTCTAGGAGTTTTACCATAACCTATGCATGCATTAATTTTAGTAGGTGAAATCTCTTTAACCTTAGTATAAATTTCTAGTAAATGCTTGTTAGGTATTCCGTCGGCTAAAATTATTAAGCCGTCGTATCTTACTGGTAATGCGAACCCTCCAACTCTTGATATTTCGTCATTTACAACCTTATATATACTAGACTGTATATCTTGTATTTTCCATTCTCTATCGTAACCTAAACTTTCTGTCCATTCTTTATATCCAATAAATTCCATTAGTAAAATTTTCATTCTATTATCACTTTTTCTTCGTTCAATTTTTCTGGAATTTTCCTTAGCCTTTTAGCCATTTTGATTGCAGCCTCAACAGCTCTAGTTGCATATTCTTCAATCCTTTCTACTGCTTGTTCATGAGTTGCTCCAGGTCCTATAATTCCTAGTCCTATCGGTTTTTCATATTCAACTTCGAGGTCGGAAATGAGTCTAGCTATCTGGTTAGCTATTAACTCATCATGTTTTGTTTCACCTTTTATAATTGCACCTAAAACTGCTATGCAGTCTACATCCAATTTTATTAATTTCTTTACTGCCAGAGGTATTTCAAACGATCCAGGAACTTTAAATATAACACTAACTTTAGCTCCTAGGAATTCTGCATGAGATATTGCTCTTTGTAGCATTAAATAAGTAATATCGTAATTGAATTCTGCTACAACTAATCCTAGTTTAATCAATTGATCCTGCATCTTTATATCCCTGTCTTAATCCTTTTCCTGCATAAGGAGTTAGTGCATTCTTGCCTTCCTTTACTAGGAGAACCAAATTTCTTGCGTGTTTTGATGCCCTGTCGATTGCTATTTCTTTTAGTTTTTCTTCATTATCAGCTTCGTCTTCGTGTACTGTTACATCTATTACGTGCTTTGACGTTAGCACTTGGACCATTATTAATCCAATACTAGCTGCTAAATAACTATATTTATCAAGCATAGTTTTACCTACCCAACCTAGAGTTATTACTCCATCGCATCCGCTATCGATTAGCCTTCTTGCGGCTACTGGCAAATCCTTTATTCCTGGAACTGTATACCTTATAATTTCTGCATCTGGATCTTCTCTTTTTATAACTTTAATTGCAATTGCCCCCATATCTACTCTTGAAAACGTTGTATCAGCAACGCCATATTTCATTATGCTATCACCTCTTTTAGAATTTCCTTTCCTTCTATTAATAAGAATCCTATATTTCTTGCATATTGTATAACTTTTTCTTTACTCAAACTTTTTCCTTCATCAAGCATTTCAGCTATTACTACGCTCCTTTCAAGGCCAACGTATTCTGCGAGTGTAGTTGAGAGTTCCGTATGTCCGTGTCTTTCTCCTATCCCCCTGGATAATAAAATTGGAACGTGTCCTGGAGCGTAGAATTCTGTATAAAATCTTTCTACTGCACTTTTTTCATCTTTCTTTAACTCAGATATAATTTCATGAAGCTTAAGAATAGTTAATGCTCTATCATTATCTGAAATGCCAGTTCTTGTATTGACATGATTTACCCATAACGAGAATGCTGGCTTATCTCCATACTGAGGTAATTTAACTAATTGCTTATACTCAGAATTTAATAGGATATCTGTCTGAAATTTTAAACCAAGTTTTTTACCTTCTTCGCTACCAGTAGCGTAGCAAATTAGTCCTCCTGCTTCTTTTCTTAATATATAGATTTTTTTCCAATCTATTACGCCTGCGTAAAACATCATATCTGTTTCCTCTTCTCTTCCATCGAAATCGTATATTAGTATTGGCAAACCGTCTTCCAAGTTTTTCCTTATTTCTTCTTTAGGTATCATAAGCTATCTATTCAACAATAATATATAAGTATTTACTTATTCCTTTTTATAACTCGTAGTAATATACTACCAATTATTGATAGAATAGGTATTAGTAATACAACGACATACTCATATGTAGTCTGGACATCTTTAGTCTTACTAGATAATACGGCATTATTGTCTGGGTTAGTTAGGTTTGGCATGGTAAGATTTTCTGGTTTACACACAATTATTTTTATGTACCCGATTTCTTTACTGTTATTCATTATTAATATTAAAAAAGTAGAATTATAATACGTTAAATACTCACTATTTATTATGTAGCAATATTTAGAGTTTGAACAGTTAGGAATAAGTATATGGATAAGCGAAATGTTAACTCCAGTCAAATTATACGAAGTTCTTATGTATATTTCCTGAGTAATGTTGTTAAGCGAAATGTTAACTGGATTACTTACAATAGAATATATTTCTAAGATTATCTTATTTGGTGGAGAATACCCAATCTTAAATGAGAGATTAGAATAATAGGAATAGGAAACCAATGAAGACAAGACTAGTGTTATAAGCAAAAATATTAACGCTTTAAGCATGCTAATAAATATTTAATAGAGTAAGATAAAAAGGAATGAGAAATGTCTGCCAGTCAATATAACCCTTATAATTGGAAATTCCTACTATTTACACAGGTATGGCTTATAATAATATCTATAGTTTTAACTTATTATCCGCAATATTATTTCGAAGTAATAATTCTATATATTATAGTAATTTTTGGATTTACATTCTTTATGACTTATAAATCCAATCCTGTGTTTAGGGATAGAAAACTACTTTATGAAATAGTCAATGCTAGGACAATTTACGAAGAAAAAGATGTTACAAAATTAATAATGGCAGATCAAGAATATCAAAAACAATATATGGATTCTATCAAGAGAAATTTTAGAATGCTAGGATTCTATATTGTCTATTTAGCAATATTATTCTTTGCATATCAATATATAATAAAGTTTGCAGATTCTCAAGCTATGAGTTATAGGTTACTAGTTTATTTAGCTTACTTTGAAGCTTTGTTTGGGATAGGTTTCTTTGTTAGTAGAAAGATTCTTGCGCCTTCAATGAGCAATATGGCGCCTATGGCGCTACCTAGCTATAAAATAACTGAAAAAGGTATAGTTAGCGGCAAAGGATATTCTGTCTTTCTTCATGCAAAATATTTACTTAACTCGGAAATAACGATAAATCGTGAAAAACATTATATTGAGATAGACTCAACGAAACAGAAATTACCCTATAAAGTTAGACTATATTCGCAGGATATAGATAAAGTCCTTGACTATATAGAACGTGTCAAAAGACTAGAACTTAAAAGGCAGAGCTCTGAAGGCTAGCAAAGTGGAAATGGGTATATGTAGCTAAAGTTTCTTGAACTTTTACTCCGTCGTATCCGTCTTTTATTCCTTTTCCTCTTATGTTTTTGAATATAAACTTTTCTTCGTTCACTTCGACTGGAAAAGATATGTGAAATTCATGTCCTCTTATCTTTTCTCCTTTCTTAGAGAGAATCGAATCTTCTAAAGTCAAAAGTTCAGTATACCCAATGGTAAGTTTTCCTTTTGCAGAAATTCCTAAGTCGAAAATATTACTCATTTTGTATTTTTTGCCATCAAAACCTATTATATATTTGGAAGTATACATTAATCCTCCGCATTCTGCTAGAATTTTTGTTCCCTTATATGACTCTTTTTTTATCCAACTGGACGTTATAGAAGATTCTAACTCTTTTAAGTAAAGTTCCGGATAACCTCCGCCTATATAAATTAAATCTGGATCTTCAACTGTTTCGCCATTTAATGGACTAAAGAATTTTATTTGGAATTTTCGTTTTAATATGTCTATATTCTCTTGATAGTAAAAATTAAAAGCCGCGTCGTAAGCTATTGCTGCTACTTTCTTCTCAGTATCTTGTATTTCTAAATCGTTAACTTCAGGCAAATCTTCGGCAGAATTAGCTATTCCCATTATTTTATCTATATCTACGTATTCCTCGAGTAACTTAGATATCGTATCAATTGCTTTCTCTGGGCTATAATCCTCAGTAGTATAAAGTCCTAAGTGCCTAGATGGCACTACTACGTCCTTTGAGAACGGTATATAACCTAAAACTTCTGTATCCTTTACAGAACTTTTGCAATAATTGAAATGACCTTCAGAAGAGATTTTATTAAATATTACTCCAGCTATCTTTGCATTTCCGTAATCTTTAAGTCCCTTAATTATTGCTCCTGCTGTACTACCTATATTTTCACAGTTTATGATTAAAATTATTGGAGTTTTTGTTATTTCTGATAGCTGGTAAGTACTATAATCTAGTCCTATTCCATCATAGAGGCCCATTACTCCTTCTATTATCGATATATCATATCCTTTCGAATATTTTATTAGGCTGTTAATAACATGTTCCTTTCCCATTATAAATAAATCTAAATTTATCGAAGGAATCCCTCTTGTTGCAATCTTATGATATCCAGTATCTATAAAATCTGGGCCAGCCTTGAATGGTCTAACTTTAATTCTTTTAGATAACGCTCTCATTAAACCAGATGAAATAAGTGTTTTTCCAGAATCACTCCTATCTGATGAAATTAAAATTCTAGGTATGTGAGTCATATTATACCTAATGAGAAAAAGAAATAAATGTATAGTTTATGTTAAATTCAATCATGAAGTTTTCTTATGATGATGTAAGAGACTTTAAGAATATACTAACTGCCTTAGCAAAGTTAGTCGATGAGGCGTCATTAAAGATAAAACCAGATGGAGTAGAATTAGTAGCCATAGATAGAGCTCACATTTCATTAGTGAAACTCCAAATTCCTAAAGAGGCGTTTAAAGACTATGATGTTCAAGAGGAGTTTAATTTCGGTTTTAATACTCAATACCTTCTAAAGATTTTATCCACTTCTAAGAGAAAAGAATCCATAGAGCTAGAAGCTAATGATCCTTCACAAGTTACAATAAGAATTTCTGGAGGTTTTAATAGAGATTATATTGTTAGAAATCTAGACGTTTCTCCTCCTGAAGTTCCAGAACTTAATTTAGAATTTGATGTAAATGCTAGTATAAATTCTTCTGGATTCAAAAAGGCAGTAAGTCAAATTTCAGCAGTAAGTGATACCATATTATTTAAAGCAGATGAGAACGGTATTACTCTAAAGAGCAAATCTGAAACCGATGTAGAAGTAGAATTTACAAAAGAATCTGGAGGATTACAAGATATTGAGTTATCAAAGCCTGCTGAGTCTACTTACTCTTGTGATTATTTAGACGATATATTAGCTTTAACAAAGCTTTCTGGCTTAATGAAAATCTCATTCTCTGATCAAAAACCATTACAGATACAGTTTAATATGGAATCTGGTGGTAATGTAATATACTTACTTGCTCCACAGATGGGGTGATAGAATTTAAGGCGTGTATAATAGGAAGCTATCCAAAATCTCTTGCATTAGGTAAGACAATATCTAGATATAGGTCAGGAAAAATATCTCAAGATAAATTAGAGAACGCAATTCTAAAAGAAGAGGAAAAATTCTTCAATATTGTAAAAGATGTTAATCCAGAATGCACTACCGATGGCTTATTTAGATGGGATGATATAGTAGATTTAACTTTCTCATACATTAATGGCCAGGAAAAAGGAGAGCTAATGAGATTTTTTGATAATAACTTTTATTATAGAAAAGCTGTAATAAAGTCCAAATTAACTCCTAAAGATGAATATAAAAACATTCTAGAAGTTGATAGAGAGATGATGAAGAAATTTGGCTTAAAAACTGGTTTAAGTGCGGTAATATTGGGACCTTTAACTTACGTTGAATTATCGCAAGACGAATACTATCATAATGTGGAAGAATTATTATTTACCTACTCTTCTGTAGTTAATGAAGTTATAAAAGGAATAGAAAGCAAAGTTGACATGATAGAAATACACGAACCTTCACTCTTCTCTAAGGGTATTAAAAAGGAAATTCTGGATAAACTTTCTTCAGCATACGAAAGCATGCTTAAAGGTATCAGAAAGCCTACATTAGTTATTTCCTATTTTGAAGTTTTAAATAAAAGACTTCCATATTTATTTTCCCTGCCAGTAGAAAATTATGGTGTAGACGTAATAGAGAATAAAAAGAAGTTAGCTAATATATACAAATATTTCAAGGATAAGAACGTCTTCCTAGGAGTTTTAAACACTAGAAATACTAAACTGGAAAGAATAAGTACTATAAGAAGGATGATAGAGAAGGCTAAAGAAAAAGGAGCTAAAGAAATTATGATTGGTAACGCAAGTTTAATGGACTTTATACCAGAGAAGATAGCTAAGAAAAAATTAATGCTTTTAAAGAAGGTGATACAATGATGGACGAGTTACCTATCCTACCCACAACTGTAATAGGTAGTTATCCTAGACCAAAGTGGTTAAGAGAAGCAATAAGGTTACATAAAGCTGGAAAGGTTTCGGATGAAGAATTAACGGAAGCATTTAATGACGCCGCACTAGCAGTTCTTCATGATCATTATTTGGCAGGAATTGATGTTCCAACGGATGGCGAAGTAAAAAGAGATGAAATGGTTGAATATTTCGCTGAAAGATTAGGCGGTTTCAAGTTTTACGGTCCTGTAAGGGTATGGGGTACTGCGTATTATAGAAAGCCAGCAGTTGTAGGAAAAATAGAATATAAATCACCACTTTTAGTGGACGAGTTTAACTATACTAAGTCAGTATCATATACTCCAAATGTTAAGATAACTATTACAGGTCCATATACTATTGCCTATTGGTCATATAATGAATACTATAAGGATATGAAAGATTTAGTATTCGATCTAGCTAAAATTATAAACAAAGAATTACATAATTTGGTAGACGCTGGTGCAAGAATAATACAAATAGACGAACCTGCAATACATTCTAATAAGAAAGACGTTAGTTGGGCAGTAGAAGCAGTAAACGAAGCTGTAAAGGGAATTAATGCTAAATTAGTTGTTCATATATGTTATGGCGACTATAGAATAGTTGCTCCGTACTTGAACGAGTTTAAGGTCGATCAAATAAATTTTGCTCTAAAAATATATAATTACAGATATCTGGAATTATTTAAAAAATACGGTTATGAAAAGGAGCTCGGATTAGGAGTAATAGACGTTCATAGTAGACGAGTAGAGTCCGCAGAAGAAGTCGCTAAAGATATTAAAAATTCGCTGAAATATTTCCCTGCAGAAAAGATATGGATTAATCCGGATTGCGGACTAAAGCTACTTCCTAGAAGCATAGCTTTTCAGAAATTAGTAAACATGGTAAAAGGTACAAAGATGGTAAGGGAAGAACTTAAAAAGTAGAATGTATGTAGTAAAATAAGCTAGTGATTAGCTATGAATAAGAAGAGAGCAAGAGGAAAATCTCACTCTACTAGACCAGTAAGAGCTGGAGCTCCTAAATGGGTTAGGTTCACTAGAGAAGAAGTTGAAATGTTGGTAGAAGAATTAGCAAAGAGAGGATACGGACCTAGTATGATAGGAGTAATATTAAGAGATCAATATGGTGTACCTTTAGTTAAGCAAATAACTGGTAAAAAGTTAACACAAATCCTTGAGGAAAAAGGCTTGGCCCCCAAAATTCCAGAAGACTTATTTAACTTAATTAGAAAGGCTGTTAATGTAAGGAGGCATCTGACAGAATATCCTAAGGATAAAGTATCTAAAAAAGGCCTTGAGGAAATTGAGTCTAAAATAAGAAGACTAGTTGACTATTATAAAGAAATTGGAAAATTACCTGCTAATTGGAACTACGATCCTACAACTGCTGAGCTATTAATAACTAGTACATCATAATCTGCATCCTATTTCTTTCAATTTATTTTCAAGAACTAATTTATACGCAATTCTTGTCAATCTATCTGCTTCAGTATTTTCTTCTCTTGGAATCCATTTAAATTCTATATGCTCGAAATTTTTTAAACTTTCTTGTATTTTATCGTATATCCTTTTAAGCCTTGGAGATTTTATTCTATACTCTCCAGATAACTGTCTAATAACCAGTTGGCTATCTCCATAAAATATCGCTTTTGTAATTCCCAATTGTATTAATTTCCTTATAGCACAATATGCGCCCATATATTCAGCAACGTTGTTTGTCGAGTCTTTTGACCAAGGTTTTTCTGCTAAACCGTAACCTTGTAGGACTTGATTATCAATTTTTATTACATACGCATAAGTAGCTATTCCGCCAGGATTTTTTGGCTCGCACAATCCGTCAAAATTAACTTTTGCCATCAATTTTTTCCTCTACCCTTTCCTTTAATATTTCTGCAACTCTTTTATCTACTCCTATAGGCTTAGCAATAACAACTCTCACTTTTTTCTCGTTTATTACGGTTTCTCCTTTCTCGTCTAGTCCTAATAATTTTGGAATATCTCTATAGAAATGCATACCAGCAGCAAATAACAGAGGCACAGCAATTATTTCTGTAGCACCTTTATTTACTAGAATTTCTAACGATTCTCTGAGTGTAGGTTTATTAAATTCAAGAAAACCATATTCTACTAAGGGAAAATACTCTAATAGTAAATTTTTATAACCATCAGCTATATTTTTCCATTCCTCAACTCTACTACCATGCAAGACTAAAATTATACCGATCATTTTAAGTTCTCTGGAGCTACGAGTTTATATACTTGTGTCAGAATACCAAAATGAAAAGGTGGCATTTAATTGCCGGACTTTAAGATTGTAATTTCAGATCCCGAAACCAAGCAATTAAAAATAATGAAAGTAAAAGTAAAGGCAGACGAAAATGTAAAATCAATAGATGGAGAAAAAGATGGAAAAGCATTACCTATAGCCAAATTAAATAGTAAGTTAAAGCAAGCACTTAATCTGGATAAATTATTAACTCTGCAAATTGAGAAACAAGAAGGAGACAAAAAAGTGAAAATAAAAGTACATTTCTTAGTGCAGGTTGATGACAGTTTACCAGACAATGAGGTGCATATAAGCAAGAATATTGCAGAAAAATTTGGTGCTGAAGACTTTGAGGCTTTAGCATATAGGACTAAAGCTTTTCAAATTTCTATCGATCAATCAAAATTAAACTTATTTGGAACTAAAATAGGGGATAAAATAAACTTAGTAATTAGTGATACACCATTTACATTAAAAATTACTGGAGGGTCAGATAATACCGGCTTTGCAATGAGACCAGATATTTCTGGTCCCGCAAAGAGAAGAGTATTAGTTTCTGGTCCTCCGGGCTATATTCCACGCGAAGATGGTGAAAGAAAGAGAAAAATGTTAAGAGGAGATACAATAAGTAATGAAATTGTTCAGATAAATACTGTAATAGTAAGGTGATTTTTTGCCCTGGCCAAAAGTCCAACCTGAAGTTAATATAGGTGTAGTAGGTCATGTAGATCATGGTAAGACTACGTTAGTTCAAGCTCTAACTGGAATATGGACGTCTAAACATTCTGAGGAATTAAAAAGAGGAATGACTATAAAACTAGGATATGCTGAGGCAAGTTTTGGTATTTGTAAAAACTGTAAGAAACCTGACGCTTATGTTAACGAGGAATCGTGTAGGCAATGCGGAAGTGATGAAGAGCCAGAATTTTTAAGGAGAGTTTCATTTCTCGATGCTCCAGGACATGAGATTTTAATGGCTACTATGCTATCTGGAACGGCTATCCTAGATGGTGCAATTCTAGTAGTTGCAGCTAATGAACCATTTCCTCAACCTCAAACTAGGGAACATTTTGTAGCTTTAGGTATAGTAGGAATAAAAAATCTAGTTATAGTACAAAATAAAATCGATGTAGTAACTAGAGATCAAGCAATAGCGCAATATAAGCAAATTACTGAGTTCATAAAAGGAACTTGGGCCGAAGGATCGCCTATAATTCCTGTTAGTGCACTTCATAAGATAAATATTGATGCACTAATAGAAGCTATAGAAGAAAGAATTCCTACGCCAAAGAGAGATTTAACTAAAACACCTATAATGCTAGTAGTGAGAAGTTTTGACGTAAATAAGCCAGGAACTACATTTGATAAATTAGTTGGAGGAGTAGTAGGAGGAAGTATAATTCAAGGTAAATTCTCTATAGGTCAAGAAATAAAGATTTTACCTGGAATTAGAGTTGAAGATAAAGGTAAGGTAACTTACGAACCAATTTATACTAAGATATCATCGCTTAGATTTGGAGATCTAGAAGTGAACGAGGCCAAACCTGGCGGTCTAGTGGCAGTAGGAACTTATTTAGATCCTTCAGTAACTAAAGCTGATAGCCTAATGGGTAATATGGTAACGGATGCAAAGGCGGATATTCCGGTTTTATGGAATATTAGAGTTGAATATAATTTACTTGAAAGAGTGGTAGGTAGTAAGGATCTTGTTAAAGTAGAACCTATAAGAAATAAAGAAGTATTAATGATAACAGTTGGGTCTGCTACCACGCTAGGTACGGTAACTCATGCCAAATCTAATGAAATAGAACTTGAACTTAAGAAACCAATTCCTGTTTGGGAGAACAATTTAAGATTAGTTATAAGTAGACAAGTAGGAGGAAGATGGAGATTAGTAGGATGGGGGCAAATAAAAATCTAGGTATCCTAGTTGATACTAATATTTTACTTTACGTGTATGATAGAGTAGATCCTTTTAATTTGGTAATAGAATACCTTGATTATAAACCAGTATTCTATATTCATAAAGCAGTTTTTCATGAATTGGAAATTTTGAGAACTAGGTACTCTAGATCTTCTTCATATATGTCAAGAATAAATATTGCATTAATTTATCTAGAAAAATATAAGAATTATTGGAAACTTATAGGCGATGAGATTGATAAACCTACTGACGATATTCTTATTGATTGTGCTAAAAGGAATAATTTACTTATTTTTACAAATGATAAGGAATTGAAACAAAAGGCATTAAAAAACAATGTAGGAATAATTTTTTTAGCAAGTAAAGGTAAAATTATAAAATCGCTCTTTCCTATCTAACTGTTGATTATTATGTTTAAAATTATTAAAGCTAAAGGAGTTGTAAGAATACCGCCAGAATATTTTGGCGAAGAATTAGATAAGATTGCTCTTGAAATCTTGAAGTCAGAATATCAAGATAAAATCTTTAAAGATTTGGGTTTAGTTCTTGGAGTGTTGTCAGCTAAAGCTAGTGAAGAAGGTCAAATAATTTTTGGAGATGGAGCAACATATCATGAAGTTGAATTTGAATTATTGACATACGTTCCAGCTTTACAAGAAGTAGTTGAAGGAACAGTGGCAGAAGTCGATAATTATGGAATTTATGTAAATCTAGGTCCAATGGACGGATTGGTACATATATCTCAAATAGCCGACGATACTTTTAAGTTCGATTCAACAAGAGGAGTTTTAATTGGCGAGAAAAGTAAGAAGGTTCTGCAGAAAGGAGATTTAGTTAGGGCAAGAATAGTAACTGTTTCTGCTGTATCCTCTTCAGGCAAATTGCCTAGGATAGGTTTAACTATGAAACAACCTACATTAGGTAAGTTAAATAAGTGATGGAAAATGCCTAAATCATCAATTTTTAAAGCGTGCAGAAATTGTAAGGCATTAGTTTTGCCAGACCAAGACGTATGTCCAATATGCGGAGGTACGAGTTTTACTGAGGATTGGGAAGGGATGGTTATAATATTGAATGAGAATTCTGAATTAATGAACCTAATAGGTGCAAAGAAACCTTGGAGATACGCGATAAATATAAAGTAGATTTATGTTTTTATTTACCAAAGGAAGTTAGAAAAGAACTTTCAAGACCATATGGTATTCTTTTTAAATCTACCGAAAAGCTCCTAAAATATGCAGATAATTTTGAAAGAATAATTACTGTAGGAGACGTTGTTACTCAAGAGCTATTAAAGAACAATAGAAGAGTATTTCTATCTATAGTAGACGGTAAGACTAAGAGGAATATAAAATTGCATATGAGATTTTCGAATTATATTATGGTAAAAAATGAGCCTGCTATAATAAGGCTTTCAGCGATGTCTTATATTAAGGCTGCATTAAATTCTTCATTCAGTTCTGTAATTTATGTTGATGGAGAAGAAGATTTGCTTGTAATTCCTGCAACTCTATATGGAAGAGATGGAGATTTAGTTATTTACGGTCAACCTAATGCAGGAGCAGTAGCATTAGAGGTTTGTGAAGCAACAAAGTGGAGAGTTAATGACATATTTTCTAAATTTAATGTAAAAAAATGTTGATCAGCCCTGCGCGGGTTCTTCACCTATCAGCCCTTTCGAGCTTCTTCATGCGCCATATTTTGTTGCTCTATTGGAATAATTAAGTAATAAGTTCATTACATCTAGTCCTATTATCTTAAGACTTCCTTTTCTAGCTTCTCTTTCGTTAAAGTCACTTACGTTATCTGGAATTATATTGTCTGGAACATAAAGGAGAACTGGAACTGGATCTCCAGAGTGCTCTTTAAGTTCTACCGGTGTAGCATGATCCCCAGTGAACATTATTACTATTTCTCTTCCTACATTATTTAATATCTTCCCTATTATATAATCTATTTTCTCGATCGCCTTAACTTTTTCTTCGGCTTTTCCATCATGAGATGCGGCATCTGTAGCTTTTATATGCAAGAAAACGAAGTCGTATTTATCATCTTTAAAGAGTTCTATAACCTTATCTGCCTTAGCGTCATAATTTGTATCTATGCCTCCAGTTGCACCCTTTGGAGTAAACACGTCCATCCCTATTGCTTTACACACGCCTTTTATAAGAGCAGTAGCCGATACTGCTCCTCCTTTTAGTCCAGTATAATTATATAGCTTAGGTAATTCAACAAACTTTGATGCGCCCCTTAATAATATTATATTAGCAGGAGGTTCTCCTCTTTCAATTCTATTCTTGTTATAGATAGAAGTTGATAATACGTCATAAATTCTTTTTGTTAAATTATTCACAATTTCGGCTGTTCTTCTTGCGCTTATTGAATTATCTAAAGGGATAGATTCTTTAATCTTACGCCCTACTTCGTGAGGATCTGTGTCAGAAATCTTATCGCTAAGATCCTTTCCTGAGAGTACTACAGCAACTCTATGTTCTGTGGCTTTATAAAAAGTAACTTTAACTCCATCTATTTCTCCTATTTTCTGGTTTAACTCATTTACTAGTTGTTCACCTTCATCAATCTTTCTACCGGCTCTCCTATCTATTACGTTCATGTTTTCATCGACTGTTGCAAAATTTCCTCTAAATGCTATATCTCCTTCAGTAAGATAAGCTCCAGTACCTAATGCCTCAAGCGCGCCTCTGCCTCTATAATATCTATGAGGGTCCACGCCGAATATTGCCATGTGTGAGGTATCGCTACCTGCTACTATTCCAGGACCTATGGGATCCATTAGACCTACTAGTGAAGATTTAAGTAATTCCTTTATGTTAGGCTTATCTGCAACTTCCAAAGGCGTTTTATTACCTAACGATTTAACTTGCCTATCTCCTAATCCATCAGCAATAATTAAAAGTATTTTATATTTTTTCATACTACAGCACTCCTCTTTAATTCCTTGGCAAGCCTTTCATATCTTTCAATATCTGCTTTAGTTATGCTTGGAGAAACTATTTTTAGAGCCTCTTCAAAGTGTTTCATCGTAACTTTACTGTTAAAGTTATTCATACAATTTCTCATTTCCTTATTATAACATTCTTCTACAAATTTGCCATCCTTTGTGCAGGCTTCTCTGGATTTTTGCTCACATACTGCAGAGACTTCACGCAACATAAGCATTGTTGCTTCTCTTACTACTGCTTCTAAATCTGCTCCAGTATATCCCTCGGTTTTTTCAGCAATTGTCTCTAAGTTAACATCCTCCGCTAACGGCACATTTCTAGTATGAACTCTAAGTATCTCTAATCTTGCTTTCTTATCTGGCGGAGGAACGTATATAAGCCTATCAAATCTTCCTGGTCTTAGTAATGCAGGGTCTAATATATCTGGTCTATTAGTTGCTGCTATAACTACGACTTTATTCAATGGTGTGATTCCGTCCATTTCTGCTAATAATTGATTAACGATTCTTTCTGTTACGCCGCTATCATGAGCAAAACCTCTCATAGGTGCTATAGAATCTATCTCATCAAAGAATATTACTGTTGGAGCTGTTTGTCTTGCTCTCCTGAAGATCTCTCTTATCGCCTTCTCGCTTTCTCCTACCCATTTTGATAATACTTCTGGACCTCTTACTGCAATGAAGTTTGCTCCACTCTCAGTCGCTACAGCCTTAGCTAACATTGTTTTTCCAGTGCCAGGCGGGCCAAATAATAGAACTCCTTTAGGAGCCCTAATTCCAGATTTAGTAAAAACGTCTGGGAACTTTATTTGCCATTCTATGGCCTCTTTTAATTGTTGTTTAACATCTTCTAATCCTCCTATATCGCTCCATCTAACCTTTGGTACTTCTACATATACTTCTCTAAGCAAGGTTGGCTGTATTGATTTCATTGCTTCTAGAAAGTCATTCATTGTAACTTTTAATTCCTTTAATAATTCCGCGGGAATCTGTCCTTGATCTAGGTTTACTTTAGTTGTAGCTAGAAATCTTCTTAGTGCAACCATTGCTGCCTCTTTAGCTAAAGCTGCTAAATCAGCTCCTGTGTAACCATTAGTCATTTCTGCTATATCATCAAGGTTTACGTCATCTGAAAGAGGCATACTCCTAGTGTGAACTTGTAATATCTCTTTTCTAGCCTTTGTATCTGGTGGCCTTATTTCTATTTCCCTATCAAACCTTCCTGGCCTTCTTAATGCAGGATCTATTGCATCTGGTCTATTAGTTGCACCAATAACTATTATTTTTCCTCTTCCTTTAATTCCGTCCATCAAAGTTAGCAATTGTGCAACTACTCTTTTCTCAACTTCTCCTGTTACTTCTTCTCTTTTAGGAGCTATTGCATCTATTTCGTCAATGAAAATTATTGAGGGAGCATTCTTGTTAGCTTCGTCAAATATTTGCCTAAGTCTTTCTTCGCTCTCACCGTAAAACTTGCTCATTATTTCTGGTCCATTTATTGAAATAAAGTATGCCCCTATTTCATTAGCTAAAGCTCTAGCAAGCAACGTTTTTCCAACTCCTGGGGGCCCATAAAGTAGTATTCCTTTAGGCGGTTCTATTCCTAAACGCTGGAATAATTCTGGATGTTTCATAGGTAATTCAACAATTTCTCTGATTCTTTCCTTGACGTCTTCTAGATCACCTATATCTTCCCATGTAACTTTAGTGTATGTAGTTTCAGCTTTGACTGGCTCTTCTCTAATGTCTAGTTGAGTTTCGGAACTTACGAATACGTAATTGCTTGGCTGTGTATTTACTACTACAAGTTCTATTACACCAGTGTAAATTGGTATAGGGATTGTCTCTCCTTTAACTAATGGCTTATACATGAGTTGATCCTTTACGTAGTCAACAAAACTTTGATCAAATCTTATTGGCTGTGTAGGTGCTAATACTATTTTAGTAGCCTTATTTACTGTAGCCTTTCTTATTTCAACTTCGTCTCCAATGCTAGCTCCTATTGCTTTCCTTATATAACCATCAATCCGTATTTCGTCGTCGTTAATATCATAAGCAGGCATAGCTTGAACCAAAGAAGAGCCCGAGGGTCCAATTATCTCCAAGTAATCTCCAGCGTCTATTTTTAACTTTGTCATTAAATTTTCTGATAGTCTAGCTATTTTTCTTCCTACATCCCTTTGTCTAGCCTCAGATACTTTAAGCTTAATTGGAGCCGACATCAATATACTATAGCTAAACCTTTTAAATAAGTCTTATTCAGAATCACTAGTAATGAGTGAAGATTTACCTAACTTAGTTTATATGAATTCATGCCCTAATTGCGGAGGAGAGATAACTGCTAATAGACTATACAAAGGCTCAGCGTGCGAGAAATGCATAAAAGAGGACATTCAATTCAATTCAGTGTACGATTTGGCCTTATATCTATTAAAAAATAAGAACTTGATTAATTTACGCTCTCCGTATGAAATATTAAAAGAATTGAAAGAAGTAGAAAGACTTTTTAAGAGAGTTCTAGGATCGCCACCATTAGGACCGCAGAGATCATGGATAGTTAGAGCATTAAGAGGAGAGAGCTTTGCGATAATTGCACCACCTGGCTTAGGCAAAACTACTTTTGGAATTTTAATGTCTTTGTATTTTGCTGAAAAGCAAAGAAAAACTCTAATGATTTTTCCTACAAAGACATTAGTTAATCAAGTTGTTCAAAGAATACAAGAAATGAGCAAAAGTTTAGAGGAAGTACCGAAATTAGTATATTACTATTCTGGAATTACTCAATCCCAAAAAAGTGAACTTAATAAGATTTTAGAATCTGGAGACTTTGACATTTTTGTATCTACATCTAGGTACATAATTAATAATGTTGATTATATATCAACAAAAGATTACAAGTACCTATTTGTCGATGACGTAGATTCTGTTTTAAAATCAAGTAAAAGTGCAAGAGCTGTATTAAAATTAGTAGGATTTACAGAAGATGATATTCAAAATGTAAGAGAATTATTAAGAAAATCTAAGAATAGTGAGGAAGTATATGACGAAATAAGAAAGATTAGAGAGAAAAAATCTGGAGATAAGATTGCTATATTTTCCTCCGCAACTATAACTAAAGGTAATCCAGTATTCTCAGCATTGATGGGCTTTAGGCCAGGCAGTGCAGTGATATATTTGAGGAATGTAATAGATTCTTATGTTCAACTATCGAGTGCTACTGACGAGGAAATAATTGACATTGTAAATAAGATTGTGAATAAGCTAGGTAGTGGAGGTTTAATTTTTGTACCTATAGATAAAGGCGTATCTTTTGCTAATGAGATAGCATCAAGCATTTCTGGATTGAAGGCTGAAGCAATTTCTTCTACGTCTATTACAAAATTAGATAAATTCGAGAAAGGAGAGATTGACGTTCTAGTAGGTGTAGCTACTCATTACGGTATACTAGTAAGGGGAATAGATATACCTTGGAGAATAAGGTATGCAGTATTTGCAGGAATTCCTAGATTTAGGTTTAAGATAGGAGAGACAATGCATCCTTTAGCCATGTTAAAAATGCTTACCCTTATCTCATTGGTATCTAAGGATGAAGAAGTAACTAAAATATTAAGGATAGTAAGAAACAAGTTAAGGCGTATATCTCCTGCGGCATTGGTAATGCTTGCAAATTCTGTAAAAAGTGGTAAAATTGAAGACAAGTATATCCAAGAGGCGTACGATTTAACCAATAAATATTTAAGAAATGAGGAAATCCTAGAAAAAATTGCAGAAATAGGGGAAATTTCAATAAATAATGGATATATTTCAACTCCAGATTATTTAACTTACATTCAAGCTAGTGGTAGAACTTCAAGGATTTTTGGGGGAGAATTAACAACTGGGTTATCCGTTTTACTGGTAGATAATCCAAGATTATTTGAACTCTTAAATAGACGTCTATCTATTGTTTTAGATGAAGTAAACTGGAATCTATTTGATATAGATAATAATAAAATAGGAAATAATAATTTACATGAAATACTTAAGAGAATTGATTCTGAAAGAGAGAAAATAAGAAAAATAAAGAAGGAAGGCCTTTTAACTTCAGCGTCAGTTAAAAATATAAAAACAGTATTATTTATTGTAGAATCTCCTAATAAGGCCAAAACAATATCTAACTTCTTCTCTAAACCGAGTATAAGAGTATTCAATGGAGCAATAATATACGAGACCGTAATAGGTGATAAAGTATTAATGGTTACTGCAAGTGGAGGACATGTTTATGATCTAACTACTAAAAATATAGGAATTCATGGAATAGAAGTAAGAAAGAATTCGAACCTAGAGTTTATACCATATTATAATACAATAAAGAGATGTAACAATGGGCATCAATTCACTGAATATGCTGAGGGTAATAAGTGCCCAACGTGTGGGTCAACTATTATAAAAGATAAGATTGATGTTATTAATTCATTTAGGCAACTAGCATTGGAAGCCGATGAAATTTTAATTGGAACAGATCCTGATGTTGAAGGAGAAAAAATCTCTTGGGATTTATATTTAGCTTTAAGGCCTTATAATCCAAATATAAAAAGAGCAGAATTTCATGAAGTAACTAGGAGAGCAATAGTAGAAGCAATAAATAATTCTAGACAATTCTCTATACCGCTGTTGCAGTCCCAAGTTGTAAGGAGAGTTGAGGATAGATGGATAGGTTTTAGTCTCTCGAGCAAGCTGCAAACTGTTTTTTGGCCACAGTACTGTTCTGAAGTATTAAAGAGAACTGACTGCGGAGAGAATAAAAACTTAAGTGCAGGAAGAGTTCAAACTCCAGTATTAGGCTGGGTTATAAACAGGTATAATAAGTATAATGAAACTAAAAGGACAGTATTTATAGTTAAGTTCCTTAATTCTCTTTCAGTTCTTGTCCCTAAGCAAGCAGACTTAGACAAAAATGATGTTAAAGTTGTGGTCTATAATATATCAAAGTCGTCAGAAACATTTGGCCCTATGCCTCCATATACGACTGACGAGATGCTTTCTGATGCATCCAATTTGTACGGAATTTCTGCTCCAGAAGCAATGAGGGTAGCCCAAGATCTTTTTGAAATGGGTTTAATAACATATCATAGAACAGATAGCACTAGGATTTCTAACACGGGAATTGCTGTTGCGGAGAATTATCTAAAAGAAGTACTTGAGGATAAATATAAGGAGATATTTAAGCCAAGAACTTGGGGAGAAGGCGGTGCACATGAAGCTATTAGACCTACTAGACCATTGGATGAGAGCCAATTAAGAGCTTTAATAGAAGAAGGAGAACTAGAATTGCCTAAGAGGCTTACTTTAAATCATTATAGAATTTACGGTCTTATATTTTCCAGATTTATATCCAGTCAAATTGTACCGTTAAATGTTTACAAATTAAAATTTAACGTTAAAGTTTTGAGCAACGGTAAAGAACTAAAGGTGGAAAATCCGGAGATGGAGTTAATAATTAACGTCTCTTTACCAGGAGGAATAGATGTGAACAAGCTATCGTTATATTATCCAAGGTCTTACTTTGCCAGCAGAGATTCTTCTTATGCAGATACTATAAAGAAGCTAGAAGACTGTAGTAAATCTGGCCAATGCGAATTTGTGGGAAGCATTTCTTCTTCGTTTGTTAAGAGCGATTATCAACTCTATACTCAAGGCGAACTTATAACTGAGATGAAGAACAAGAAAATTGGTAGACCTAGTACGTATGCGACAATCATTGCCACATTGCTCAAAAGAGGATATATGCTAGAGAGCAAAAAAGTTAAAAGACTTGTTCCATCTAAATTAGGGATTAACGTGTATAACTTTTTAACGAGTAAATACTCTAAGTTCGTATCAGAAGAAAGAACTAGACAATTACTTGAGTTAATGGATCTTATAGAAGACGGTAAAGAAGATTATAGACAAGTATTAAAACAATTATATGATGAAATACAAAGTATTGGGTGAAAGTTATGCTAATCTCGTTAACGTATTTAAAACTAAAGGAAATGTCTAGAAAACATAATATAGAAAAAGCAAAGAAATTAATAAAAACTGCAAAAGAAAGAGGTGCGAAGCTAATAATTCTTCCATCGCTATTTCCAGTCGGTAACACGTTCGAGATATATAATAATGAGAAGAAAATGAGGAGTGTAGTAAAAAATCTTGCGGAAAAAATACCTGGCAATTCTACTGACATCTTAGTGAAGCTAGCCATGGAAGGTGAAATACACTTAATAGCAGGCCCTCTTTTAGAGCAAGCAGGCCCTAAGATATTCTTGACTACACTGGTTATCTCTCCAGATGGAGAAATAATAGGTAAATACAGGAAGATAATAATGTCAGAAAAAGACGTAAAGCTCGGAATATCTGGAGGTAAAGAACCAATTTATGTAGTTTTAGATAAAAAGTATGGTGTATTATCTGAAGATGACCTATTTTCACCAGAAATTAGCAGAATCTTGGCGCTAGGAGGTTCACAGTTAATAATAGGTACCACTAGGCCAGTTAATAAAAAACAAGATTTGATAAAGTATGTAGCAATAACTAGAAGTGTTGAAAATGGAATTTCGTACCTGATAAACGGCGAGATAATAGAAAATGAAGATGGAGAAATAGTAGGATACACACCAACATTTATAGCTACACCAGACTCTCTAGTTTATAAGGAAGCAGAAGATGAAGATTCTATAGTCCTCGTAGAGAGTTCTATGATAACACAAAATAAAGAAGGTGTGAATACAAGGTTAAATGGAATAGAATCAATAATTTATGGACTTTGCAAGAGTATCAAAAAGACTAAAATGAATGAAAAACCTATTCCTAAGCCTGAGGGTTAATATATACTGCAGTCCTTCTATTTCTAAATACTTCTTTTATTATTCCTTGAGCATTTAAGTCCTTTAAAATACGTTTTGCAACGCTTAGTGTTATGTTAGTTTTTGTTGCTAATTCGTAAGGTGTTATCAATTTTTCTCTTTTTATTTCTTCTTGGATTTTCTTAATCATTTCATCAGAAATTTGAATATTCTTTGATATAACTTCACTACCGGTTTTACTTATCTTCTTTTTACCTTTCTGCTGTTGTTCTTCTTGCCTCTTTAACCTTTTTTCAATGTTACTAATAGGCTTTTTTGTTACTCCACCCATTTAACACACCTATTAATCTTTAATGCGAATAGGCTTATAATAATTTAATGGATAGTAATCCGTTAGAAGATACGTTAGCAAGAGTCTCTAGGTTTGCTTCAATTTTAGGAATATCTAGAGCAGAATTACGGATATATTCCACCTTGTTATTAGAAGGTCAGATGACTGCAAGGCAGTTAGCAGAGCAACTGGGAATATCCTATACAAAAATTTACTCTCTTCTCATAAAGCTGGAAGAAAGAGGATGGATTAAAAGATTAGGAAAAAAACCAGCTGTTTATGAAGCCATACCTCTAAGAGATCTATGGGCTAGTATTAAGAAAATGATCGAGATTAAAGTCGATGAATTCGAAAAGGAATTCATAGAGCCACTATCCTCATTATTATCGCCTTCGTCTACTTACAGTATAACTATGATACCTCCAGATAAAATTAAATCTACCTTTTATGAAATACTTGACGAAGGCAATAAGGTTTCAATTGCAATATCTTATCCAGAATTATTAAGCGAAGATATAATACAAGCCATAAAGGCAAAAAGCTATACTTCTCCAGATCTTAGAGTAATAATTCAGAGTGATATAAACATTCCTGAAATTTCTGGACTTCAAATACGTAAATTGAGTAACATGTTTGGAAGCGGTTTAATAACTTCTACAGCCGTCTTGCTAATAATTAAAAACGCAGATAAGCTTTCTGGTCTATTCTCAAATCATAAGTATATCGTAGACATCGCTACCGTTTATTTTAACCATTTATGGACTCAAGCAAAATAAGAAAAAATTACGTTGCAATAATTCTTAAAAGCAGTTTCAACTTAGGTGAATAATCGATCTTTATGAAAATAATAACCGTTAAACTACCGGAACAATTCTTAGAAGCTATAGATGAATTAGTAAACACAGGTAGATACGAATCAAGAAGCGAAGTAATTAGAGCAGCCATAGGTGATTTTATTAGAAAGGAATTATGGATAAAAGAGTGAATGATGAAGGCTGGTATTAACGACATAATGAGTTAAGACACCAATGCTGAAAGTTAAAATTTTAATGGCTTTTTGAATTTTGTTCATTTATATTTAGTGTAACTACTCTTTAGAAGATAAACATTTTTAATATAATGAGATTTATACATGTGCCAATTCAAGAAGGCGATCCAGTTACAATTTGGATTGATAATAAGAGAGCATTCCTGATTAAGGTAAAAAAAGGCAAAAGACTTGATACTGACAAAGGTTACATAATTCATGATCAGCTAATAGGAAAAGAATATGGCGAAATAATAAAAATATCAAAAGGTGAGGCATATTTACTAAAGCCTACACCTATGGATATTTATACTACTTTACCTAGACCATCACAAGTTGTTTATCCTAAGGACGCTTCGTATATAATTTATGCCTCTGGAATACAGCCTGGAGATACTGTAGTAGAAGCAGGTACTGGATCTGGATTTTTAACAATAACTTTAGCTTACTTTTTAGGCCCTAACGGCAAAGTCATAAGCTATGATGTAAGAGAAGATATGCAGAATAAAGCTAAGCAAAATGCGTTAATGCTAAATCTTTTAGATCGTATAGAATTCAAAATTAAGGATATAAGACAAGGAATAGACGAAAAAGAAGTTTCTGCTGTAATTTTAGATATGCCCGATCCTTGGAACGCTGTATCAAAGGCTTATGAGGCATTAAAACCTTCCGGTTCGCTTATAGTATTCGTTCCTACAGTAAATCAAATAGAGAAAACTGTATTACAAATGAGAAATGAGGGATTTATAGACATTCATGCTGAAGAACTAATACTCAGGGAATACCAAGTAAAGGAAAACGCTGTTAGACCAAAGAACATTGGAGTAATGCATACTGGATACCTAATTAGAGGCAGGAAATATATAAAAGGAACTTCTCTATAATTATAATCAAATGAGCGATTCTAACTTTTCAATTTATCCAAAGATTATAGTCGAATTTGAAAATGATTTAGATAAAATTAGAGCTACTACCTCTGATGATGCGAAAAAACTAATAGATTTAGCTTATAGCCTAAGCCTAGAAATGGATAAGGAAGTAAAGAAAATCTTTGATGAGATTTCTTCAAATATTTCTAAAGAAACTCAAGAAGAAATAGATAGGTTAAGAAAGAATTATGCTGATGAGAGGGAAAAGAAAATAAGTGAAATAAAAGAAAAGGCTAATAAAAACTTGGAAAAAGCTGTGTCAGAAGTTTTAAATGCAATTAAAGGTGCATATAAGTGAGTTCTCCTTCTTTAGCATATATTTCCTCGATTTCTAGATTATTTAAATCAACAACATTAACTAAAGGGCTTGTAACAGAGCTATTAGCTGAGAATGATTGGAAAAATGTATTAAGTATATTAAAAGAACGAAACTTTATAGAAGATATTCCTGCAACATTTGATGACGCTGAGATAGAAATAAAAAGAAGAGCAATTGATCAAATTTATAAAATATTAAATTTTTCATCTTCAGTTAAGTCTGCTCACGACATTGTAGATTTATATTATTATTATTTAACTTTAGATGAATTTAAGTCAATAATTGCTGGAATATATAATAAATCAAGACCATCAAAAATTGTATTTCTTTCAAAAATATCTGAGTCCAATCCAACAACTATAGAAGAACTAAGGAGTATTATAAGAGGAACAATATATTCTAATGCATTAGAATACGCATTATCAAAAAATCCAAGGAATTTATCCCAGTTAGAGTCTCTTCTTGACTTTTACTTTATCGATAAACTATCGTCAATAATTGATACCTTTAAAGGTGACTGGAAAGCTGCTGCAGAAGCAATAATATGTGGATACAAAGATTATTACTCAGCTAGCTTAGCGATAAGGCAGAAGATAGTAATACCATTAACATGTAAGATATTGCCTGATACTATAAGAGATTTGCAATCTTCAAAAATGGAAGAAGTAGCCAATATATTAAGAAGGACACAATACTCTAGGAATATCGAATTAGGCGATGCGTATTCAGCGTTATATTCATTGTATAGATTAGCTAGAATAGAAGCTAGAAAAGCTTCAATATATGCATTTATGGGTTCTCCATTTACTCCTGTTACCGCTTTGGCTATAAGCGAACTAATAAAATTGGACATGGAAGACCTAATAATGATAATAAATGGGTTAAAAATAAAAATGAATAAAGAAGCTATAAAATCAAGACTTTCATTAGAAATTATTTAAAAATTTCTCGTCAACAATGTAACTTTTTTCATCCTTTATTATAGTAAATTCTGGAAACTTGGGGGGATCTGGTAAATTTGCAAGTGGTTTCTCTTTTCCAAGATATATCCATTTTATCTTTCCATTATATTTTTCCAGTTTATACCAGTATTTTCCTATATAAATATATTTCTTACCATTTTTATATACTACATGATAAGG
Organism: Acidianus ambivalens; assembly: GCF_009729015.1. Taxonomy (NCBI): domain Archaea; kingdom Thermoproteati; phylum Thermoproteota; class Thermoprotei; order Sulfolobales; family Sulfolobaceae; genus Acidianus; species Acidianus ambivalens. The sequence goes on along the minus strand of NZ_CP045482.1, from coordinate 1,977,538 downwards.
TTTCAAATATACTTCACTGCCACTAATTTTAGAGTTATACTCATATACTTGCTCTTTTAATTTGCTAAATATTTTATCGAACTCTTTTTCTTCTAGTCTAACAAGCATGTATTGATGTTTACCTTTATTTTTAAGAATGTTTAAAATTATTAGTAGTGGTATAACGTGAGAGAAAGAGACTTTGGTCATACTGGAATAAGGGTCTCAGAAATTGGAGTAGGATTATGGAGTCTTGCTACTGACTGGTGGGCCCCAAATGTAAATGCTGAAGAAATTTTGAAAAAAGCTTATGAATTAGGTATAACTTTTTACGATACTGGAGATATTTACGGCGAAGGAAAAGCTGAAGAATTACTTGCTAAAGCGCTAGGAAATAAAAGAGACAATATAGTTATATTAACTAAGATAGGTTACGATTTTTATAATAAAAAGGGGAGGAAGATAGAACAGAATTTTAATATAGATTATTTAGAGTTTGCAATAAAAGAATCATTAAAGAGATTAAATACAGATTATGTTGACATTCTTATGTTGCATAATCCAAAAATGAACGTAATTAGGAATAAGGAAATCTTTGATTTTATGCAAGGGCTTAAAAAAGACGGTATAGTTAGAGCAATAGGAGTCGCATTAGGACCTACACTCGGTTGGGGAGAAGAAGGCTTAGAGGCAATAAAAATTGGGTATGAAGGTTTAGAGCATATTTATAATATGATTGAACAATATCCGGGCAAGGAGTTTCTTAAATATAGGATAGGTAACGTAGTAAGAGTTCCTCACGCATCTGATGCCTTAATTGAAGATAAATGGCCAATAGGCGAGAATAAAAATCTTCATAGAAGTTTAAAGAACATTAAATGGATTGAAGAAGCAGTAAATAACAGCAAAGGAATGTTAGAATTTGCGAAATCAAAAGGTATGAAGTTATCTCAATTAGCTATAAAATTCGTATTAGCTAATCCTAATGTTTCTACTGTAGTTCCTAATATTACTACAATTAAAGAGTTGGAGGAATTTGTAAAGACAGAAGAATTAGAAGATCTAACAGAAGAGGATATGTCGTTTATCTCATCTTATTATGAGAAATATTATAAGAAACTTAATGATGAAAGCATTGAAGAGACTAAAATCTATAAATGAATGTAATAATCAAGGAATTTTTTAAAAGCCTTACTTCTGTGCGAGTATTTATTTTTCTCTTCTATCTCCATCTCTGCAAAAGTTTTCTCGGAACCTTCTGGTATAAAAATAGGGTCAAATCCAAAACCTTTATTTCCTCTAGCCTCTTCTGCTATTTTACCGTAAACTTCTCCAGTGAATATTCTAATTTCATTCTCATTCACGTAGGCTAATGCAGTTTTAAAATACGCATTCCTGTTTTTCTCACCTTTCATAAGTTTTAGAATGCCATTAATATCTAACGTTTTCTTCACAAATTTAGTATAAGGTCCTGGAAACCCGTTTAATGCCTCTATAAAGAGGCCGCTATCTTCTAAGATTATAGGCTCGTTTAATATTGAATAAAAAACTGAAGCAGCATGCCTAACCACGTCTTCTAACCTATCTGCTTGGATTTCAAATTTAGGCAAATTTATCATTGATAGTTTAATACCGTATTGTAATGCTATTTGATTCATCTCTTCAAATTTTCTCTTATTCCCTGTTACTACTTTTACTTCTTCTTTCTTCAACGTATCTACCCCTCATTCTAATATCTTTCAAAGTTTCCATAACTTTTTCATATAATTTAAATTTTGAATAAGTTAATTTAAATCCGTCAAATACTTCATCCTTTTTATCAGGATGGACGCTTTCTAATGATCTTAAAAATACATGGACATCTGTAGCGAAATCTTCTACGTCATTAGTTCTTTTTGATAACCCAAAGTCAATTAAGAATAGCTTATTCTCTTTCAAAATAAGATTGTTAGTTGTTAAGTCTCCATGAGCTATCTGTGAGCTGTGTAATCTTAATGCTATTTCTCCTATCATTTCGCCTATTTTCTTTGGGTCGTAAAGGTTTTTCCATAATACTTCCTTTACTGTTATTCCTTCTATAAATTCCATTATTATTGAGAAATTATCCTTATCTATGTAAAGTATAGCAGGGACATTTATACCTGATTTTAACGCATTATACATGAGCTTTGCTTCCATAATAGTTCTTTCTAAATTTATTTTCCTGTCCAGTTTAGGATCTCTGTATGCTTTAGATATTCGTTTCTTAACTATTGCATGGATTCCTAAGAAATACGTTTCGTAAATTTGCGATTCTGCACCTCTTTTAAGTAGTTTTAATTCCTCCAAGGAATATCTACCTCGTCTATTCTCCACCTAGGCTTTACAACTGACTCTTCTATAGGTATAGTGACTCCACTCTTTAAGGCTAAAAGCCCAGCATAGGCTATCATTGCACCGTTATCACCAGAAAACTGTGGAGGAACAATTTTAATTTCAACACTCCAATCTTTAGCTAGTAAATCTAGTTTGCTACGTAAACTAACGCTAGCCGCAACTCCACCTACTACCATAATTTCCTTTTTTTCTGTTAATGCCAATGCCCTTTCAGTAGCTTCTAAAAGCATATCGAATGCGTTTTCTCTTATACTATAGCAAATATCTGGAATTGGATATTTTTTTGTAGCTCTCAGTGCAGCAGTCAGTAGTCCAGAGAACGACATATCTTGTCCTTTAACAACATATGGCAAATCTATTAAATCCTTAGCATTTTCAGCGCAAATATCTATAACGTGCTTCCCATTAACAACATATGGCGGTGCTAGATTTACTTCTCTGACAAAAACATCCATCATATTTCCTAAAGCTATATCTAAAGTCTCACCAAAAATTCTAAACTTTCCTTCATAAAAAGTTGTTATTATTGTATTTCCTCCAGATAAGTATAAAATGAGCGGATCCTTGGCATTTGTGGTTAAATATCCTATTTCTATATGTCCAATTCCGTGATTAACTGGTATCAGCTTCTTGTTATATTTTAATGCTAATGCTCTAGCTACTACTGCACCGATTCTAAGAGCAGGACCCATTCCTGGCCCCAATGCTACTGCTATTCCGTCAATATCTTCTATACTAGTTTTTGCTTCTTCAAGTGCCTTTGCTAGTATATCTGGAGCAACTGTTGCATGATGCCTTGCTAGATCTCCAGGTTTCATTCCACCAGATTTAGGTACATAAGTATCTCTAACATTGGCTAAAATAAAAGGAGGTTTATCTTCCGCTATTCCGACTCCAAAAGTGTGTGCAGTAGATTCAATACCAAGAACTTTCATTTCTTATTTTTTCCCCGAGACAAATTCTGTATATCCGCATTTACCGCAAGCCCATCTCTCAACTGGCTTTAAATGGTGGGCCATTACACTACCGCATCTAGGGCACTTTTTATTCTTTAATTTTACTTTTCCATCAGATATTTCATAATAAAGTCTTACTGAAGCCTTGGCTTCACTTGCTTCCTTTTTCGCCACCTTGTTCACCTTCTTTCTTTGTGCTTGTACCTCTTGTTAATAAATGTTTAGGCTCGTATTTTTCTAAAGTTTCTTTATTAGTATAAACATGAACTCTTGCAGTACTTATTCCAGCACCATAACTAGTGAATACTTTTCTGACTACAATAAGATCTTCTTTAGTGTTAAGCAATTCACTTATGGCCTTTTTAATTTCGTTTCTTGACGGTGTTCCAGTGCCTATATGATATAATTTTAGCGTTAATTCCCTTCTTCCTATTACCTTGTTATCAAAATCTTTTTCTATTACACCTTGAATCTTATCCGAGATTTTAATTTGCTGAGCTTGACTCATCGAGTTACAATATAAAAAATAAGATTTAAGAGTTACGCAAGTCTTTAATTATTTCCTCAGCAACTTTCTTGCCTGAAAGAATCATCGCTCCAAATATAGGTCCCATTCTAGGCAATGATTTTACTTCACAAACTGCCATACCAGTTGCGTATAAGCCTGGAGCAACTTTTCCTGTATTTTCTACAACTAGCTCTTCGGCTATTTCACTATATGCTGATTTCTCTCCAGGAACAGCTATACCTAGCTCTGGAACTTTTCTAGACGCAACAGAAATTATCTCTGCATCGTGACCAGTAGCATCTACCACAGCTTTTGCCGAGATAAATAATGGATCTACGTGTAAGCCAGACATTTGGGTTGAAGTCCATTCTACTGCTACTCCAGCTACTCTAAGTGGATTTTCTCTGAATATTACATCGTCTACAGTAACTCCATGAATAATCTTTGCACCTGCATCTATTGCTGCAGTAGCTAATTTAGCCATGAACTCTGAACTATCTATTACAAAAATTCCTTCTTCTGGTTCTATGTATCTTATCTTTAATTCCTTTATTATTTCATCTGCTGGAGTTTCTATGACGATTTTATGAAAATTCATTGCACCACCTCCTATACCGCCTCCGAAGCTTAGTCTTCTTTCGAAGATCACAGTTTTTAGGCCAGCCTTTGCCAAATAATAAGCCGCAGTCATACCAGACGGCCCTGCTCCAACAATTACTACGTCACTTTCTACTAAATTATTCCAATCTTCAAAAGTATATTTTAGAATATATTTACTTATTTTCACTTCATTTACTTGCTTAATTCTTATGCTTTGCATGTGTTTACTTCATAATAACTTACTTATAAACCAAGTTATATAGAGTTCATTTAAGAAATATATTTAAATTCTTCATAAAGTTAATGAAATATGCCATTAAAATTAGATACTAAAATTAACGAAATAAGATGTAGCTGGTGTAAGAAGATAATAAGAGGAAATCCAATAGTTGTTAAAACTTGCTGTAACAATAAACCTTTAGTATTTTGTAGTAACTCTTGTTACACGGCATGGATGAGACAGTGGTTAAGAAAACAAGAGCAAATAAGAAGGTAGTAATAGGAATAAGCGGCGCAAGTGGAATAATTTATGGCTTAAGGGCAGTAGAAGTACTAAAGGAATATGGATATGATCAGCATGTAATAATAACTAATGCAGCAATAAAAGTTGCTGAAAAAGAAAATGGCATAGACTTAGTTCATGAAGTAAGAAAATTCACTTCTAATATATTTATGGAGAATGAAATAGATGCTCCAACTTCTAGTTCAAGTTTTACTGTAACTACAAAAGGGATGATTATAATTCCTTGTAGTATAAATACATTAGCTTACATAGCTCATGGTTTTGCCTCAAATTTACTTACTAGATCTGCAATAAATTTCTTAAGGAATAGACAAAAGCTAGTCCTAGTAATTAGAGAAACTCCTTTGGGTCAAATAGAGCTATATAATGCATTAAAAATAGCTAAAGCAGGAGGGATTATAATGCCTGCTTCCCCAGGCTTTTATATTAAGCCGACAAAAATTCAAGATTTAATAGATTTTATTGTAGGAAAAGCTCTTGACTTGTTAGGAATAAGGAATGAATTATATAAAAGGTGGTCTAAATCAGATCAAGATCCTTCTTACCAAGTTTCTTAGATATAATATCTTTAACCTTATCTTCATACTCATCAGATTCTTTTAATTCTTTCTCCATATCATCTCCATCAGTTCTTTTATTTACAGCAAAAGCACACCTATTACCTGGGAGTAGTGCTCTTTTTTCGCAATATGCGTATTGACATTCGCCTGCGATACAAGTATCTCCAACCCATCTGCAGAAGCCTACTTTATATGGACTACCTTTTACATATTTTGTCTGTATCATTAATGCTCTCTTATTACACCTAAAATAAGGGCATAGATAATTGCATTTTTCTCCCAAAGGTAGAGGTTTTGGCTCGTTTTGGGATATCTGTCCTCTTTCTTTATTAAAGCTCCTTCCAGAATAGTTTCTCAATCAAAACCCCCATTTTTCATGTTATGCAATATTATTCTATAATTTCACCCATTTAAACATTACGTATCTTATATTTTTCGGCGAAAGCACATTAACTATTGCTAAGATGAGTTTCTTTCTAGTACTATGAGATACTCTTCCGAAACTCATCAACTCGTTTGCAAGAAGAGTTGAGTTTGCGTCTAAAACTATTACTACGTAAGGGGCATGTTCTATTCCAGGACCTAATGTATATATTGCAAAATCTGCACCAAACTTTATTCCAGATCTAACTACAAATCCCTTATTTCTTAAATCTGAATATACGGTGAATAGGCTGTCAAATCTTGCTATGTTTTTTCTACCAATTTCATACAGATCATTCTCATTCAGCTTGTTTCCATTATATATAACTTCTATTTCGCCTTTTTTTAGCAAATATAATCCTTCTATTAAAGAAAGTTCCAATGGATATTTTATATCTTCTGCTTTCTTTGGTTTATTTATTCCAAGAGGCTTTCCATAAAAACCAGTAGAATATAATTTTTTGCTATCATTTATATCAAAGATTACTATTTTATCGCCAAATAAATATCCTTTTATACTCATCATGTTCTACTAAAGGCTATGTATGTTATAGAGTTAGCTGAATCTCTAATTAGGTCTTCGCTATCTTCTAATCTATCAGCAATATCTTTCATTAACATTACATAGACAAGGTCGTCGTGAGGTTTTTCGAACAATTTTAGTTCAATATTTCTATATAAATCATCAACGTCTTCCTCCAACTTCAGGATGTTTCTAGCAGATTCTATAGATTTCTTAGCATTAGAAGATAGCGTTTTAATTGACTCAATTAAATGAGTAAGAGAAGCAAGTATTTTCTCGCACATTACTACAATTAAACCGTGCATTATATTATCAATTTTGCTACTTCTTGTTAGAAGTACGCTTAATCTATATGTTGCAGCATCTATATTTTGCGCTATTTTTTCTAGATTATTCAAGATATCTATATAAAGGTCTACATAGTCTAGTCCTTCTCTTACCTTTATTATATATTCTCCAGTGAGGTACTTCTCATTTTCAACGCTGTCCTTTATTCCATTTATTTTCGCATAAATTTGCATGGGATTAATACTATTATCATCTACAGTAAGGAATTCGTAAAGTGCTCTAGTTTCGTCAATAAGTTTAACTGTTATTTGTTGTAATTTTTCTTCCAATGTTATGTTAGCTATGCTCATGATTTCACTATAGACTTATTTTAGAAATTTTAGAGAGTATATTATCAATTTGCTTTATATCGTCATCTATATTTATATCATATCCTATTTCCTTTGCTTGTGTAGAAAGTTTTTGTAGGATCTCCTTTTCATCCTTAAATCCAACTATATTTAAATAACTTATTATTCCTATAGCCTCTTCTTTTATTCTTGAGTTTCCAACACTATCAATGTGAGTAAGGATAGTATTAATTCCAAGTTCAAGATCCTTCCTTATCTTTCTCATTCTTTTTATGATTCTCATAACTCTATCCATGTCCATCTGCGGAATTACACTTAGATTTTCTAGTTCGTTTAAGTATGTGGAGTGGTCTTCTATCAACGTCTCGAAATGAGTTAATGCTATATTAACTTGAGTGTCACTATCGTTCATTATACTACCCTCAGTGTAACAGTACTATTATCTTCTAAACCAAGTTTGAGCATATCTGAAGGATTTGCCCATACTTCTATATCTTGTAGCCCATCTTGAGAAATTACCTTTAATCTTAGTCTTTTTCCTTTCACTGAAATTTCTACTTCATTTTTAACATTCATTTGTGAAACTAGTTTATTTGAAATTATTATAGTTCCTTCATCAACTTCTGGCTTCTTTCTAACTTTAACTCTCTTTTCTTTTGGAGGTTCTCTTTCTCTACTTTTAAGTGCAGAAGCAGGCGGAATAACACTAACTAATGATTTTATATCTACTTTTTTCTCATTTTGAGAATTATCCTGGCTCATTGCTTGATCCCTTTGGTATTATTTCTTCACCACTAAATAACTTCTCCAAAGTATTAATTAATTCCTCTTCTTTTACTCTAATTTGATTCCAAGTATCTCTATCTCTTATAGTCACTGTATTATCTTGTAACGTTTGCGGGTCTACAGTTATAGCATAAGGAATGCCTATCTCATCCGCTCTGGCATACCTTTTACCTATACTGCCACTATCATCAAATATTGCATCGAATTTTTCTTTAACTTTACTATAAATTTCTCTTGCTCTACTAATTAATTCGTCTCTTTCAAGTAGCGGAAATACAGCTACTTCATAAGGAGCTATTTCTCTCGGTAATGATAATACTATTCTATCCTTCTTTTCTCTGTAAGCGTTCAATACTGAGATGTATAAGCACCTCTCTACTCCAAAAGATGGTTCTACCACGTGTGGAATGAATCTCTTACCAGATTCCTTTTCTTCTCTTTCTGTTACAGTTACATATTCTTTAATTTCTTTTCCATCAATTTTTTCATTAAGAATTTTTTCGACTTCTTCAGGTTTTAATGATGATACCCTTTTCATGAATTCTTTAACGAAATCCTTGCTCTCTTTATTTAATTTATCCTTATTTATAATTACTATTTTCTTTTTAATAATCTTAGGTTGATCATATTTTTTAAATACTGATAAATCTTGTCCACTAGACTTGGAATGCCTTGAAAGATCGTAATCTCCTCTATAGGCGTGGCCGGAAATTTCGACTTTATCTTCTCCTACTATAACCATTTGATCGAAAGTTTGGCTAGAGTAATGAGCTCTCTCTGAAGGAAGTTTTTCTTCAAAGTAAACCCTTTCAAGTGGTACACCTAGCTTCCTTACAAATTTATTAGCAGTAGCCATCCAATAAGCCATCCAAGGATTTATAACGATCTTCTCGTCTACGAGCTCCTTTACCTTAAAAGTTGACGGTTTCTCTCCTTTTATTTTAGCTTCAGCAGGTAATACGTTGATTTTATCCTCAGAAAATTTATCTAAAGGAACGTTTTCTGTATCTTCAGGATCCATGAAAAATTCTATTTCCATTATCGTGAACTCTCTCATTCTTATTAAGCCTTGTCTCGGCGAGATTTCATTTCTTGCTACTCTACCTACTTGTGCTATTCCTAAAGGCAATTTTTCTCTTGTAGATTCGTAAACTCTCTTGAATGAAGTAAACATTCCTTGTGCAGTTTCTGGTCTTAAAAATCCAGTACTTCCAGTGTATGGGCCAATATTGGTTGAGAATAGTAAATTAAAATATCTAACATCTCCTAAATCTCCACCACAAACAGGACATTTTATATTCTTTTCTCTTATTAAATTTGTAAGTTCCTCAGCTTTTAATCCTTCAGCATTAATTTTTAAAACTTCTTCCACTAAGTGGTCGGCCCTAAATACTCTATGACACTTGTTACACTCGACTATAGGATCAGTGAAATTTTCAAGATGACCACTTGCCTCAAAAACTTTCTTTGGTGTTATCATTGGTGTCTCTATTTCTACTACAAAATCACTATTCTCTTCAACGAAGATCTTTCTCCATAACTGTACTATTTTATTCTTTATCCTAGTTCCTATAGGTCCTATGTCGTATAATCCTCCTACTCCTCCGTAGATTTCATATGATGGCCAAAAAATTCCTCTCCTTTTTGCAAGTTCTATAACTTTTTCCTCGCTCACATAACCCAATTATTGTATTAAGCTTATAAACCTCATTACAACCGTTATATGCATGAGCGATGTAAGACTACTTTACTTGAACGATGTAAGTAGGAAATTTGCAGGTTTTAATAAAGAAAATTCTCCTTTTGTAATACTAGGAATTCCAATGGACATAACAAGTAGTTATAGACCCGGTAGTCGTTTTGCACCATCCGCTATAAGAGATGCTGCGCAATACATCGAATTTTACTCCTTAAGGACAGGAGTTGACATGGGAGAAGTAGGATTTAACGATGTAGGTGATGTAGCTTTACACCCTTCAAATGTTGAGGAGAATGTAAAAAGAATATCTGATGTAGTAAGCTATTTTTCAGAAAAAGGTAAAATAGTAGTATCGATTGGAGGAGAGCATACTATAACAGTTGGCACGGCCAGTGGTACAAGCGCTGATTGTATAATAAGTTTTGACGCACATTTAGATCTAAGAGACGATTATTTAGGATATAAATACGACCATGCATGCGTAATGAGAAGATTAAGTGAAAAAGGAATAAAAATTATGGAAATAGGCAATAGAGCTGTTAGTAAAGAAGAATTAGAATATGCAAGAAAAGCAGGAGTTCCGTTTATAACATCTTGGGATGTAGAACTATTAGGCTATAAGGAGGTGGCTAGAAAGATTATTAATTTCACTGAAGAATGTAAAAGAATATACATAACATACGATATGGATTCTATAGATCCGTCTTATGCGCCCGGTGTAGCTACTCCTGAGCCTGAAGGATTAAAACCCACTACAATTCTAGATATAGTAAAATTAATTGCGGATAAAAGAATAGTTGGTTTCGATATAGTAGAAGTATCTCCTCCCTTCGATCCTTCTGGAATCACATCAGTATTAGCTGCAAAAATTATAATGGAGACGGCTGCAATAATAAAATCTAAATTGCCTTAATTACCTTGATAGTTGGTTTTCTTATCATGTATATTATGTTATATCCACAGTATGGGCATCTAACTCCAGGTAAAACTTTTAATTTATCATCATCAAAAGTTTTCCAACACCTACCACACCTATATTTGTCCATAACAAAAGCTTATCTTTAAGAAGTTTTAAATTTAATGTGGATAGAAAAGCTCAAAAAGGAGTTTTTATAATTCTTAATTAGAAACATGGCAGACAATTTGTGTGGAGGACTTCCACCAGATATATGTGAACAATTAAATAAAGAAGAACAATTTATAAAAATAAAGTTAGAGAAAAGACGTTATGGTAAAGAAGTTACTGTAATAGAAGGGATAAGTAGTAATGACGCAGATCTGAAAAAGATAGCTTCAGAACTTAAGTCAAAATTAGCTGCAGGAGGCACAGTGAAAAATGGGAGAATTGAAATACAAGGAGATCATAGAGAAAAAGTTAAGGACATTCTAGTAAAATTGGGATTTCCAGCAGAAAATATAATGGTAATAGAATAAATAAAAATAAATTTTAAGATTATAAAGTTATTGATTTTGTATTTCTATTTTTAATTCTTGGATGAGTTCCTTATATCTATTTCTTACAGTTACTTCTGTAACCCCAGCTACTTGAGCTATTTCTTTTTGTGTCCTTCTCTCATCATTCATTAGTGCTGCGATGTAGATTGCTGCCGCAGCTAAACCTGCAGGATCTTTCCCTGCAGTTAAACCGGCATTCTTAGCTTTTTCTAAGATCTCCGCAGCTAATTTCATTGTAGCGCCGCTAAGTCCTAATAAAGATCCTATTCTAGTTACATAATCCTTAGGATCCGATACTGGTACTTCTACATTTAGCTCTCTTAGCAATAACCTATAACATCTAGCCACTTCTTTTCTATTTGCCTTGGTATATTGGGCAATCTCATCTAAAGTCCTTGCAATTTTAATTCTTCTGCATGAGGCATAAATAGATGCAGCAACAACGCTTTCTATTGATCTTCCTCTCACTAAGCCTTTTTCTACTGCTTTCCTATATATTAATGCAGCTTCATCTTTAACAGATTTAGGTAAACCTAATAAATTACCAATTCTTTCCAATTCATTCATTGCTTGAGCAAGATTTCTGTCAATAGATGATTGAATTCTAGCTCTTATTTGCCACTTTCTCCACCTTAATACTTCAAGTCTCCTTTTTGGATCTAAATTCCTTCCTATTGCATCCTTATCTTTCCAGTCTATAAGTGTAGATAACCCTCTATCGTGAATAGTCTGGTTCAGAGGCCCACCAACTCTGCTTCTTTTCTCTTTTTCTTCCGGAGTAAAAGCCCTCCATTCTGGGCCTTGGTCAATAATTCTTTCTTCAATAACTTCTCCCGTTTCAGTACAGATGTATTCACCTCTATCAGCATCAAAAACTATTTTATCTGGAGGACAAATGTTATCTTGAGTCTTATCACTCATAAGTAGGTCACCTTAAGCCCGAACATTCTCCGAAACCCTTTTAAATCTTTCGATCATATAATTTATAAGTTTTTCCGTCATGTTTTTAATCTATGAATTTCAGATCTAGGAAAAAGCTTTTAATACTATATTTAAAAATTTAAATCTTAGCCGGGTCGTCTAGCGGTCAAGGATGGCGGGCTCTGGCCCCGTCGACCAGGGTTCGAATCCCTGCCCGGCTACTTTGGTATTACATAACCTGCAATTCTTGGTTTACCTTGTTTTGCATTAACGTTGACTACTATAAATCTCTTAGATAACGGCATCTCGTTACTTAGCTCAACGTCAACATTACTTCCATTAATTTTTAAGTTAGCCATTACTGATACTCCATTTGCGACTAAATGGTAATTTCCAGATTCGATTTTAGTCCAAGGAAATAGGAAAATTTCACCCGAGAAACTCTTTACGGTTTTCACTTCGTTCTTAACTAAAAGTAATGCATCCTTCATTTCGTCCTCTCTTACATTTCTTAGCGCAAAACCTATTCTGATCCCGGTATCTACAGCCTCTTGATCTTCATCAAGAACTTGAATGCTTTTTATCTCAACTTCTTTATTCTGCGGTATAGCTTTCAATTTATCATGTACTTTAACTTGAGTATAGGAAAATCCAGTAATTACTACTCCAACACCTTTCACTACGAATGCTTTATCTATATAAACTACTCCCTTATCTTCTTCTTTTCCTTCAAATTCCTCAGGAGTCTGGTGAATAGGGAACTCCTCTAGGGGTAAGCCTTTGAATAATTTTCTTACATCACTTTCTGGCATTTCAGTTATTATTTCTCCTTTACAACCTGCAGATGTAATTAAAAGTGCTAGTTCTCCTTCAGTCCAAGAAGGAACTATTGGCAGGTAAAGTACGCAATACGATGAAAGGCTAACTGCCTCAGCAGCTTGCAGAATCTTTTCTGGATATTCTGTAGGTACTAGGATTGACCTTATATAATCTCCTTTTTTCCTATAATAAATTCTCAATTTCTCATTTTCATGAAGTTTTCCTAAACTTTCAGCTGTTTTTCCTGCCTTTTCCTTGTCTGAAGATAGTACACTTATAATGTTGCCGTAATACAATTATCAACACCGTTATAAACCTTAGTATCATAAATAATATTATGAAATTATCCGTCATCGGCGTAGGGATGAGTTTAATATTTATAGGTTTCGCACTGCTCTTCATATCAGCTTTATCTTGTACAGTCTCTACGCCGAGTACTACTAGCACTGCTGTAGGGGGACTAGTATTAATAGGTCCTTTCCCAATATTCTTCGGAGTGGGCCCAAAGAATGAATTATTGCCTTTAACAATCTTTGGTATAATTTTCACGATAATTGCAATAATCTTCTTTATACTAACTTTCTATATGTTCAGGAAATGGAGTCAGAAGCCAGAAATTTAATTTTCTTTTAGCTAAAAATTATGCGAAATGACTAAAAGCGTTTCCAAGCTTAAAATAGAAGGTAAAGACGTCATTATGATAGAACTTAGAAAGCATGGAATTGATAGCATAATGCTTAACGGAGAAATTAAGGTAGGGGAATACGACGGAGTTGACTTTGTTAAAAAAGAAGTGAGCGAGGAGAAAATGAAAATAGCGAAAGAATATTCTTTAAAAGTTAAGGAATTGCTTAACTTATGCCCTTGCATAATTTCCATAGTTTATTCCGATATGTTGTATGTAAAATTCTATTATGATTCAACAGATGTTATTGCATTTATTAGTCAAAACGGTTATACTACTTATAATAAGCAAATTTCTATAGATAAGTCCACCGAGGAGAGAATAAAGGATTGTGCATTAAAATTTCTAGAGATATTAGGAGTAAAGTTGTAGTTTATTATCGTAAAATGTTTTATACTAGAAATATTCGGTTATTGTGTGAAATGGGACGAAAGAAGAGTTAAAATTGTAGAGGAGCTTAAAGCTAAAGGAATTAATCCTTATCCGCAGAAATACGAAATAACTCACACTATACTTCAGATTAGGCAAATAGGCCTTAATAGGCAGGATAAACCTCACGAGCCTTTTATGTTTGATATTTCAACTGCAGGTAGGGTTGCCAATATTAGGAGACATGGAAAAGCGTCTTTTGTAGACATTTTTGATGAAGGCGAAAGATTACAACTTTATTTAAGGATAAACGAATTAGGCGATAAATATGAAGAATTCTTTAATTATATTGGAAGAGGCGATATAATAGGAGTAAAAGGAGATCTATTCTATACAGGTAAAGGAGAGCTGACATTACTTGTTAAGAGCTATGAATTGCTAGCAAAGGCACTAATAGAGCCTCCTGATTGGACTAAATTAAGTACGGAATTTAGATATGCTCATAGGTATGTTGATTTTCTCTATAATGATAGTGCAAGGAAAGCTATGGAGATAAGATTTAAGACTATAAAGGAAATAAGAGATTATTTAAATTCAAAGGGATTCATAGAAGTCGAAACACCAATATTACAACCAGTTTATGGTGGTGCGTTAGCCAAACCGTTTAAATCTAAAGTTAATTATCTAAATGAAGAATGGTACCTCAGAATTTCATTAGAGCTCTATTTAAAAAGGTTCATAGTAGGCGGATTTGATAAAGTTTTCGAAATAGGTAAAGTGTTCAGAAATGAGGATATAGATGTAACTCATAATCCAGAATTCACTGAGTTGGAACTTTACTGGGCTTACGCAGATTATAATGATATAATGAAACTTACTGAGGATATGTTAAAAACTGTGACAAGTAAAGTTTTAGGAGACACTAAGCTCAAGTATAAAGTGGCAGATAAGGAATATGAAATAGAACTATCTCAGTTTAGAAAAATTACTATGTTTGATTCGCTAAGTGAAGCCCTCGGTAAAGACGTTGAGAAAATGACAGACGATGAATTAAAAGAGTTAATGAAAAAATATGGCCTTATACCACGAGGTAACCTTTACGTTAGAGGTTTAATGATTGAAAAATTATTTGATAAATTAGTTACACCCAACTTAATACAACCTACTTTCATAACTGATTACCCAATAGAAACTACACCATTATGTAAGCCTCATAGGTCAAAGCCAGGTTTGGTGGAGAGGTTTGAATTATATATTGCTGGAATGGAATTGGCAAACGCCTATACTGAGCTTAACGATCCAATATTACAAGATAAATTATTCAAAGAAGAGCAGGAAATGATGAAAAGAGGAGACGAAGAAGCTCATCCTTATGATAAAGACTTTGTAAGGGCATTATCTTATGGCATGCCACCTACTGGAGGTTTAGGTATAGGAATAGATAGGCTAGTAATGCTATTGACGAATAATCAAAGTATAAAAGAAGTAATACCATTCCCAATGCTTAGTGCAAAATTAATTGAAGAAGATTAAGCACTTATAGATAACATTATTGCATATACTAGCGACATTAAAAGGAAAGCTTGTATAGCCATAGACATTTTTTCGCCATTTTGTGAACTTATCTTTTTAAGTAATTCTGTAAATATTTTTCCTCCATCCGTAATTATTAACGGTGCAGCATTAAATAACGCTAAGCTGAAATTTATTATAAACATCCAGGTAACGAAAAGTAAGAACGGTCTTACTGATGGAGGAAAGTAATAAGTTACATAAACTCCTAAGAAATGGTTTGTAGCTTCAGCATGTTTTACTATTGTTGATCCATTTAGTGCTTTTAGTACTATAGTATAACTAGTACTTTGATTTAGAGCTGTGGTTAGAGAATTGAAAGTATTTGTCCTAATTCCGTTAACAGATAGTATTACATCTCCAGCTTGTATGGAGGCGTTATAAGCTGAACTATGAGGTATCACTCCTTCTATAAGTAAACCTTGTGAAAAATATCCGGGCAAAAATATAGCTAGTGGGAAAAATATGCCTGCGAGAATTAGGTTTACTGCTATACCTGCAGCAAGAATTTTTATTTTTGCAGGCAGGCTAGACGTCATAAACTCTTCATCTGCAGGCTCTACAAATGCTCCAGGAAAGATTCCTAAGAGTATGAAACCTCCGCTTTTTACGTTTATTTTATTTGATGTTGCAGATACTGCATGAGATAATTCATGTAAAGTAACTGAAATTCCTAGAGCTAAAAGAATGTAAGGTAAACATGATAAACTTATAGTAACTCCAGGGATTATTGGTTCTAATCTTACTGTAGTTGATTGTGGGTGGAAAATTAGGCCAAATATTACGTAGTATATCATTGTAATACCTCCAATCATTGCAAGGATTCCAAGAATCATTGCTATTTTTTCATAAATTTTAAACGGCTTTGAGGACGCTAATCTTGGAAACCATAATGACCTGGTACTCTTTTTCCACATTAAAAATAAAGGATATACAGTAAATCCCTTTGGCTCAAGTTTTTTTCTAAAAGCCAAGATAAGTCCCCAAAATATTACAAAGCCTATTGCAAAGGTGTAAAGGGAAATATCCATAAGAGTTTAACTTATCTAAGAACTATAAATCAATTGTGCAAATAGAGTATACAGAAGAGCAGTGGAAGTTATTTAATGAAAAGAGGAAAAGGGCAAAAGAAATCCTAGAAGCCTTATATTACAGAGGTATAAAAGGGTACGCTTACGGATCTATTGCTAGGGGAGATGTTAAAAAGACTAGTGATATTGATATTATAGTTTTTGAACCTAATATATTAGAACTTGATTTACTTGAGGCTGACCATAAATATATAATACAAGCCACACCAGTATCAACTCCTAAGGCCTATATTTCATTAAATCCTGAGGAAACTGAAGTAATATCTTTTCCATTATCAAAACTTAAAAAAGATGAAGAGGAATTTTACTATTTTGGCGGATTAGTTAGCCTAGAGGATATAATAAATGGCGTTAGAAAGCCGGGTATAAATAAGGAATTAAAGCTTATTATACCAAATAAGAATGGTCATGAGGAAATCCCACTTAAAGGAAATGAAGATTATGCTACTAGGTTACTTAAGATTTCCATAACAACTATTAATGAGAGAGAAAAGCTGTTAATGAAAAGAGAGGACAAAGGTAGAACTGGCGTTTTCTTGAAATATGAGTTAGCTACTAACGAAAACTTTGAGGAAGCAATAAGAGAATTAAGTAGGAGAAATAAATTCTTTAGAAGGGCTCTAAATGATTCAAGGTAAGATAGGAAATCTGGAATTAAAAGTTGTAGATATAAAACAAACTCATATAAAGGAACTTTTCTATTTTAAGTTATACTTAGGTGATAAGCTGGTAGGATATTGCAACTATTTTTCTGGAAGAGATTATTATCCAGATTGGTTGGAAATAGATTATTATCCGTGGTTAAGAGACGTAGGTTTAGAGGAAGAGTTCTTCAAAAAGATCTACAACTTCCTATCTAAAAGAGGTAGGCTATTTGTAACCTACGACAAGGATAAGGAAACTTTAGATCTGATAATGAAAGGTTATTCTGCTGTAGATACTCCTTTAGGTTTTTCTTTGTTAAAAGCAGGATTTACATGGTTCAAAGTTTGGTACTTTCCTGAAGGGGGAAATGAAGGGAGTCCAAAGATACAAGCTAATAAGCCTTTGGATGAAAATATTGCTATTAAGGAATTGGAGGAATTATTAGAAGATGTTAAAAGTGAGAAAATTAAAGACTGGATAAATGCTAAAAGGAAATCCAGAAATTTCATTGTATAATAGAGATTTGCCATTAGGATGTAAATATTGTAGACTAGGAAGTAAGCTAGTTGTGTTCATTTCTGGAGAATGCGGTGATTCGTGTTATTATTGCCCAGTAAGTGAGGAAAGATTTGGTAAAGACGTTATGTATGCTAATGAAAAGAAAACCGAGAGCTTTCAAGATTTTATATATGAAGCATATAAGATGAATGCATTAGGTGCAGGAATCACAGGAGGAGACCCAATTTTACATTTGGATAAGGTAGTAAAATTAATAGAGATTTTAAAGTCTGAATTTGGAGAGGACTTTCATATTCATCTTTATACATCTGGCAGGTATGTAAATTATGACGCTTTATTTGCTCTTCAGAGAGCAGGACTTGACGAAATACGTTTTCATCCAGTTAGAAAGGAATATCTTAAAGCAGTGGAAAAAGCATTGAATTTCTCATTTGATGTTGGTTTAGAGGTTCCAGCAATACCTGGAGAGGAAGAATATCTTAATTTTTTAATAAAGTGGGCTGAAGAGCATAAAGTTAAGTTTATTAATATAAACGAATTAGAGATAACTGAAAGAAATTTTTACAATTTAAATTCAAAAGGCATAACAATTAGTCATGGATTAGCAGGTGGAAAAGGAAGCTTCGAACTAGCGTTAAAAGTACTTGAAGCAAATGTAGATTCTAAATTGGATATACATTATTGTAGTTCAGTATATAAGGACGTGGTAGAAACTAGAACGAGGTTCCTAAGGACTATAAGATATTATTCTAAGCCTTATGAAAAATATAGTGGAGAAGGTACTATAATAAAGGCTTTTGTAAGAACAAACATAGACCTATCAGATTATGGCGAGAAAGCCTCTAATGGATTTTACATTTCTCCAGAGTTTGTTAATGAGGTAATATCAAAATATAATCCTGATGAAGTCAGAATTATAGAGGAACTCCCTTATGGTTTGAAAATATCCGAGAAATTAATTTATTCTAAATCTAAGAATTGCTAGTATTCCTGCGAAATTTTTTACTTGGAAGTATATAGGAGAGTCTCTAGGTATTATGTGAACTTTTCCTCCTCTTTTCTCTACTTCTTCCATTATATTTTGTACCTCTTCGTTTTCAGTTACCATATCTTCTATTACGAGTAAGGAATCCACGGCTCCATATTCTGAAGCTTTTTTTGTCTCATCAATCCCATAAGCTATTAATCCAGAATCCTTATTTAGCAGCATTAATGCCTTATCCAAGTCTTTTTCTGATTGAGAAATTTCGTAATCTCTCATTATTTGATCTATGATATCTCTTTTTAATACTTCATTTAATCCAGCTTCTGTAGCAGAAGACACGGAGTCCATGTAAATTTTTACTTTAGTATTTAAGTATTTTCTAACGATCTCCTTAAACGGACCTGGACCAGCTATTAGAATTGCGTCTATATTATTATAGCTATTAAGGTAGTTTTCAATTTCCTTTGCAACTTCTCTTGCATTATCTTCTATAATTCCCTCTTCCTTTGTAGGTGTAGATAAGCTTTTTTCCGTAAGTATTTTTATGCCTTGAATCATGGGTATCGCTATTAAGTATTCATCAAAATCAACAAGGGCTATTAGTACTCTATTTTTCTTTTCAGCTTGTTTGTAAATTCTATCTAAAACACTTTTATTCCATTTTTCCTTTATAATTATTATTTCATCTCCTATATCAAGATTTATTGTATGATGTGCGCCTTTTATGCTATATCTTTCTGGAGCATCAAGTATTATTCCATGAATTCTTAACCTTGTAGTAAAAGCTTGAAATTCTGTATATTCTACTTGCAACTCTATAATCATTGAAACTCTTTTTCCTTCATTTCCCATGCTTACATCTCTAGAAGTCCTTGCTATTACTTTATCTCCCTTATTTAGGATCATGTGTAAGGTCCACAAATCATCCTCGTCCTCTACATGAACTTTCATTGTGCCTTTTTTCTCATCGAATTCCAATACTTTCATTATCCACTCTAATTTAATCATTTTGTGGTAATTATAACTGATGCGACTGAAGACGATCTGCCACAAATTTATGAGATAGAAGTGGAAAGCTTTGATAATCCTTATCCTTACTCTTTACTAAAGGCATACTTATATATAGCAGACGGATTATATTTAGTTGCCAAGGAAGACGGTAAAATTCTAGGTTATGTAATAGGTATTATACAATTTAAAATAAGAGGGCATATAGTTTCTATAGCTGTACGAAAAAACTGTAGAAATAAAGGAATAGGCAAACTTTTGATCAACGAGATTGAAAGGAGATTTAAACTAGGTCATTGCAAGTACTCATACTTAGAAGTTATGACGACAAACAAAGACGCATTCTTCTTCTATGTTCGCAATGGATATTTTCCATTATTTGTGAGAAAAAATTATTATGGTAGAGGAAAGCACGCGTTCATTATGGTTAAGGATTTATATTCCAGAAAAGGGTTGGAGTAATTATTAATCTTTGAAATTTTATAAAGAATATATGATAGGATGCTTTTACATTTTAGACTTTTCATATGATGTAGAAGAGGGTAAACCGGTAATCTATATATGGGCTATCGATAAGGAAGGAAATAGAGTAGCAGTCCTAGAGAAGAATTTTAGGCCATACTTTTATGCTATTTTAGACGATTCAGCAGATCCTAATAAAGTAGCAGAAGATATAAAACGATTAAGCGTATCCCAGTCTCCAATTACCAGTGTAAAATTGGAGGAAAGAAAATATTATGGCAATCCAGTAAAAGTTCTGAGAATAGAAACAGTAATTCCTGCATATGTAAGAACTTATAGAGATAAGGTAGCTAAGGTAAGAGGAGTAAAAGAAGTAGTAGAAGCAGATATAAGATTTTACATGAGGTATTCAATAGATAAAGACTTAAAACCTTTCAATTGGTTTAAAGCAGAAGTAGAGGAAATTCAAGACCCCAAGCTGAGAGTTAAAAAAGTATACGAATTAAAAAAGATTATTCAGATTTATGAAGATAAGCCACCAGAATTGAGAATTATGGCTTTTGATATAGAAGTGTACAATAAGTATGGTTCTCCAAATCCAAGAAGGGATCCAGTAATAATAATTGGTGTATGGACCAATAATGGTGTAAAGCAATTCGTTATGAAGGACGACGATCTGGAAATTATTAGAGAGTTTGCAAAGTTTGTTTTGGACTATGATCCAGATATAATACTAGGGTATAATTCTAATGGATTTGATTGGCCATATTTACTTGAAAGAGTTAATAACAGGGGTGTAAAGTTAGATATAGGTAGAAAAGTAAATTCAGAACCTTCACAAGGAACCTATGGGCACTATTCCGTTGTTGGAAGATTGAACGTGGATTTACTGGGATTCGCAAGTAGCATTGCAGAAGTGAAAGTTAAGAGTTTAGATAATATAGCTGATTATCTAGGAGTTGTTAAAAAGAATGAGAGAGTTAACCTTGAATGGTATCAAATTCCAGAATATTGGTCCGATCCATCAAAAAGAGATATTCTTTTGAAATACAATATGGACGACGTAAGATCAACGTATTTGCTTAAGGATGTTTTCTTACCCTTTGGAGAACAGCTAACTATGATTACTGGATTGCCATTAGACCAACTTTCTATGGCAAGCGTAGGTTATAGAGTAGAATGGCTTTTAATGAGGGAAGCGTATAAATTTAACGAAATAATACCAAATAGAGTTGAAAGAGAGTATGAAAGCTATAAGGGAGGATTAGTAATTTCCCCAGCGCCAGGAATACATGAAGGCGTTTACGTGCTTGATTTCTCGTCAATGTATCCTTCAATAATGATAAAATATAACATTGGCCCAGATACGCTAGTAAAAGGCGAATGCGAGGATTGCTGGGTTGCTCCAGAAGTAGGGCATAAATTTAGGAAATCCCCTGATGGATTTTATAAGAGGATTTTACAGAGGCTAATAGAGGAAAGAAAAGCAGTAAAATCAAAAATACCTACAGAAAAAGACGAATATGAAAGGAGAAGACTAGATGAAAGGCAAAGAGCATTAAAAGTTATGGCTAACGCTTTTTATGGGTACATGGGATGGTTAGGTGCAAGGTGGTATAGCAAAGAAGGTGCGGAAGCAGTAACAGCATGGGGTAGAGAAATTATATCTTCTGTGGCTAAATTAGTAGAGGAGCGCGGTTTTAAGGTAATTTACGGAGATACTGACTCAGTGTTCATAAAAGGATCTGGAAATGTGGATTCATTAGTTAATGAGATAATGAATAAATTTGGATTAGAAATAAAAATTGATAAAATATATAAAAAGATATTCTTTACAGAAAATAAAAAACGTTATGCTGGAATTACCGAGGATGGAAAAATAGATATTGTAGGTTTTGAAGCCGTAAGAGGCGATTGGTGCGATTTAGCTAAGGATCTGCAAAGGAGAGTTATTGAGAAGATACTAACGTCTGGAGTAGATGAAGCAGTAAAACTTGTAAGAGATGTTATTATGAAAATAAGGAGAAAAGAAGTGCCAATACAAGACTTAGTAATTTGGAAATCTTTAGACAAAAGCCTTGAAGAATATGAAGTAGACGCTCCTCATGTAAATGCTGCAAAGAAAGCTATGAAGGCCGGTTACGTGATATTTAAGGGCGGGAAAATAGGCTATGTTATAGTTAAGGGAAGCGGGAAAATTTCTGAAAGAGCAGAACCATACTTCATGGTTAATGATATTAATAGAATCGATATCGATTATTACATAGATAAACAAATTGTTCCGTCTGCCATGAGAATTCTAGAGCAGTTCGGAATAAAAGAAAGTACATTAAAAAATACTAGCTTTGATATCTTAAATTTCTTTAAGAAGTAAGAATATCAGACATTGTGAGTATTTTTACATTATCTAAACTCTTGTTTATTCCTCCTATTCTAACTCCTACTAGCAGTTTAACCTTCTTAGAAGCCGCAAGCTCTAATAATCTTTGCGTAATTACTCCATCAAACACTATGTAAGCAACCTTGTTTTCGCTCATTGCCTCTAGTTTAGGTATTATATCTCTAACTTGAACTTTCTCTACTGGATTCCAATTTTCATCAAACATTATTCCTTCTAGCGTTCCTGGTAATTTCTTTATTTCCTCTAATGCAGAAGGAGGAATCTGTATTTCTACCTCTTTAGGAGGCTGAATTACTGTTACAGTCTCTTCTGGTGTTTTAACTATAACTTGAGGTGTTTCTTGTTGTTTCTTTAGATATTGTGATATTGGAACCATGTTAGATAATGCCTTAGCTATTTCTTTACCAGTTAATTCCTCAACTTCTCTACCTTGTGGTGCTCTAGCTACATAATCTATTTTAACATTAGCATTAAGTAATTCCTTAAGTATTAGATCTCCTCCATGATCTCCATCTAAAAATGCTATTACCGTATTCTTTTGCCTGCTTAAGTCTATTACACTTTGAGGAATTTTACCGCTTGCTCCTTCTATTGCTACAGTATTTCTATATCCATATCTTAATAAATTGATAACATCTGCTCTTCCTTCTACAATTATTAAGTTTGGATCAGTAAGAACATCAGGTCCTGCCGGTAATTTTTCTGGTCCAAATTCGGTAATTTCTCCAGTTTTAACTGCACTACTAATTTCATTAAGTACTTCTTTAATATCAAGAGTCTTCTCCTTGCTCCAATTTGTTAATATTTCCTTAGCTCTATCAATAATTTTCTTTAATTTCTCAGCTCTAATATCTTGGATTTCCTTTAGTTCAAATTTCGCAGGATAAGGACCTATTTTCTCTACACTCTCAACCATTGATGCTATTAATGCTGTCTCTATTCTGTCCAAATTTGATGGTATTTCTATAGTTCCTTTTGTTTTTCCACCCTTAGTTTCCATTTCCACTACTATTCTTCCTAATCTACCTTTGTCTTGTAATTCTCTTAAATCAAATTCTTCTCCAAATAAATTTTCAGTTTGCCCAAATATGGCGCCAATAACGTCCGGTTTGTCAACTATTCCTTCGGTTTCAAAATATAGTTTAATTATGTACTTCATGAGTTTCACCTTGAAACATTTTTTGAAATCTTAGATACTAATTCTTCATATTCTGGGGTGTTTAACTTTTTCCTTATTGGTTCTAGTATCTCATTTAACTTTCTTGCAGTTGCCATTTTTAAGTCCATTGGGTGTAACTTTCCTTCTGCGAAAGCTTTCTCAAGTTCTTCATAGCTATTAAACTCTATATCTCCACCATATTTTATATCTCTCTCAACTTTTAGCTTGTTAACATTAGTAAATATAATATATCTATTAATTTGTAATATGGGATTAAGTTCAACTACTCTGCTCGGGCAATAAGCGCGCATAATTTTTGCTGTAACTTCCTCTGGCGAATCATTTATAAATATCGCGTTTTCAGGCTTTGATTTGCTCATTTTTATTTCAGAAAGCAAGTCGTCTTCCTCTACATTACCCATTCTTTGTCCTCCTTTTAGCCCTACGAGAAGTGGAGTATGAATTGCTATAACCTTTTTCCTATGGAACTTTTCTGCTATTTCTCTAGCCAGCATATGGGCTTTCCTTTGATCGGTTCCACCTAATGCGATATCAACATCAAGGTAAAATATGTCACTTACCTGCATTGCGGGATAAAACAGTTTTGACGTATCTAACTCTGCTTCGTCCGACTTTCTCCCCATTATGGTTAATGCTCTTTTCATTCTAGCTAATGTAGTATTTTTAGCAACCTTTAGTACTAATTCCCAATACGCTTTATCCTTTACTATGTCCTCTGCATCGACTACGTTAATTTTACTCATATCTAAACCATATGCAGAAAGCACATCAATTGCGTATTTTCCTGCTAATTTAATAAGCTCCATATCTCCATTCAATTTATCATTTATCCAAGCGTGCCACGTAGCCATTAAAAGCGTCATATTTACTCCAGCATTACTTAAGTCCTTTACCTTCTGTGCCCATATTAACCAACCTATGTGAAATAGACCACTTGGCTCAAAACCAAGATATCCTGTTAATTTTTCATTGTTTTCTAGTTTCTTTTTAAGATCATCAAGTGTTACAATTTCTTCCACATTCCTAGTTATTAGTGAAAGCTTATCTTCCAAATAATCATCCCCAAATCTAAAAGGAAAGAAGTGAATAAAAAGTACTATTCTTCTAGAAGTTCTTTCAAAAATATTACTATAGGATGGGAATTACCTAGTTTAGATTTTAGGTCTTCGAAAATGAAATCAAGGTCTAAGTCTGCATTTAATATTCTCTTTATTAGAATTTCTGTAAATAAATAAGAGTTTGCAACTGTTTTTTCATCGATCTCTTCATCTTCTTCTTCATTATCTTGAAATAACTTAAACTTTTCATTGGCAGATTGAGGCCTTAATAATGATTTTAAGTAATCATCTACTATTTCTTCCACACATTTTCTATCTTCGCACATATTTAATTTATATATACTAGGCCCATTTAATGGAGGCAATTTGATCAAGATATAAATTGCGAATACTGGTAAAAAAATCACTATTCTCCCATAACTTTTACATTAACAGTCCTAACTCTAGGTCCATCAAATTCCAATAATATTATTCTCTGCCAAGTTCCTAAATCCAATTTTCCTCCTTTAACTGGTACTACTCTAGAGTTTCCTATTATGGAAGATATTATATGCGCATGTCCATTATTATCAATTATATTATGGTTAAATTTTCCTTCTGGAGGAACAAGTTTCTTTGCCCACTCTAAGTAATCAGACATTAGCCCTTTCTCTGCTTCGTTAACTATTACTGCACAAGTTGTATGTTTTACGAAAATATAGGCAATTCCGCTATCTATACTTTTTGCGGCATCTTCAACGTTATCAGTAATATCTATGCTTTCGAATCTTTCATTTGTTTTTACTTTAAACTCTTTCTCAAAAATCTTCATATGCATTTTAAGTTAACTAGTAAATATAAGCAATCATGGTTGATCTAGAAGGAATAGCTAGAAGATTGCCGAAAGACGAAGCTAGAAAAGAGATAATAAGATGGCTAGAATTTTATAAAGGAAAAAGAGATATTAATGAAAGAATAGCTGATAGTATAATAACTGAAGTAGAAAACTCTAAGAAAGCCTCAATTTATGAGCCAGTATTATCTGGAATAAAAGCTGGAGATGCAGGTTTAGGCTCTAGAGGCATTGGTGACCATATAATTCATCAGAAAATCCTGGAGATGGCAGGTAAGAAAGAATTTGAAGATGCCGGAATTGCAGATAATATAATAGCCTCAATAGACGGTGTTCATTCCCGGTTATCATATTTTCCATTTTTAGCCGGTTTTCATGCAACTAAGGCTACTTTAAGAGATATAATGGTAAAAGGTGCAGAACCTTTAGGGGTTATTGTAGATATACATTTAGCTGATGATGCCGATGTTTCATATCTTCTAGATTTCGAGGCAGGAGTTACAACTGTTACAGATTTTTTAGGAGTTCCTATCTTAGCAGGTAGTACATTAAGAATAGGTGGAGATTTAGTTTTAGGAGAGAGGATAAGCGGAGGAGTAGGAGCGATAGGAAAGCTTAAGTCAAAGTTTTTTGCAAGGCATAACGTTAGAGAAGGAATGAAAATAGTAATGACTCAAGGAAACGGTGGCGGAACTATTTCTGCTACAGCAATATACTATGGATTTCCAGAAGTAATTGAAGAAACATTAAGTTTAGATGAGCTAGTAACTTGCAAGATTATCTCAAATAATCCAAGTATAGCCGAATCCATGACTGACGTGACTAACGGAGGATTAAGAATGGACGCTATAGAAATTTCAGAAGCTAATAGGTTATCATTTATAATAGACTCTGAGAAATTTTTACATCTTATAAATCCTAAGGTTTTAAAAATGCTTAATGAACTGCAAATAGATCCTTTCGGAATTTCTATAGATTCTATCTTAATATTCACTAATAATGAAGATAAAGTTTTAGAATTACTGAACAAGAATAAAATTAAAGCCGATGTAATCGGTTATGTTACTACCTATAAAGGCTATCCGATATTAACGGAAGATGGCAAAAGATTAGAACCAAGATTTAGGGAAAGTCCCTATACTCCAGTTAAGAAGGTTATAGGTAATTATTCTCCTTATACTATAGATGATATTGAGAAACACTTATCTAATGCAGTAAAGTTTTCGAAGATAAGAAAGGAAAACGTATTGAAAAATTTAAAAAGCCATTTTGCATAGAACATCCAGTCGATATTATATGTCAGAGTCATTTAAGTACATAGTTAGGCTCTTTGGGCAAGACGTAGACGGTACTATGAAAGTTCCTTATGCCTTAGCTATGGTAAAAGGAATTGGCTATAATACTGCAAGAGCTATAGTAAGGCAATTAGGAATAGACAAGGATAGAAGGCTTGGAGAACTTTCAGACTCAGAGTTAAAGAAAATTGAAGAGGCGTTATCAGATAAGACAATAAAAGGATTACCTTCATGGATGCTTAATAGGAGGAAAGACTATGAATCCGGATTAGACTTACATTTAGTTACTTCTGAGTTAATTTTCTATGCTAGAAATGATATAGAAAGAGAAAAGAAGATCAAAAGCTGGAGAGGAGTTAGGCATTCACTAGGCCTTAAGGTTAGGGGACAAAGAACAAGGACTACTGGAAGGACTGGGACTACTGTGGGTGTAAAGAGAGCCAAAGCAGCACAGCCTGCAGGTGGCGGTCAAGCTCAATCTTCCCAATCTTCTCAAGCTAAGAAATGAGGTGAGTTAAATGGGAGATCCTAGAAAAAGTAGGAAAAAGTGGGAAGGACCCGGTTTACCTTGGATAAGAGAACTTTTACTTCATGAGCAAGAGTTGTTAGGAAAATATGGGCTTAGAAATAAAAAGGAAATATGGCTAGCAAGAACAATAGTAAGGAAATTTAGGCATATGGCTAGAGGTTTATTAGCATTGCCACCAGCAGAAAGAATGGTCAGAGAAAAACAATTAATATCAAAATTATATAAGATGGGTTTATTATCATCACAGAACGCTACAGTAGACGACATTTTAGGCTTAACAGAAGAACAATTATTAGAAAGAAGACTTCAAACAATAGTATTCAAAAAAGGTTTAGCGAAGACAATATATCAAGCTAGACAATTAATAGTGCATGGCCATATAGCAATAGGAGGTAGAAGAGTGACTTCACCAGGCTATATTGTGCCTAAAGATGAGGAAGATTTAATAGATTATTATCCAACTTCTGTATTCAAGACAAGACCTCCAACTGCTCAAGTTACCCAATCCTCTCAAGTAACTCAAGGTGGTGAACAGAATGTCCAGCAGGCGTGAAATTAGGTGGGGAATAGCCCACATATATGCTTCACAGAATAATACAATTATTTCAATAACTGATATAACAGGAGCAGAAATGATAGCTAAAGCTTCAGGCGGAATGGTAGTTAAGGCTGATAGAGAAAAGCCTTCACCTTATGCGGCAATGCTAGCAGCAAATAAGGCTGCAGGAGAAGCATTAGATAAAGGCATAATGGCAATCCATATTAAGGTAAGAGCCCCAGGAGGTTCTGGTCCTAAGACTCCAGGACCTGGAGCACAACCTGCAATAAGATCTTTGGCTAGGTCAGGATTTATAATAGGCAGAATAGAGGACGTTACGCCAATACCTCATGATAGTATTAGAAGACCTGGAGGAAGAAGAGGAAGGAGAGTATAAAATGATAGATATAATAAAAAAGGAAGGAAATTTTATTTCCCTTTCTTTAGATGGATATCCTCTAGAGTTTGTTAATGCAATAAGAAGAGCTTGTATGTTGTACGTTCCAGTAATGGCAGTAGACGATGTGTATATTATAGAAAATAATAGTCCTTTATATGACGAAATATTAGCACACAGATTAGGTTTGATTCCTTTTTCATCGGATGAAGCTATAGACCATTATAGACCTCCAGAAGAGTGTGCAAATTGCCAAGAGAATTGTGACGGATGCTTTAGTAAGATCTATCTAGACGTAGAAGCTAAGGATTCAGAAGTCATGGTATATTCTAAAGATATAAAGTCTGATGATCCAGCAGTAGTTCCAATAAGTAAGGATATTCCTATAGTATTATTAGGTAAGAATCAAAAAGTCTCATTAGAGGCTAGATTAAGGCTAGGATATGGCATAGAGCATGCTAAATTTAATCCAGTTACTATTGCTGTATTAAGATATTATCCTCATATTGAATTAAAAGATGATAGTTGCGTTAAAGCGGCAGAAGTATGTCCAGAAAAAGTCTTTGCAGTAAAGGACGGTAAACTCGTAATTGCTAATGAGATTGCTTGTACATTATGTGAGGAATGCTTAAGATATTGCGAGGGGATAAAAATCTCTTCTGTTGAAAATAAATATATTTTAGAAATTGAGAGCGTAGGTAGTTTAAAGCCAGAGAGAATTTTATTAGAGGCTGGTAAGAGTATAGTTCGTAAACTTGAAGAATTGAAGAAGGTGATCTCATGACTGGAAGTACAAATATTATGATCAGAAAATTAATTAGGAATCTAGAAAAGCAGAAAAAACCTTTATGGAAAACCGTAGCAGAGAAACTCCAAACTCCGAGTAGGAAAAGATGGTATATTAACTTGTATAAAATAGAAAAGTATACGAAGCCTGGGGATATTGTAATAGTACCAGGTAAAGTTCTAGGTATAGGAAATTTAACTCATGAAGTTACAGTAGTAGCACTTGACTTTTCTAAGTCTGCCAAAGAAAAGATACTTAAAGCTGGAGGTAAAGTTATGAGCTTGTATGATTTTGATAAGCTAGATTTAAAGGGTAAAAACGTGAGGTTGATGAAACAATGAGTGAAGTTGTAATTGTTAATGCAGAAAATCAGATTCTAGGTAGAATGGCAACTAATGTAGTAAAACTACTCAAAGAAGGTAAGAAAGTTGTAATTGTTAATGCAGAAAAAGCTGTAATAAGTGGTCCTAAAAGTAGAGTAATTGCTGGTTATAAGTTATACTTCTCACTTAGAACCCTATTTAACCCGGAAAAGCAAGGAGTTAGAAGGTCCAGAAGCCCAATTAACATAGTAAAAAGGACAATAAGAGGTATGTTGCCCAAAACTCCAAAAGGCAGGCAAATGCTAAAAAGTGTTAAGGTTTACATAGGTGTTCCGCAGCAATATAATGGTAAGAACTTCATAAGCTTTCCTGATGCAGACGTAAAAAGACTTAAAGGTAAGTATATTACTGTAGGAGAATTAGCTAAAGAAATGGGGTGGAAAGTTTATGTCAGAGCAACAGGCCAATAAAATTATAATAACCTCAGCTAGAAGAAAGATGGCAAGAGCACAATGTCAACTTACTGAAGGAAAGGGTAGAGTATTTGTAAACGGAGTGCCAATAGAACTTATACCAATCGAAATGATAAGATTAAAAATTATGGAACCTTTATTACTTGCAGGCGAGTCATTAGCCTCAAAAATAGATGCGAGAATATACACATTCGGTGGGGGAATAATGGGCCAAGCAGATGCTGCAAGAATGGCGTTAGCTAGGGCATTAGTTAAGTTTAGCGGCAGTAAAGAATTGGAGGAACTATATAAGCAATATGATAGGACAATGCTAGCAGGAGATCCAAGAGAAACAGAGTCAGAAAAATGGATGAGATATAGTGCTAGAAGATGGAGGCAGAAGGCTTATAGGTGACACTTATGATAATTCCCGTCAGATGCTTTACTTGCGGATCTTTGATAGCAGACAAATGGGAGCCCTTTATAACTAGAGTAAATGCCGGAGAAGATCCGCAAAAAGTATTAGATGACCTAGGTGTTAGAAGATATTGTTGTAGGAGAATGTTATTAAGTCATGTAGATATTATAAAAGAGGTAGTTAATTATACTAGACCAATTTAAGGTGATTTAAATGTCAGAAGAAGAAAATAAGGGAACTGAGTTATCTGAGGCAGAAAAGGCTGAATTACAAAAATCAGAGAAAGGAGCAGTAATAGAATTATTAGCTCCATTAGAGAACTATCTTTCCGCAGGCGTCCATATAGGTACACATACATGTACTAAATACATGGAGAAATTCATTTACAGAGTAAGGCCCGAAGGTCTTTACGTACTTGATGTTAGAAAAATAGATGAAAGATTGAGAATTGCTGCAAAATTCCTTTCAAGATTTACGCCTAGTGGAATCCTAGCTGTTGCGTCAAGACCTTACGCATTTACTCCGG
Source organism: Acidianus ambivalens (assembly GCF_009729015.1). Lineage (NCBI taxonomy): Archaea > Thermoproteati > Thermoproteota > Thermoprotei > Sulfolobales > Sulfolobaceae > Acidianus > Acidianus ambivalens. The sequence continues at coordinate 1,946,700 of NZ_CP045482.1, read as the reverse complement.
TTCAAAAGTTTGCAGAAGTAGTAGGAGGTAGGGCAATAACCGGAAGATTGGTTCCGGGTACTTTAACTAACGCATACCTCGACAGATTTATAGAGCCAGAAGTATTACTCGTGTCTGATCCAAGAACTGATACTCAAGCAATAAAAGAGGCCGCAGATATGGGAATTCCCGTGGTAGCTTTTGCTGATACTGATGCTAAAATAGAGTATGTTGATTTAGTAATACCTGCAAATAATAAGGGGAGGAAATCTTTAGCTTTACTTTATTGGCTACTAGCTAGGCAAATACTTAGGGAGAGAAAGCAGATACCTATGGATGCCGATATACCAGTGAAGGTTGAGGAATTTGAGGTGAAGCTTGTTCAATGAAAAGATTACCTGCAGTAGCCGGTGCATTTTATGAGGCAGATCCTCAGGAATTAAAGGATCGAATTGTTTGGTCATTTACTCATCCTGTAGGTCCTGGTAAATTACCTACAGTCCCAAAAGAAAAAGGTAAGAGAGATAACTTATTTTTTATTGTTCCTCATGCCGGTTACATTTATAGCGGTCCCGTAGCAGCCCATTCTTATTATTATTTAGCTTCTGAAGGCAAGCCGGATCTTGTAATAATTCTAGGTCCTAATCACACAGGCTACGGATCTTATGTTTCCTTATGGAATAAAGGTTGTTGGGAGACTCCTTTAGGCGACGTAAAGATAGATGAAGAGATGGCAATGGAGCTTGTTAAGTATAGTGAAGTTATCGATATAGATGAGCAAGCACATTTATATGAACATTCTGTTGAAGTTCAAATACCTTTCTTACAGTTTTTCTTTGATTCAGAAATAAAAATAATTCCAATAGTTATACTTTATCAAACTCCCGAGATAGCAGAATATATAGCTGAAGGAATATATAGATTAATGCAAAAACATCCTGAAAAAGATATAGTAGTCCTAGCTAGTAGTGACATGAATCATTACGATCCTTACGATATTACGTATAAAAAAGATGAGATGGCGATAGAGAAAATAGAACAACTAGATTATAAAGGTCTTTACGATGTTGTAGAGAATAAAGATGTAACAATGTGTGGTTACGCACCAGTAATGGTTGCAATGATATTAGCAAAGAAATTTAATAAGAAGCCATATATTCTAAAGCATGCTACTTCTGGAGATACATCGGGAGACAAGTCTTCAGTAGTGGGATATCTTGCAGCAAGATTTGGAAGTTAAAGTCCCATTTTGTTATTCCGGGCTTCCATTGGAAGCTAATAATCCAGTTTTAATCAATTTTGCAATAGTTAAAGTGAGAGAGGTAAAAAGAAAACCAAAAATAGATAAATTCCTAGAATACTTTCGTGAGGCTACAGGCTTTTCTTGTAATATTGAGTACGATATAGAAGGGAATTTGCCTTTTTCTTCCTATTACATTTACGTAACGAGAAAGCTTGTTGAGTTGGCAATAAACAAATGCGAAATTCCCATGAACGAAAATGACGTTAAGGAAACACTAGAAATGATAGATGATGCAATGTTTGACTCAAGATTAATAAGAGCCTTAAGAAAGGCCCAAGAACTTAAGTCGCCTATACTTTACCGCGATGGAGAAGATCCGGTACCTCTTAGTGAAAAGGAAGTTAGGATAAACTTACTTACTAGTTTCCCATTATCTAAACCAAGGTTTTTAGAAAGTTCATTAATTCACTTGGCCGGCATTTTGCCTGTAGAAATATCTAAAGATTCTAGTTTAATTCAATTTGAGAACGGCTTATGGAGTTCCCTTTATGGTTTGCCATATCCTATGAATAATAGTTGGAAATGGATATGGGACTTAAATTGGGCTTCGCTTATAGAATTATTAAATTAGGAGGAAGCTTAATAACAAATAAGAATATACCTTATTCTTTTAATGAAGAAATAGTTAGGAGAATTGCACGTGAAGTTAAGATGTTTTATCCATTAATTATTATACATGGAGGAGGAAGTTTTGGTCATTATGAAGCCTCTAAGGGTGACAAGATAAAAACTGTTATTGCAATGCAAGAATTAAACCTTAAAATAATGAAAATCTTTTATGATGAAGGAATTAACGTATTTCCTTTACCAGGCAGATTCTTTTCCATAGATATTGTTAAAAGATATTTACAAGAAAGGCTAGTTCCAGTTATTTATGGTGATATCACTGAATCAGGAAAAATAATTTCTGGAGATGATATAGCGATCTTGCTAGGTAAAGAGTTTAACTCTAGGGTATTTTTTGCTACAGATGTAGATGGAGTATTTATCAATGGAAGGGTTGCTAAGGAAGTTAATTCTCCTTTTATAGACGATCTATCTTCTTCAAGCTTTGATGTTACTGGTGGTATGAAAGCTAAAATCCAGAAAATTTTAGAAAACTGTATAGAAGCCTTAATATTCAACGGCAGGATCGAAGGCAACATATATAAGGCATTAGAAGGAAAGGATATAGGAACTCTTGTAAGGTGTAAAAATGATAACAAATAGAAAGTTGGAGCACGTTGAAATTTGTCTTTATGAAGACGTTGAAGGTTACATACCAACATTACTTGATGATGTAGTTTTAATACACCAAGCAATGCCTTGTCTTTCATTTAATGAAATAAATACTAACGTTAAATTTCTTAACAAAGAAATCTCTGCACCACTAATGGTAACTGGAATGACTGGAGGAAATGAAGCCTTAGGGAAAATTAATGCAACAATAGCAGAGGTTATTGAAGAATTAAGATTAGCAATGGGAGTTGGAAGTCAGAGGATTGCAATAGAACGAGCAGATGCCAGAGAGAGCTTTAAAATTGTGAGAAAAAAAGCTCCTACATCACCTATAATAGCTAACATTGGAGCTCCTCAGTTAGCTAAGGGTTATGGATTAAAAGAACTAAAGGAAGCAGTAAGTATGATCGAGGCAGACGCTATAGCAGTGCATCTAAATCCTGCTCAAGAATTATTTCAGCCGGAAGGAGAGCCAGAATATCCAAGTGATATTTTAATAAAACTTAGGGATATTTCAAAAGAATTGGGAGTGCCAATAATAATAAAGGAAACAGGAACAGGAATTTCAATGGAAACTGCAACAAAATTTAAGGAAATTGGAATAAAATACTTTGACGTTTCCGGGCAGGGAGGAACTAGTTGGATTGCCGTAGAAATGGTAAGAGATAAGAGGAAGAATAATTGGAAAAAGGAAAGTGCAGAGCTTTTTGCCGGATGGGGAATCCCTACCGCTGCCTCAATAATTGAAACAAGGTTTGCAGTTCCTGATGCATTTATAATAGGTAGCGGTGGGATAAGAAATGGGCTTCAAATTGCTAAAGCTATAGCTTTAGGAGCAGATATTGCTGGAATGGCAAGTCCAGTTCTAAAGAAAGCCGTAGAAGGAAAGGAGTCCCTAGTTTCCTTCTTTAATAAGGTAATTTTTGAACTCAAAGCGGCGATGATGCTAACGGGAGCTAAAAACGTGGAAGAACTTAAGAGGGTTCCAGTAGTTATTTGGAAGGAATTAAGAGAATGGATGGAAAGTAGAGGGATAAGTTTATCTACATATGAGAAATTAAGAAAAAGAGAATAATGGAACTAGATAAGTATTTCGACGAGATAATTAAAAATGTAAATGAAGAGATAGAAAAATACATAAAAGGTGAGCCAAAGGAGCTTTATGATGCTTCAATTTACCTTTTAAAAGCTGGAGGCAAAAGGCTTAGGCCACTTATAACAGTTGCGTCCTCAGACTTATTCTCTGGAGATAGAAAAAGAGCGTATAAAGCCGCGGCCGCTGTAGAGATCTTACATAATTTTACTTTAATACACGACGATATAATGGACGAAGACACCCTTAGGAGAGGAATGCCAACTGTGCATGTAAAGTGGGGAGTGCCCATGGCAATTCTTGCCGGTGATTTACTTCACGCAAAAGCTTTTGAAGTGCTATCAGAGGCTTTAGAAGGATTAGATTCAAGGAGATTTTATATGGGTTTATCAGAATTTTCTAAGTCAGTAATAATAATTGCAGAAGGCCAAGCAATGGATATGGAGTTTGAAAATAGGCAGGATGTTACAGAAGAAGAGTACCTGGAAATGATAAAAAAGAAAACAGCACAACTATTTTCTTGCTCTGCATTTTTAGGAGGTCTAGTTTCTAACGCTGAAGATAAAGACCTTGAGTTGCTTAAAGAATTTGGACTAAATTTGGGCATCGCTTTTCAAATAATTGATGATATTCTAGGTTTAACCGCAGATGAGAAAGAACTTGGCAAACCTGTATATAGCGATATCAGAGAAGGCAAGAAGACTATTCTTGTAATAAAGGCATTAAGTTTAGCGTCGGAAGCAGAAAGAAAAATTATAATTGAAGGACTTGGATCTAAGGATCAAGGAAAAATAACTAAGGCAGCTGAAGTAGTAAAATCTCTTTCATTAAATTACGCATATGAAGTTGCAGAAAAATATTATCAAAAATCCATGAAGGCTCTATCAGCTATAGGCGGTAATGATATAGCTGGAAAGGCTTTAAAATACCTTGCGGAGTTTACAATAAAAAGGCGAAAATAGTGTTACCTATTTGTGCTCTTATAGCCTTTATTATAACATTTCTTACTACTAGATGGGTAATTCATATAGCAAAAGAGAGAAAAATTGTAGGAAAAGACGTAAATAAGCCCAATAAGCCTGAAGTACCTTCACTCGGCGGAATAGCCATAGTAGCAGGTTTTGTTTCTGGAACTTTTGTACTTTTAATACAGGATCCAAATTATGAGAGAATAATATCGTCAATTTTACTCTCCTCGTTATTAATAGCCTTTCTTGGACTCATGGACGATTTTTTGAATCTTAGGCAGTCAATTAGGGCATTCACTCCAATCTTTGCTGCAGTACCATTAGCGGTTTTTAGCGTAGGGCATTCAGCAATATCCATACCTTTTTTAGGTGTTATAAATTTAGGAATCTTCTATTACGTGATTGTAATACCAGCTGCACTAACAATTTCTTCTAATGCCTTCAATATGCTTGAAGGGCTTAATGGATTAGGAACTGGAATGGGCATAATAATGTCAGCTAGCTTAGCTTACATTGGTTTAACAAGGTCTGGGAACACATTTGTTGCAGGAGAAATGGCCTTGATCTTGTTAGCTTCTCTTTTAGCCTTCCTTTATTATAATAAATATCCCGCTAAAGTTTTCATAGGAAACATAGGGACATACTTTGTTGGTTCAGTAATAGGTTCTATTGGAATAGCTGGTTATATGTATACTGCTTTGGCTGTATTATATTTACCTTACGTTGCGGAATTTATATTAAAGGCAAGAACAAGGTTTAAGGGAGTATCATTTGGCAAAGTTAACGAAGATGGGACATTATATTGGAATGATATGCCAAATTCTTTAACTCATGTAGTTATGAAGATGGGAAGATTTAAGGAATATCAAGTGGTGGCTATACTTTGGATTATTGAAGGTATATTTGCAATACTTGCAATCTATTTACAAACTACGGTAATAGTTATATGAAAAATTTTTTAGGCTAATAATGTACTGTAAAAAATGGGGCTGTAGTCTAGCCAGGACTAGGATGCCAGGCTTGGGCCCTGGTGGTCGCGGGTTCAAATCCCGCCAGCCCCACTGTGTTAAAGGGACACCCCTAAAACCCCAATGTTATTTCCACTATCTTATCTAATGGGCCAATGTAACGCTCTCTTACGTTACCTTCTTTATCCTTCTCTATGGAGTAAACATAATACTTCTTCCCTCTTTGACGAATCTTATATTGCCTGACTGAGAAAACCCTATAACCCATATTTAATCCATGTCCTCTACTTGTCATATAAGCTTTTAAGCGCGGGGCTATTCCCCTACTCAGTCGTGGAGTTGAAAGCTAATAGCAAAGATTGCTCAATAATATTCAGTAATAAAAATTTAATCGTGTTCTTTGGTATATGTAGTCTAATGTTTATCGTGAAGACGAGTTTTCAGACTTTGTAAAACTTCTATAAAAGAAGAACGTAAAATAAGGGCTCAGGCCGGGATTTGAACCCGGGACCACTGGGTCCACAGCCCAGCGCTCTCCCTGGCTGAGCTACCTGAGCCAAAACAACATTATACTTTAGATTTTATAAACTCTTCTCTTACGATATCTAGCAATTTTCTAGCTATAATTGTTTTATAACTTTTAGGTATCTTTATAATTTCACTATTAGTAATAACAATTACCTCATTATATTCAGATGAAAAACCTATATCCTTTCTTTTTACGTTATTTGCAACTATCATGTTAAATCCATGCCTTTCCTTCTTTATTTTAGCTTTTTCTATGAGTTCGTCATCATTATTTACAGTTTCCGCAGAGAATCCTACTACGAAAGCCTTTCCCCTAATATATTCTGAAATTTTAGGTGTTTTTTCTAACTCTACTTTGGGCACTTCAGTGTGGCTATCAATTTTTTCTCCTCTTATTACCTTAAACTTATAGTCTGCAGGAGCTCCAGCTAATATTACTATATTAAACTTTTCTTTTTCAACGAGGTTTACAACATTTTTTAGCATATCTTCTGTAGTCTCGACCTCGATAGTCGGAGAATAAGGATGTAAATGAGAGCTAATTGGGCCATGAACTAAAATCACATCTGCTCCTCTGAAGTAAGCTTCGTTAGCTATTGATACGCCCATAGTTCCACTACTTGGATTTGTTATAAACCTTACTGGATCCATGTATTCTCTAGTAGGTCCTGCTGTAACTACAATTTTTAAACCTTTAAGATCCTTCTCTCTTAAGATATAAGAGGTAATCCTTGAGGTTAGATATTCAATGTCTGGGTAATGGGCTAGATTATTTACTAATTTAGGCTCTATAATTTCCACATTATTATTTTTCCTTAAGATTTCTATAGCGCTCTGGAGTTGGGGCGAGTTCCACATTTGTAAATGCATTGCAGGAACTAGTATTACCTTTTTATTTAATTGAAGAAAATTTATTGCGGTTAGAACTAAATTATTATCTGTAATACCGTAAGCTAACTTTGTTACAATGTTCATGGTTGAAGGTGCAATTATCATTACGTCGAATTCCTCAGCTAACTGTACATGTTCTAATTTCCCTCCTATTTTTACAACTGTTTTATTTCCAGTAGCCCAGGTAAACATTTCTGGGGAGATTAGTTTAGATGCTGATGGAGTCATCATTACCTTTATTTCTGCTCCTCTTCTCATTAGATCTCTAGCAAGGTCAAGGGACTTGTATAAGGAAACACTGGCTGATACTCCTAATAGTACCTTTTTACCTTTTAGTTCATCGCTAATTTCGCCTATTATTCTCTTCGATGGATGAGTCATAAATAGGTTCAAACATGTATATAAACTTCTTAATAAAAATATTATAGCATGGAGCAAGCAACAAGCAATAAATCTACAAACTCATTTCTTATTAGAAATGTTAGAATGGATGATATAGACGATATAATAATGATTAATAGATTATCCTTGCCTGAAAATTATCCTTATTACTTTTTTGTTGATCATATTAAAGATTACGGAAAGGCGTTTTATGTGGCAGAAGTTAACGGTGACGTTGTAGGATATATAATGCCTAGAATAGAGTTGGGCTTCAGTAATTTGAAGAATTTGCCTTCATTAGTTAAGAAAGGCCACGTAGTTTCTATAGCAGTTTTGGAGGCTTATAGAAATAGGGGAATAGGTACTGCTCTTCTTAAAGCTTCGATGAAAAGTATGAAAGAAGATTATGGTGCTGAAGAAGTTTACTTAGAAGTTAGGGTAAGCAATTATCCAGCTATTTCAGTTTATGAAAAACTTGGGTTCATGAAAATCAAGGTATTAAAACATTATTACGCTGACGGAGAAGACGCGTACTTAATGGCTACTTATCTTACTTAACTGAATCTTCTTTTCTTCCGGATAATAAATTGCAAGATACCCTTTTTCGAAGGCACCTATAGAGATTACTTGAAATCCGTGAGAGTTCACTATAGTTTGGTTTTCTGAATGGCCGTGTATTACAATTTTAGTCTTACTTGAGAGTATCTTTGCAGAAATTTCCTTCTTTCCTATTTCGACGTTTATAATTATTCCGGACTTAAATCCTTTAGGAGGGAAATGAGTTATACTAATTTCAGTTGAAAAATCCGTTGAGAGACCTAAGAATTCCTTTGTTATTAGTCTCTCAGTTTTTTTAAGGTATTTCATGATATAAACGCTTTCCATTTCACCTAAAATTCCGTGAAAGTTATTAAGATATTGAGGACATTCTACATCTCCTAAACCTATCACTCCGTCAAAATTATTATTTATATATTCTACTGCATCCTCTTGGCAAGGGAAGCGGGTAATCATTGCGAGTTTTTTCATACCACTTATCAAGTAAATATAATGCAACACCAGAGGCTATAATATCTGCCGTAGATCCTGGATTATAATTATTCTTAACTAGAAAATTATTGAAATCCAAAAGTTTTTTCTCAGTAAAATCTCCCTTCACTTCTCTTGCCAAGTGAGAAATAAGCAAAGCAATCTTTCCGCCATACTTTCGGTATATTAATCCATCCGGTTGCTCTGATAAAATTTCTATGAAAGCTTTCTGTATTCCTTTTTCAAGACTTTCGCTGTCTTTTATTATTTTATATGCAATATAGGAATACTCATAGTTTCTTATCATATTTCTAGCTATAGTATCCATATTCGATGAAAATACTAAAACCTCATACATGGTTTTATTTGTTGTTTCCCTATAATCCATGACGTCAATTTTACCTAAATAACTCAATTCTACTTGTTTTAGAGCTTCAAAAAACCATTTGGTGTCTTCAACATCCAAAGAAATTATGAGTTCGCTAAGTTTTCTCCTTAAATTATCCACATTATCAGCTAGGAGTGATGAATAAGAGATAGGAAGTAATAGTAGCTGTGTACCTAGAATTGAATAATTTACCTCCATCTTCTTACTTTCTTTTATAGTAAGGTAAAGCAGGTCGTATAACGGTCTAGAAGAATTATATCCTCTAATACAGGCCTTTCTATAATAGGCATTAGCAAGATTTGCTGAAAGTAGAATATCCTCATACTTTACGCTTTTAATATCTTGTATCCTCGAAGCGTTACCTGGCTTAAATACTGAAGCTTCTATAATAGATGAAGACGATAGGATATATGCTACTTCACTACATAATTGGTCTAATATATCCTCCAATTTTTTTATCACCTATTACGATTTCTAATTCGTCTTCGCATTTCATTAGCATTCCAAAAGCCTCTATTTTCTTGCTATAATAGAGAGCCAAGCTGTAAATTCCTTCATACGATACTATATTAAACGTTTTACCTTGGGAATAAAGAGTAGAAATTGATGGATAAAATAAAGCTCTATAATCGCTAACATTTTCTCCAATTGCTTTTAAAGGATTTACTTCTATACACACTTTTTCATTGTATTTCCAAGGATGATCATCTACAAAGAGGAATGAATATTTTACTCCCTTGTATTTTCCTCTAGTTTTCTTACTATATATTGTTTTAACTACTTCTATCGGTAGAGAATAATTCTCAGAAGTTTCAATTATCCAATCTTTATCCTCTTCGAAGCCTCGAAAAGTATTAACGAAATCCTCGGCGTATTTTTTACCATAAATTACTAGATCAACATCAGAGTTCTCATGAGATATTCCTGCAAGCAATGAACCAGTTACTCCAATCTTATCTAAAGGCAAGTTTACTTCCATTTCAGCTAACATATTTATTACAGTTTCTTCCAGCTTATTTGCAGGCTTATGAATTATCTCCTTAATTTTATCCTCAGGCTTAAAATGATTTTTAATTTCTGATATTTTAAGCACAGGAAACGTGGATCCGTAACAAGGTTCGTATTCGAAATTTTGTTTAATCTTTATCAAATTTTTTACTCCATATTTTTTAAAAACTCTTTCGTAACCTTTCCAAAGTCCTCCTCCTGTATACACATATTTTATATATGCAAATACGTATCCCGGGGGATTATAATTGGTAATAACTACGTAAAGATTGTCGTTTTTATCCTTGATTATGTCTTTATCAAGGAAGTAATCTCTTCCCATCCCTTTAACCTTACATAATCTAATGCTGTACCGGAGCTATTAAGCATATCAATGTACTTTCTAAAAATTCCTCCACCTATTGCATTTGCTATAAACGCTGCACCTACAGAAGCTTCCTTGTATTTTATCTCGAATTTGATTCCGAAATCAATTTTATCCTTAGCTTTTCCAGAGACTATTATTGGTAAATCTAGTTTTTCACTATACCATTCCGAGATCATCCTTAAAATCTCTAAGGATCTCTTTTCCTCTCCTTGAGTATATATAGTATCCTTAGTTATCCTTGAATACTTACAAAGTAAGTAGGCAACTTCTCCATCAACGCATCCAGGTGAAATTAAACCTGGTATTTCAGTTCCTCCAAATCCGTCTATTATTTTACCATTTTTAACTACTATGATTGATGAGAAATGTCTACCCATTTCAATTAATACAAAACTGTCAAAAATAGTCCTATAAAAGAATGCAGAAGCAACTTTATCTGCTGTACCCATATCTATCTTATTTATCTTCCTATATTCTGGCACGCTCTCAAGTTCTATTACTGAAGGTATAGTAAAAGCATTCTCTTCCGGTATTATTGTTCTTAAAAAACTCCTAAGTGGACCCTCCTTTTGAGGATCTGCAAGTGTTAATAGAAAAATTTCCCTCTCACCTATTCTAGAAGCTCTAACGAAAGGCAACCCGTGACCAGAAGGTAACGCGATAGTGCTAGGTCTTTTGTCTCTTATTAACTTAACTAATCTCATGGAATCGTGAATAATTAAGTCAGTAGGTATTTCGTAATACTCAACTATTCTTCCTATCTCATCTACGAAAGTTACTGCGTAACTTTCACTCCCTGGGTCAACTCCTGCAAATAACACTTAATAATTTAAGCTATAAATGGAAATAAGACTAACAGATGATGACCCAAAGATAACAGAACAGTGATGTAAGTGGGCAGCCACTGATTTTATATACAACTGTATACATCACTATTAATATGGAAAATGAAAATAATGGTAAACGCCAACCTTGTTTTATGAGAAAGGATATTTATGATGAAATAAGAAGATTAACGGAATTAAATGGCTCTTCAATATATAATTATACAAATGACCTACTAGCTGCATCAATACAGATGGAGAAGAACGGAGTAGATATTAAAAACGAGATAAGTACGTTTATACTCTTGTCCAAACTAATGAATAATTATAAAGGATTTATGATTCTTGTTCCTTTTGAGTTCTTAAAAGACTCACAGATGAGTCTAGAAAAATGGAAAGAGTTAGGTAAAAGTTTAATGAGTTACGTAGGTCAATTAATGAATAATGTTGAAGTGTCATTTTTATCAATTTTGCGTTTCTTTCTAAGCTTTATAGGAGACGTAAATGTTGATTATAATGGCAAATATATTGAAAGTTTTTCTCCTTATTTTCAAGGTAAAATAATAGATTTCATAAAAAGCCTAATAGATGGAATGCTAGAGGTAAGTAATTTAAAGGCTGATGTCAGCGCAACAACTGGAATGATAAGAGTAAAATTAATTAGCACGAAAGATACAAAAAATGAACACTAGGAGTTTTATATATTATATAATAAATGAAATGAAAATAAATATTTCTAGTTAATGAAATTTTCGGAGAAATTATAATATTTGAATTCAGTGTGTTTATATGCAGTACTCAATAGCTCTAAAAGCTCTCCATGTTGCAATAAGGTTATGGGTAATAAAGTTTTCACATTTGGTGGTATAAAGATTCGTCAAAGAGGGAAGAAGTATTATGTTTACTTAATAGAGAAGGACAAAGAAGGTAACGTAAGAGAGCGTTACGTTGGCCCCTTAGATAAGATAATCGAAACTTACCTTAATGTGGGTCTGGGAGCGCTTACCAGACCCTTATGGGCCCGGAGGGATTTGAACCCTCGACCACTCGGTCTCTCACCGAGCTATGAGCCGAGCGCTCTACCTAGCTGAGCTACGGGCCCACTATTTTCTTTTTAATAAACAATCCTTTTTAAGACTTACGAAAAAAATTATGTACCATATTTCCATTGCTTCATATACTCCTTTTGTTCTTCTGTCAGTTGCTCTATTTCTATTCCCATTCCTTTTAATTTCAGTAGTGCAACTTTCTCATCTATTTCTTGAGGAACATTGTATACTTTTATCTCAAGTTTATCTCTATTATTATAAATATATTCTACCGAAAGTGCTTGATTTGAGAAGCTTAAATCCATTACTTCGCTTGGATGGCCTTCGGCTGCAGCAAGATTAACCAATCTACCATCTGCTACTAAATACACTTTGTTACCGTTAGGTAATTCATATTCATCTAAGTAAGGTCTTATGTTCCTAACAGATTTTGCAATTTCTTTTAAGCCTTTAACATCTATTTCAACATTAAAATGACCGGCATTAGCTAATACTGCTCCATTCTTCATTTTTAATATATGTTCTTTGCTAATTACATTTATATTGCCAGTAGCTGTAACAAATATTTCTCCTACTTCCGCGGCTTTGCTCATTGGCATTACATCGAATCCATCCATTACTGCCTCTAATGCTCTTAAAGGTGAGGCTTCAACGACTATGACTCGGGCTCCCATACCCCTTAATCTGGTAGCTATCCCTCTTCCTACCCAGCCATAGCCTACAACTACTGCAACTTTTCCAGCAATTAATATATTTGTAGCTCTTAGAATTCCGTCTATTGCGCTTTGCCCTGTTCCGATCCTATTATCAAACAGATACTTTGTAAACGCATTATTTACAGCAATAACTGGATATTTTAATACTTTAGATTCCTCCATAGCCTTTAATCTAATAACTCCGGTGGTTGTTTCCTCCGTACCTCCTATTATCTTTAGAGACTGGCATTTTTCATGAATATAAGCATGTAAGTCACCTCCGTCGTCCATTACAATGTTAGGTTCATATTTCAATATTTCTTTTATATTTGAATAATAATCTTCTTCACTTTCTCCTTTCCAAGCAAAAACTTTTATCCCATCTTCAACTAACGCAGCAGCAACATCGTCTTGAGTAGATAATGGATTACTTCCTGCAAGCGCGACTTCTGCTCCAGCCTCTTTTAATGTTCTTACAAGTGCGGCTGTCTCTTTAGTTACGTGGAGCACAGCTGAAATTCTTACTCCCTTAAGGCTTTGTCTTTCCTTTAGCTCTTTTCTTACGCTCATTAATGCGGGCATATGCATTTCTGCCCATTCTATTTGTTTTCTGCCTTGTTCAGCGAGTTTTATGTCCTTAATTTTATAGTCCATATGAGAAAATCTTGTTTTACGTAAAAAAGTTAAGTGATATCGAACGTGAAAGAACAATAAGTTTAAAGTCTATAATCTTAACTCTCTCTAGATCTGAATGTTTAAGGATAACGATTTCGTGTATATAGATTATGTTAGTAAAATTAAAGATACAGGAGAAGTAATTGATACAACAATAGAGGAGGAAGCAAAAAAGGCAAACATTTATGATCCAGAGAAGAAATACAAACCACTCCTAGTAATAATAGGGGAGCACAGAGTTCTAGAAGGATTGGAAGAGGCATTAAGGAACTTTAATGAAGGAGAGCAAAAGGAGATAGAAATTCCTCCGTCAAAGGCTTATGGAGAAAGAGATCCTTCAAAGGTTAAATTAGTATCTTTAGGAGAATTGAAGAGACAAGGTATTAATCCTAGGCCTAACATGGTAATAAGATTAGCAGAAGGTGGATATGCTACAGTAAAAAGTGTAAGTGGAGGAAGAGTAATACTTGATTTGAATCATCCATATGCTGGAAAGACTATAATTTACAATGTGAAAGTAGTTAAAGTACTTAAGGACGAGAAGGAAAAAATCCAAGCATTAGTTGAAAGGTGGTTTGGTGAAAATAATAAAATGACATTTGAGCTTACAGAAGATAAGAAGAGTGTAAAATTCGAAGTCCCAAAGGATTACTTTCTGTTAGAAGATTTGCAGACCAGAAAGTACGTCTTAGCTAAAGACATCATAACTTTCGTGCTTCCCGAAAGTGTAGTAAGCTTTGTAGAGAACTATAATAAGGAGACTTTTAAGTAATAACTCCGGTGTTTCTTGCAACTTTTTCAGCAGATGCCCAAGTTAATCCTCTATCTCCAAGTATAGTATATCTTTCTGGGCGAATAGTGTGAGCAATAGTTAATGCCTTTATTATTATTTCATTTGGTACCCCTAATTGCTTTGCAGTAACTGGTGCACCTATTCTAATTAACGCTTTTCTTATCTCTTTCCATTTTATGCCATGAATGTATGCCATCATTATTGTGCCTACTCCTACTAATTCGCCATGAAGTGGTCCTTCCGGATAAAGCATCTCTACTGCATGGGCAAATAAATGCTCTGAACCACTTGCGGGTCTTGTACTTCCGGCCATACCCATCGCTACTCCACTGCTTATTAATGCTTCCACTAAAAGCCTTACACCATATTTAAGGTCTTTATTTATAATCTTAGTACAGTTTAACGCGTGCCTAGCCGAGAGTAAAGCTAAAGAGGCAGTATAATCGCCATAATATTCCCCTCTTAATTTAGCGGCCAGTCTCCAATCCCTTACTGCAACTATTTTTCCGACAGTATCTCCTATGCCAGCGTTAATTAGCCTCCTAGGTGCAGAGCTTAGCACGTCAATATCCGCTATTATTGCTGTAGGTTCTTTAGCTTTCATCGATATAGGTTTTCCTAGACCTTTTATTGCAGCAAAAGGCGATGTGATGCCGTCATGGGAAGGAGCAGTTGGTATACTCACAAACCTTTTATTTAATTCGAATGCTGAGAATTTCGCTACATCTATTGCTTTTCCTCCGCCAACTCCCAATATTACGTTACTCTCATGTTTTTTAGCAAATTCCTCAACTTTTCTAACTTCATCAAGGTTTGCTTCTTGAACTTCTATTACATCAGCAGGTATTTTATCTAGTATTTTACTAACTATTAGCCTTCTTACGTTACTGCCTGTAACTATGAGGAAAGGACCAGTAAGTCCTAACTCAGAGAAGTATTCGTCAATCCGAGATATTATCCCATTACCGATAAAAATTCTTTCTGGTAAGCTGATTATATGCTCTCGCATTTCCATATGGTAATGTAAAGTTTTAAATATTAAAAAGTGAGTATGTTAGTTGTTAGTCTCCTTCTTGGTGAGTTAAGTGACAAGTAGACTTGAAATTTTAGGTGCAATATATAATGGAATTCCAAAAGATGCAGGAATAACTAGAATAGAGTTTGAAGGACCAGAAATAGCCGTATATGTAAAAAATCCAAATTTTCTAACTAATGGTGGTGATATTATAAAGAAAATAGCCAAAGAAATAAAGAAAAGAATTGTTGTAAAGGCCGATAAAAGCGTGAGAAAAGATGAAAAGGAGGCAATAGAAATAATAAAGAACATTGTACCGAAAGAAGCAGAAATAACTGACATAAAGTTCGACGAAGACTTAGGAGAAGTATTAATAAAAGCTAAGAAACCTGGATTAGTAATAGGAAAAGGAGGTTTAATACAGCAAAGAATATTCCTTGAAACTTTCTGGAAACCAGAAATAATTAGAGAACCACCAATAAAATCTAAGACTATAGAAAATGTCATAACTCACATATATAATGAAACGGAATATAGAGCGAAAATCTTGAAGACTTTTGGAGATAGAATACATAGAGAAGTATTATTTAAGGATAGATATGTTAGAATTACAGCATTAGGCGCTTTTCAAGAAATAGGCAGATCAGCAATATTAGTAGAGACTCCAGAGAGTAGAGTTTTACTTGATACTGGAGTAAATCCAAGCGTCAATTTCGGAGAAAGGATGTTTCCTAAATTAGATATAGACCAGCTTAGATTAGAAGACTTAGACGCTGTAGTAATAACTCATGCACATTTAGATCACTGCGGTATGGTTCCCTATCTATTTAAGTACGGGTATGAAGGTCCGGTTTATACAACTCCGCCAACTAGGGATGTTATGGCTTTAATGCAATTAGACTTATTGGACGTTGCAGAGAAAGACGGAAGACCTTTACCTTACAGTGCAAAAGAAGTGAGGAAAGAGCTTCTTCATACAATAACATTAGATTACGAGGAAGTTACTGACATTGCACCAGATATAAGGTTAACATTCTATAATGCTGGGCACATTTTAGGCTCAGCGATGGTTCATTTGCATATAGGCGAAGGAACTCATAACATTGTATACACTGGAGACTTCAAGTATGCAAAAACTAGGCTATTAGATAGGGCTACTAGCGAATTCCCTAAGGTTGATACACTGATTATGGAGACAACTTACGGTGCTCAAGAGCAAACTAGTAGGGAGGAATCTGAAAAACAACTGATAGATATTATAAATAATACAATAAACAGAGGAGGCAAAGTCCTTATTCCAGTCTTAGCAGTAGGAAGAGGTCAAGAAATGATGCTAGTAATAAATAACGCATTAAAGAACAAATTAATACCAGAAGTTCCAGTATATGTGACTGGATTATTCGATGAGGTTACTGCAATACACACTGCTTATCCAGAGTGGTTAAGTAGAGAAGTTAGAGACGCAATACTTTATAGAGATGAGAATCCGTTCGTTTCGGATCAATTTAAGAGGATAGAAGGATATAGGGAAGATATTGCACAAGGAGAACCTTCCATTATTTTAGCAACATCTGGTATGCTTAACGGCGGACCTGCAGTGGAGTTCTTTAAAGCTATGGCTCCAGATCCAAAGAATTCCATAGTATTTGTAAGCTATCAGGCGGAAGGAACTTTGGGTAGAAAAGTAAGGGATGGAGCAAAAGAAGTACAAATAATCGGAAGAGATGGAAGAGTAGAAAACATACAAATTAATATGGAGGTAAAAGTAGTTGATGGTTTCTCAGGGCACTCAGATAGGAGACAACTACTAAAGTTCTTACACGACTTAACTCCTAAGCCTAAAAATATTATTCTAGATCATGGAGAATATAATTCAATGATGGCCTTTAAGAGACTTATAGATAATCCTAAAGAGAAGGAAAGACTTGGAATTAAAGGAGCAAACATCTACACTCCTGCAATACTCGATAGCTTAAGAGTCGTATAAGATGTTACAAGACGGATTTAATTTTTTAAACCAAAATAGCCTTTAATATCTTGTAAAGGGCCCGTCGTCTAGCCTGGATAGGACGCTGCCCTGACGCGGCAGTAATCCTGGGTTCAAATCCCAGCGGGCCCACTTTGAGGTTATAATATCTTTCATTCATTTATTGCATTTGTAAATTTAACTCATATAACAATAGACGTTAAATATGCAGCGCTGATTTAGGTGAGGTTACTAAGAATTACCTTTTTATGTTTCTAGATTCTATTATAACTGAAAATATTCCGCTAATTATTATTAATATTCCACCTATTAATGATATTAAAGTCGGTATTTGATGTAAAAATAGGAACGCAAATAACATCGCAAATACTGGATCTAGATAGCTTAGAATTGACGATAATTGAACACTTATTTTAGTAAGTGCATCATACCATAGGAACAAAGCTAATAAAGTATTTACTAACGCCGCTATGGTAACTATTACTATATTATTTAATGTTAAATTGAATCTTAGTATTAAAAGGAAAGGTGAAGTGATGATTGTAGATATTATCGTCTGATAAAACACTAGCTCTTTAGAATTTACTATTCCAGTAGCCATTTTGCTAGCAACGGCTAAGAGTCCATAAAAAATTCCACTAGCTAATGCAATTAAGGTACCAATACTAATGTTAAGTGTCGTTGGATTAATTATTATAAAAATTCCAGTAAAGGCAATTATTATAGAGATAGATCTATTTATGCCTATTCTTTCTCCTAGAAAATGCATGATAAGGATTGCAAATATTGGACCAGAGTAATAAAGCAAAATGGCCTCTGATACTTGAATAATTGTCACTGCATAGAATAACAAAATCCAATTCAGTGCTAAAAATATTCCAGATAAGATAACATATTTATTAATAAGATTACGTAAGTTTACCCTTTTTCTAATTACTAGTAAAAGAAATATGCTTGTAATAAACACTCTAAAGAATACAAAGACTAGCGATGGTAAATCAGAAAATATGGCAAGAATTGGAATACTTCCCCATATAGCGGTAGTTATTATCATCTCTAAAACTCCAAAATTTTTTCCTTTCATTTTTTACACCTTAACGAAAACTAGAACGTGAGTTCCACTTCCCATCTTTCCTTCTCCGGTAGAGTAAACCTTGTAATGAGAAACTAGTTTTAAACCCAGTGTTGAAGCCTTTGAAACAAACTTCTTTACTGAGGTCTTTCTCTCTTCTATATAAGCAATTCCAAGCATTAGGGATGTTAATTCTAAATAATAAAAGTTAAGAAAGGCTTTTTCAATATCTTTAGTAGTTACCTCATCTTTAATTTCATTCATGATTTCCAAATATGTTTTAGATAGTATACTTAGCGAGAGGTCAAGATTTTTAGCTGTATGATAAGATGAGAGGAGGCTATCCCTAAACTTAGGTAATTTTATGTCCAATAAATACCCTAAATGATGTCTTATTACATTTATTTTCCTTTCTTTTTCTGTTGAATAATCTTTTATGAACTCATCTGATACTATTAGAATTCCTTTCTTTCTAAGTTTTTCTGCAGCTATTTCAAGAAAATTGTCTATATGGTGAGAAGGTTCAAAAGATACAACAGCCTCAGAATCATTGGGTACTGACTCAATTACATTAAATGGCGACAATTCCTTGAAAAATCGAGAATTTTCGATACAAGTTATATTTAAATCGAGTATAATTTCCTTTAATATTCTCTCATGATACGCAGGACCACAGCCTATACTAACAATATTTCTAATTTTTCTTTTCTCTAATTCGTAGGCAACGTATACTGCTTGTTCGGCATAGCTTGGATGAAGAGGTTCATAAATGTAGTATCTTAAAACGTCTATATTATGTTCAAAATCTGTAGTTTTAGTTATTTCGGAATTACTTACTTTATTCATTGATTCAAAAACAGCTTTAGGTAATGTTAAGTTACCACGTAACGTTTTAAATTCGGCAGAAAGTATATCAAATACTAATCGAGTATCGTCGAGTATGCTATAATTGCTTATTGCCGAAATGGCATTAGCTAATGTTTCATTTCCTATTCTTTCATAATCTTCAATTAGATCTCTATATTTTTCTATTTTTATATCTTTATTATTAATATAAATTTTTCTATTAAAATTATTAGCATTTTGTTGGTAATATATCATTGTAACTATTGCTTCAGCATCACCACCTAAGGCTATATAAACGTGATCTATTCCGCCGTAGAACTTAGTAACTCTTCCTTCCCAGACAAACCTTGGACTTTCAACTGGTCCAACTATCATGGCACCCTTAATTACATGGACTATTTCAACCGGGGCTGTCTTGTGCGCTTCAGAACGTTTAACAGTTCTAGAGATTAATTTCATTATATAAACTTCCCTATTACCTTCTCGTTCTATTAAACGAACCTCAGATCCTTCATCTTTTATTATAATATCGTATGTTATGAGCTCGCTAAATGGAACTCCTAAGGCATTTGCTATACTCCAAAGTGTAGAAATTGTTGGGCTTATCTTATTATTCTCTATCTCCCATAATGTGGACTTTGAAATTCCAGATAGTTTAGCAAGTTGAGATATACTTAATCCTTTCTTTTCTCTGAGCTCTGTTATTCTATTGCCTACTAAGTACTCCATATTTGAGGTTTTATATTTAGAACCTTAAAAAGCTAACTTTTTAGAATGTGATTGCAAATTAATGTACGAGAATGTTTTATATTTAGATCAATTAAACCTAAACTTAGGAAAGCAAGAGAATATCAGAAATTTAATGAAATTTTATTTAAGAAAATGTAAATATATACTAAGGCTTTTAATTTCTAAGATAATATATATTACTATCTATAAGAACTGAGAATAACCAAATTCTATCAAGTGTAATACTTGTGTTCTAACTTTATTCTCAGTTTAGAGTTAAATATCACATATTAATGTATTAGATTTGAAGTCTAATAAAAAGATATTTAACATAATAATAATAAATAATAGAAAATTATGATAAAATTAACCTTAGCCTATTAGTACTTATCAATGGCCTCATATTGTTAGAACTTCATAGCCTTCTTTTATTTTTTGTAAAACATAAAGGCCTCCTACTGGCGCAAATTCATCTACTAATCCGTCTTCAATATCTTCTTTTTGCAAACCTACATTGGCCATAGCTACTTCACATGCCACTATTTTAATGCCAGCTTTCTTTGCTTCTTTTATTGCTTCTAACACTGGCTTAAACATTACTTGCCTCTTGTTTAAAGTTTCTACTGCAGGCGTAAGAAAGATAAGCTCTACGGTAAGTTGCGGATCCGCAGTTTTCATTTTAGTTGCCATGCCAATGTTTGCTAATAATTTAGCAAAATTTTCTCTTCCGGTCATGAATACGAACAATACTTTATCATTCATAAAGTGGGTTAGCGTATTTTCATTTAAAAAGATATTATTATAATAAATATAATTGTGTATAAACTATAAAAAGTACTATCAATTAAATATTATTAATTTCACATCCTTATAAGAACGGCTGAGTCGTATTGCGGATCAATATTTACATTTATAATCCTAAGTTTATTATCTCCTTCATTATTATTCAACGCTTCTTTTAATTCGACAGTAGAATTTACGTCAATTGCGCCTAAGAATTTTAAATCTATGTTAATCGAAGACCAACTTCTTTTTATTGTAGGTGCATCAGAGGCCGTAGTATCAAGGTATGTGGAAGCTTTGTCATTAAATATTATTAATGTTCCTTTAGCTTCATCTTTCTTTGATTGTAATAATCCTAAGTTTCTAGTAATTGAAGGTAAGTCTGTTACTCCTAAAGCGTTTTTATCCTTAGATTGTATAACTCCTGCTATTCCTAAACCTTTGGAAATAATACTTTCTGAAGTGAACCACACTGGTTTATCAACAGGATACCTTATCATGTCGAAAGTCACTGCAGACAAGTCTACAAAGATTTTACTAAACTTGAAGTCCATTAGCGTCTTAACTACATCCCAAGGCCATAATCCGCTATGAGCTCTTAATTCAGGTTCCTTTTTAGATCTAAGTATTTCGTACCTAATACCTCTATCAATTTTATCTTTAATCTTCTGCTTTAGTAATACGAGTAGCTCTTTTAGAAATAGACCAGTGTCTGCCACTATGGGTAAATGGGGCATTATTACTTTTCCTATATCTTCGCCATCAATATTATTATGCATTGTAAATCCCTTGAATTTCATTGACCACCCTCCTGTGGACAATTGAGTTAATCTAGTACCTAAGAAAAGTATTGAATCGGCTTCTGCTAGAAGCTTATTGCCTATATCAGTCCCTATTATACCTAATCCTTCGCCGACAAAAAGTTGGTGAGATGCTGGAAAACTTCCTTTGCCTTTTATTGTAGTAATTACTGGTGCATCAAGTAATTCCGCGAGCTCCATTAATTCGTTATAAGCCCCGCTAGTTATAACGCCATATCCAGAGACTATTACTGGAAGCTTAGAGTTTGATAAAACCTCTGCTACTTTTGCTACAGTATTCTTATCTGGTGTTCTCTTTTCAGGCTTTTGTTCTGCAGGAGACAGTGGGTAAGCCTTCATCTTAAAAAGGTCTTCTGCTATTTCAACGAAGGCCGGCCTTGGTCTATTGCTTAAAGCCTCTTTATTTGCCTTCTCCACAGTTACCGTTATTTCCTCGATACTTATTGCTCTTTCTCTCAATTTGGTAATTGGAGCTAAGGTAGAGCTTAGATCATCTGGAGTTCTTAGTTCTCCTATTCTAGCTCTACCTACGTCTCTATACGATCTTAAACTACCTATAATTAAAAGTGGAACTGAATCAGCGTAAGCTTGTGCGATTACATCGATTCCGTTAAGTATTTCTGTGCCTGGGATCTGAATTACCACTCCTGCAGTATTATTTTCCATTGCATAAGTTTCTGCTAAAAGTAATGCGTCTCTTGAATTTAATGAAATATCTTGCTCTATTTCGTATTCTTTCAGCCTCTCTCTTAAATTTTCTGGAAGACTAACTGTAGTAAATACTTTTTTTGTACCTATTTCTTTTAAAACGTAAGCTAAAGCTTCATCTCCAGTCATTTCTTTTCCTACAGTTTCTTCCTTTCTTTTAGGTGTACTCAAATAATCACCAGAAAATTAACGGTGTTTAAAAAATTTAAATTTAAGATTAAGGCCATTGTAGCCACAGGGTAAGATAAGTTAAAAATATAGAAGATTTTGCTATCATAAGCTTGTGAGCTAATTGATAAGTTTTAACTCAGTTGGAGAAGTCTTAGAAGAATTGAAAAAAATATCAGATTTTGTAATAATAGGAGATACAATAGTAGACCTACTTTTAAAGAGAAAAGGAACTGAAAGCGATGTAGATATTTTCCCTACTGAAATAAGCGCTATAGCCGAAGGAGAAAAATATAGGGAATTGGCAGAAGAGAAAAATTGGGATTTTGGTTCAACACCTATAGATACACCTAGAATAATAGTTCCAGTAGAAGAAGGGCAGTTACAAATTGATATTTATGATAATATTCAGGATTTCTTTGTACCGCAAGAGATCTTGAATAGTGCTGAGGAAATGAAAATCGGAAAATCCACATTTAAGGTAATAAGACTTGAAGATTACATATTGTTAAAAGTTAATGCTTATAGAGAAGAAGACGAGGATGAGCTGAAAGGCATTCTATATTATATAGCTGAAGGAAAATTAAAAATAAACAAGGATTACCTTGAAAAACATATAGAATTATTTGAAGAAAATGCTGATAGTATAAAAGAAAGACTTAAGGATATCGGTTTTAAGCTTTCTTAGCTGGTAGTTCTTTCTTTTTGATTCTTAAATTCCTACTATGGCATCTTCTGCATTTGGTAGCTCTTATTGAGTTTAAAGCACCGCAGTTTCTACAAACTTTTTTAATGAACACTCTTTCTTGGACTATTCTGAGCTTTTCAGGGTCGGTAATAGGCATTTATATAACCCGCTACTTATATATCTGACAAGATTCATAAATATTGCGGTAATAGTGGAGCGTGGATTTGGATGAAAATTCCCCTTGATTATTTGTGCGTAAAAAGTGGTCTGCTTTGCAATAGATGCCAGAGTCTTGTAGACAGTGGAGAGGTAGATAGTTTTGAAGTAAAGGTAATGCAAGCTCTTTTAGAATTAGAGGAGACTCAGTTTAAAGAATTGAAAGACTCAACATATTATAAGGCAATTAAGGTAAATGATCTTTTAATCCTTTTAGTTGGGAGTGGCCCATCTATGACAATACAAAAGTGGATAAAGGTTGCTAAAGCTCTACAAGATAAACTTCATATGAAAGTAAGGATAGTAGAAAAGACTAACAATATTAAGAATAGTGCAATACAATTACTTTCACCTGCAAGAGTTTTAGGGGTTAATACAGTATGGTTGCCAGACGGTTCTGTTCAATACGTGATAAGAGTTTCAAAAAGCGAAAGAAAATTATTGCCTGCTGACTCTAACATCTTAGAATCAGCTTTATCAAAGATTCATGATACAAGAGTTAAGATAAGGGTTGAGTAAATGCTTAAGTCCGATTTTGTAGCAGAAATATCTCCAGAACAAGATGGGAAAGAAGTTACAGTAGCAGGCTGGGTTCACACTATAAGAGATCTAGGAGGAAAGAAATTTATATTACTTAGAGATAGGTCAGGCTTAGGTCAAATAGTTATTGATAAAAGTAATACGAAAGCTTTTGAATTAAGTAAAGATTTAACTCAAGAATCAGTGATCTTAGTTAAAGGTGTAGTAAAAGCTGATAAGAGAGCTCCAAACGGAGTAGAAATACATGCAAATGAACTTGAAATTTTAAGTAAAGCAAAAGCTCCTCTTCCGTTAGACGTTTCTGGGAAAGTTAACGCAGATTTAGACACTAGACTTAGGGAAAGGCTATTGGATCTAAGAAGGTTGGAAATGGAAGCCGTGATAAAAATACAGTCTGAGGCTATAAGAGCCTTTAGAGAGTATCTATACTCGCAAAAATTTGTTGAAATTTTTACACCCAAGATAATTGCTACTGCAACTGAAGGAGGGGCACAGCTATTTCCAGTTATATATTTCGGCAAAGAGGCATTCTTAGCTCAAAGTCCACAGCTTTACAAGGAACTATTGGCAGGAACAATTGAAAGAGTGTTCGAAGTCGCCCCGGCGTGGAGAGCTGAAGAGTCTGATACTCCTTATCACTTATCAGAATTCTTAAGTGCAGATATTGAAGTAGCGTTTGCAGATTATAATGATATAATGAACATTGTTGAAAATACATTAGACTTTATGGTAAATAGAGTAAGGAATAATTGTCAAAAAGAATTGAAAATACTCAACCATACTTTACCAGAGATTAAAAAACCTATTAAGAGAATAACATATTCGGAAGCAATAGAGATATTGCAAAGCGCTGGAGTTAATATAAAATTTGGAGATGATATAGGAACACCGGAGCAAAGAATTCTCCACCAGAAATTAAATGAAGATTTATATTTCATAATTGATTGGCCTTCTACTGCTAGACCATTTTACACAAGAAGGAAAAGTAATAATCCTGAATTAAGCGAAAGCTTTGATTTAATTTATAGATGGGTTGAGATAGCCTCTGGAAGCAGTAGAAACTACAAGAGGGAAGTTCTAGAAGAAGAATTAAAGACCAGAGGACTAAATATAGCAAGTTTTGAATTCTTCTTAAAATGGTTTGATTATGGAATGCCTCCTCATGCCGGTGTGGGAATAGGAGTACAAAGACTAATGATGCTTTTCACTGGATTACAAAACGTTAAAGAGATCTCGTTATTCCCAAGGGATAAGAAAAGACTTGTTCCTTAGGTTATTTTTCTTGCGTCTATATTTAATAGTTCAACTAGAAAGACTGTAGCATACATTCCCCTATCTAATGCAAAAGATATTTCATTATTTTTTTCATCAGCTTTTAGGCTTCTTACTTCCGTAAACGCTTTTCTAACCAGTTGTGGCTTATTTATTTTCAATTCTTTTATCTTAAAATTACTTGGATCTATTCCTTCTTCATCATAAATTTCCTTACATGTTTCATCACATTTGCGTATATCAGAATATATACCTAGAATAGAGTTTTTCTCTATATCATTCATTTTTCTAGATAAAAGCTTGTTAAACAAATAACTTTGATACGCTTCAACATAAAAACTTAGAGGAATAAACGAGTTTTTTAATGCTAAAAAGAAATTATTATCCTTGATAAGATTCTTCAGAAGTACTCTTTCCTGTTTAAATTTACTTGGCGTGAAACTTAATGCCTCTTTGTAATTTCCTTCCATTATCATTTTTCTTAAATCTTTCATTAAGTCTGACTCTGAGTAAAAAGGGTAAGCTAATATAGACATTACTGCATTATACCAGTCCTTCTTGACAATATAATACCCTATAACATGAGTCATAGGTCTCCTAGTTCCAAACCTTTGATAGCCTACAAAGGCTGGGATAAAAGGATCTTTATTAATTACCTTAATCCTTTCGACCACTTCATCAAATTTAGAGGTTACAAGTTTTATTCTGAAGATATTGCCTGTATGATTGAACTTTTGATTTGAATATCCAAGAAATTTTAGCTTAATTCCGTTACTTTCAAATTCTTGTACAGTAGATGAAGAGTCTGTGTAAACTATTTGGGACGTGATCGCATTAGTATCTTTTATTCCTATGTAGTTGACTTTTCTCTTTAGAATTTTAGTTAATTCATATATTGCAGTAAAATGATCAACATTGGTTTTCTCTAGAAGATATACTGCGTATTTCCCAGATTTTTCTCCTTTCCATTCAACGCATGGTTTGTAGTTTATTTCTTCTATTACTCTAAAACCTTCCGGTCTAGGTATTTCTGCGTCAATTGTAGGCCATTCGTGCAAATGTCTTTCAATTCCTATTGCAATATCTATGGAATTTATAGTAATTTTAGATCACCGGTTATTGAATCTATTAAGGAGTCTTCACAAGGACCTATACCCGCACAAGTTATAGTCCCAGGTTCAACTTGAGTTTTTCCTGCATCCTGGATTATAGTTACTGGTAAATTTTTTTGCCTGGCAAGTTCTGCTCTCTTCAGTAGCTCCTCAAGATTTTCGACTTTTACAACTATCTTAGGCTGACCTTCGTTTATCCATTCCTCAAGGCAAGATTTCCAGATATTATTATTAGAATTTAAAATATCTAAAACTAGAGAAACTGCTGCATGAGCAACCTGGGCAGCAATCTTACCTTTGCCCATTTTTATGTCATTCCGTACCATTATCACCATTTTCATAAATCCTAAGTAATCTGACACTTTTATAAACTCTCCAGAGTTGATATTTAGAGGGAAATAAAATTGTCAGTCAAGCTTAGTTTAAGAGAAGAAATAGAGCCTCCAGTTTGCAGTAGTTGTGGAAGAATTATACATCCTAGAGAGAGAGGAGTAGCATTTTATTGCCCGAATTGTGGTGAAGTCTTGATATTAAGGGATAAATACTGTAGATTACAGGGAGTAGAATATACTTGCCCTAAGTGCGGTTTTACTGGACCTTAAGAGGGGATTATAGAATGACAGATGTTTTGGTAGTACTAAAAGTATTTCCTGACAGTGATGAGGTTAATTTAGATAAGTTAGCAGAGGAAATATCTAAGAAACTTCCTCAAAATTATTCCATAGTAAGAAAAGAGACAGAGCCCATAGCTTTTGGTTTACAAGCTCTAGTTCTTTACGTTAAAATGCCAGAAGAGACTGAAGGAGGAACCGATACGCTTGAAGAAATTGCTTCTAATGTAGAAGGAGTAAGTCATGCCGAAGTAGTTGGAATAACGAGGCTCGGTTTTTAATAAGTTAATCTCTTTTATCTAGTTTTCCATATATTTTAGTGGAGATCATATTTGGCAACCAGTTCTTCTGCTGAAGAACCCAGGAAGCGTGAGCTTATATTAAAAGTTGTTGAAGCTAGACAAAAGGATGTAGGAAGAGGAAAAGTGAGGATAGACTTAGATTTGCTATCTCAAATCGATGTTAGTCCAGGGGACGTTGTAGAAATTGAAGGGCAAAGAAAAACAGCAGCAATTGCATGGCCATTATCTGCTGATGATTATACTGGAGAAAAAGATATAATAAGAATGGACGGAATAACAAGGAAAAACGCTGGAGTGTCCATAGGAGATAAAGTAATAGTAAGGAAAGCTACTGTAAAACCTGCAACGTCTGTAAAGCTAGCTCCATCCAACTTCTCTATTACCGTAGATCCCGGTTTTGTTGCATATGTTAAGAAAAAATTGAAAGAATTTCCATTAGTAGAAGGAGATACTGTGCTAATACCAGTACTTGGGCAAGCTATACCATTTACTGTAATTCAAGTAAGGCCTGCAGGAATAGTAATGGTTACTGATGAGACTAGTATAAACATAAGCGATAAACCAGTTGAACAGACTAGGTATCCAAGAGTAACTTATGAAGATATAGGAGGATTAAAGAATATAATACAAAAAGTAAGGGAACTTGTAGAATTACCATTAAGACATCCAGAATTGTTCAAAAGGTTAGGAATAGAACCACCAAAGGGAGTACTACTTTATGGTCCTCCAGGCACAGGAAAAACGTTGTTAGCCAAGGCTGTAGCAAATGAAACAGACGCATATTTCACTTCAATTAACGGACCAGAAATAATGAGTAAGTTTTACGGTGAAAGTGAACAAAGACTAAGAGAAATATTTGAAGATGCTAAAAAGCATGCCCCGGCTATAATTTTCATAGATGAAATAGACGCAATAGCACCTAAGAGAGATGAAGTAATAGGGGAAGTAGAAAGGAGAGTAGTAGCGCAACTATTAACTTTAATGGATGGGTTAGAGAGTAGAGGTAATGTAATAGTAATTGCGGCAACTAATAGACCAAATGCAGTAGACCCTGCACTTAGAAGGCCAGGAAGATTTGATAGAGAAATAGAAATACCTTTACCAGATAAGCAGGGAAGATTAGAGATTCTTCAAATACATACTAGAAACATGCCATTAGCTAAAGATGTAGATCTAGAAAAATTAGCAGAAGTTACTCACGGATATACTGGTGCAGATTTGGCTGCGTTAGTAAGAGAAGCGGCAATGAATGCCCTAAGGAGATACTTACCAAAGATAGATATTACGTTAGATAAGATTCCACCAGAAATTTTAGAATCAATGGAAGTAAAGATGGAAGATTTCATGAACGCTCTAAAGGAGATAGTACCTAGTGGAATGAGAGAAATTTACATTGAAGTACCAGAGGTAAGATGGGACGATATTGGTGGGCTAGGAGAAATAAAGGAAGAATTGAGGGAAGTTGCGGAATATCCGCTAAAGTTCCAAGAATACTATGAGATGACTGGAATTGAGCCACCTAAGGGAATCTTACTATTTGGTCCACCTGGCACTGGAAAAACAATGTTAGCTAAGGCTGTAGCGACTGAGAGTGGAGCAAACTTCATTGCAGTAAGAGGTCCAGAAGTATTATCAAAATGGGTAGGAGAAAGCGAGAGAGCAATAAGAGAGATCTTTAGAAAAGCTAGAATGTACGCCCCAACAGTAATATTCTTCGATGAAATAGATGCAATAGCACCCATGAGAGGAATGTCACCAGATACTGGCGTAACAGAAAGAATCGTTAATCAATTATTAGCAGAAATGGACGGAATAGAAAAACTTGATAATGTAGTAATAATTGCGGCAACTAATAGACCAGATATATTAGACCCTGCATTACTAAGACCAGGTAGATTTGAAAAATTAATATACGTACCACCACCGGATAAGCAGGCAAGGTATGAAATATTAAGAGTTCATACTAAGAAGGTAGTACTAGGAGAAGATGTTAATCTAGAAGAAATTGCAGAGAAGACTGATGGTTATACTGGTGCAGATTTGGCTGCGTTAGTAAGAGAAGCGGCAATGATAGCAATAAGAGAAGGTATGAAAACTTGTATAGATAAGGTAAGTAATCTATGCCCACCAACTGATACTGACTGTCGTGACGCTAAAATGAAAGAATGTATGAAAGGTTCTAGTGTTAAAATAGAAATGAGGCATTTCGAAGAGGCACTGAAGAAAGTAAAGCCGTCTGTATCTCAGGATATGATACAGTTCTATCAATCTTGGTTAGAGAAAGCTAGACAGCAATTACCAAGACAAGTGTTAAAGCCTTCGACATACGCGTGATCTACATGTGGAGGGAAGTCCCATTAACTCATATTATTTTAGAGAAACTTAGAAAATTGGAGGGGCCCATAAAGGACGACGATCTGTATAATGATGTAAGGAAATCAGTAGACTATGAAGTTCCATTTGGAGATTTTTTGAGAGCTTTAATGTCATTGGAAATTAGGGGTTATATCTCAGTATCATTAATTAGGGAAAATTCTAGAATGATAACTTATATAGGTGATAAGGAATAGGAGTAGACCTTGCTGATTTGGTAAAAGAAATCAAAAGAGAAGTTCAGCTAAGTGAATTAAAAGGGAAGAAAGTAAGCATAGATGCTTATAACGCTATTTACCAGTTTTTGACTGCAATAAGACAGCCAGATGGTACTCCACTAATGGACTCACAAGGAAGAGTTACTAGTCATCTTAGTGGAATATTTTATAGAACAATAAGCCTTTTAGAAGAAGGAGTAATTCCAATTTATGTATTCGATGGAAAACCACCAGAACTTAAAGCTCAAGAATTAGAAAGAAGAAGAAAAATAAAGGAAGAAGCTGAGAAAAAATTGGAAAAAGCCAAAGAAGAAGGAGAAACAAAGGAATTAAAGAAGTATTCGCAAATGGCAACTAGGTTAACTAATGACATGGCAGAAGAAAGTAAAAAACTTTTAGAGGCAATGGGAATTCCAGTAGTGCAAGCTCCAAGTGAAGGAGAAGCTGAGGCAGCGTATTTATGTAGTCAAGGGTATACTTGGGCAGCGGCTAGCCAAGATTACGATTCTTTGCTTTTTGGTGCAAATAAATTAATTAGAAACTTAACATTAACTGGAAAGAGGAAATTACCTAAAAAAGACGTATATGTAGAAATTAAGCCAGAACTTATAGAACTTGAAGATTTGCTTAAAAAGTTCGGAATTACTAGAGAACAACTAGTTGATATAGGAATATTAATAGGAACTGATTATGACCCTGACGGAATAAAGGGAATAGGGCCAGTTACTGCTCTAAGAATAATAAAGAAATACGGAAATATAGAAAAAGCTGTAGAAAAAGGAGAATTACCGAAATACATTCTTGATCTTAATATTAATGAAATTAGATCTATCTTTCTTAATCCGCCAGTAGTTAAGCCTGAGGGCTCGTTAGATCTAAAAGAGCCTAATGAGGAAGAAATCAAGAAAATCCTCATAGATGAGCATAACTTTAGTGAGGATAGAGTAACTAATGGAATAGAAAGACTGATTAAAGCCGGTAAGGAAGCTAAAGGAGCTAGTAGGCAGAGCGGTTTAGATCAGTGGTTTTAGCAATTTAAATTGTTATTATAATTAGGTTTATATGTTAGGTATCCAATAATTTATAGTGTCAAACTTATCATACTTCCCAGTAATATTAGACCTAGAAAAGTTTAGAATCCTAGTAATTGGGGGAGGAAAAGTAGGAAGTAAAAGAGCATTAAAATTTCACAAGTACAGTAAAAATGTAACGGTTGTTAGTGAAAACTTTTCTGAAGACTTACTCAATTCTCCAATAGAAAAAATAAAAATGAATGCAGAAAATTTGCCTGAGGATTTCTTAAAGAGATTCGATATAATTGTCACTGCAACCAACAATAGGGAATTAAACTCCAAATTATGTAATTTGGCAAAGAAACTAGGAAAATTGTGTAATAATCCAACAAATCCAGAAGACTCAAACTTTATTGTGCCAATTTTTTATTCTGATGAAAATTACGAAATTGCTGTAACTACTTATGGCAAATCTAGTCTTGTTTCAGAGTTTATACTTAATGAAATTCTTGATGGCCTTTCTCAGAAGAAAGATTTTGTAAACTTATTGACGAATGCTATGGCTAGAGTTAAGGAAATTGCTAAGAAAAAAATTAATGATCCGTCACTTAGGTTTGCATTGTATTATAAAATATTTTATGATAAGTTATTTTCAGATTTTTTAATTAATGGAAAATATAATGAAGCAATAAATAGAGCGGAGGAGATAATGAATGAGTATATTAAATGAAATTGAAAATAGATATTTTGCAATTATATACACTTATAAGACAATTGGATTTGACAATTTATCTTCTCATTATCTAAGAGAGAACGAGATATCGCTAATTCATAATATTGTCGGCTCGCAAATGGCTATAATACAAACTTGTAATAGAATAGAAATTTACTTATATTCTGAGGACTCCGATACTCCAACTAAACTATTAAATTTTCTTGATCAAGTACATGGTAAGAAAATAAGTATTGATGCTACAATCCTTACTGGAAGTAAAGCTATAGAGCACTTATTTGAGGTAGCATCAGGAATAGATTCAATGGCAATAGGAGAATATGAAATATTAAGTCAAGTAAGACTTTCTTTGGAAAATGCAAAAAAATTACATATGATAGGAAAAGAATTGGAAATTTTATTTGAGAGAGCGATAAAAGTAGGAAGGAGAGTTAGACAACAGACAAACATCTCTAAAGGAAAAGTAGGTTTATATTCTATAGCTATAGAATTAGCAAAAACTAGAGTCGACCTAAAGACTGCAAATGTAGCAGTAATAGGTGCAGGGCAAATAGGAAATAGACTAATATCAATGCTAAACTCTGAGGGAGCCAAAAATGTTACTATTCTAAATAGAACTGTTGAAAAAGCTAAAGAATTAGCAGAGAAGTATGGTTATTCTTACTCAAGCTTAGACTTTTCAAAGCTTGACGGTTTTGATGTAATATTTTCTGCAATATTTTACCCTAGAGTTATAAGGATTGACAACAAGTTTATAATAGATTTATCGTCACCACCAATATTTCAAGGTAATGAAGTATATACTTTGAAGAATTTGCAACAAATATCTGAGGAAATAAGGAAAAAGAGATTAAGCGAATTGAGTAAAGCAAAAGATATTATAGAAGAAGGGATAAGGGACTTTATACTAGATTATGAGAATTTAAAGTATGATATGATTGTATCACAAATAATGAAAAATATAGAGGAAATCAGGCAAAATGAAGTAAAGAGAGCATTAAAAGAACTTAACGGTGATAACGCAGAAGACGTACTTAATGCTATGACTAAGTCTATGGTAAAGAAAATGTTTTATCCATTGTTATCTAAAATTAAAGAAGCTGTAAGAAATAATGAGACAAACTACATTAACTTGATCTTGGAATTATTTAATAATGGCAAGCTTTCCGATAGTAAGACCAAGGAGATTGAGGAAAAACAAGTTAATAAGAGATATGATAGCAGAAACCAATCTAACTGAAAAAAATCTAATTTTACCAATTTTTATCAAGGAAGGCATTTTAGAAGAAGAAGAAATAAAGAGCATGCCAGGAGTATTTCGCTATCCTCCTAATGATAAATTAATAAAATTCGTAGAAAGCAGTTATGATAATGGAATAAGGAATGTTATACTCTTTGGAATTCCAAAATATAAAGATGATATTGCTTCCTCAGCTTACGATAAAAATGGAGTAATACAGACGAGTGTTAGACTACTTAAAGATACTTTTGGAGATAAACTAATTGTAATAACAGATGAGTGTACAGACGAGTATACTTCTCATGGCCATTGCGGAATAGTAAAGTACAATAGTAAAGGAGAATATTTTGTCGATAATGACGAAAGTTTAAAGATACATGCTAAAATAGCTCTTTCTCAAGCAGAAGCTGGTGCAGATATTATAGCTCCGTCAAGTATGATGGACGGAGTTGTAGGAGCTATTAGGAAGGCTCTGGATGAAAATGGTTATACTGATACGCTAATAATGTCATATAGCGTAAAATATGCTTCAACATTCTATTCTCCATTTAGAGATGCCGCATATTCAAAACCAGCATTTGGCGATAGAAAATCATATCAAATGGATCCTAGAAACGCATATGAAGCTCTAAAGGAAGCTAAACTCGACATAGAAGAAGGCGCAGATATATTAATGGTAAAGCCTGCACACACTTATTTAGACGTAATAAGATTAGTTAAAGATAATTTCCCTGACTATCCATTAGCAGCATACCATGTTAGTGGTGAGTATTCAATGATTAAAGCTGCTGCGTTAAATGGATGGATAGATGAAAGGACTGCAGTATTAGAAATAACTACAGCAATAAGAAGAGCAGGAGCTGATTTAATACTTACATATTATGCTAATGACATTGCAAAGTGGCTTAAGGAGGGGTTACCGTTTTGAGCAGTGAATTATGGAAAGAGGCTTTAAGGTATTTTCCAGGAGGAGTTAATAGTCCAGTTAGAGCTGCAGTAAAGCCTTATCCGTTTTACGTAAGCCAAGGAAAAGGAGCATATATCTATACTGAAGATGGAAATTCCTTAATTGATTATGTATTAGGTTATGGTCCTTTAATTTTAGGTCATGCAAATGAATATGTAAAAGAGAAAGTTATAGAACAAATAGAGAAAGGTTGGCTTTTCGGTATTCCGTCACGTGTAGAAATAGAACTTGCTAGAAAGATTTCTTTGCACATGCCTTCGATAGAAAAAATAAGATTTGTAAACAGCGGTACAGAAGCAACTATGAATGCAATAAGGCTAGCTAGAGGTTATACTAAGAGAGATAAGATATTGAAGTTTAATGGAAACTATCATGGGGCTCATGATTATGCATTAGTTGATGCAGGAAGTGCAGCAAGTGAATTCGGAGTTCCTAATTCTGAAGGTATACCGCAAGAGGTGTTAAAGACAGTAATTGTATGTGAATATAATGATTTACAATGCGTTGAAAAGAAGTTAAAAAATGAGGATGTTGCAGCAGTTATCGTGGAACCGGTTATGGGAAATATGGGAGTAATTCCACCAGAAAAAGACTTCTTAAAAGGGTTAAGGGAAATCACCTCAACTTATAATACTCTGCTAATTTTTGATGAAGTAATAACTGGATTTAGACTCTCAATGGGTGGAGGACAAGAATATTTTGGAGTTTCTGCTGATCTTACTACCTTAGGTAAGATAATAGGTGGCGGATTTCCTATAGGAGCGTTTGGCGGAAAAAGGGAAATTATGGACATGCTTACACCTAGTGGCAAAGTGTTTAACGCTGGAACTTTTAATGCGAATCCTATATCCATGACTGCTGGTTTAGCAACATTAGAAGTTATGGAGAGAGAAAACGTTATTGAAAAAACAACATATGTAGCAGAAAAGGTTACGGAAGAACTTGAGAGAATAAAATATCCTCACGTTATAAACAGAGTGAAGAACATGTTCCAAATATTCTTCGGAGTTGAAAAAGTTAGTAATGCTACTGAAGCCAGAAGAGCAAAAAAGGAAGTCTATTTGAAATTCCAAGTAAACTTAATGAAAAACGGGGTTTACTTCCCGCCAAGCCAATTTGAATCAGTGTTTACGTCATTAGCGCATTATGACGATAATGTAATCAGTGACACAGTTCTTGCTATCAAAAAATCAAGTGAGCTAAGTTGATTAGAATTGCTGCTAGAAATAGTCAACTTAGCCAAGTTCAAGTTAAGGTAGTTTCAGACTACTTAAATAAGCTTGGATATGAAACTGAATTTATTGGAGTAAAAACTAAGGCTGATTTGTTTGCTAATGAACCTTTGTATAAGCTAGGAAAAGGCGTATTTGAGAAGGAAGTTAACGAATACGTAATAAGAGGTCTGGCAGACCTAGCAGTTCATAGTATGAAAGATTTAACTAGCAATCTTAGTGAAGAATTAGATATTTTAGCTACAGTAAAAAGAGACTCTCCTTATGATGTTTTAGTTTCCAAAAAGGACGTTTTCGATTTAGATAGTGGCTCTATTATAGGAACTAGTAGCATTAGGAGAAAGAATTTCATGACATTTTTGAGGCCAGACATCTTAGTTAAAGACTTAAGGGGAAATATAGATACTAGGATTAAGAAATATACTTCTGGAGAGTATGAAGGAATAATAATAGCCG
The DNA here is from genome assembly GCF_009729015.1 of Acidianus ambivalens. Taxonomy (NCBI): domain Archaea; kingdom Thermoproteati; phylum Thermoproteota; class Thermoprotei; order Sulfolobales; family Sulfolobaceae; genus Acidianus; species Acidianus ambivalens. The sequence goes on along the minus strand of NZ_CP045482.1, from coordinate 1,911,441 downwards.
AGGCATCTATACTCAGATTAAATTTGAATATTAATTATTTCAAGCTTAATCCCATTGATTTTACTCCAGAGGCTAATCAAGGAATAATAGCCGTTGTCGGAAAAAAGAATGACGAAAGTATAAGAAAATTACTATCTGAATTACACGACCAAGAAACTTTCAATGAGGCAATTGCTGAGAGGAGCACAATGGAAATTGTAGGAGGAGGTTGCCACTCGCCATTTGGAGTCTATTTTGAGCAAATTGATGATAGGCTATTAGGCATAGCTAGCTTCTCTAATGGTAAAAAGAAGATTACTGTGGCAATTGAAAGAAAAGGTAATCCAAAAGATGTTGGTCACGAATTAGGAAAGTTACTCTTAGGAGAGATGAAGAATGAGAATCTTATTCCTTAGGCCAGAAGGTAGCAGTATACCTAAAGTTGATTTTGCGGAAGTTATAAATATACCAATTTTTAGTCCTATTTGTATTGATTACCCCTCTTTGCCTTTAACAGAAGCTTACGCTTTTACAAGTTCTAATGCGGTAAAGTGCTTTCATGATTTTGATAAAATAAAAGGAAAACAAATCTTCTCTATAGGCAAAAGTACTGCAAAAGAGCTGATGGCTCATGGGATTAATTCTCTTTATCCTCCAAATTATGATAGTCTAGACTTAGCGGAGTTCATTAAAAGTAAAGGAATAAAATCATTAACTGCCATAAGAAGTAAGAAGGCCTCTAATGATCTAAAGAATTCGCTTCAGAATATTGAATATCACGAAATTTATGATTATGATACTATTATCAATAAGGAAGAACTAGAAAAAAGTAAAGATTATCTGGAAAATTGTAAGATCGACGTGGTAGTGTTGACTAGCTCTGAAATAGCAAAGGCTGTAGCGAGTTCTCTTAAGAATTGCTATAAAATAGTTAGTATAGGCCCTATGACTACTAAGACTATTTTGTCTCTAAGACCAGACCTAAAAATTTTTCAAAGTAAAATATATGATATAGGAGGCGTAATTGACTTAATCAAAAGGGAAGTGAAGTTTCAATGAATGATGTAAGGGATGAATTACTAAAAATTTTGAAAAAATTGGATCCAAACATAGTTGACAATTCTCTGGATATCAAATTTCTTCAACAATATAAAAATAGATACGACATTTTTGGACAATTTAAGGACGATAAAGGAATATACGAGTTTGCCCTCAGCTTTGATACTAAGGGTAAAATTTATAGGCAACATATTAACATGATCCAAACGTTAAAGTTAAGGGAAGAGCTTGAAAAGAAATTAAGAGAATAAGGTGAGCAATTGAAGGTAATACTAACAGTAATAGATGGAATGGCCTTTCATTTAGTTGATAATTTTCTTTATCACCTTAATACTTTATACAAATTTTCACAGGAAGGAGTTTATGGCAGATTAGAAAGTGTATATCCTGCAATAACTCCAATAGCTTTAGCTTCACTCTTTACAGGATTGCAGCCAAAAAATCATGGAATTGTTTCACCAAAAATTTTTGTCAAAGGAAGAAAACTTTCATATCCATTAACTGCCTATAACAGTTCTTCATTAACTGCAGAACCTATATGGAGTATTTTAGGGAAAAAAGGTTACAAAGTCCTTGTAACATCTGCTCCTCAAGCTTTACCAGATAAGTGGAAACTTGATAATGTAATATTATTTGATCCTTACAAATCTAAAATTAAAAAATGTACTAAAGGCTATGTACTTAAAGAAGGAGAAAATAAGATATTAGGTAATGAATGGAATGTAAAAATTGATAATAGTACATTTTATATAACCTTACCAGATGGTAGAGAAGTAAAATTATCTCAAGGAGAGTGGAGTAACCCAATAGAATTTAATGCAAAATGCGGAGGGAAAGAGGTTAATGGTATAGCTTTTTTACATGCTAGGGAGAAAGATATTTATCTAACTCCTCCATCATTTTTTACTGATTGGGGTAATAATAAAACTCTTTTGGATGAAGTTTGGAAAAACGTTGCTTTGAAAGAAGGAATAATTTTAGATGGAGATTATAAATCATTAAATAAAGGTCTGATTTCTTTTGACGAATATATTAAAACCGTAGAATTATCATATAATTTCTTTTATAAATATACTGAATATCTTTTAACAAAAATTAGCTGGGATTTTGCAATTACGTACTTACCAACTATAGACAATCTACAGCATTTACTATATGGAATAGACGATTCTAGAGCTTTAGATGTTATATTTAACGCATATAAATTGGCAGATAAGTTTGTTGAATTAAACTCAAGATATGCAGATACAATTTTCATATGTTCTGATCATGGCATATCTAAGATTAGGAAGAAGATATATATTAATAAGATATTAGAAAAAATAAATGTGTTAAAAATTGAAGATGGAAAAATTGATTGGAGAAGAACTAAAGCATTCTATGGTGGTGGAGGGATAATAAGGATAAATCTAAAAGACAGAGAAGAAAATGGAATAGTAAGTAAAGAGGAATTTCCGAAGCTTGTTAAATATATTGTTAGAAATCTAGAAAATATAGTAGATGATGGGGAAAAAGTTTTTATAAGAATCTATGAAAAAGAGAGTCCTGCAGGAGATAGAGAAGGAGATATAGAAATAACACCAAGATATTTATACGGAATGAGTAGTGATGTTGAAAGTAATGACGATGAGATAATTAAGCAAGTAATACCGTATAAAACCTCAACTGGAGATCATGGTTATTTTAGAAAAGAAGATATGTATGGAGTGTTTTTTGCTTATGGAGATAAGATAAAGAAAGCTCATGAAAAAATGGAAGTTAGAATTATAGATATTGTACCAACAATATTAAAGTTATTTAATGTGCAAAATAAAAGATCTGATGGAAGGGCATTAGTAGAGGTATTAAGATTATGAAATACATCAAAAGTAAGAAGCACAAGAGATATAGATTTCCCAAAGATTGCGAGGAAGGCTTGCCTTATACTGAAGTGATAGAAGATGGCAAAAGAATTAAGGTATGTGAGAATTTTGAAAAGTATTTTCATTATGGTAATCATTTTTCAATAAATTTCAGTTCTTCTATAATACATAGTAAGTTTCTTAGAAGTCAATTTATACTAAATAATATTCCCAGATTTCTAAACTTACCTGAATACTACAATGAGAGCCATGAAATAAAGGTTGAGATAAACGAGAAAATTGACGAAATAATAATAGGCGGGGGAATTAGCGGACTTTCTGCTTTAGAAAATTGTAAAAATTGTATTTTAATATCTCCAAATTTTGATGACGAAATATTTTTAGATCCTCTATGTAAAGACTGCAGTTTAAAAGACAAAATTAAATCAATAATTAAAAATAACTCAAACAAAATAGTTGATGGTAGGTTTATTGGAAGGTTTAATGAAGGGCTAGTTTTTAGGCTAAAAGATAAATATCTAGTAATAAGAAAACCTGCTAAGGTTATCTTAGCCTCCGGTTCAAGATTCTTACCTCCAGTATTTCCTGGCAACGATTTACCTGGGATAATATCACGCAGGATGTATCTAAAATTCTTGAATTTATTTAAAAATGTAGTAGTTATAGGTTCTACTGACGATGCCATAAGAACCGCATTAATTTCTAAGTCAAAAGTAATCCTGAAAAAAGGTACAGAAAATTTCTCCAAAAAATATCTTGAATTGGCGGAAAATGAAGGAATAGACATTCTAAAAGTAAAGGAACTCAAGGCTTCAAGAAAAGGTAAGAAAATCGTGCTTTATCATGATTATGGGAAGGAAATTGTAGATGCTATAGTTTTTGCTATAGTTAGACAACCAAGAATTGAAATAGCTAATAATCTAGGAATTGAATACAATTATTACTATAAACTTCACATTTATCTTCCAATACATAATATAAATGGAAAAGTTAATGATAATTACTATGTGACAGGCGGGATGAGAGGGATTTGTAATTACGAGCTTTCATTCTTAAGTGGGAAAATAATATTTAATGAAGCTATAGACGAATTTTACACCGAACTAAAGGAGACCTATCTTTATCATTATCATAGTGAGGGAGAAGAAGAAAGCAGTAGTATTTCGCCTTATTTCTTTGGTAACGGTTACGTTTGCGAATGCGAGGACATTAAACTGAAAGATGTAGAGGAGCAGTATAAGAAAGGTTATAGAACTGTTGAGGAGATTAAAAGAACTCTAGGAATTTCTACAGGGTATTGCCAAGGAAAAATATGTAGCTTCCTAGTTGGAGATTATTTAAATAGCAATAAGCTGATAACTTTCAGATCTCCCTTATATTCGATGTGGTAAAATGATAATAATAGGAGCAGGAGGTCATGGGCTAAGTTTAGCTTATCATTTAGTTAAAAAAGGAGTTAAGGGTATAATTCTTGTTGAACAGGGTAGGATAGGTTATGGTTCCAGTAGTAGGAACGCTAGTAGATTCAGGTATCATTTCTATAGCAAAGAAAATATAGAGTTTGCATTAGAAGGGATAAAATATTTAATATCTCAAAAGAAAAAATTAAAATATAATCCTTTAATATATAAAACAGGATATTTATGGTTATTACATGATGAAAATCTAATAGAGAATTTTAAAAAATTACATTCTTTATGGTCTTCTTATTCCATTGGCGGAAAATTTCTAGAGTGCAGAGAGTTTGAGTTTCTTAAGGTGAACAGAACTTGCTATTTTGCTCCTCAAGATGGAGCATTTCATCACGATTATATACTTTATAGTTACTATGAAGAGATTAAGGATAAAGTAGATATAAAATATGCAAAAGTATCAAAAATCATGTATAATAATGGGAAAATTACAGGAATTAAACTAGAAAGTGGAGAGGAGATAAAAGATGATGTGGTAATAGTTACTGCAGGAGCTTGGTCAGGAGAATTACTAAAGACTGCTAACATAAACTTGCCTATATATCCAGATAGAAAAGAAATATTTATAACTGAAGATGTAAAATTTGGAATTAAACCACTGGTTATAGACTTTAAGAGGGAAATTTACTTCTCTCATACATTAAAAGGCGAAATAATAGGAGGTATAGAGAAGGAAGATATTGGGTTTAAGGAATTTTCAATATCATTCTTAGATTCAATAGAGTACTTAAAGAGACTAAGAGAAGTTGTTAAGGGAATAGAAGGTATAGGAATTCTAAGAGGATGGTCTGGATACTATGAAATGACTCCGGACCATTCTCATGTAATGGGTTATGGAAATGATTGGCCAGAAGGATTATTTATTGATGCAGGATATAGTGGTCACGGAATGATGTTTGCGCCTTATGCTGGGAAAATAATGGCAGATTTAATAGCTGATAATAAGAAAAATAGATTTATACAGATATTCTCTCCTGATAGATTTAATGAAGAAAAACTAATTGAGGAAAAGATGGTTATTTAATCTTTAGGCAAGCTAATAGCCTTCTTATTTAAGTATCTATTAACATATTCTGCAAATTCCTTATAGTAACCTTTTCTTCCTCCATCAGTTACTATTAAAGAAGCAGAGGAAGAATCTACATAATAAACTAGCTCATCAAAATCTGCATGATCACTGAGTGCAACTATTTTAGATTTCTTATCTACATCTCTTATTGGACTAGAGAATTCCCATCCAGATAATGCAAAATTTGTAAATTTAGAGTCCCTATTTTTGAACTCGTGGAAATGTTTAAATTCTACGTACCAACCGTCTTTTATTATATCCTTAGCTTCAGGGCTCTTAGCTGAGAAAACGTCTTTTATTTCTAGACCATACTTTATTGCAATATCTGTAACTTCTTTTATTTTACCATCTACTATAAAAGGGGCCGAAATTCCATTTTTCCTCAGTATTTTCATTGCCTCTTGAATCTTTCCATAGTAAGCATAAACTCTTACTGGTCCATAAATTAATGAATCGTTTACGTAATCTGAAAATAAGACTTCAACTTCATCTCTAAATTTTCTTCTAAATGTCGGCTTTCCGTAGGTAGTATCAACAATTAATACGTCAGTATTAAGTATAGGAGTACCTTTACCCGGATTCTTAAAATCTCCAGTATAACCTACACTTTCGCCATTGGAATTTGTTACAACTACTTGAGCGGCTCCAAATACATGATCTGCCTGAACTAGTTCTATTTTCTCATCTTCTATTGCAATTTTTACACCATAACTTATTCCCATTGCTTTTTTCTTAGGTATATCATACCCTAAAACTGAGAGAACTTCAAGAGTTGGAGGAGTTGATATAATCCCAATACAAGATGATACGCTCTTATTTAATTGCAAAATATGGTCAGCATGAAAATGAGTTACAACCCTAAAATTTCGCTCATAATGTCCATCTACTGTAAAGTTGTTACCTAAAAGTATTGCACCAGACTTCTTAATATCGAAGAACACAAAACATAACTATGAGTTATTTTATAAAAACTTATACACTCTGATCTGACGGCTTTTCTTCAATCTTCTTTAATTGGCTCTTATACATCTCAAGAATTTCACGATTAGTAGTTGCATCTTCTGGACTCTTATCTGGTCTCCACCTTATAAATCTTGGGAATCTTATTGATAAACCACCTTCTGCATACTGATCTTTGCAACAAGTATGTAGAGGAGATATAGTTATTTCTGCTCCAATTATTTCGGCAACAAGTGCTGGTGTTAACCAAACATCTGGAACCATGGTTGATACAACTCTTGGATGAGGTGTGTCTCTTTTTAACTCGGCAATTTTCTTCTGTAAATCGTCAAGTTCTGCATCAGTAAAACCAGAAGCAACTTTACATACAGTCTCGAAAACGTCCTTGTCTGGATTATATGCAGCCATTAAGAAGGAACTATATTTGCCTCCTTTCCTTCCTTTACCGTGAAAAGCACCTACCATTACCAGGTCTACAGTATCTGCCATTTCGCTCTGGTAATCTCTCTTAAACTTTATCCAAAGCCAACCTCTTGATCCTGCTTGATATATTGCATCTGGTGCCAGAGATTTTACCATTACGCCTTCTGCGCCTTCAGAGATTGCTTGATAGAAGAATTCCTTTAGTTTTTCTACATTATCAGTTATAATATGAGTGGCTATATGTACATAATCGTTATCTTCAACTATTGATTCTAACTTCTTACGTCTTTCTGATAACGGCTTTACTGTATAATCTTCTCCTTCATAGTACATTAAATCAAATAAGAATACGTTAACCGGATACTCTTTTATAGCCTCGTGAATATCGGACTTCCTTTTCCTGTGCATCAATTCTTGGAAAGGTCTCATTTCACCAGTTTCTGGATCTACTGGTATTATTTCTCCCTCAACTATGAACTCATTACCTTTAACGTATTTTGAAATATACTCTGCTACGTCAGGATATTGATTTGTTATATTTTCCAATCTTCTAGAGAATATGAAAATTTTATCTCCTGCTTTATGAATTTGTCCTCTCTCTCCATCATACTTATAATCGACCAATGCAATATTGCCTACCTTACTTAACATCTCTGCAGGGTCTGATAATCTTTCAGCTAGCATTGGCCTTATTGGAATCCCTGGCTGAGGTTTAATGTTCTTCAGTTGTTCAATTCCGCCATTTGCTAATATTTTTGCAATATTACCTAAATCGGCCCTCAAATTGTATGCTCTTTCAACTATAGGCCTAAAGTTCTGCCCGCCGCCGAAAGTTATTGCTAGTGCGTCTAATATTGTAGCGTCTCCTATTCCAACCCTTAACCTACCATCAACAAATCTAACTAAATATTTAGCCTCAAGTGGAGAAGCATCCTTAAGTAATCCTGCTAATAGTCTGATTTTAATATCTCTACTACCTTCTCCAGTGCTTGTAGCAACTTTTGCTAAATCATCATAAACTTTTTCTACAGTTAGCGGCTTTGAAGCTTTTTGCGCTCCTAAAAACGCTAAAATACTGGCAGACTGCTGTTTTTGCTTTATATCAAAAGCTACTTGCCCCAAATCTCCTACTGATTTATACATTTTTTCTATTTCATCATCGCTTACGCTTGTAGCTATTGATAATGCTCTTATAAGGAATTTTTCACCTATTCCTAATTCTGGCATTCCTAAGAAGTCTGGCCATAGTTTACCCTGAATTATATATACAACTTTATCAATAACATTTTTGTCAGTTTTCTTAAAAAGATCTGCAAGTAATGATGTAAGTTGAAGCCTAGAAGAGATCTTTTCTAGTCTATCAAAGTATTCAGCTATAATTTTAAACTCCATAAATAAAAGTTTGAATTACGATATAATATATTTGATGATGAAAACCGGCAAGCCAGAAGGATGAAGTATCAGAGTTACTCTGAAGCCATTTTCCTTATAAAATATATTCTTGCAAGATGAAAAATAGTAGATATTTATGATTCTTGGAGATAGAGATTTAAAATACTACCTAGAAAAGGGTTGGATAGTAATCTCTCCTCTTACTCAAGATACTATAAGAGAGAACGGGGTCGATTTAAGAGTAGGAGGAGAGATAGCCCGCTTTAAGAAGACTGACGAAATATATGAAGATGGAAAAGACCCGCGTTCATTTTATGAGATAGAGAAAGGAGATGAATTCATCATTTACCCTAACGAACATGTACTGTTAGTTACTGAGGAGTATGTTAAACTGCCGAACGACGTAATGGCTTTCGTCAACTTAAGGTCTTCTTTTGCCAGGCTGGGTCTTTTTGTACCACCGACTATCGTAGATGCAGGCTTTGAAGGACAACTCACAATAGAAGTACTAGGTTCTGCTTTTCCCGTGAAGATAAAGAGGGGGACTCGCTTTCTTCACCTCATTTTCGCCAGAACATTAACACCAGTAGAGAATCCTTATCATGGCAAATACCAAGGACAACAAGGCGTAACTTTACCAAAATTTAAATTCCAGATAACTTCCATGCCTTAGTATTATTATCGAAGTATATTATTCCCAATTGTCTCAATTTTTGGAATAATTTATGTTCTTGCTTAGTGAGGTATTTTTGCGCTTCTACATCATCTGAAGTGTGAATATCTGAAAGTTTCTTTACAAAATTATTAAAGAAATCGACATCTACGGCTATTCTTTCTTTATCAGTATATAGAACTTTCCCACCTTGCTTTTCAATTTTTTCAAAGAATAAGTCAGGATTCTTAAGCTTTACCTCGCTCTCATATATTGCCCCTTGTGACTTAAGAATATCCATGACAGTTTTCTTTTTTTCGCCACTCGGTTGCGAGTATTGGCGTTGTTTTTCGTATTTAGCTTCTGGCTCTTCACTTTTCTTGCTTTCTAATTCATCAATTTTTTCGCTCAAATCAGCTATTTTTTGTTTTAGGTTCTCTACTTCAGCTGTAAATGGATTAACCATATCTTGAATTTTTCTTTCTAGCTTCTTTGTAATCTCATCTATAATTTGTGGAGTAATATTACTACTTGTTGTTGTAGTAGAAGTATTTATTCCATCATTTGAAGGCGATGATAGTAACTTATACTTAACGTAATAACTAAGTATAGCAAATCCTTGTTTACTAGCCTCTTCTTCCAATTTTTTATATTCTTCATCTGTAAGCTTAATAACAAGCGTCTTCATGATTTCAACTTTAAATGAGAATTCAAAAGATATAAGCTTAATTAAAAAATATACTCATTTTACCTTTTGCTTTTCTAAGATAGTATTTACAAAATTCTCTTCATTAGGAACTCCTATAAATTCAACAGATTCATTTATAGCTAACGTTGGCACTGACATTACTTGATACTTATCTGCAATGTCTTGATTCTCATACGCTTCGACTACTTCTGATAATATGTTACACTTATTGGCTTTACAAGCCTCATATGCTACCATATGTGATAGAAGTGCAGCGTAAGGACAGTAAGGGCAGGAAGGAGTAACTACAACTTCTACTTTTACTTCTCCGTTTAATTTATCTTTTATAGCTTGAATTGTTTCTTGGCTTAAGCCGCTTTCTCCTTGAGATAGTCTTACAATTGTCTCTACTAAAGCTCTTATTTCTTCACCAACTGGAGCTCCAGTCCATCTTATGTATCCTTTGCAGAAGGCTACTGTTGGAACTCTTTCTACTTTAAACTCTTTGAACACTTTTTCTACTTCTGGACCTCCACTTCCTCTATCCTCAACGTGAACTTGAAGTAGGCTCTTTCCATCCTTTTGTGGAGCCGCTTCACTAATGAATTCCAATAATTTCTTCGTTAATCCACAATAGTTGCAATTAGTATCTTTTGAGTCTATAAAAACATATACATCAACGGGATTTTTCATATCTTTTAAAGCATCTTTTAAAGCATCTCTTACTTCATCAGTAAAAAGTTCTGCATACTCTTCTTCACTCATGTCAATCCACTTGTTGTATATTAATTAACACCCTTAAAAAGTTACATCAATGTTCTATTCACATGAATTTTACGTTAAATACCTTATTAGTAGTATCTCTAATCATTATGGTTAGTCAATTTTTACGTATTCCTTATGTATAACGTTCATATAAATATAGAAGCAGAAAACGATTGCTTTAAATAAACCGAAGATATCTACTCTGAAAAATCAAACGGTTTACATTTAACATCAGAGGGCTTTATCATAAGAATTTCATCTGAATTAGGATATTTTTCTCTAAATATTATACCTTCGAATCTTTTTATTCTAACGTTCTTATCTAACCAGCAATCTGGGCTCAATCCTGCTTTTAAGCAAGTTTCTGCCAAAAATGTTTCCTCGTCCCAGCAGTACTCCATAGGAACTTGAGGTAATAATAGTCCACTATATAATATTCCCTTTTCAACTATAAGACCATCTCTGCCTACTTTTATTACTTTGGGCAATTCTTTCCTATCGTCAACTACTACTTCCTCTGGTTTAGTTAATACCGTAACCTCGATGATTATGTTATTAATCTCATCTTTCATTAACGGAGGAAATCTTGGATCAGAAAATGCAGCAGCTATTGCTGCATTTTTAACTATCTCCTTTAATGGAGCAACTGCTTCCACGTAACCTATACATCCGCGTAAAGCAGTAGTCTCTCCTAAAAGAGTTTCTAAGGTAACAAAGGCTAGGCCTTTCTTATTAAGTACTTCACTTTCCTTATAGCTAATTGAGCTTTGCAACCCCAATTTTTTCATTATTGCTTGTCTTGCTATCTTGACTAGTGTTTTGCCCTCCTCTATTCCTAGTTCTTGAATTGTAACTAAGCTCATCTTTTTCTTTCTTTGATTTTGCCTTAATAAGTATCTCTTCGATTGTCTTCCAGTGCTTTCCCTTCCAATATTCTTTCTTACATCTTGTACACCGCCATCTATTTTCACCAACTTTTTCTAGAATTCCATTGCATTCAGAGCATCTAGATGCTTCAATCCTTGCCTCTAAATCTATTCCATATTTTATGGAAAGCTTAGCTAAAATTGATATAATATCATACTCTGGAGGAATGAGGAAGCACTCTAAACCCTTTTTCTTAGCCCTAATGCATAGGCCTCTATCTCTTGTTAATATAACTCTTTTATCTTTCTCAGCAATTTTTATTACTTTCCAATCTTCGATGTCATTACTATAATAAGTATCATACCCTAAAATCCTAAGCCATCTAGCTAGCTTACCTAGCATTGCATCAGCAATAAACTTACTTTGCATGTTATCCAAACACATTATATACAGAAACCAGTATTAAAAACCAAGCTATAGCTAGTGTTAAACTGCCTTTACCAAAAACTAGCCAATTTCTCTTGATCTTGAAATAGAATGTTACTATTGGAATACTAATGATATATGAAACTAAAACAGCTATTACTGCATAAACGAAAGAATTAGAAAAAGCAGAAATTACTCCAGCTATGGACCCCAATATCCCCCTCACTAAGAGAATTTTATCTTCAACATCCACATTTCTAAAATGTAAGAAGATGGCTATAAAGTTACCAAGGAAAAATTCCATGAGTTATATAGATTTACTAGCATGGGTGGTTGAAAATAAAAACGAGCTAATAGGCTGTAGAATAGATAATATTTACAATTTGGAAAAATTGGACAATGTATTCATATTTAAGTTACATTGCAAGAATTCTGATAAAAATCTAATAATAGAGCCTGGAGTTAGAATAAACTTCACAAAATATGATATCCAAAAAGAAATTGGGAATAAAGCTAAATCCCTAAGGGAATTAATAAGAGATCTCGTAATCTCAGACGTTCAAATAATAGACAAGGAAAGAATCCTTAAAATTGCGTTAAATAATGGTATGAAGATAATAGTTGAATTATTACCTAGAGGGTTGCTTTTAGTATTAGATGAACAAGATAAAATAAAATTCTCTACAGAGTATAAGGAATTTAAAGATAGAGTTGTAAAGCCTGGCTTACCTTATGTACAGCCACCAAAACCAAATAAGGTGGTCGTACCTAAGGATATACTATTCGCCTTGCATCTAACGGAGTCTGTCAATGCAGAGGAAGAGTATGAAAAATTGGAAAAATCTATTGCTGAGGGTAAAATAACACCTTGCATTAAAAAAGGGATAAATTTTATGCCAATAGAGTTTGAAGGTTGCGAAAAAGGAAATAGCTATAATGACGTCATAGACGAATATTTTCTCGAGCTAACTAAACAAAAAGAGATACAAAAGATAACTGAAAAAATTGAAGGAGAAAAGAAAAAGCTTGAGAAAACTATCCAACAAATAGAAGAAAACATAAAGGAATACGAAGAGAAGGCGGAAGAACTAAGAAAAATAGGTAAAGAAATAATGGAACATTACATGGAGGTTGAGAATGCTATAAAGAATAAAGAAAAGAAGATTAAACTTGAGGGTAAGGAAATAGAAATAGACCCTAAATTATCAGTAGCTAAAAACGCTTCACTATATTTTGATAAAGCAAAGGAATACGCGCAAAAAAGTAAGAAAGCTAAAGAAACTCTAGAAGAATTGAAAAGAAAACTTAATGAAATCGAAATTGAGATAAAAAAAGAAGAAGAAGGGAGAAAATTATCAATAAGGAAGAAAGAATGGTATGAGAAATATAGGTGGAGTTTCACTACTAATGGATTCTTAGTAATAGCTGGTAAAGACGCTGACCAAAACGAAAGCTTAGTAAGAAAACTCCTAGAGGATAACGACATATTTTTGCACGCGGATATCCAAGGTGCTGCTGCTACTATAATTAAAAACCCTAAAAATATTACAGAACAAGATATTTACGATGCCGCAGTTATTGCAGCAAGCTATTCAAAGGCATGGAAATTAGGTTTAGCTGCAGTTGATGTATTTTGGGTTTACGGAAGCCAAGTGTCTAAAAGTCCACCTGCCGGAGAATATTTGCCAAAAGGTTCATTTATGATATATGGAAAGAAGAATTATATTAAATCGGTAAAGCTAAACTTGGCAATCGGCTTCAAGATAAATGATTCCCTTGAAATTGTTGTTGGTTCAGAAAATAGTGTTTCGGCTAAAGTTAAAAATTACGTACTAATTTCCCCTGGTGATGAATTGGAAAGAACCGCAGATAGAATAGTAAAAATACTTAGTGAGGCTAACTCTATAAATGCTGGAAAAGAACTTAAAAATGAGGTGCTATCGATTTTACCTGGAAAGTCAAAAATAATTAAAGTAGTTAAAGAAACTAATGATAAACAATAATAACCCTAACGCTAATTTAATATTAATATTCTTATGCCATCCCTTACTTTAGCAGAAAAAGCCTCATTGGTGCTTCCGGAGGACTATTTAGTACTTAAAACGTTTGTAGAATTAAAAGATAAATATGAATACTTGACTGAAGAGGAATTAAAAGATAGATTAAACTTTACTGATACTGAATTAAGAATTTCTTTAGAAAAGTTAAGGAATTTAAGAGCAGTCTCATGGGATATAATCACTGGTAAAAGAGCGTATAAAATAACATTTACAGGCTTGGATATTCTAGCAATAAAAATGCTTTATGTGAATAAAATTCTAAATAGACTAGGTCTAATAATAGGAGAAGGAAAAGAGAGCAATGTGTATTACGGATATGATTTCGATAATAATACTATAATAGTAAAATTTCATAGAGTAGGAAATTCTAGTTATAAAAATGCTAGGAAACTGAGAGGTTATAGAGGAAAAAGAAGCTGGATTTCAATAACGCTTGATAATGCAAAGAATGAATATATTGCATTAAAATGTTTATCAGAAAATTTAGCTAAAGTGCCAAAACCTTTAGGTTACGCTTATAATGCAGTAGCTATGGAATACATAGAAGGGCCAAGCTTACTTAAGGCAGAGCTAAATAAACCTAAGGAAGTGTTAGATTCAATAATAGGATCTCTTAGGATTGCATATTTATATTGTAATAAAATGGTACATGGAGATTTAAGTCCTTATAATATAATTATAGGAGATAACGAGAGTCCTTATATAATTGACTGGCCTCAATGGAGGCAAGATGATGATAATCTACTAAATAGAGATGTTAACAATATAATATCATTTTTCAGTAAAAAATATAATATAACTGAAGATTTGAACTATGTAATGGCATTCATCAAGGGGAAAGCATGAGGATAATGGGAATAGATATAAATCCTGGCAGTAGCCCCGCTAATCTACTAGACGCAAAATACTCGGTAGTAATATTAGATGAGAATGGGAATATAGTTCAAAAATTCGATGAAATAGGCATATCTAAGATAATTAGATTAGCTTGGGAATACGAAGTTTCTATCGTAGCAACGGATAATATATACGAACTTGGAGAAAATGATAGGCAAGTAATTAAAATAATTAGTCTATTTCCAGATAACGTAGAACTAGTCCAAGTAACTTACAATGATGGAAGATTTATGGATATAAGGGAAGTAGCTAAAAACATGGGTATAGAAATACAAGGAAAACCTAATCCTAGTAAGACAGCATACCTAGCTGCTTATTTAGCGCTAAAAGGTGCAGGAACTAAAATTAAGCTCACAGAAAATAAAACTAAGATAATAATTTCCCGAGGTAGACACTTAGGACCAGGAGGCATGAGCTCTAATAGGTATAAGAGACATATTAGGGGATTAATATTAAGGGTTTTTAAAGAGGTAAAAGAGACTCTAGATAGGAATAACATAGACTATGACGTAATATTAAGGAGATCAAAGAGCGGTTTAGAAAATGCTACATTCATAGTCTACGCACCAAGAGAAAGGCTTTATGGACTAGTTAAAAAGATGAGTGGACATGACGTTAACTTAGAAATTAGGCCAGTGTATAAAACTAAGATAGATTTTGAAACTAACAAAAAGATAGAGAAAAAGCCTATAATAGTAGGAATTGATCCAGGAATATTTGTAGGAATTTCTGCAATAGATATTCATGGAAATCCAGTAATTTTAGAATCTAAAAAAGGAATTGATAGAGAAGAAATAATAAATAAATTATCAGAAAAAGGTTCAGCAATAATAATAGCTACTGATGTAAACCCTGTACCAGATGCTGTAAAAAAGATAGCAGGAATATTAAAAGCAAAATTATATGTTCCGGATAAGTCCTTAAGTGTGGATGAAAAACAAAAATTACTTCAAGAATATTCTGAAAAATATAACTTAAACATTACAGATCCGCACATCAGAGATTCGTTAGCTGCTGCGTTAAAAGCATATAAAGAATTAGAAAACAAATTGTCTCAAGCGTCTTCTACTATAAGAAAACTCGATCTAGATATAGATGAGTACGCAATATATAAGTGCATTATCGAAGGAAAGACGGTGGCAGAATGCATAGAGAAACAGATTGAAAATGAGATAGCAGAGGAAGAGAATAAGGAAATAATAAAAGTAGAGAAAACTGAGACTAAAGAAAAACAGCCAGAGAATAAAACATTTACAGAGAATTCTGAATTAAAGCATGAAATATTTAGATTAAGAAGGACTATTACAAGGTTATTAAATGAAAAATATGAATTAGAGAAGAAATTATATGAGATAAAAACTCAGTTTAACGCAGAGGTTGAAAGAGATAGAAGGTTGTATAGACTAAAAACGGAATTAGAGGAAAGAAACAAATCAATCTTAAAACTCCAAGAAATAATAAAGGATTACTCGGATAAAATAAATAAGCTTGAAGGGATTATTAATGATTTAGTAGAGGGAAAAGTAAATATTATAAAATCTAACTCGCTTATCGAAATCTCAGATTATAAAGTCAGAATTTTAGGAGAAGAAGTTAATCCTTCAATATTTAATTATGTAGGAAAAGACTTCATAATCTGCAAATCAAATATACTAGATGATATACGTAAATTAAGTAAAGAGAAAGAAATCCAGAAAGAAATGGATATTAATGATATAAAGAACATAATTGAAGAATATAGGAGACAAAAATCAAAACATGGAAACTTTGCCATCTAATATTAGTTCTGTGATTTTATTAAATGATTCTAGATATTCGTCTACAATTCCATTAATCTCGTTCTTTAAATCATCAGATATTTTACCGTTTTCCGTGCCAACTTCTACATTAACAACAAGAGGATCATTTATTGGTCTACCTATTTGACCTAGAACTTCAACTTGAACATTCCTAATTTTAGTCTCCTCTATAATCTTCTTAGAAATCAGCATTGCCATTACGTTATATATCTTACCAACATGATTTACTGGATTTTTACCAGCTGTTGCTTCTAACGACATCGGTCTCATAGGTGTTATAAGGCCAACTCCTCTATTACCTCTACCAGTCATTCCGTCGTCTCCATGTTCAGCCGAAGTTCCAGTGACTGTCAAATACAAAATTCCTTGATCAACTCTATCTCCAGTGTTTATGTAAACATTAACTTTATAGTCAGGAGCTAATCTACTTGCTAAATCTAAAATCTTCTGCTTAGCTTCCTCCTTAACTGCTAAATAATGATTAGTATCGTCTATTAACTCGCTTATAGTTGACATTGCTACTGTAAGATCTATTTCTTTACCCCTTCTTAATCCCATGACTTTTATATCCTCGCCGATCTCTGGAAGTTCAGATTTTACTTCTTTAGAATTTAACATTCTTTCTGTTTGATATACTAATTCCTCTAATGTAGAGAAAGGAGCAAATCCAACTCCGAAGCTGGTATCATTAGATAAAGGAACTGTCTTGCCTTTATTAAATATTCCAACAAGATCAGTGGACCCTTTACCCACTTTATAATCAACAATAACATGTTTTTCTGGATCTAAATATCTAAAATTATTCTTTATCCAGTTTTTAACGCTTTCAACTATTATAGTACCTACAGGAACGTTCTGAATACCGTCTTCAGTTCTAACCTCAGTAGTTGCCCTACCTGCAACTATAATGTAGATTGGTTGTATGACTTCTCCTCCTTTAAATTCCGGCTGAGCTTGACCGCCTACTACAAGAGTTTTATCTAAATTGTGATGAAGTATAGTACCAAATTTCTTTAGGTAATATAAGGATAATTTTCTGCTAGCTTCTTCTGAAGCAGAATCAGCAATATAATCCGGATGTCCTGTGCCTTTTCTTTCTACTAATTCTACAGGCAAATTATTAATATCTTGAACCCTTGCAGGTTCAACTACGATGTTTTTCATTATACTTTCACTTTCGTTTGGTGTTTTAAAATTATTTTTCTTTATTCATTATCGTTTCATAATCAATACTTATAAAGAGAACATTACTACCTCTTATTAGAACTCTGCCATATTTTGCTACTGGCTCTGCAGTGCCCTCTCTAAGTTCAGTACAGTCTCTAAGTACTAAATTCATTGTACCGTCAGTCTGTTCTAATTTACCAATGTACTCAGAACCATCTTTAAGTTTAACTAATACAATTTTATTTACAGCTGATTTAATGTTCTTTAATGGATTCTCAACTTTAGCTTGCAATATAAATCTCCTCTTCCTAATCAATTATCTAACTAATATAAAAGAATGACTTAGCGTTTTTCACGGCAAAAGACTTTTGAACAAAGTATTTGTCAGCTTTTTATTCATGGAACTTGTAGTAACAGATCCAGAAGATATACTAAGAGTTTCAACCGCATTTTCTTCAATGACTAGAATAAATATACTAAAGTTAGTAGCAGAAAAACCAAAAAGTATAACAGAATTAAGCAATGAATTAATGATGTCAAAAGGAAATATAAGCTCACAAGTAGCAGAATTACAAAATGCAGGATTAATAGAAATTTCATATGAGAATGGTGAAAAGGGAATTAAAAAAATGATAAAATCAAAATATGATAGAATTATTATAGTACTCTCAGAGTCCGGCAGCAGCCTTCAAGAATCCAACAAATAAAGGTGAAGGTCTTAAAGGTCTACTCTTAAACTCTGGATGAGCTTGAGTAGCTACAAAGAACTTATGATCCTTTAATTCTATCATCTCAACTAGACCGTTCTCACTAACTCCAGAGATTATCATACCAGCAGACTGCAGTTTATCTACATATTCTGGATTAACCTCATACCTATGCCTATGTCTTTCATAAACTTCTGATTTTCCATAAAGGTTATAAGCTATTGTACCTTCTTTAAGAATAATCTTCTGCGCACCTAATCTCATAGTTCCTCCTACTTGCGTAACTCTTTTTTGCTCATCTAGTAAAGTTACCACAGGATAAGGTGTATTAGGATCAACTTCAGTAGTATGAGCACCTTTAAGACCTAAAACGTTTCTGGCGAACTCAACTACAGCTAGCTGTAAGCCGTAGCAAATACCTAGATATGGAACATTGTTTTCTCTAGCATATTTTATTGCTTTTAATTTACCTTCTACTCCTCTAGCTCCGAAGCCGGGCAAAACTACTATCCCGTCCAATCCTTTCAATTTTTCCTCTACGGCATTATCTTTCTCTAAGTCAGTAGATTCTATCCAAACAATTTGAGGCTTAAGGTGTAACATAGCAGAGGCATGATATATTGCTTCTTTTATACTCAAGTAACTGTCCTTTAGTTTTGTATACTTTCCTACCAAACCTATTCTAACGACTTTGTTACCGTTCTTTATGGCATTTACAAAATTTATCCAATCGTCAAGCTTAGGTGGAGTATCCTTTAAGGCAAGCTTTGATAAAAGCTTTGAAGGAAGTGATTGTTTTTCTAGAATTAGAGGAACTTCATAGGCAGTCGAGACGTCATAATTCGAGAAAATGTACTCAGGTTTTACATTAGTGAACAATGCAATCTTCTTCTTAGTTTCCTCATCTATTGGTACTATGGATCTTGCTATTATAATATCAGGCTGAATTCCTATCCTTCTTAACTCTTGAACACTATGCTGCAGAGGCTTAGTTTTTAATTCTCCAGTTACATTAAGATATTCTACTAATGCAACGTGAATAAAGACTATATCATGCTCTTCCTCCTCTAACTTCATTTGCCTAACCGCTTCAAGGAATGGCAAGCTTTCTATATCTCCTACTGTACCTCCTATTTCTACTATTACGATGTCTGCCTTATCCAATTCTGCTACTTTCCTAATCATTGATTTTATTTCATCAGTAACGTGCGGTATAATTTGAACAGTCTGCCCTAGATACTTTCCTTCTCTTTCCTTCTTTATTACTTCAAAATAAACTTTCCCTGCAGTAATATTATTGTGCTTACTCATGTCTATGTCAAGGAATCTTTCATAATGCCCTAAATCTAAGTCGGTCTCTGCACCGTCATCTGTGACAAAAACTTCTCCGTGCATATAAGGATTCATAGTGCCTGCATCAACATTAATATAAGGATCTACTTTTACTACAGATATCTTGTATCCCCTAGCTTTCAAAAGAAGCCCTATTGATGCTGCAACAGTACCTTTTCCTACACTAGATAATACACCACCAGTTACTATTACGAACTTTGTCAATACATAATCACAGTAACAAGTACTCGGCTTTTGAGCTTAAAAACTCTTTTATAGATTAATTTAATTATTACCTCGTCCGCTTATGTCATATGAAAGACGAAGTCCTTGAAAGAATTTCGAGTAAAAAGAACTTACAAGTAGCGTTAGATTTCATATCTCTTGACGATGCAATAAGAGTAGCAAAAATGGCAATAGAAGGAGGAGTAGACATAGTAGAAGTTGGAACTCCGTTAGTTAAAGCAGAAGGAATTAGAGGAATAAAACAATTAAGAGAAGTAGCTAAAGACAAAATTCTCTTAGCAGATACAAAGACAGCTGACGCTGGAGACGTAGAAGTTGAAATTGCTAAATTGGGCAACGCAGATATAATGACTGTTCTGGGAATAATGAGCGATTCTACAATAAAATCTGCAGTAGATAAGGCAAAAGAACTAGGAATAGTAGTCCAAGCTGATTTAATTAATGTTAATGATCCAGTAAAGAGGGCAAAAAGATTAAAGGAATTAGGAGTTGATATAATAGGTTTGCACGTGGGGTTAGACGTTCAAAAAGAACGCGGAATTACAGTAACGTCTTTAAAGAATGAAATTAAGCAAATCTCAGAGTTCTCACTGGTATCAGTTGCTGGAGGATTAAATGAGAAGAACATTGTAGATCTTCTAGATTTACCTATAAACATTTATGTGGTAGGAGGGGCAATAACTAGGAGTAGCGATCCATTACTTGTTACGAAACGTTTAATTAATATAATAGGAGGACATAAATAAGATAGGGGATTAAGTTTGTCACAGCCTGGACAGACAAAAACTAAGGAATTAAAAACAATTACTAAGCAAGTAATTACTCCATCTGTTTTAAAAGAAGATAAGAAAAAAGTACAATTGATGTATATAATAAAATTATTTGGAGGAATATCTGAAAGGGCTTTGATAACTTTACTATACGAGGCCTCGCAAAAAGGTTTAGATTTAGGCTATAAATTCAATGTAATCGGAAATAATGTGTTCAGTCCAATGATAAAGGAAGACCTTACTTCGTTGCTTTATTTAGGGCTAATTGAAAGTGACCCAGTAAATAAAAAACTAAAATTATCAACTAACGGAGAAGAAGCTCTAGAAGAGAATCAAGCTGTAATTGATGATAATTTCAAAAACCAGTTAAATCAGATTTTATCAGAGATAAAGTCTAAAATAGTAGCTATTGATGAAGAATATACATTGAAACTAAAAAACGCCAACAGAGGATATAGTAGAGGAAGAAGATATTAGATATATAAAAATGAACAATTTCGCTTATTTTACTTATTTTTAATTAAACTATATTTTTAATAAAATTTACATTGTAGTGAAAGTTATTCTTCTATTGTTCTGACTCTGCTGTTCATCAAATAATGGCCTAGACCAAATTAATGGATCTAGTTTACCTTCCTTTCCTAGTTTGCTTATTAGATCACGTGCTTCACTGGTGTGTCTAATATCTAACTCCAGAAGCTGTTCTAATATACTCCAGCTAGTTCTTTTTACATCTTCCAGCATTTCTTTAGGCATGTGTTTTATTATCATTGGATCTTGTAGCCATTGATCAAACGCTTTTATAGTTCTCATCATGTGCTGGAAAGCTACTCTAGAAGCTAAGATTAAGTCTAACCTATCCATGTCTTTATCGTTTTCATTCTTTTCCATATCTTTTATAGTTGCAAGCAAACTCTTCTGCATCTTTATCCATTCGTCTAAATTAGATAGAAATGAACTTTCCAAGATTTACACCAAAAATACATTTGTAAACCGGATTAATAAGCTCATTTTAAACTCGATAGATTAAATGGAACGCCGTTCTCTATAATGTAAGATGGTATCTTATCTTTATTCTTCTCAAGGAATTTTAAATCTTCCTCTTTCTTTCTTAACTTATCTGGTAGCATTCTAGGTATTTCATCTATAATTGGATACCATCTTTTACATTCTGGACAGTAAAGTACCCCTTCCTCTATTTCATAGGTTATGCACTCATCACAAGGAGGGTTTTCGACGTTCTTAACTTCAGAATTCTTATATGCACAATAAAGTTCGCACAAAGGCTTTTTCTCATCGGTAGTTCTCTCGACTTTTTTCTGAGAAATTACTATAAGCTGGAGAGGGAAATGCTTGCACATGGGGCAAGCTAATATATCCATTAGTCTATATTTCATACTAAACTACCCACCAGCTTTACTAACTCATTTGCAAGATTTTTTGCTTTTTCCTTATCTTTAGCCTCAACCATTATCCTTATTATAGGCTCAGTACCACTCTTTCTAACTAAGAACCAATAGTCCGGAGTAATTATCTTCACGCCATCTATAGTTATGATATTACCCTGAGAGTATGTAGACTTTACTGTTTCGTATATTTTCTCAACGTCCGTGTTTTTATTTATGTAAACCTTAGTTTTTACTGTATAATACTTTGGTAATGTATCAAAAAGTTCTGCAGAAGAGATATTTTCAGATGCAAGCATCTCAAGCATTAAAGCAAAAGACATTGCTCCATCTCTCACATACTGATGAAGAGGGAAAATGAACCCTCCGTTTTCCTCAAAGCCAGCAATTCCCTTCTCTTCCATTAATTTATGAGCAATATCAACACTACCAACTTTAGTCCAAACAACCTCTATATTGTATTTCTTAAGGTAATCTT
The DNA here is from genome assembly GCF_009729015.1 of Acidianus ambivalens. Lineage (NCBI taxonomy): Archaea > Thermoproteati > Thermoproteota > Thermoprotei > Sulfolobales > Sulfolobaceae > Acidianus > Acidianus ambivalens. The sequence continues at coordinate 1,888,965 of NZ_CP045482.1, read as the reverse complement.
GAACTAAAACAGAACTGGAGACTGCTGTAAATATTCTTCTAGGAAAGCCACTTTCCTTTGTTGAAGCCCAATAAGATAATAATGCACCGCTCCTATCGCCCCACTGCACTCTTCCCTGTGAATCTATAAATATTGCTCTGTCTGCATCACCATCGTGAGCTACACCTAAATCAACTTTAAGCTCTTTAGCAATCTCCGCAGTATCCTTTAGGCTGTCAAAAGTGGGTTCCGGAGTCCTTGCAGGGAATAAAGGATCTAAGTTAGTATTTATACCATATATTTTACAACCTAACTCCCTGGCAACAATAGGTGAAGTTATAGAACCTACGCTATTAGCACCATCGATCAACACTTTAAAGTTCTTCTTCCTTATTTTCTCTACGTCAACATGACTTAAAATGCCTTTAACGTAATTATCTATAACTCTATCCTCCTTTTTTACGTCGTAAGTTAAAGCCCTCCAGTCCTCGGAATAAAACTTTCCGGAAAAATAAATATCCTCAATCTCGTTCTCCTTATCTCTAGAAATCTCAACGCCATCCTTATCTATCACTTTTATTCCGTTATATTCCGCAGGGTTATGACTAGCAGTAATAATTACTCCAGCATCATAACCTAAAGTCTTTACAGCATATTGTAAGGCAGGAGTAGGTGCGAAGCCTCCTTCATAAACCTTAACTCCAGCACTTAATAAACCGCTCTCCACAGCTCTAGTATACATATCTCCACCAGCTCTAGCATCTCTTCCTATCAGTATTGTTGATCCTTTACCGAAAAACGTTCCAATAGCTTGCCCTAGCTTTTGAGCTAACTCTATTGTTAGCTCTTTATTTATAGTACCTCTCACTCCGTCAGTGCCGAAAAGTCTACCCATAATATATAATTTGAAGATTCAATTTAAGATTTCAGCATTTCCAGCGGTAATCATAATTTCATTCGACCCTCTTCTCATCACAAAAAGTGAGGTAGCGGCGCCTGGATTTGAACCAGGGACCTCAGGGTTATGAGCCCTGCGGCCTTACCAGGCTGGCCTACGCCGCTGAGTACATTTTATACTTTGATCGCTATAAAATTTTCTCGTTTATTCTTGGGAAGAAGATGATAAGAACTTAATGAATATAATCAATGAAAGGAAAGATGCCCTTAATATCATCTTTATTTACTTATAATTCCTTTATCCTTGAGTATTTTAGCAATGTCTCTAATTCTACGATATACGCATTATTCATGAATTTTATTCATGTTTTTGGCTAATTCTATGAAATAATTCTTTTTGTCCATCAAATCAGTAGGTGCTAAATAACCGGTTTTAAGTAAGTTAACGTTCTCCTCCCATAGGTAGAACCTATACGTTAGATCTTCAGCTGACAACAATTCTAGAAAATGTTTTTTATCAATAGACAAGGAAGGCGCCTCATCACCTAAAACAATCCAAGCATGTAATTTAGTTAGTAAGTCGTTAGAAGTTAACCACATCTGTAGTTTGTCTGCAAAAATAGATGCGAAGACTTTTATGTTAGGGAATAATATTTTATGGAAATGAGATTTTTCCAATCATTTCTGCCTAACTGTGGGTCAAATAACAATTCGTAATAAGCGTCTATAGTTTTCTGATCGAGTATTTTCTTAAAATCTATCTCCCAAATACCACTAGTACTAAGATCTTCCTACACTTGTAGTTCTGAAATTTTTATCATTACACGTTAAGGCTCTTTTAAGCATTTTAACTGCTTTCTCGTATGCATATTCGTCATGAAATTCTCCCCTCATATATTGACCTATTAAGCCTACTAAGCACAAAATTATCTCATATAATTGTGCATCATTAATATTTTTATCTTCTAATTTAATGTCAGCGTATTGTAAAAATCTATTCCACATTTGATCATCACAGTCTCCTTCTCCAATATGCAGACTGCGAATTTTACAAATATCATTTATTTGCTTTTTATCGATGTAAATAAATGCTAGATTTACTAATAGTTCTAAAAGTTGGTCAGTATTCTCACTACCCCTAATCTCGTTTAGGTTGTTATGAGGGCTCACTATTATAAAATCTCCGAAGTCCCAAATCTGAACTTTTGAGTTTTTGAACTTTTCAATGTGCAAATAACCGTCTTATCAACATAACTTTTCATAGAAATATAAATGAGTGGGAGGATAATAAATATTGATACTGTTGAGTAGTGTAAATTCTAACTTTCATAATTACTCCTGTTTCTTTTAATTTGTCATTAAATCTTTCTAAAGGACTAGAAATCTTTTTATATTAGATATGCTAGAATTAACATATGTCAGAATCTGGATCAATAATATTAAAATCTGCATATGGTTCGACTTCAATATCAGATTTTGTAAGTACAATAGGAGGTATAATAGGTGCAGCTTCTGCAATAATGCAATCAGTTGAAAATGCTGAGTGTGAGGCTAACGTTGACGCTCCAAAATACTGTGACTCGTATAAACAGATGGCTACAAGCAATACCTACTATTCAATACTCCCGGCAATTATTGTCCCAGCAAGAATGTCAGCTCACCCACCAACACTTACAATAATGAACTTCGTTAGACATGGCATATTAGTTAAAACGCCATATAAGGACGTATACGTGTATATAGGAGGAATCTCAAAGGATTGGCGTGGAAAAGTAAGTAGGTTAACAGTTTATCAAGGAGGAGGAAGCTTCACATTCAGTGGTAATCTAAACACTCTAAAATATCTTACGGTGGAAGATTTTCCAATAGCAATGATTCCACTACATGGAAGTACAGAGTCCGAGTTTGTTAACCCGCCATGCCCGAAGTGTAGGTTAACTCAAAAGCAAGCTGACATTAATGCTATGACTAAAGTAATTACGGAACAAGTCGGTGGGTCGTTTTCTGACTTCCTTTTAACGCTAGCTAAAGGCTTAAAATCTGCTTCACCAGCCACTGTTGCTATAATACCTAACTACGTACCTTATATACTTGAATATATTTATGAAGATATGCGGGGATATAATCAAATAATACCAATATTCAAATCTTCTGATGATCAATATTATATAAGACGTGCTATACATGTTACGCTAAAAGCAATTTCTAATTATTTCCCTGTTTTTAATTTTGCAGTTTCCTTTGGTTTGGGTTCTCTTTCTCAGTATGAGGGTTTATATGGCGTTACAATATTCGGTAATGGCCTTTACTCCAGCTTATGCAGTATTACTAATCCTATTCTTAATGACGTTACCGGCAATTTGAGACTTGCTTTAATGGGTGAGACTCCTTTAATTTTCGGCGCTCCAATATTTGATGATGGCGTTTGTACTACTTATTGTACTGGTAGTTATAATCTAGAAGGATTTCTTTCTCCTTCGAGTCCAGCATCTGCAGTTGGTAGTGTTGCTGGTACTGTTCTTCAGCTGTCTTTGGTTACTCCTCCGCCTAATTCTTATAGTATTCAGGATTTGGAGGCTTATGCTCAGTGGTTGGGTGTTGTTGAGAATTTTAGGAAGTTGCTTTCGGTAGTTATTAAGGTTTCTGCTGTTGTCTCTGCTCTAGTTAATGTTTATAATATGGAGGAGGAAGTTGCTGAGGACGTTATTAATTCTTTGGATTGGTTGGGTAAGTTGTTTGAGAATGACGTTGATACTATTGCTAGGAAGATATATGATGAGATAAACTCCGGTAATCATGATGAGTCTTCGCACACCGATGATGAAGGAAGGGAACTTCACAATGCTTACCTGTGCGCAAGATTCGGAATATGCGGATAGCATAAAAATTTGCTTTACAGGAATATTAAATACCATAAATAATTATTTTTAATTAGATATGTATTTTAATATTAAACATATGTATAAAACAAGTCTAGACATTAATGATTCAAAACCATCTAACCTAAACGTTATCAAATAGCTTTTTAAGCTAATGAGTCTCATTCATTTTTGCGTGACGAAATAAGGAGGAGGATGAACGTATGTCCAAACCATCTTATGTAAAATTTGAAGTTCCACAAGATTTAGTAGATAAAGCCCTAGAAGTTCTTAAGAAAGCTAAAGAATCTGGAAAGATAAAGAAAGGCACTAACGAAACTACAAAAGCAGTAGAAAGAGGACAAGCAAAATTAGTATATATTGCAGAGGATGTACAACCAGAAGAGATAGTAGCTCATTTACCTGGATTATGCGAAGAAAAGAAAGTTCCTTATATATACGTACCATCAAAGAAAGCTTTAGGTGAAGCATGCGGATTACAAGTTGCTGCAGCTTCTGCGGCTATTATAGATCCGGGAGAAGCTAAAGACGCATTAGACGAAGTCTTAAAGAAGTTACAAGAGATATCTGGTAAATCCTCATAATACTATTTAGTTTTTATTTTTAGATATTCATAAACTTATTTTATTTATAAGCCGTTCTTTTCAATTGTATCTAAAATTTGCGCTAGATGCGTGATTGTGATTGATGATTAAGTAGTTCAAATTATCCTTTGACAAGAGTGAGCAAAAACGTTATAAGAAATAAGTTAATAGAATAAAATGCCGCAGTAGCTCAGCTGGAAGAGCGCCCGGCTGTTAACCGGGCGGTCGCTGGTTCGAGTCCAGCCTGCGGCGCTGGCTGGGGGTACATCCTCGCCAACGCCCCCAGGCACGTTTTAATTACCTTATCTAAGGAACCTACGTAACGGTCTCTTCTCTTGCAGCCTTCACCCTTCTCTATGATGTAAACATAATACTTTCCCTTAACCTCACGAATTCTTATATCACCAAATGTGAAAACTTTATTACCTTACCTTTCTCGCTTTATGTTTGCCAAGTGAAGGTATTTTAAGGACTGTTAATATTAGGCGTGGAGTTGAAAGAAGACGATAACAATTTCTTAGTTATGCAAAAAAACAAATATGTAATACTTTACGGTAGTGTCTAAATTCAAACTGGTTGAATTTCATGAAAATTGTTACAGTCGAAAATCAATAGGGCTAAAATGGAGTAAAAGTGTCCAAATTCCTAAGGGGTATAGAGTAAAAATCACTTTATAATTGATTAAACAGACTTTCGCATTACAAAGCTTTCTATAAAAGTTTTTGAGAAAAAGTCATTCGTGTGCATATATTACTGTTAATTTGTTATTACTCTCGTTCTTGGAGTCAACTCTAACGAAACCGTATCTAATGAACTGCACTATTTCATCTGGATTAAGGTTAATCGCATATCTTTCAGCTTTTCCTTTAATTATCTTTAAGTCTTGGTTTGGATCGGCTTTTATCACATTTACGTTAACTTCCTCTCCTTTCTTGACCCATTGAACAATCTTTGCATTCATTTTCTTTGCGTCTTCTACTGATTTGCTTATGTAGACTAATTTGTTTCCTTCAACTTTAACATTGCATAGTTCAACAAGTCTAATTATACTTTGGTTTTCTGCATCGGCCTTTTCTACAAGTATTTTATCTCCAGGTTTTACCGTAATTTCCCTAAATTCCTTTATAGATGGGCTCAGAGGTATTTTGGCAGTCATTTCTTCTGGAATTTCAAGCGTAAACTCAGAGTAGTTTTCTACATACATTATCCTTTTTGCGATAGGATCGAGTTTTTTCCTATTTAATGCGGCTATGTTCTCAAAGCTAATCGTTGCGTCAGACGGTTTTACTCCAACTTCTATGATTATTTCTCTAATAGTTTCTGGTAAAATTCCTCTTCTTCTCAGTCCTGCAATAGTAGGTAATCTTGGATCGTCTCTTGTAGTCCCTTTTTCCATCATTCCTTTTATTTTCGATTTACTCATCATGAACCCTTCTAATTTAAGCCTTCCAAATTCCATAACTTCGGGAATTTCCCAGCCCATGTAGTTGAATACCCATTTTTGTTTATCCGCATTGCTCATATGCTCCTTAGCTCTTAAAATGTGAGTTATTTTATAATCGTGATCATCTACTGCTGAAGCAAAATTATACGTTGGCCATACCCAATATTTATCGCCAACAAGAGGGTGAGGGTTTTTCTCGGTATCGACTATCCTAGCCATTACCCAATCTATTTTTGAAGGATCTGGATCGTTGAGGTCAGTCTTTATCCTAAGCACTGCCTCTCCTTCTTTAAATTTTCTTTCTAACATTTTTTCCCATAATTCAAGGTTGTATTCTACTGGTTTTGATCTATTAAAGCAGGGTAAGGAAAAGTTTCTAGTCTCTTTCATTTTCTTAAATTCTTCTTCGCTACAAGTATCTACGTAAGCATAACCTTTTTCGATCATTTCTTTAGCAACTTCATAATATCTTTCAAGTCTTGACGAGGCTGTAAATTCTTCTTGCCAAGTTATTCCTAACCACTTTAAATCCTCTCTTATCCAATCATAAGCTTCTCTCAGTGGTTTCTTTACTTTTGGATCAGTATCGTCAAATCTTAAAATGAATTTTCCTTTATACATTCTAGCATATTCGTAAGAAAGAATTGCGGCTCTTGTATTACCTAAGTGTATTGGCCCGTCTGGATTTGGAGCGAACCTAGTTATTACTTCACCTTTAACGTTGGGCAAAGGTGGCAAAGTTTTCTTTTCTTCTTCAGTTTTCTTCTTTGTTAACATTTCTGGGAACTTTGCCTCTAGTTCTTTTTTCTGATCTTCTAAGCTCATGGAATTTACTTTTTCTACTATTTCTTGTACTCTCTTTGCTATTTCCTTAGCTTTTGGTTTTAACTCTGGTTTTTCTCCTAGAACTTTACTCATTACTGGGCCTACTGCCGCTTTGCCGTCATGTTTAACTGCATTATCCAATGCGTACTTGTAAATTATCTCATCTATTTCTTCCATCTAATTTTCCCTCCAATATCATTGTAACTAGTTCTTTAACTCCTTCCCCACTCTTAAGATTTAATATAATGTCTGCCTCTTTTTTTAACTCTTCCTCAGCATTACCAACTGCAACTTTTATTCCTACTTCTTTGAACATATCTAAGTCAGTTAATGAATCTCCTATTCCTATAACCTCTTCTTTTTTAACGCCGTGAAGTTCTATAAGTTTTCTAACCCCAACCATTTTACCAGCCGGTTTAAATGCGATGTGTAATGCATATCCCGAGGAGTTAATATATAACCCCTTTTCTTCTGCCCACTTAATCATTTCTTCTGTAATATCTGGAGGTGTAAAACCGAAGTCACATTCCCTATAATCGTTTTGCCAACTATCCTTTAGTTTGAATTTTTCTTTAAATTCCTCTAATATTTGTCTATCCATAGGTTTGCATACCCTAATCTTTTGTTTATAAAAGACTACGCAACCGTTCTCTGCAACGACTCCGCCGGAGAATCCTAAATAATTATGCAACCCTCTTAATACTGGGTAAGAGTTACCGCTAACTAGTGCAACTTTTATTCCCCTTTCTTCCAATAATCTAAGATATTTTATTGCATCTAGGCTAACCTTGTATATTCCTCTATCTTCAGTTAATGTACCGTCAAGATCTGTTAGCACTAGTTTAATCAACTCAATACTTCCCTCGCTTTCTTAGCGTATTCATAATCTACGTAAACTCTTCTAATTAATATGAAATCAGGGATTTCGTGTAAGAGTGTTGCAGAATAGTCCTTTAATTTCTTCTCTCTACCCTTTGAAAGGATCTTAATCTTATTTTTGTCAATTATTGAAATTTTTTCTTCAAATGGATATATTGAATCAGAAGGAATACCAACTTTCTCCAATTGGTTTCTTATATCTTCTAAATAACCTTTTTCCTCTTTGTATGACACTTCGTCATAAACAACTTTAGGTCCTTTTCTATCCATAAAATTCTTTATTTTTTGGATTATTGATAAAGGAATATCTTCAGTTAAGCAATTATAAAGAGACGATATTATCCATTCATCGTCCCAATACGGGAAAAGGCCTTCTTTTACCATTTCCCTAATATTTGACGAATCTTTAAGGTCTTTATTACAGTAGTTTATCATATACTCGTACAAGTTCCTTAAAAACAACTCGTAACCTAGTATTGTCTTATGGTAATATACTGCCTGGTACATATGCAACCTAGAAATGTAAAAATTTTCTAAACTTATTATTCCCTTATCTTCTACTGTAATTCCTGATTGTGTGTAAGATATTGTATCTATTAATCTGTCTAAGTCAAGTTTACCTAACTGGACTCCAGTATGCCTTGAGTCTCTCATTAAATAATCTATCCTATCTACATCGACTTCTCCATCGATAATTGAAGATAATAATGAATTCCCGTGATATATGTCAAGAATTCTTGAAATTGAAAAACCGTATTTTTCTAGGATATCTTTTATCTCCGATTTTTCTAAAATATATTCTCTTAATTCCTTATTTCCGAAACCTTGAGGTAAATAGTATCCTTCAATAGCATGACTAAATGGGAATTGTCCTATATCGTGTAATAAGCTAGCCATTTTTAGGTCTTGAAGTTCTTCGGCGTTTATTTCGCCAGAATTATAAAGTTTCTCTCCTACTTTTGATGCTAGGTAAAAAGTTCCTAGTGAATGGCTAAACCTTGTATGAGTAGCCCCCGGATAAACTATGTAAGCTAAGCTAGTTTGTTTTATTCTTCTGAGTCTTTGAAATTCTGGAGAATCTACAATTTCAATTTCTGCATCTCCAAGTGTTATATATCCATGAATTTCATCGTATATCTTTTTCATACATTATATGAAAAGGAGAGAAATATAAAACCCATCCCGGCTTGGAAGGGCTGCGGGTCCTCTCGGACCCCACTGCCCTTCCAACGTGGGAGGCTTAACTTCCGGGTTCGAGATGAGTCCGGGTGTTGCCCTCCCACTATGGCCGGGTGGGCAATAAAAGAAAAGGAGTAGAAGTATAAAAAATTACTTGTGCTGATTATTGGGGGATTCAGCGTAAATTCCAGCTATGTAAAGCTTTCCTCCATCTTTTGGACAAGTTCCTACAAGTTTAGGAACGAAGTCTCCTTGCTGAAAATCCCTAACTATAGAATAATCACAAGTCATGCACTTTATTACAGTTTTTACTACAAGTGGTTGTTTTGTTTCTGAAGATATTGCCATTTTACATCACTGAGCTATTCCTACAGTGTTGCCAACTCCTACTAGTACTACAGTATCTCCTGGCTTTGTTCTCTCTAGTATTATGTTCTTTACATAGTTTACAACTTTATCAGCGGCCTCGTAAACTTCTTTTCTCATTTCAGTTATTGCTTCTTCCATGCTCATTTTTACTATTACTGCATCTATAGGAATATTATATTTTGCAGCAACCCTTTCTATTGCTATCTTTTCCGGTCCAGGATCACCCATTGCTACACCCATACCTTCTGCTATACTTCCAGTTTCTTCTCCTTCTAGCTTTAATGCAGCATCTACAGTTATTATTCTTGCAACTTTATTGCCTTCTTTCTCTACAATATTTTGCACAGCTTCTCCGGGTTCCCCTACTGTTGCCATAGGTCCTTCTGCTTTAACTACTATTAGTTTTCTCCCTTCAAATTCCATTGAACCTGCTATAGTATCTTTGCTTGGACTCCACTTGTCAGTTATATTCATTAGGAATCTTGATGCAACTAGCGGTCCTAAGCCGTCACCTACTGGTATACCTTGTAAGAAGACTTTTTGGGCTTTTCCATAAGCTTCTGCTAGTTTTGCATAAATTGGAGCTACTGCTTGTAGCTGGTACATTATCATTAAGTTCTTTAATTTCTTGGCTAGTAAGAAATAGTGCCTAATCACCTTGTATATCATGTTAAGTGCATTGATTACTTCTATCGACACTTCAATTTGACTTCTGCTCATTGGATCTATATTTGGCGAATACTTTGTTATCATTTGTCTTACTGTATCTTCATTTGTCCTGAGTAAGAGTTTCATTCTACTTATGATATCAGTTGGTTCTATACTTACTGGATCTATTACAAATCTATCTATAACTCTATCAAGGAAAGCTTTAGGATCTTGAAAGTTCTTCTCTTTTAATAACTTTTCAGCAATACCTTTAGCGTCTTTAAGGTAATTCTCTATAGTATTAAGATTCTTTTCGACGTCTTTGCTCATAAACATCATTTGGTATTGCTGTTGGAGTCCAGGAATGAAAGATATGGCTATTATTACTATAAAGAACAGCATGTACAATAATTCAAAAGTGAACGCTGCACCATTATTTGCTGACTGAGCGAATGCTAATATATTTAAAATTATATCCAACATATACCTTCTTGTAACTTATCTGCATTTGCCCAAATTAAACTTTTACCAAAATCTATTTTACGTTATAACTATCGTTTCGTCTTTACCTACGTAAACTGTATGTTCGAATTGCGACACCATTCCTTTCCTTATTTCTATTAATACTGGGTATGAATTTAATGCTTTCTTTCTGACCAAGTTTTTAAGAGTTTTCTCAACTTTTTCCTTATCTCCTAAGTCTGAAAGCCATCTTTCTGAGAACGGTAATGTTTTAAATCTCTTATTTATCACATCTAGGAATTGCTTCTCCTCTTCTGTTAATCCTTTAGGGACAAAAGACTTTGCGGAATATATAGTTTCTATTTTTCCTTCAATTACTTCTCCAAAACCGTCAGTGGTAAAGGGTTCTATGGCATAAGTATTTCCTTCCATTATTCTTCCCATATTCCTTTCATAAACGTTAGGTACAAATACCCCTGCATGCAGCTCATATCTCCTTATTAAATGCCCTCCTAAATTTCTGACTGGAGAGTAACCGTTCATTCTAATTACTCTTTCAATAACTTTTCCTATATCTCCGAGGCTTACGCCAGGCTTAAAGTTTGATATCGCAGCATTTAATGCTTCTTTGGAGGCATCTGCGAGCCTTTGATATTTATCGTCTAAAACAACAGTAACTGCAGTGTCAGAGATATAACCATCAATTTGTGCCCCAACATCTAATTTTACTACTGCGCCTTCCGGAATTACTTTTTCGTCCCCTATAACTGGACTATAATGTGCAGCTTCGTAGTTTATTGATAAATTGCAAGGAAATGCAGGAAAAGCTCCTTTCTCTATGATCATTTTTTCTACAGCTTCACAAACGTCTAAGACTTTTACTCCAGGTTTTATCATTTTAGCTCCTGCATCTCTAGCTTCTGCAGCAATTTTTCCCACTTTCATGATAATTTTTAGTTCTTCATCTGTCATAATGGAAGTTTTTATTTCTTGGTTATTAATATTATCTCATGCCTTCCCTAAGGTGGTTAGGTCACGCGGCAGTTGAACTAAATTTACAAGGTAAAAAAATAGTAATAGATCCCTTTATAAAGGATAATCCTGTGGCTCCAGTAAAGTTATCCTATTTTGATGATTTTGATTTAATAGCTGTAACACACGATCATTATGACCATTTAGGCGATACAGTAGAAATTATGAACAAAAATAAGAAAGCATTACTCTTTGCTACATGGGATTTAGAAAATTACTTAAATAAGGAGTACAAGTTACCTTGGGATAGAATGATACCTGCAAATGTGGGTGGGTATGTAGAATATCAAGGTATTAAATTAGCGTTAACTCAAGCAATTCACTCCAGTGAACATAGTGATCCTACCGGCGTAATCATTTCTGCTGACGGGATAACAATTTATCATGCAGGAGATACTGGACTATTTGAGGGCATGAAACTAATAGGTGAAGTCTTTAAACCAGATTATGCCTTACTTCCTATAGGAGGAAGATTTACCATGGATCCTTATCAAGCGTCAATAGCGGTAGACATGATAAAGCCCAAGAAGGGAGTAATTCCAATTCATTATAATACTTGGGATTTAATTAAAGTAGATCCTGGAGACTTTGAAAGATATGTTAAAGAGAAAGGTTATAAGCCAATAATCTTACAACCTGGACAGAGCATAGAGTTGTAAAGCCATGTTAAGCGAGAATGAAATTAAAATTATTGATTTTTTAAAAAAGAAAGAGAATAAATCAGCTTATTCCACTGAGCTTTCATCAGTTATTCCAGAAACTGCAGTCTTTAGCCTAGCTTATTTATTGAAAGATAAAGGTTATGTGAGTGTAAAAGAGGAAGAAAAAGAGAACATTATATTAACTAAAGAAGGAGAAGAAAGATTAAAAGAAGGGCTTCCAGAAGATAATTTGATAAACTTTTTGAAAGGTGAAAGTAAAAAAATTCAGGAAGTAGCTAAAACTTTTAAGGATTTTAATATTGCTTTAAGCTGGGCCAGGAAAAAGGGATTAATCAAGGTCGATAAAGGAGAAATTATACCTTTAAAATCGTCTTACGTTTCACCAGAATACGTTGTTCTTAAGAAAATATCTTCTTCGCAAGATCTTTCAGAGGACGATAAAAAATATTTGAAAGAATTAGAAAGCAGAGGATTAATAGAGATTAAGAAGAACAAAGTGCTATTACTTACTTTGCTTAAGGAGCCAGAAATTCGCCCAGCTATTACTTACTTAACTCCAGAATTATTAAGAAATAAAGAATGGACTAAATATGAGTTAAAGGAATATAACGTCGAGGCGTTACCCCCATTTATTCCATTAGGAAAGAAGCACTATTTTAAGGAATTTTTAGAGCACGTTAAGGACGTTATGGTCTCACTGGGCTTTAAGGAAGTTAAGAGTGACTTTGTAGAAATGGAATTTTACAATTTTGATATGCTGTTCCAAGCTCAAGATCATCCCGCTAGGGAAATACATGATAGCTTTAAGGTTGACGGAAAGGGAGAATTGTTAAACCAGAGTTTAGTAAAGAGAGTAAAAGAAGTACATGAAAAATTGTGGAAATATAGTTGGAAGCAAGAGGTTGCAAAATCCTTAGTTTTAAGGAGCCAAACTACTGCAACTACTGCAAGAGTTCTTTCTACATCACCTAATAAGGAGATTAAAGTCTTCACTATAGGTAAAGTATTTAGGCCAGACGCTATCGACGCTACGCATTTAATCGAATTTCATCAATTAGATGGTTTAGTTATAGAAGAGAATTTTAACTTTAGGGAACTTTTGTCAACTCTAAGGGCAATATTTTCTGGGATAGGAATTAAGGAAGTAAAATTTAAGCCTGCATATTTCCCGTTTACAGAACCTAGTGTGGAAGTTTATGGCTATATTCAAGGTTTAGGATGGGTAGAAATGGCCGGAGCAGGGTTACTAAGACCAGAAGTTACTGAACCAGCTGGGGTTACAATGCCTGCAGGCGCTTGGGGTCTTGGATTGGATAGGCTAGCTATGTTGTTTTTAGGTATTAAAGATATAAGGAACTTATATTCAGACGATATTGAGTACTTGAGGAATAGAAAGGTGGAATATTAATGGTAAATATTGTATTAAAAGAATCAAGATTACTAAACCTTCTTGGATTAGAAGAGAAAGACCTGAATGACGTATTATTTAACTTAAAGTCGGAAGTTGAGAAGAGAGGAGAAGACGAACTAGAGATAGAGATAAACTCTGATAGGTTAGATATGCTTAGTCCAGAAGGAATTAAGAGGGCAGTTGATGGAATCCTCGGAAGGAAATTGGGGGAAGCGAAATATGAAGTAGTTCCAACCAATTATCAGCTAATAATAGATGATGTAGAAAGTAGGCCTTATGCTCTTGCTGCTGTAGTTTATGATATCAAACTTGACGAAGATAGAATAAAGGAAATAATACAGTTTCAAGAGAAACTGCATTGTACTATAGGTAGGAAAAGGAAGAAAGTTGCTATAGGTATTCACGATTTAGATAAAATAGATGGGAAGGTAATAAGATACTCAAAGGTTCCTCTAGACTATAAGTTCGTTCCATTAAACTCGGATAAGGAGATGAGCGTTTCAGAAGTAATATCTTCTACAGAGCAAGGTAAACTCTACGGTAATATATCAATTAAGGATAATTACTCTCCCGCAATATTACAAGAGGACGGTCAAGTATTAAGCATACCACCTATAATAAATTCAAATAAAACTAAAATTGATTCTTCTACTAAGAACTTATTTATTGATGTAACAGGAACAAATTTTGACGCTGTTGCTCAGACTTTAGATTTGTTGGTTAGTAATTTTGCTGAAGGAGGAAGCAAGATTGGAACAGTAAAGGTATCAAGGTATACTTCTTCCTCTCCCTTGATGATTCATAACAAATTAGTCGTGAAGACCTCGGATATAAACAAGAGATTAGGATTAAGCTTATCGACAGAGGAGATAGCTAAGTACGTTAGAATGATGAGAATGGATGCTAATATTAACAGTGATGAAATAGAAGTGATAGTTCCACAATACAGAATAGATATAATGACTTACGTGGACATAGCAGAGGACGTAGCTATGGCTTACGGGTATAAAAGCTTCAGTTTACCTGAATATACTAGCAAAGGAATGGGCGAGCTTTTGCCAATAACTAAGCTTGAAAGAGCGTTTAGGGACTTAGCAATAGGCGGAGGATTCCAAGAGATTTTCACTTTTGTACTAAATAAGTCATCATACTTATTATACAATGACTTTGTTAAAATACAAAATCCTATAACTGTTGAATATGACGCTGTGAGAAACTCATTGATCTGGAATATGCTTAAGTTTTTAGCAAAGAATCAACACGCTAGATTTCCTATTAAAGTATTTGAAGTGGGAGATGTGGTTGTGAAAAGTGAAGAAAGTGATACTGGATATAAAAATGACACTAGAGCATGTCTTGCAATAATGAACAGCAAGATCTCATATGAGGAACTACAGTCTGTAGTTCATCAAATATTATATAATCTAAAAGGGAAGGAGCCTAGATATCTCAGGCAAGATAAAGATTATTTTATTAAAGGTAGATCTGCCAAAATACTGTTTGATAATAATGTTATTGGAGAGATAGGTGAAATATCACCGGAAGTTTTAGAGAAATTTAATATTGAAAATCCTGTAGTTATAGCAGAAATTTACTTGGAAAAATTGTGTGAGTAACATGTTTGTAATCTTGGATGATGCTAAAATTTATTATGAAATAAGAGGCGAAGGTAAGCCAGTTATTTTAATTCACCATCTAGCAGGATCTTACAAAAGTTGGTCTGATATCGCTTATCAGTTGTCACAAAAATTTATGGTAATATCTTATGATCTTAGGGGTCATGGGAGATCTTCTATTTTACCTTATGAGTATAGAATTGAAGATCATTCTAAAGATCTAAAAGGATTAATAGAATATCTTAGACTGGATAACCCAATTATTATCGGTCATTCCTTAGGAACTTTAGTTGCGATCGATTATGCCTTAAGAAACGCAGTTGATAAATTAATATTAATAGGGGCATTATATAAGGCTCCTAATCCAGAACCCTACGAGAAATACGTTTCAGTCGCTCTTAACTTTGGAATGGAAGCGTTAGCGGAATATAGGAAAACCATAGGAGATTTTGCAGATTCTTTAGTTCTAAATCCAATAGCTTGGAGAAAGCTTTTAGAAGTGTATAATGAAAACAATCCGCTAGGATATAAATACGCGGTAGAAGGATTATTGCATGCCAGAGATTATTCTAAAGATCTTAACAAGATTGATATAAAAGGTGGAACTTTAGTGATTTATGGTAGTGAAGATAAATTGAAACAGAATTTAAATACAATGCTAACTATTCCTAAATCTAGCTATAGAATTCTTAATGGATATGGTCATTTCTTAAATTTTGAAGCTCCAGACGAGCTATACGCATCAATTATTGATTTTCTTGTTGGGAATTCTTAATAACTCCTCCAAGATTTTTTATGTACTCTTCAAGTTCTTTTATACACTCGTTTATCCTTTTTCTTATCTCTTCCTCGTCTTTGCTACTCCCCGCTATCTGAATTTCAAGTGACGGATTACTTAGTTCGTATCCTTTAGGATGAGTTTTTATATATAGATCGTACTTTTTTACTAATTGCTTAACATAAGGAGCTAATGCCGACTCCATGACCTTATCTGCGTAAATTGTTTCCTCTACATATTTTACTTCTGGTCTTGTCTTCATGTATTTTTTTATAAATGTCTCTAGTATGTCTTCCATTTCTCTTGGTACTCCTGGGGTAGCTAATATTTCTATACCGTTATATTCTATATATATGCCCGGTGCTATACCCTTAGAGTTTTCTATAGCAATTGAACCTTCTGGCATCATGGCCATTTTTCGTCTTTCTTCGGTTATTTGTAATCCAAGTTGTCTATATTTATTTTCTATTTCCTCTAAAGCTTTCTGATTTATTACTAATTTTCTTCCTAATGCCAAGCTTAATCCTTCTGCAGTCTTATCGTCATAAGTTGGCCCCAATCCTCCAGTTGATATTATTATTCTTGGATTCCTTTGTATTGCCTCCTTAAAACCTTGAGAGATTTCATCGAGTTCATCCATTACTACTGTTATCCTCCTTACTGTAAAACCAAGTGAAGTTAATCTCCTTGCAATGTGCGATGCGTTAGTATTAACTGTTCTTCCGCTAAGTATTTCATTACCTATGGTTAAGATTTCTGCCAGATACATTCTCATAAAATAATAAATACCAATCTCTCTAATTATGCTTATGGCTAAATGGTCGAAGTTTCTTTCTAAAGATACAACATTATTAAAAACTTCTGAGATAAGAGATTTATTGAAACTTACTGAAGGAAAGAACGTAATTAGCTTAGCAGGAGGCTTACCAGATCCATCAACTTTCCCTGCAGAAGATATAAAGAATATAACTGACTATGTACTACAAAATTATGCTTCTCGTGCCCTGCAATATTCTGCAACTGCTGGAATACCAGAATTAAGGAAGGAACTTGTAAACCTTTCATCTCAAAGAGGGATTACTGGAATAAATGAGAATAATATATTTGTAACAGTAGGTAGTCAAGAAGCTTTATTTATGTTATTTAACATCTTTGTTGACCCTGGAGATCACGTATTTGTAGAAATGCCAAGTTATTTGGCAGCTTTAAACATTTTAAGAGCCAGAAATCCTCAATTTCACGGAATTCCGTTAACGGAAAAAGGTCCAGATTTAGATAAGTTTGAAGAAGAATTAAGGAGACTTAAATCCGAAGGTAAATCCCCAAAATTGCTTTATATAATTCCTACGGCACAAAATCCTGGAGGTACAACGTTAGACATGGAAGGTAGAAAAAGAGTATTAGAATTGGCTTCTCAATATGATTTTCTAATAGTAGAAGATGACGCTTATGGATTTTTAGTGTTTGAAGGCGAAAGCCCTGCACCTATTAAAGCCTTAGATAAAGAGGGTAGAGTAATTTATACTGGGACTTTTAGTAAAATTTTAGCCCCAGGCTTTAGATTAGGGTGGATAGTAGCTGATGAGGAAATAATACAGAACGTTGAGTTATATAAGCAAAATGTAGATTTGCATACTCCAAGTTTTACTCAATTTATAGCAGCTGAGGCTATAAAGAGGAATGTCATCCAGAACAATATTCCAAGAGTTAGGCAACTTTATAGAGAGAAGAGAGACGTTATGCTACAAGCTATAGAGGAATACTTCCCTAAGGACGCAAGATGGTCTAAGCCAGTAGGTGGAATGTTTGTATTTGCATGGTTACCTGAAAAAATAGATGCATTGAATATGTTGCCTAAAGCTTTAGAAAGAGGGGTAGCTTATGTTCCTGGCTCAAGTTTCTATTATGATTATAGTGGAAGAAATACTATGAGGCTTAATTTTAGCTTCCCGCCCAAAGAGAAACTAGTTGAAGGAATTAGAATCCTAGGTCAAGTTATAAAAGAGGAATTAGCGTAACTAGCTAAAGCTTTTTTAACGTTCACTATAACACCGTTTTTTGGAGTTGGAATACTAGATAAAATATCGTCGGAATATGCTATGTTTTCGCTAAAGAATTTATCCGAAATTTTCTCAGTTTTTTGAAGTAATCCATCCATTTTCTTAGGATATATTCTAATTGATCTAGAAGGCAAAGTTGGTGGCCAAGTGTTCATAAAAACTGGGACTATAATTCTTCCGTCTTCAGTAATTAACCTTTCAGCAATATATCTTGCCCAACCTCTCATAGTTGATAATATTACTATATCCCATTTTCCCTCCTCTAGATTTTTAACCTCCTTTACTCCTTGAATTTTTTTACCTGGAATATCGGTGTATATGCTCACATCGATTGAACTATCTAATAAATATTGATAAGTTAATAATCCTAGTAAACCAGAACCTATTATTAGTACTTTTTCTCCCTTTACTAGATCTACTATTTGTGTTGCTATTGAGACAAAAGGATAAAGAAGAACTTTATCACTAGTATTCTCAGGTAAAGTAACTATTGCGTCGTCTGGAATTACCGCTTTTTCAGCTAATAGCCCATCAATTTCCGTTCCTATTCCGCCATATTTTTTAGAATAAGGCAAAATTAGGACATTCTTACCTTGTAAAGTCGGGTCTACATCTACTCCTACTGCTTCTATTTTACCTATTCCAATACTCCCCAGTATTGTCCAAGGCCTTACCCATAATAATCCTAGATATACAGAATTTTCAATAAACGTTAGCAATACTTTATCCGGTGATACCAGTACAAAATCGTTATTTATAGGCCTTTCAACAACGTCCTTAGGAATAATACCTTGGTTAAATATAATTGATATCATGTGAAAGCAATTATAAACTTCTCTTTTAAGTTTTAGCACTAAACCTCCATTAAATGAAGGCTATACATAATCTAAGTAAAGAAGCTAGGCAGGAAATAATTAATATAATGCTAGAAAAAAGGTCTAGAAAAGAACTTGCAGAGGAATTAGGAATAACTCCAGCTGCAATAGTTAAGTTTACTAAAGGTTTAACTCATCCAAGTGATGATACTATTTTAAAGGCTCTTGAAATAGCAAGTGATGATGAAAAAGAGAAAATAGTTAATATAATCTTAAATGACCTTGTGAATAGCGTGATAGAAGTATTTTCTGAATATCCTAACGTAACCACAGAAAAAATTGATGAACTTAAAAAAATTCTAGATGAAATAGAAGGCAGAAAATTATTGGCTTCTTCTGGGTTCATATAGAGGACAAGTTATGCATATTTGATAAAATTTAGCAACGACTACCCTTTTTGTACCGTCCTGGTTTACTGAAAGCACTTCTTGAGGTATTCCTAATTTGCTTGGATCACTTATGTTCCATGCTTCACAAACACCATCAATTGCATGCCTGCATGTTTTTGTTTTCCAAACTCCTTGAGATTCTGCAATCTTTAACCATGACAATGTACTCCATATTTTATCTAGCTCTTCTTGAATTTTCTTTTGGAAGTCTATATCTATCTGTTCATGCGATTTTATTTCTTCTTCAATTTTCTTTACGCTTTCCTCTATATCAGATGGAGAAATCAAAACCACGCTCGATTTTAAACTTTCTTCTAAACTCATGGTTTGTAGCTTAAATGCTATCCTTTTTAAGCAAAATTACACAATATTCAACGGGTTAATTATGGTTAAAGAGATTTACAAGGGCAGGATAAAAGTAATTACTGATCTATGGGGAAAAATACTTGATGAGTGGGAAAGTTTAAATAGAGATTCGCTGATTTCTCTAGTTCAGAAAATTTATGAAGACAATAAGATAAAACCTTTCAGGGGATTTAAATCTACAAATCTTTACGAAAAAGAATTAATATCAGTTTACGTAGTTGGAAAAGAAGGACTTGGCCTATTTGACGACTATAGACAAGTTTTTGACAAATTATTCTCTATGGAAGAAAATTATGAGAATATAGCAAATTTAATATTAAATTCCCCAGAAGAAGCTTTCAAGAAAGCTAATGAAGATAAAGATTTATTAGCGAGGGCGTTAAGGCTAATTTTTGTTGAAGTTGTCTTCTCATTTGCAGATGAAAGCAAACTTATAGATGCTTTAAGGAGACTTGACGCTAGTACAAATGATGCAATAAAACATACTGCTAAAAGCTTTTCTAGATTTTATACAGCGTTCAAATTAGCTGAAGGTAGTATTAGAGACAAAATGAATTATATTGCAATGAAGAAGGCAATATCAATAAATATAGGAATTGAGTATCCTTTACCTAAGGCTAATTATGTAGCACTAATCTCTCAAGAAGTTTTCAATGTTAAACCTAGGCTAATTAAGAAAATTCTAGAAGTTTCATCTAAAACATAGAAGTTTTTAAGCAAATACTTAAATTATAATTTAGTATGCAGAATTTATCATCTACTCAAAGGGAAATTTTACTAGCATTAATAGAATTATACAATAAAGGAAAGAAGATGATAAAGAGTAAGGAAGTTGCCGACATGATAGGTAAAGATGAAGGCACTGTTAGAAATATAATTTTAGGCCTTAAAGTACTTGGACTTGTTGAATCAAAACCAGGTCCAAATGGAGGATATATTCCAACGTTAAAAGCTTATGAATTTATTAAAAATCCATCAATTTCTCCTATTCTTGATAAATTAAGTTTATATAGAGGAAATGTCGAAACTGATATTAAAATTGAGAATATTGAGCTTCTTGACGTTACTAATCCTTCTGGCAATAAAGTGATTCTTAAAGTCACTGGAGACTTAAGGAAAATTAGGCCGGGAGACCCAGTTAGATTAGGCCCAACACCATATAGCAGACTAGTAATAGATGGAGTGGTAATTAATGCCGATGATTCCAGAAAAGAGGTTTTAATAGATGTTAAGAGAATGATAAGTGTTCCAAAGGAAAAAGTGAAGAACATTATTGGAAGGAGGCTTATAACACTTAAGCCCGACATGACGTTAAAAGAGGCTTCAATGATATTATATAAAGAGGGTATTAGAGGTGCTCCAGTCTTAGGAGAAGGAGAGAAAGTCCTAGGAATTATAACTACTGCAGATATTATTAAGGCATTCTTTGAAGGAAAATATGATGCAAAAGTTTCAGATTACATGAAGACTGATGTTATAACGATAAGGGACGAGGAGGACGTTTTAGAGGCAATTAGGAAAATGGTAATATATAACGTAGGTAGATTACTTGTAGTAGATTCAATGCAGAGAGTTATAGGAATTGTAACTAGGACTGATATTCTAAAGTCTATAGCAGGATTAGAATTACTATGGGGAGTATAGAAAGGTGTGGAATAATAGTTGATGGAGTATTTTATGAAGTTGATAACATTTCAAGTAACCCTTATGAATTTATTATGAATCCAGAAGAATTTTATTCTATAATAAAGAATGGAAAAGAGCTCCAAGCCATAGTTCATACTCACGTTAAAAGTTGTACCCCTAGTGATTTTGACGTTGAAAACATGAAGATATGGAAAGTATATTGGATTATAATATCAAGCGATTGTATTAAGGCATATAAATACTCGTCAAGTCTCGGTGTAATTGAGGTCGATATTAATTCCCTTCCTTTTGAGGTAAGCGATAACTTCTTCGTGAAGCTTCTTAAGTAACTCTCTCTTTTCCTCTGCAAGTACTACATCTGCATGCTCTTTTGCTATAATTCCGTGTGCAAAAGGACTTGGTACTCTTCTAGGCCCTATTACGCCAATTTTTATTTCTCCAGATTTAACTTTTCTAACTATTTCTATAGCACTTTTTATGTCCATATGATCTTCAAGGATTTCCCTTATTGTTTCTTTTAGTACTGGAAAATTAGGAATTTCCTTAACTACGTTAAGTAAAGCTTCTGAACTTAATTGCCTCCTCTCTAGGTTAGTTTCTCTTCCTTTATATTTCTTTAATATCATAAATGACCTTTCTGCGGTTTGTCTAAACCTTCTCTTAATCATTTCCGTTCTTAGGACAACCTTACTTAATATGTCATACATATCGTCTGGATTTAGGTAGTCAAATATTTTACCAATTCTATAAGCAGTCCTTTCTGGTATTGTTAATATAAATCCATTATCTGATACAGAAATTCTAACATCAACGTTAAGCTGTTCGCTTATGATATAAGCCAAGGCTCTTGATAGTGCGTCTAAAGCTCTTCTTCCGTACAGAGCGTGGAATATGAAATTTCTTCTATCCTCTTCGTCATCATATATTTCAATTAAGATGAATTTATCATTAGGAACTTTTCCACCAGTAAATAAATACTCCTCTAGGATGTATTCATAAATTGAGAACGCGACATGCTTTGAGATATTGTACTTTCTTGAAATTTCCTCAATTGCTATTTTCTTATCTACATTTTTTTCTATCATTTCTGCAACTTCTTTCCTAAATTTTCCTACTTCTAATGCAGAATCATAAGCCAAAGGTAACATTTCTGAAAACCAACTAGGAACTGTAGGTCTCTGACCCTCAGCATCTCTTACGATTATTTTATTTCCTTTGCTACTAAGGAACTCATAAGTTTTTCCTCCTAGTACAAAAATATCTCCTGGGGATAATATTTCAACAAACTCCTCTTCAAGATTCCCCACATATTTATTACTTTCAGTATACACTGGAACCAACGATTCTTCTGGAATAGTACCACTATTCATGTAAAATATCATCCTAGATCCTCTCCTCGGTTTTATTATTCCATTTTCTTCTCTTATCTTGGCATAAACTTTGTTAGACTCTAGTCCGTATTTTCCAGTAAGATAATCCACTGTAGCCTTCAAAGAGTCTAACGTTAGTTCGCTAAATGTATAACTTTGAGTGATAATATTATAGAACTCGTCGATTGAAATTGGCCTTATAAGGGAAGCTGAAACTATTAATTGCGATAATACATCAAGCGGATTTTTAGGAATGTAAACTCTATCTATCTTTCTTTCTTTTGCCAGCTTTGCCAGCACTGTGCATTCCACTAAGTCGTCTCTATCAACTACAATTATTCTTCCTTTACTTATACTTCTAATATGATGCCCTGCCCTTCCGAGCCTCTGAAGAAGTCTACTTACGCTCTTAGGGCTACTAAGTAGTATTACTAAGTCTATATAACCTATGTCAATTCCTAATTCTAAGCTTGTGGAAGATACTACTGCTTTCAATTCTCCTCTTTTCAATTTATCCTCTATTTCTAACCTAACATCTCTACTTAAGCTACTATGATGAGCTCCTATCATGTCTGCATCAAATAAGTTTTGAGCTTGAACTAGTTTCCTTAACTTAAAGGAAACTCTTTCTGCTGCACTTCTTGTATTTGTAAAAATTAACGTAGTTCTATGCTTAAGTACTTCTTCAATTATTGTCTTATAAATACCTTCACTTATTTCATCCTCAGTTGCGTGTATCAAATCTTTTACTGGAGAAATAACCTTTAAGTCAATATCTTTTACAAACCTTGCATCTACGATTTTACAGCTCCTTTTAGGACCTACAAGGAATTTAGCTATCTCTTCTAAAGGAGATATTGTAGCACTTAAGCCTATTCTACTAATTTTATCCTCTGCTATCATATTCTCAAAAATTTCTAAAAATCCTGATAGGAAAGATCCTCTTTTGCTGCTTGCAAGCTCATGAATCTCATCTACAATTACCCATTTCACGTTTTTTAGTTTCTCACTGAATTTCGGTGAAGTTAACGATATTGCGAAAGATTCAGGCGTAGTTATAAGTATGTGAGGAGGTAACTTTAGCATTTTTTCCTTTTGATAGGATGAGGTATCGCTGGTTCTAACTCCTACTCTTATGTTATAATCTACTTTCTCTTGCTCCTTTATTTCAGTCAAAGGCTCTATTAAGTTCTTATACATATCATTATTAAGTGCCCTAAGTGGAGAGATGTAAACTGCATATATTTTATCTTCAAGTTGCCCTTTTTCTGCTAACTCAAATAAATTATCAATTATGCCTAGAAATGCCGCAAGTGTTTTACCACTACCAGTAGGACTTGAAACTAAAACATTCTCATAATTTTTGATTAATGGTATTGCAGCTCTTTGAGGAGGGGTAAAGGTTTGATATTTCTTTTTAAACCAATCAGCAACATAAGGCCTTAATAATTTAAATAATTCCTCGTCACTCAAGCCCTTAGCATATTCAATGCTCATTTAGGTTAAATGAAACTCTTAGAGTTAAAAGCTTCTATTTAATTTCTTGTTTATATGAAGAGAATGTAAAAATATAAGCTAAAGAATAGTAAAGAAGCCACAAGCCAGATATGAATTCTTGATGAAGTAAATAATTTATTGAAGCAGAGAGGAATAACACGCCGAAGGCTAGTATTATGTATACTATTTTTGTTTTTCCGGCTTTTCCTTTAGGAGTTATAATATAATTTCTTGACTTTTTAAATGCACTAAATATGGATAAGGTAATAAATGGAGATATTGAAACAGTATAGGCAGAGATCTTACCTAATGATCTTAACGCTTCAATTAATTTAATCCCAGAATCTCTAGCTACTTTAATGAAATTGTATGCATATATTCCAAGTGCTATAGCCCACAGAGTAAAGAGCGGAATAGAATTTAATGGATCCCCTTTATCTAAAAAGGAATAAACTGAGATAAGCAATGCTGCAATGAAAGTTAATGCAATAGGTACGTATTGGAGAAGAAACAGTAATGCGTCTATTTTCTGTAATATATTAGCTTTGCTAGTTATTATTTGTTTAAATCTTCTAGTTAGAACTTCTATGCTTCCCATTGCCCATCTGGTCTGTTGAATGTAAAAGGCTAGTAAATTATCTGGAACTTCGACAAATACTATAGAGTCAGAGGAGCATATCCTTTTTCCACGATTTATAAGTCTAGCTCCTATTTCTAAATCATCCTGAATCATGTTATAGTCCCAAGGGCCTACTTCTTCTATTGCACTTCTCTTAAACATTGTTCCGCATCCTACAGGAAATACCTTTAAATTTGCTCTATCTCTTCCTCTAAGAATAGAGTTGTCTGCAATTATAGTAGATACCATTATACCCTTAGCCAAAAGCGAGTAACCATTATGTGAATATCCTATCCATTTCATTGTAACTGCGTCGCATCCAAATTGTAACATGTGAAGGTAAGCTTTTTTGATAGAATCTTTTCTTACTCTCGCATCTACATCTAAAGTTAATATTAAGTCTCCTCTACTTCTTTCAAATCCATAAGCTAAAGCGCCGCTCTTAAAACCTAATTTTTTATCCCTTCTATACATTCTAACTTCTAATCCTTGTGGCGGAATTATTTTCTCTTTCATTTCCTCAAAATATTCTGGGCTATCGTCTGATACTATTATTACTTCCATCTTACTCTTATCCCAATCTACTTCTGCTAAATTATCTAGGAGTCCTTGTATTAATTCCGGTCTCTCGCCTTTTGTAGGAACTATAATTGAAAGCAAAGGTAAGTCTCTAGGATTTGCATCTATGACGTCTATTCTATTATATCCTAGTTTAAAGAATATATATTGATATAATAGAATTAATGAAGGTATTACAAATACTATTATCTGCGTTATAACGCTAAACGAATTCATTCAATGAAATTCTATAACTCGGGATAATAAATTCATAGCTATGTCTTGTCGTTTTTGGCGGGAATCTTAATCCTTTCTTAGCAATACTTAATACATATTCTTTATCTAAATAGGGCGGTTCTATTCCCTCTTTGGGATTCTTTATTACATTTACTCCAATTGATAATAAATATTTCTCTATTATGTTTAATTTCCAGTATAGAGTATATTCTGAATTAGA
Organism: Acidianus ambivalens; assembly: GCF_009729015.1. Taxonomy (NCBI): domain Archaea; kingdom Thermoproteati; phylum Thermoproteota; class Thermoprotei; order Sulfolobales; family Sulfolobaceae; genus Acidianus; species Acidianus ambivalens. Next base: position 1,863,483 of record NZ_CP045482.1, on the reverse strand, counting down.
ACAGAATTTTCTAGAGAAAAAGTTAATACAAACCTTTCCTTCAGTATCTGGTATAATCAACGAGAGTATTTTATCTACATTACTTCCTTTACTGAATACTATTTTTCTAAACCATTTATTTACTTTTACATAATCCTTTCTATAGTTGATTAAATATGCAGGTATTTTTGAAAATCCCAATAATTTCATTGCATAAAATCTATGGTGACCGTCGATTACCATGAACGTTTCTTCATCAATTATTATGGGATTAATTTCCTTAGTTTTCCTAATACAGTCAATTACCTTGTTTAGGTTAACAATATCTATATCTTCATGAGTTATTATTTGGTTTATTTTTATTAATTCTGGAGTAATATTCGCAACAGTCATTTAGTACACACTTCTCACATAAAGGATTTTTTGCCTTGCAAACATTTCTTCCGTGAGCTATTAATAAATGATGCGCCTCTAAGTAATCCTTAGGGTCAAAAAGTCTCATAAGGGAAGCAGAAATTTGTTCATAACTTCCCGAAGCTATTCCCAGTCTTTGAGATATTCTCTTTATATGTGTATCAACTGGGAAGTATGGATATCCCTTACAAGTTAACAGTACAACATCAGCAGTTTTTTCTCCTATACCAGGGAGGGATAATAATTCTTCTCTAGCTTCCTGTGGAGCTTTATCTAGAATTTTATTTAAATCACCATTATATTTTTCTTTTACAATTTTTGAAAGTTCTTTTATTCTTTCTGCTTTAATTCTGTAAATTCCAATATTTCTTATACATGATGCGATATCGTCTAGATTGGCTTTAATCAAATTATCCGGAGTTACTCCTATTTTTTCCTCCAATGTATAGAATGCCTTATAAGTTCCTTTATCTGTAGAATTCTGAGAAAGTAAAGTTGCTATAAGAACTTTAAATGGATCCTTAAAGTTTATCCATACGTCGTAAGCAACATATTCCTTAGGGTCTCTCTTATAAGCCTTTCTTAGTCTTTCAATGATTTCTTTTCCAGTACACTTCACAATATGATAAGGAGTGAGAGAGCTTTTAAGTGAAATAGCTCCAGTATCTCAACTGATGTACGAAATTAAAGTTGTTCTTGAGTCTATAAGAGACGGCGCAGTAAATCCCGGAGAGGTAGTAATAAGGACAAAAATTCCCAGATATGAGGTTCTAGCAATTTTCCACATTCTAGAAGGATTAGGGCTTATAGAAACTATTTACTCTAAAGGTTCGCACAAGGTATATAAGCTTACTCAAAAAGGCGAAGAAATCTTGGATGCTTTAGAAAAAGGTCACGAAATAGATATTATCACAAAGGAAAGTAAAGATGCACTTATATAAACCATATTAGTGCTGAAATTAATGATATATAAAATATATTTTTGTAGTCAAATAAACTATTTCTTAACAGCAGAGATAGCATTGAAGACATTATTAATACAGTTAATACTCCTTCCTCGTATGCTATAATTCCTGATGATTTAATTATAGGCAAGGTTAGCAAAGGTAGGAAATACAGTATGAAGTAAAATACTTGCAGTTTTTGATAGAATTCATATAGCTTTCTCTCAAGCTTGTTCAACCTTTTTATAGTCGCCTTGTAAATTTTACTTCCTTGTAATAATTCTCTCTTCATTTCTTTTATTTTTTCTTCTTTTCTCTTAAGAAATTGATGATATACATCCTCCTTATTAAAATTCCAGTTAAGTACAGAAAATATGACAAGGGAAGCACTTATCCTTGCTTCTATTGTTATTGGAAGTAATAATGGTATTATCGAAGTTAATGATAATAGATTAACTTTTTGTGTAAAGTTAATCTTGTTCTTTATTATAAGATATGACAGACTTAATGCGGAAACAAGTAAGGCAATGGCCAATGTTTGAATATAGAATCGCAAGTAAATTAAACTTGATATAAATGTTAGATAATTAAATATCAGGATCTTTATTGATAAATTTTCAAGATCAGTAATGTTTTCCTCGTTAGAATTTCCAAAGCCTTTGATATTAAACAATTTTATAAATTTAAATTTCTGGCTCAATTTTTTCACCTATTTTCATTATTTTCTCTCTTATTTCATATTTATCTAAGATATTATTATTAGTTAAATTTTCTATAATTGATACCTTTAAATCTAGATTATTGGTATTTATCTTATTCTTCAGCGTAATAGAGTAGCTAAATTCCTTTTTGTTCATATTACCTTTTTTACATACCTTTCGTATCCTTACTTTAGTCCTTATTGAATATAACTCATAAATATTAATATAATTTCTTACTATTTCTACAAGTATTGTAGGTAGTTTAGATAAGGAAAGTAATTGAGATTTTGATAAGCTACTTAGAAAAGTAATATTATCTGGAAATTCGGATAATATTATGATTCCCTTATTTTGAGTATTTAAATCTAGAGTTTTTACAATTACATCATTATCAATGTAATCGAATAATACAATATCTGGATTATAATAATCAATTATATCGAGATTTTTAACATCGTTTAGTACAATTAAGTCGTCAAGCTTTCTAATCTTAGATTTGCTTACTACTACAATTTTATTGAACTTATTGTAAACTAGGTTTATTAAAGAATAGGCTAAACATCTGGCAATTCTTTTATTTCCATTTATTATTATAATTCCCAAGTTCTCAATAATATGCCATAAGTATGCAGTGGAGTACTTATTTAAGTATCCTTCAGAAATGAGTTCAGTTATACTTTCAGAGTACAAACTATCGCTTTTTATTATGTTAAAGTTTATATCATCCTTAACTTTAATTATCGCCTTAAACTTGTCATTTTCTATAACAATATATTTTCCTAGCCTCCTGTAATTTTTTGAATCAATAAATTTAGAGAAAATATTTAGTATTTCATCTTTACTGATTTTTATATTAGTTATTGCTCTGCCTAACCCTTTAATTTTTACCGCTAAAGGTTTTGAAACGTCGTAGCATTCAATTTCTTCAACGTTCTTATCAAGCATTAAACAAGTTAATTTACCGAATTTTTCCATTTTTTCTCTATAATAATTTATTTTCTCTATACTATTCTGAGGTAATTGAACTTGAGATTTGAGAGCTTTCTCTTCCTCTGCAGTTAATGTAGGTTCTTCTACTGTGTAATTTAATATATTATCAACTTGTGATATTGAAACTTTGCAGCCCATGACATAATACGTATTTTTTATTATATTGGAAGACACGTTAGAGATTGAAAATAAAAAAGCTTCAGACTATACCAAAACTTTTGAGCAATTCTTCTAACTTACTCTTTGAGTTCGCTGCAACCTTGAAATATACCTCTTTAGGAATTTTATATGTTCTCTTTATTGTTTTATTCCCAATGTAGATCCTAATGAAAACTTCATCATACGCTGGGTCTAATGGGAATATTATCCTTTCGGGAAGACCTCTATAACTATGTGTTCCGTAGAAAACTTCTATAGGGTAATAATATTTCATTTTTGGTATTAAAACTAAATATGGATAATTTATTGTGTAATATAAGTTTTCTATAGGGTTTTTTAAATTTACAATTACTTTATCTCCAGAAATCTTTATGCCCTCTTTTGAGTTTTCTTTAATTAATATTGCCTTTTTGTGCTTTGGATAATGGCAAATTTTAGTCCAAGAAATGTCTCCCTTACGAGCGTATAATATTTTCACTATATAGTCGCCACGGTCCACAATTTTTGATTTCCACTCCTTAGGAGGTTCTACAAAAATTATAGGAACAAGGAATTCCATGGAGCTTTGTATTACGTTATTTCTTATTATTTCTATTTTAATGATTTCATTTGAGTCTTTTTTATCAAATATATTGATAGGAATTTTAAGCTCTTTATTAACTTCTTTTTCATTGAATGTGAAATCAAATAATTTATCTCTAAACCTTATTCTAATTACATAAGGTATATTTGTTATTATTTTAGTATTAATAGTCAGATTTAGATATGAATTCATTTTAGTTCCTAGAACTTCTCCATTAGTCCTTATAATAGAACCCTTGGCATATATTTTAGGTTTTTCGCTTATAATTGGTATATTAGCATTTAATGAGAAGAATGGTGATATTAATTTAAATTTAGCCTCATAATCTCCCAATAATTTTGGTTCTACTTCAACTTCGTAATATTTTGAATTTATATCTCTTCTAATAACTTCTATTACATTTTGATATTCTATATCATAGTTTTTTCTTATAAGGATTTTTATCGGCGAAGAAGTATCTAGCACATTTTTCTCAGTCCTTATTACATCTTCATCGTCTAGGCTATCTACTACTCCGACAAAGGGGTTTCTGAATAAAACTATATATCTAGTAGTTGCGCTGGCTCCAGAACTGAGGAATTTATATATTAAAAAAAGATTTTTATCGTAAACTAATGTGTGACTGTCTGCAGTTAATATAATAAAATTAGAATTTACAAAACTCAAGAACGGATTAGCGTTAATTTCAATTTCCTGCCATATTCCGTCGCTGAAATATTTTACTTTATCACCACAGGATATAACTATTCCGTTATTAATAACTCCTAAAAGCTCTGCCTTATTTTCGCAGAAACCTATCACGTCTTCCTCAAGTAATATTTTACCATCGATACCTTGGAAGATTGATCTATTGCCATATCTACCTAAGAGAATTTTCTCTTCATTTATTGTTAAGGATCCTGACTTTGATATTATCTCAGTATAACCATCATAAACTAGCGAGATCCCATTTTTATTTACTATGTAATATTTTGGCTTATCTCTATCAATTTCCATATTATCATATATTAAAGTTATTTTCCTATTATTTTCCAAGATATAAGTATTAAAAAATTTTAGGAATTTATTATATTTATTTCCATTAAAAATAAACTCATTTTCCCTTATTTGTAAAACCTTTTCTATTACTCCTTCAATATTAATATAAGTAACGCCTAGAAAATCTCCATGGCTTTCTTCTAGTACTTCTTCTTTTCCGTCTATTTGAATTAACTTATTACTTTTTTGAATCATCCATGGATCTTTTCCTATATTTACTTCAGGGAAAAGAATGATCTCTGGCTGTCTTATTGAATCTGTTTTCAAATAGATTGTATTCTCAATGTTCTCTAAAGTATAATTTACTCCTTCAGGGATAAATATTCTTGAAATGTACTTATAATTAGGAATTTTCACATAATTTTATATGTATTTAAATTGTAGACTACTGCAAAAGTATTTTAGTTATGAAAAATCCTTCAGTCAAGTTGATATGAGGGAATAATCTTATTCCATTAACGTTATCGATGTAAGGTCTTTCACCAACTATTTTTGGTTTCTCAGTTTTAAGGTTTAGAAAGTGTTCCTCTCCTTCCTCAGGGAATAAAGAACATACCGAGTAAATTATATAATCAGCGTCAATAATTTTTCTTGCTTCATCTATCATTTTCTTTTGAAGCTGAGAGTAATATATTACCTTTTCTCTCGTAAGGTTAACCATTATTGCTGGCTCATTAGAAATCATTCCAGAAGAAGAGCAAGGTGCGTCAAGTAGTACCTTATCAGATCTTAGCATCGAGTTACTAGCAGAATCTTGGTGTATAATATGAACTTTATTCATATTAACTCCCATTTTTTTAAGCAGATCTACCTCTCTTTTTAGCCTATTTATATCAACATCAGCTATAAATAATTCAACTGTATTCTCACCTAGTTGCATAATTTGTGACGCTTTAGTACCTGGAGCTGAAGATAAATCTATAATTTTATCATTATTTTCAACTTCTAAACTCTCAACGGTTAATACGCTAGCCTTATCTTGAATAATAATCTCAAAATTTGCAAACTCCTTAGTCTTTTTCAGTCTACTCTCGTTTTCAACTTTAATCAAATAATAAACGTCATTATCAACCTCAAAACTAACTCCTTGATTCTCTAATGATTTTAAAACCTTATCAACGTCAACCTTTAAGGTATTTATCCTAACCCACGTATTTTTTATTCTCAAAGATTTTTCTAAAGATTTCACATCTAGATATCTTGACAACTCTTCCCTAGCCCATGAAGGTAATAGAATTTCGTAATTACCTTGTAAAAACTGATCTACTTTTTTAGACCTTTTACCTTTTAGAGAATTATATGAAAGTAGGAGTAGCCTAGATATTTCATATAACTCGTCGTAATTAATTCCCTTAACTTTCTTAATCTCTTTAGTTTTCTTGAAAGCAACAGGCAAAGGGTATCCTTTCTCTTCTACGAAATATAAAAGGGTAGTCAAAAAATCTTTAATCAATTTTCTCACAAAATTACATAATTATTTACATTACACAAGTTCTTCTTCCTACATAAGTCGAAGAAACAATCAATGGCTTTTCTTCCTTTAAGCCCTAATTCCTTTGAAATCGGCGTTATAACGCCTTTTGCTTCTTGTAAACTTGCAGACTCTCTAATCAGTATTTTCACCTTACTTATTACGTCTTCAGGCAAATTGCTACCTATAACGTTCAAAACTATTGGTAAATCTCCACACACCTCTTTCCATTTATCGCTTAATGATATCTTGAACTCCTTTGTAGTGAATTTACTTCCGTTACAGTTATCTCTGCCGTTTGGAATTCCTCTATAATTCATTAACACCTTTAGAAGGTAAAACTCCGTAGAATTACTGTTTATGCAGACTTCGTTCTTCAAACTATCCAATCCTAAGGAATTTATTACATAAGCTCCATTTGATAATATTTTTGTTTCAATATAATTTAGATCTGGAAGAGGAAGATAATATAGGTCAAAATTAGTGTATTTAAACTTAATTTCTTCTTCCTTAATTTTTATTGCTTCTATTTCAATTCCTTTATCTATTTCCTTATCTAAAATAGGTAATATAGGTAGTAATTCCTCTTCTTTTGAATAAGCTAGACTTAACTTCAATCCAATAAGAGAGAGATTACACAAAAATTATTAATCTTTCTACTTACAACTCATGTGATATTCATACTAGGTTCTGGATATGCGGGATTAAATGCATATTACAATATAAGAGGAACAGAGAAAATAATTCTTTCTCGTGAGAATAAATTCGTTTTCTATACAGCATATCTTAGAAATCTGATAAAGAATACGAAATATGAGGTTAGTTTAAATTTTGTCCGAAAAGAAGATGTAAAAGACGTGGATATTTCAAATTTAGAAATAAAAACTGACAAAGGTGAATACAAGGCTGATAAGATAATTATTGCTTTAGGTTGCAAAAGACCTAATTTAGAATATATAATGAAGAGAATAAATAATAAAAATGTAAAAGAAAATATTTGTATAACGGCCGAAGACGAGTACGACGATTATTTGGCTCTGCAGATAACACTGTATTCAAAAATTGCCGGAAAGAACGTGAGATATCATGGCAACTTCTTATCTTATCTAGGCAATAAAGTAGCCAACGTAGTAAGTGAATTAACCCAAAAATACATTAAAACTTGCGAAGAACCTAACCTCATTATCGAAAAATGCGTTCCTCCAGAGTTTACCGGCTTGCTAAGTGTTAATAGTTATCTTGGGGTTAAGAAAAACGTTTATGCAATAGGAGATATTATCAAAGGTTGGCCGAAATTAGGAGAGTTGGCAATGAGAGAAGGAATATATGTTGGTAAAAAAATATCTGGAAAACTTGAGGGAGAATTTGAACCAATTTATATTCACATAGTTGATACTGGAAGAGAAGGAATTCATATAAGATCAAAAGTTCCTTGGGGAATTAATTATCAAGAAGTTAAAGTTTCTAAAATTAGGTCATTGATGAAGAGATTCATAGAAAAATATTATATTTGGAGGAAAGGTAACATGGGATTTCTTTATTATTTATAGATGCCCAGGGACTGGGGGGTATCAGGGGATTATCCGCCTTCATATTTTAGTCCCTGAGCATCTCTAGATTATCTATATAAATGAGGTTAAAATTATTAGCTCTATATACAAAGCAAATACTTAGATGCTTGACGTTGAGCAACTTATCTAAAGATTTTTAAGTTATAGATTAGAATAAATATAATGCCGGGATCGCCTAGCTCGGTTAGGGCGGCGGCCTGCTAAGCCGTTGGGGGAAACCCCGCGCGGGTTCAAATCCCGCTCCCGGCGCTACAAAGCGTAAGTTTAATTGCGGGTAAAGTACTTATAATCTACAGTCCATCTCAAATATTATTATTCTTACTCAATTTCGCAATTTATTCAATTGCACTTTTATTCGATAAGCTAGATGTAGTAACTGTCGTCATTTAGAATTTACCCCTTTACTGTTTTACATCGCTAGACATAGAATTCTCGATTTTTAATAAAAAATCTTTAAATTCAATATTTAACATACTTTACCTTATCTATAACATTTTCCTTTATTATAGATAGTTTAACTGTGTTAAAGTAACTTTATAAAAAAATATTAATGTAAAATATAAGAACTAAAAATATACATTAGTCATTGATCCGATATGAGTCTAAAGGATCTTGTAATTTCCTTATTCCAACTTGACAAAGACTGGACTACTAGAATTGTAATGGCAATGTTAGTAATGGGAGTTATATGGGGTTTACTTGGTGTTATAGACTCATTAATGGTTAGAATCCAAGAGTCCACTTGGGGAACCTATGGAGTATTGGCGATGACTTCACAGGAGTACTATGCAGGAATAACTCTACATGCAGAGAGGGACTTATTCGGATTTGCAGAGCAAGTTGAGTTTGCATTATTCATTTACTTTACAATAAAATTATTAAACCTTCAGCCCAGAGCAAAATGGTTATTAAATACAGCATTTATTGCAATAAACATTTCCATGATGTTCATGGAAGGACCCATTGTTGTGTTCCCAACATTTAATGATAATTACTTCTCCGCAACTGATTGGTACTATATATCTCCAATGGGGATTCCTCCTTATTCTGAGTACGTAGTTTCTCCACTATTCTTCATAGGTTGGTTATTACTTGACGCCTTCACTTATATGGCTTCGGTATGGATTATCTATCATTACTATATTGCATCTAAGTCATTAAAGGAAAAATTGCCAGTAGCTCTAGTATTCTTCCTAATGAATACATTATTATATGCAATAGGTTACTCCGGAGTAACTGCTGCTGACATATGGGATATTCTAGCTTACGCTGGAATAGTTGGATTAAATCCAATAGCTAACCAAATAGCTTTCTGGATATTTGGTCATGCAGTAGTTTACATGGCATGGTTACCTGCAGTGGCTGCACTTTACTTATTAATACCAACTCTAGCAAATAAACCATTATATAGCGATAGAATGGCAAGAATTTCCGCATTACTCTACTTAATCTTCTCCAATAACGTTCCCGTGCATCACTTATACATGGTTAACTTACCAGTGGCAATAAAAGTATTACAAGAAATACTAACTTATGCAGTAGTTGTTCCCTCAATGATGACTTTCCTTAACTTATGGGCTACAGCAAAAGGTGCTCAAGTTAACTTTAACGTAATTACTGCATTTGTAGCAACGTCATTTGCAGGGGCAATTGCCGCAGGAGTAACTGGAATTGCTAACGCTACGATAGCCTTTGACTCAATAGTCCACAATAGCATGTGGGTAGTTGGGCACTTCCACGCTATGATCTTATTATCAATTGTACCTGCAGCAATGGCGGTATTATATTTCATGATACCAATGATGACTGGTAGGCAGTGGTATTCTAGCAAGATGGCATGGATTCATTATATTGGTTATACAATAGGAGCTTCAATCCTAATAATTGGCTTTGAAATGATAGGCTTTTACGGCGTTGTAAGAAGGGCGGAAATATATCCAAGAGTTCCTGGCTTAGTATTTGCTGAGAATTTAGCAACTGCTGGAGCACTTATTGCTGAAATCGCTACACTAGTTTGGTTCGTAAATCTAGTAGCAACCCTAGTGAAAGGAAGGACTGCAAGATTAGAAGGATTATCATTAGGTCAGCTCATTAACACGGTTGCCATGAGTTTAGATTGGAGTTCTGCCGGGTTTAAACTTAATAACTTCAATAAAATAGGAAAAACTATGAATAGCAAAGCATTAGGAGCATATTGGGCTCTAGGAATTATAGGTGCTTTAATAATAGTAATTAGTACAATACCTCTAGCGTTGGGCGGAGATATGTATAATGCAATGCCGTGGGCGTGGATAATCCTTCTAACACTGGGTATAATATTAATTTCTTACCCAGTACTAAAGGGTGCGAAGAGTTTATAATTTCTTTTTTTATTAAATATGATTCTATCTAAAAGGTGATTTAAATGGACAAAAAAGAAAGATGGGAATTAGCTTGGACAATATTTGTAATAGTTTTATTTGCAATTGTAATAGCAGGAACTTTACCTGAAGATTTTGTTGTAGGGGGAGTTCCTTCAGTAGAAAGATGTCTAGTAGGAGTTCCCACATCTAAAATTATCGATGTTCATATTACTTCCTACCAGTACTTATTCAAGATAAATGAAAGCGGCGGTGGAATAATATCGGATGAGCTAGGGAGTCCTTATTACTATAACCTAATAATAGGTCACCCTGGAGAGTACTTAAATATAACAATGCGTTCAGCTGATGTTACTTCTAACTTCTATTTTGCAGACTATTCTGATAGAGTAGTGACAGACCAAATAGTTCCCGGTTTAGTAGCATATGATGTATTACCAGTTCCAAATATAACTGGAGCTTATGCATTTTTAGGAGGAGAATATAACGGACCTTGGTTCAGTTATCAAACAGGATTACTCCTAAGTTTACCATATAGCGGATATTTCACTTCAGGAAATATAACAGCGTATGAGAAACAAACTTCAGTTGCACAGAGTGTGGCATTAAAGGGAGACCCATATAATCCGCCAATAATTGGGCCATCAACATCCTTCTATTTAGTAGGAAATCAATGTGGAATATTTAATGACACTGTGCCAGGTCCTACGTTAATAACTTGTGCACATAAGACTGTAACTGTTAAAATGTATATACCAACTCCAGACGATGATAGGAATTACTTATACAACTATTCCGTAAATGGAACAGCTTATCCAGTAACTTCAGTATATGTAGGAATATACGCAATATGGTGGAATGGTACAATTACTTTAGTAAAGCAAGTTCCAATATCTTATGGAACTACTATGTGCTTCACTTTTAACGCTACTGCACCAGCATACTTATACGGAATAATAACGCCAGTATATTATAACTATAATCCTTGTGGCTTAAGCACTAAGATTGGGGATCTAATAGGAGTTCAGAAAGGATATATTATGGGTGCATGGGGAGTAATATTAGTGGAGTGTGATTAAAATGGTTAGCTTCTTCAAAGTTTTAGGAGTAGGTTACATATTAGCTATAGCGTTACTAGTATGGGAATTAGCTGACGCCACTCTTCATGCTGCAGCAGCACCATATACATTACTATTCACTATAATGGCTTTCATAGGCTTCATATCGTTCTTCCTATTCGTTTACTTCGCGCCCCAAGAAGAGGAAAAGAAGTAAAATTTAAGGCAATTTTTCTTTTTTGTTTTTCCTTTTATTAGTTTCCTTATTGCATGAAGACTCTGTAAAAATTTTTCTCAATTTGCTTTTCTATCTCCTCCTTGCCCAATCCTTTAATTATAGATAGTTCGCTTAGTGTTATGCTAACATTACATGGTTCGTTTATCTTTCCTTTTTCTGGCCCTAAAAATGGCGAATCTGTTTCTGTAAATAATCTATCTAGAGGTACTTCTTTTGCGATTTGTCTTCTTAGATTATCTCTTACTATAATTGGTGGAAAAGATAAGTATCCTCCAAGGTCTAGAATTTTTCTTGCTATTTTTATACTACCTTCGAATGCATGAATTATGAAAGTTAATTTATATGAAGATATTAACTGAAGAAAGTCACTCATTCCGCCTCTTATGTGCAATATTACTGGTTTTCTTCTCTTTTCTCCTATTTCTAAGAAAGTAGATAGTACTTCTATTTCCTTTTTTCTCAGTTTTTCATCCTTTATCCAGTAGTAATCTAATCCTACTTCGCTTATTGCCATTGCCTTATCTATTAAAGGTAATATTTTATCAACTTCTTTCTCGGCCTTCTCTATATATTCAGGATGAAATCCTATTGCAGGGTATACAATGTCTTTGTATATTCTTGCTAGTTCTAGTGTTTCTAAGTCGCTATGCAAATCAACTCCAGCGTTTATTATTTTTATATTACACTTGGATAAAATCTCATCTATCTTGTCCTTAAGCTCATCAGAATTTAAGTGAGCATGAATATCAATAAGCATGGAAAACAAAAAATGAGAATTTATTTAAAAATTTTTACTTCCAAGGTTCCTTAAGCAGTGTTATCTTTACTGCATTCTCTTTTTCATCGAATACTACTTTAACTAGATCTCCTTCCTTTATTTGGAACTTCTGCCTTATTTTAGCGGGAATTGTAACTTGATAGTTTCTACTTACTTTTACAATTTCTTCTACGTCTGCCATTTATAGATCACTATGTTACCTATTTAATCTTCTAATATATAAATCTTTTTATATACAGTAAAAAATAGCTTTGAAAGTATTAAGGACATAGTGAATACTTTGGGAACGATTTACATAAATATATAATTAACTTTTATGAGTTCTTTTGTATAACGTCTTACTTCTCTATAAAAGTTGAAATGCTATCCTTAAAATACATGGAAAAAATATATATATGAGAAGTTTAGAATCTTTATTTGTGGTTTAAATGGAGCAAAGTCAGATAAGTGGATCAAGAATAAAGTTACCATCTGGAAAAGATGCAGGGTTGGTAGATATATTGTCATTTTGCTATGGGCTTTCAGAAACTGATGTGCAAGTATTAATGGCACTAATGAAAGGAGATGCAAGAGGAACTGAAGAGCTTGAGAGCGACTTAAAGCTTTCTAAGGCATCAATTAACAGAAGCTTAAATAAACTTTTAGAAATGGCATTAGTAATGAGGATTAAGGAGCCAGGAAATAAGGCAGGAAGACCAAGATACCTTTACAAGGCAAAGGATTACAACGAGCTAAAGTCTAAGATTTTACAAGATATTAAGGACTGTTCAGATAAGATGGCATCATTAGTTGAAAGCGAGTTTAAGCCTTAAATAAGTTCATTTAATTTTTTTGCTAGTTCGTGAATCTTTTCTTTTATAAATTTCTTGTCTATTATCCTTCCATTTATAATTATTTTATTTACATTCTCTCCAGTGGCATAATAAACTATATTTGATAACAGTCTGTCTTTTTTTAAAGGATAAAGATCATCTTTGTTAAAAAGTATTAAGTCAGCTACGTAACCTTCTTTTATTAATCCACCTTTGATTCCTAATAATTTATACCCGTTTTCTGTAGCGGCCTTGAATACGTGTAAAGCCTTTATTCTGGTATCCCAATAGGAGTGACGTTGTAATAATACTGCGTTTTTCATCTCTCTTATAATGTCTAGTGAATTATTACTAGCTGGTCCATCTGTGCCTATTGTAACATTTATTCCTGCGTTCATCATTTCATAGAACGGAAATGCTCCTGCTGTAGCTAGTTTCATGTTAGATGTTGGGCAATGAGTTACTGTAACAGAATCTTTTAGCATTTCAATTTCCCAACTAGCTACCCAACCAAGATGAACTGCTTGGAACTTTGTTATTCCTAAAGAGTGCAAATACTCTACTGGAAATTTTCCTTTTCTTAATTTTGTTTCGTAAATTTCTCTTCTAGTCTCAGATAAGTGTATGTTTATCCAAGTGTTCTGTTCTTCAGCTAGATCTTTTGCTAAGAGTAACGTTTTTTCGTTTACTGCGTATATACTGTGCACATTAATTATTGGTTTGAATAGGTTAGTCTCGCGAAGTCTTCTTTGCATTTTTGCTACTTCTTCCGGGTCAAAGATTTTATCTAAGAAAGTATAACCTGCGGCAGCCCTAATACCGTACTGCTGGGATATCTCTACTATATCTTCTGGATTAAAATACATGTCAACGAATGCGGTAGTCCCTGAAGATAACATTTCCAATACTGCTAATTCGCTGCTTATCTTTAATATATCCTTACTTACAGATCTTTCCTTTTCCCACATTTTATCCAGCCATTCTTGTAGTTCGCTATCATCGTAATATCCTCTTAAGAAGATCATGGCAGAATGAGTATGTGAATTTACAAAACCTGGAGTTACTACATACTCTGAACAGTCTATTTCATCTCCTTCTGTTTCCTTGCCTATGCTTTTTATTTTACCATTTTCAATTATTATGTTAGTATTTTCTAGAGTTTTTTCTGAGTCTATTACGAAGGAACAGTTTTTCAAAGTATACGTTTTATTAAAAACCTCCAATTATCCTCTCCTAATCTTTTTATTTCTCCAAACACTTTTAATCTTCTTTTAAATAATGGTGCATAAATAACGTACGTTTCAGCTTCTCCACCTTCAAATGCAGGATTGAATCCAAATTCTCTTGCTCTCCTTATTATTAGGTCTATGTCCTCTCTCTTTATTACTTTTCCTAAAAGCTCATAAGGAAAACCGTAAGCGGATGTGGAAGTAATTATGAACTCGAATCCCTCATCTATAAGTTCATACATATACTTTTCTTGGTCTTTTCTCCACAATGGAGAATAAGTCTTCAGTGAGAGTTTTTCAGCTATAATGTTAGCATTAAGCCTTTGATAATCAGATAATAGTGCCCCTGTTACAATGCCCTGAGCTCCTAGATCTTTACATTTTTTAAAAGCAGCATATAAGTCCTCGAGTTCTTTATTTTTTTCACCGGATGTTGGCATTTGAATAATATTCATTCCCAATGCCTCAGCCTGATATTTAGTGAATTCAACATTAGGATACTGAAACATCCAAGAATCTTCTCTTTTAGGCAGGAGGGTAAGTAAAGATATTACTTCAAAGCCTTTAAATACTGCCCAATGCAATGCATAAGTACTATCTTTTCCTCCAGAGTATAATACGCAAACTTTCATAATTTGTAACAATAAATAGTGTGTTCAGTTAAGCCCAATAAACCCATTGCTTTTATTTTCTTAATTTTTTCTAAAGATAATTTACTAAATTCGAAATCGTGGCTTATTATCTTCAAGCCACTTTTGCCAATCTTTAAGATTATATCTTCCAAGAGTTTGTTACTTCTAGGCGAGAGATAAATGGTAATTATTGTAGCTCTTGGAATTAAAACCTCCGAAAGGGATAATAAGTCACCACATATTATTTCCACATCTTCTGATTTAGACTCCTTACATAAAACCTTATTTAATTCTACGCCTATGACTAATTTAACGTGAAAATACATCTTTGCAATTTTAAGTATTCTACCATCTCCACTTCCAAGGTCTATTAGAATATCGTTTCTTCCTGCGTTAGCACAGCTTAGCATTTCTTTAATAACTTCTTCTGGAGTTGGAATGAATGGAGCAAGCATTTAAAAGTAACTAAAGAAAAAACATATTAACTTTAGAGGTAGATGAATAGTTGCCCCAGTTACTTTTTCTTTTCTCCGCTGCTTGATGACCCGCCACTACTGCTTGATGATTCGCCAGATTTCTTCTTTTTTGCCATTTATGGTCTAAATATAATTTTACTCATAAACATATAAAAGGATTACCTTTAGTATTATTGTTAAAAGATTTAAGATAAAACTGTAAAGTACTATAAAATTCCACTGAGGATTTAAACAACGTTTAAAAATACCGTAAAGGGGTTGAAATCTTTATCTTAACAAAATTTTAGATTTAGTAAAAATTTTTATTTTTGTGTAGAAATCTGTTAGCCTATTAATATTGCGTAAAGAATCAAGGCTTGAATCTATCATCTTTATTTCCTCAGTTCCAATTAGGTAAACATTATTTGCCAAATATATTAAATCCTGAAGAGATACTATCCTTGAAATATTACTTTTCAAGAATCTAGTATCATAACAACCTAAAAGCGGCTGTGGATACTCTAATAAAGGCATTGCGATCTCATAATCCTTACTGCAGATATATTCTACAACTTTTCTTTTAAGAAAAGGAAAATCGCATCCAGTTACAAAAACTTTATCTTTTTCAATTTTTTTAATCGCAATTTCTAAAGCTCTTATTGGTCCTTTGCCGTCATCTTTTATTTCTATCCCGTAATTTCTTGGAATTCTAGTAACTATTATAGGATTCTCAAAGTTTTCTGCAACTCTTTGTAGCATTGTTTTTCCATCTATTTCAAAGGAGCATTTATCAGTTCCGAATCTCTTTGATTCTCCTCCGGCTAATATTATTGCATCAAAGAAGTCTTTGTAAGAGGATTTTTTCTCCTCTTTCATATTTTCTTCCTCTCTTTAGGACACCAAACCAAGATGCTTTATATAGCTCACTATAAAGCCCTACTCCCCACCTTAATGGGTAAGCTTTTCCTCCTCTGTCTTCGAACAAGAATGTGGAATCCATATTGTGCCTTATTTCTATTTCTTCCCCCAATTCTATTTCTTCAAATTTTCTTATTTCCTTTCCTATCATCCTTGAAATTACATGCAATCCATGCTCGTGAAACACAGTTATTGCTGAAACTACTTGCCCAGGTAAGATTAAGATTGGTTTTCCGTTTATTAAACCAACACTTCCTCTCTTTAATACATTTACTGAAACGCCTTCAAAAAGCAATTTTCCACCTTTCTTTTCAATAACTCTCTTTACGTAATCCTTCTCACCTACCGAAGATCCACCAATAGATATTATAAAATCGAACGACGATGCCTTCTCAATGAATTTTTCCACGTCTTCGGGATTATCCTTAGCTACGCCAAGATATGTTACACTCCCAAAAGATGATAGCAAAGGAATTAAAATTGGAGTTATTGAATCTACTTTTTCACCATTAGAATGAAATGGCGAAAGTTCATCTCCGTTTGCAAAGACAGCAAAGCTTATGTTAAGCACTTTTATTTTGTATATCTTCTCGTATGCTAAAATTCCCAAATGATAAGGTGTTATTTTTTCTCCTTGATTAAGTATTTTTTCTCCTTTTTTGATATCTTCTCCTTTCGGTCTTATATCCTTTCCCTTGTGAACTTTTTCTCCTATAATTACGTAATCTCCTTCTCTCTTAGTCGCCTCAATCCTGCACACAGCGTCTGCTCCTTCAGGTATTGGTGCTCCAGTAGTTACGTAAAAGGCTTCTCCTTCATTAATTTTAGGTACTTCCTTACTTGACGGAAAAAGAGATCCTACAACCTTTAATTTCTTTCCAAAATCCTCACTTCTTATTGCGTATCCGTCCATTGCAGATAAGTCTCTCTCTGGAATATCTTCTATTGATATGACGTCCTCTGCGGCAATTTTACCTACAGAGTCCAATAAATCAACTTCTCTTACAGAAGGTCTGGGAAATTCAGTTTCTTCGATAATTTTTCTAGCTTCTTCTAAAGGGATAAGCATCAATATTTAGTAAGAGTATAAGTTAATATGACATGCGTTTTTCAGATAGTTGGCAAGAAAGATTCTGGGAAGACTACAGCTATCCTTGAAGTTATAAGGGAATTAAAAAGTAAAAGGAAGGACTTGATAATAGCAGTAATAAAACATTCTCACCATATTATTGATGACGAAAATAAAGATACTTTCAAATTTAAAAAGGAGGGAGCAGACTTAGTAGTCTTCCATAGTAATGACTGTGCATTATTTTTTGATTGTAAAGACTTTGATTATCTCTCACTTTTTCCTGCCGATGTTATAATAATAGAGGGTTTTAAGGATTTAAACTTAGGCTACAAATTCGAAATAAGATCTCCAGAGGAAGCTAAGGAAATTGCTGAAAAAATATCTAAAAAAGCGGAAGAATGCATAAGTTATCCTAATGTAGAGATTAATGGGACAAAAGCTCAAAAGTCTTTGCTTACATCCTTCTTATATACAATGATGAAAAAATATGGGATAAAGGAGATTAAAATTGCAGATTAGTGGATCAAAAATAATTTCAATAAGTTGCGAAAGTACAATAGACGAAGCAATATTTTTTATGACAAGAAACAATATAAGGAGAATTGTAGTTTATTGTAATAGTAAAATTTATGGGATTTTTACTGTGGACGAAGCATTAAGGAACTTACTATTTAAAAGTGAAGCTAGATTAAGAGATGTAGAATTAAAGAAGGCGATAAAAATTTCCTCTGCAAGCGTTGTACATGTAGTTAAATCAATGGTTGAGAATAACGTTGACTCGGTTATTTATGATGATAAAATAATAACTGAGAAAGATGTCGTATTTTCTTACGATTTTCCTAAAGCATATGTAAATAATATAGCTAAGGAAGCATTATATATAGCTCCTTATACTAACGTAATTTCAGCTATTGAAATTATGGTTAAAAACAGCATAAGACATTTACCAGTAATTGAAAAAGAACCCGTAGGAATGCTGTCGGCTAGAGATATACTTTATTATTATGCACAGAAATACACGGTAGATGTACCAGTAATGGAGGTTATGAATCCGAATCTTATATGTGTTAATGAAAATTATCCAATGAATGAAGCCGTAAAGGTAATGAAAGAATATAATATAGGAAGTCTTTGCATAAACAAGAATAAAATAGTTACTTTAAGAGATTTTATACGATATATATTTACCACTTTTCAGATAAAGTAATTATGAGATTTATTTGTCCTTACGACGGAACTCCAGTTAATGAAAACTTGGAATGCGAAAAGGGACATAAGTTTATGTATCATGATGGAATATATGATTTCTTAGTCAACTCCAAGGTTAAAGGAGACGCGTTACTAGAAAGAATTGCTCCGATTTATGATAAAATTTGGGCACCTCTAGGATTTTTCTTAACTTCGTTTTATTCATACGATAGAATATTTAAGGATGCGGGTTCTTTTCTATCTTCTCAAAACTTTCTTGACATAGGTACTGGGCCAGGAACAATATTCAAGTATGTTAAATGCGAGTACTGTATAGGCCTAGATATTTCTACAAAGTTTCTTTCAATTCTAAAGAAGAAATTTTCTCACGTTATAGCAGTAAGAGCTGATGCTACTTCTCTACCTATAGAATCAGCTTCTATGGACTCTGTATCATCCTTTCTAGTTTTGCATATGTTAAATAATCCTTCTCTAGCTATAAAGGAAATTTCCAGAGTCTTAAAACCTAATGGTAAATGTGAAATTTTGGTCTTAGTTAAAAGTAATGTTATTTCTAGATTATTATCTAAATGGTGGAAGATAGAGTTAAGGCATAGGGATTACTATATATCTGCAATTGAGGAGAATAAACTTACTTTACTTGAGATTAAAAAATACGGGCCCTGGCTTCTTTTAAAGTGCAAAAAACAAGCTTAAAGCGCTACCAATGAAATTCCAAATAGAATGAAACTCACACCGTCTATTATATCCATTGCCTTTACTAATGTCCCAGTTAGTGCTATTGAATAAATTACAATAAATATTCCCATTACTATTCCAAATAAAGAAAGGAAGTATAAGTACATAGCTGTAAATTCTGTTCTTCCAAAGAAGAAGTCTGAGAATTTTTTATTACCAGTTATTCCATAAATTAATCTTTCTAATCCTAAAGGAATACCAATTACATAGAGAAAATATGGGTTAAAATATACTAGAGTTTCGTAAAGTAAATCATAAAAATTAACTTTTATTGAAACAACTAGGTAAATTGAAGAGACGAGGAGAGATAAACCTAAGATTCCACTCGTTACTCTATTTCCTAATAATTTTAGTAGCTTAGTTTCGGCCATTCCATAACACCTACAAATTTTTCTCCCAAAGTTATATCTGCTAATTCACCTATTATTACACCGCCTAATAAACCTAATATTAAACCAGGCAATCCTGCTATTTTATATCCTAAGCCTGCTCCTAGTAAACTTCCTATTCCTTTTCCTAAATACTTGTCATCTACTTCATATATTGTTGCAAAATCTTGCCTGCCGAATTTTCCCTCTTTTGCAAAATAGAATGCTGCCTCAGAGATAGCTTCCTTTACTTCGGCAAAATTGTTTCCTTTAAATAACGTCATATACATATCATAATCGCCTTGAATTTTTCTGTATATTGGTATAAACCCTATTTTTCTCAAAGATTGTGACGAATTGTTGGCAAAGCCTTTAGTGACTTTAAAGATAACCTTGTACATACTTATAATCATTTAATTTGGAAGTTTAATATTTTTTCTTAGTTCTATTTTCGAACCTTAATCTTTTTACTCTCGAATTGAAGAGTATCTTGAGAACATGATGGAAGTCGAGGAAGATAACAAAAAATATTACGCTGTGGTAAAAGTAGATAACCTAGATTTGCCAGATAATGTAGGAGTAAGTAGGTTACATTCACATATTTCGTCAGCAGTTGACGAGGCTTTAGAAAATCTTAAGGAGTATTTAAAAGAACAAGGAATTAGTGGCAAATTCTCAACTAATGTAGAAGTATTTGTAAAGGAGGAAACCACGTCAAGGCTGGTAGAAACTATAAAAGCTAAAATCAAAACATAAAGTATGGAATTATCGGAAGCACTTGAGAATTATATTAAAGAAATTTACGAGCTTGAGGAAGTAAAAGGTCAGGCTAAAGTTACTGACTTAATTCTTGCTTTTCAAGTTTCTCCTGGTACAATAAGTAAGGCTTTGGATAGATTAGAATCACTAGGACTAATCACTAGATCCAATAGGAAATTGAAACTTACTGAGGATGGGAGAAAAATTGCAGAAAGGTTAATAAGATCTCATAGACTTTCCGAAAGGCTACTTACTGATGTTATTGGAGTCGATTGGATTAGGGCTCACGAAATAGCTCATAGGTTGGAGCACATTTGGCCTGACGATGTTTTAGATAAGATTGATGCAATATTAGGCTTTCCCTCTACCTGTCCTCACGGGCATCCTATACCTGGCAGGATGAAGATACCTACTGGTAAATTATTATCGGAAGTAAACGAGGGAGAATATAAGGTGGTCATGATAGTTAAAGAAGAAGAATGGATATTAAGAAATATGGAGATGTTAGGAATAAAACCTGGGGAGACGATAAAACTTTTAAAAAAGGATGAAGATAAGTTTATTGTTCAAATTAATGGTAAAATAAATGAAATAACAAAAACATTAGCTGACCAGGTAGTTGTAAATGTCTGAGCTTAATGATTTAATGAAAAAAATTCTTATCCATATATATAAATATGGTCCAGATAACCCATGGTATATGGCTAGAAGGTTATTAGGAGAAAGTGGATGGGCTCCTAAATATAACGAAGACGAGATTGATGCAGCTTGTAGAAAACTTGAAGAAATGGGTTATTTAGTGAGATTTCAAGGAGCATTAAAGAAATCAGTAACTTCTTCAGTAAAACCTTGGTTAAAAGTTAAGGCGAAAGAATTAGGTCATAAACCTAAGGGAATATACTTTGATCTATCTAAGGAAGGGCGTAGAATTGCTTCGGATCTTTATAAGGAATATAAGAGATCATTGGAGTCCGCGAACAGTAATAAATCCAGTCAGAAAACTAATAAGAAGAAAAGTTAGCAATAAGTAGTAGTTTTTATTATTCGATTTTCAAATATAAAATATCATGAATTTCTCTATTATAGATAAGATCCTAGAATATGCAGACCCATATAATGCACTTATGGAAAAAGTAAAAGTCGAAAATGGTAAGATAATAGTACAAGGTAAGGAATACAAATTTTCTAAGCCTCTTATGATAGCAGTTGGAAAAGCTTCTTATAAAATGGCTAAATTCTTTTTAGATAGAATAGAGCCCGTAGACTATGTGGTTATAACCCCTCATGGGTCTAATTTGCCTTTAAAGAACGTCATAGAAGCAGGTCATCCTCAGGTTGACGAGTTCAGCCTAAAAGCAGGGGAAAGAGTAAAGGAAATGCTTACAACAGAAGATTATGATCTTTTAATTTTCTTACTTTCTGGAGGAGCGTCAGCTCTACTAGAAGATCCAGTCATTCCTCTAGAAGAATATAGAAAAATTAACGATAGGTTGATAAAATCTGGTTTGGAGATAACAAAAATTAATATAGTGAGAAAGCACTTATCGAGGCTTAAAGGAGGTTCTTTAGCAAGACTTTCTAAAGCCAAAGTTTTGACTCTTATTGTAAGTGACGTTCCGGGTAATGATTTAGGAAGTATAGGTAGCGGGT
The DNA here is from genome assembly GCF_009729015.1 of Acidianus ambivalens. NCBI lineage: Archaea > Thermoproteati > Thermoproteota > Thermoprotei > Sulfolobales > Sulfolobaceae > Acidianus > Acidianus ambivalens. The sequence continues at coordinate 1,841,357 of NZ_CP045482.1, read as the reverse complement.
ATACTGTAGCAGATAAAAGCACAGTTAATGATGCCAAGGAAATTCTTGAAGATATAGGTCTTCCAGAGTACTCTAGGTACTTAATAGAAACGCCCAAAGAAGTTAATGCTGATAATTATATTATTCTGGATAACATGGACGTATTAAAGAAGATTTCTTCTCATCTTTATAATCCGCTTATTCTTACTTCCCAAGTAGTTGGAGAGGCAAAAGATCTAGGTAAATTTATTGCATCAATATATAAATCAATTTCACAATATTCCATACCATTTAAAAAAGGTAGTATAATAATAGGTGGAGAACCGGACGTCACAATAACTGGGAAATTCGGAAAAGGAGGAAGAAATGGCGAAGTAGCCCTTTCGCTTCTAGAAGAAGCTAGAGGAAATTATGAATTTTATGCAATTGCCACAGACGGAATAGATGGAAATAGTGAGTATGCTGGCTGCGTAATTAGAGGAGATATGAACATAAGTTATGAGGAAATTGAGGAAAGTCTAAAAAATCATTCAAGTTATGAACTCTTAGAGAAGTATTCCGCAGTAATCAAAACAGGCCTTACATATACTAATGTAAATAACGTTTACATCTTAATAGTTGATTGATGTCTTATTTTTTTCTGTAACATTAGAAGTCCTCTAGCTATTGCCTCTGGTCTAATTGGACAGCCTGGCACATAAATATCTACTGGTATTCCTACTTCTGAAGGTAAGACTGTATTATAAGAATTCCAGAAAATACCTCCTTCTAGACTACATGCACCTATGGCCATTACGTATTTTGGCTCTGGCATTTGTTCATAAACTATTCTTGCAGCCCTTGCCATTTTCCTAGTCATTGTACCTTCTATGACTAGAATATTAGATTGTCTTGAAGAAGAGAAGGGAAGCATACCGAACCTCTCTGCATCAAACCTTGCAGCAGCAAATGCTCCAAATTCGGCCCCACAACAACTAGTGGTAAAGTGAGGGGGCCATAAAGAGAACGCTGTACCCCAATCTCTTAAATCTCTTATAGGCTTTCTATTAGCTAACCATTGCGCAGCTTTTCTAGCAGCTTCTTTTAAATTTCCTGTAAGGAGAATTTGATCTGTCATATTTGGACATTACATTTTCCAGTTTATATAAATTTGTTATAATGATTTCATCATACGTCAGCGATCACCTCATTAATCATCAAATCATTGTATTAAGATCGTTTAGAAAGGTTAAAAGTTTGAATAACTATAAAATTCTTTAAACTAGAAGAGTCTTTTGAGATGACTCTAATACTTAAAGTAGATCCACTAAATCCAGAGATAGATAAAATAAGGGAAGCTGCAAAATACATAAAGCTAGGCGGAATAGTAGCTTTTCCAACTGAAACGGTTTACGGTTTAGGCGGTGACGCATATAATCCTGAGGCCGCGATAAAAGTTTTTAAGGCTAAAAATAGGCCTATGGATAATCCGTTAATTGTTCACATAGCAGATCTTAACCAATTATTTGATGTGGCAAAAGACATTCCAGATATTGTCTTAGATATGGCACAAAAAGTTTGGCCCGGTCCTTTAACGTTTGTATTAAAGAAAACTGACAAGGTTCCTAAGGAAACAACTGGAGGACTTGATACTGTTGCAGTAAGAATGCCCGCTCACCCAATAGCGTTACAACTAATAAGAGAAAGTGGTGTACCAATAGCTGCCCCAAGTGCTAATCTAGCTACTAAACCAAGTCCTACTAAAGCCGAGCATGTAATAGCAGATTTAAACGGAAAGGTTGACGTTATAATTGATGGTGGAGACACCTTCTTCGGCGTAGAATCTACTATCATAAATATGACCGTCAATCCACCAGTACTTTTAAGGCCAGGTCCATTTACGCTAGAAGAGTTGCATCAATTTTTGCCAGAAATAGTCATTCCGGAACAGCTAATAAAAGGTGGGGAATTCACAGTAGCGTTAGCTCCTGGAATGAAATATAGGCATTATGCGCCTAGTAAAAAGCTTCTTCTAGTAGAGAATTACTCAATATTTAAGGACGTTGTAAGATTGCTTAGAAGTAAGTATAAGGTTGCTGTACTTTGTACTACTGAGGACTTTAAGGATTTTGACGAGCCAAGAATAATTCTAGGTAGTAGGGAAAACCTTTACGAGATTGCAAAGAATCTGTTTGACTCGTTTAGAAAGCTAGATAGATTAGACGTTGATATGGGTGTTATGGAAGGAGTACCAGAGAAAGGAATAGGTTTCGCAATAATGAATAGAGCTAGAAAGGCCTCTGGTTTCTCAATAATCAAGACTTTAGATGACGTGAAAAAATATGTTGAAATTTAAGTTAAGTAAAGTAACATCAACACAAGATTTTGCAGAAGCTATTTCTTCAATGCTTTATGAAGATTTTTTAGTAACTGCTGAAGAGCAAACTAAAGCTAGAGGTAGGTATAAAAGAGCTTGGTATTCTCCTAAAGGAGGATTATGGTTTACTTATGTAAAGAAGAATTTTAATGCGGAAGAAATTCCAGTAGCTACACTTAAAGTGTCTTTAGCAGTGAGGGAAGCTCTTTCCTCATTTTTTGATGCAAAAATACGTTGGCCTAACGATGTAGTTGTTAATGATAAGAAAGTTTCTGGAATTTTAATTGAGGCAATATATGTTGGTGATGTTACGGATCTATTTATAGGTGTAGGTATAAATACTAACGTTAAGGAATTTCCTCCTGACATTAAAGCCACTTCAATTTTATTGGAGACTGGAAAGGAAGTTAATAATGACGAACTGCTTAACGATGTAATATCAAAGATAGACTATTATCTCTCTCTTAAGGAAGATTTTGAAGAAATTGTAGGCAAAATTAATAATTATTTGTCTATAAAGGATAAAAAAGTAGTTATAACTAGAAGAGACGAAACAAAAGTTGAATGTACTGCCTTATTTGTAGATAAGTTTGGAAGGCTAGTTACTGACTGTGGGATCTTCGAAGTTGAGGATGTATTACGAGTTGAGTCTAAGTAAAGCCTCAAATACAGCCTCTAAATATGATGGGTGCGGTTCTATAAAGTCAATTGCTTTATCTATCTCAATCCCGTAATTTATGAACATTGAAATTAATGTAATAATATTTTCAGCGTCATGAGAAAAAGCTACTGCACCAGTTATTTTTTTACCTTCTGTGCACACTTTCAAAAATCCTTCAGTTAACCCTTCAGCTATCGCCCTAGGTATTTCTGCCATATTAATTTTAACACATTTACCTTTTGTATTTCCTACGTATGCTATTTGAGGTTCAGTGTAAATGACCTTTGGTACTGCTTCTGGATTATAGTATTTTTCTACGCCAGAAGCATTTAATCCTGCTATAAATCCTTCGTGAATTGCTTCATGAGCAGTAAAAGTACCAGTTATATCGCCTGCTGCGTAGATATTATTTACTCCAGTGTACATTCTTTTATCTACTTTAATCCACTTTTCATGTGGTAATTCTTCGAATCCATCTAGTGCAGGCTTTCTTCCAAATGTATAAAGTATAATGTCAGGTTGTGGTAATTCTTCATTTCCAATACGTGGTTTATCGCCTAAAGTGATCTCAGAAGATAGATAGAGTTTGATTCCTATTTTCTTAAAATAAGCTGTAACGGCTTTCTTTAAATCCTCGTCAAGATATGGTAGCAAGCTATCAGATTTTTCTACTATACTTACGTCTTTCCCCGACATCTTAAGTAGCCAAGCGTATTCTACTCCCCCAGCTCCTCCGCCTATGACTAGAACTTTAGAAAACTCTTTATCTAGGTAAGGTAAATCATCAGAAGCAATAGTTCCTTCTATTTGAGGTTTTTCTGTTCCCGTAGCTACTATTATTTTATCCGAGGGAATTGTTTGACCTCCTACTTGTATGTTACCTCCTTTTAATTGAGCTTTTCCGTGAATTACTTCTATTCCGTAGGATTCTAGCATGTACTCTACTCCTTTAGAAAGTCTATTTACTACATTTTTTGCAATTTTCTGTATTTCACTGAACGAGAAATTAAGCTCTCTTCCGGTCTCTTCTGCAAGATATTTCAAGAAAAGAGGGTGTAACATTGCTTTAGATGGGATGCAACCGTAAAGTACGCAAGTACCTCCTAGCTTATCATTCTTTTCGACTAGCTTAACTTTGTTCCCTAATTTAGCTGAGACGATTGCTGAATAAACGCCCGCAGGTCCAGAACCTATTATCGTAATATTCATTTTTATCTAAAAGTTCTATAACATAAAAATTAAAAAAATTTACTTTACTACCATTACTGGTATCTTAGCTTCCTGAACAAGCCTAGTTGAGACGCTGCCTAGGAATACTCTCTTTAGAGTTGAAAGTCCTCTACTCCCTGTAACTATTAAATCTACGTTGTTCTTATTTGCGTATTCTAGGATTGCGCTTGCTGGATCGCCTTCTAGTATAACGCCTTCTGCCTCAACTCCTCCTTCCTTAGACTTCTTTTTAGCCTCTTCGATATCTGCCTTTGCTCTATTATAAACTGATTCTATAACGTCCGCAGGTACTGGAGCTATTCCTGCTCCTGCAAATACAGTTGAGTCTACTACCTCAACAATGTCTAATTTTGCCTCATATTTCTTTGCTAAATCTATTGCAATTTCTAATGCTCTTTTTGCATGTGACGAACCATCATAGGCTACTAACACATGTTTAAACATATTTCCTCATTTCTTATGTAGATAACGTATTATATAAAGTTGAATGAAGGAAAATTTCTTTGTATTACAGAATAAAATTGTATACAATTGAAAAGATTGATAATGGCAAAATATATATACCATTAATCTGTAATGTTAGATATGAGGCCGTTAGTAGCAATCGATCTCAATTCGAATATTGATTATCTTGTATTATTTAAATTTATAAATAATCTATTGAGGAAATTTAAGGACGTTGATATAACATTCATAGTCGACGACGGTAAAATTCTAGAATTTGATAACAATGAAGTGTTTAAGATTTCAGATTCTTACTCAACTGTAGAATTAGTAAGGGACTTAAAATCTATTTCCGACAAGAGTGATTCTCTGAAGTTAGGGAGCTTGTTAAAGCTAAAGAGAGAACTAGGGAGAAGTATTGTTATCTTAGTAAGCGATAGGAAAGTAAAATCTAAAGGTGAGCTTATATTCGTATTTGATGGGAAGAGAATACGTCTTCTGAAAGGAAATTGAAAATTTGTTGGGAAGAAGGATACAAATTCTTGTATTTTATGGGGAAATCAGTATTTATTAAGGATGGGAAAATAATCTTTAACAACGAGAGAAAATTAGAAGACTGCGTAGAACTCCCGTTTTTAGTTGAGGAGAATTATTTGAAGTTTAAGGACTTATCTATTCCTTTAATTTTTAGCGATGAGAGGAGAAAGCTAGCCAGACTGTTTCTTCTTTTATCTCTTTCTACTTCTCACGAGGTTTTTAATTGTTGCGATAACGTGAAAATCTTTATTGATAGTAAGTTAGCAGAAGTTAATTTAAGCAACTTAAAAAGGGGTTATACTAAAATTTGTGGAAATTATGGTAGTACAAAATTAGTTTACTGCATATCAAATGAAAGTATAGCTATAATGGGAAAAAGCGAAAATGATTCGCAAAAAGCTTTAGATGAAATTAAAGAATTTGTATCTCTTTTATCTTCTATTAATAATAGGGTCTGACCAATACTTAACGAAGAAGATGACAGCCGAAACTATTACTGGAATTTCTAATAAGAGCATTGAATATCCTAATCCTATGAACTCCGATAAGAATCCTATTATTGCAGGTATGCTCGTAAATAAAATGTTATTATATGCTAAGAAATATGAGTTAATAGCATTTCTTTCTTCTTGCGTTGTAGCTCTAGCTATCATTACTGTTGACATTGGAAATATTGAGCCGTGAGGAATACCAAGTAAAGCCATCATTATTAAGAATGACATGAAGCTAGGTGCAAATACCATGAACCCTAGCCCAAATGCAGTAATTATTATAGAAATCAGTAGAGGATATTTAAGCGAATTAAAAGGTCTAATAGTCATAAAGCTTCTGGTTAAGAATGATAAGGCAAAGAATGGAATATATGAAGAGTAACCTATTGCAGAACTTACGTGAAATTTTTCTATTGCGTAAATTGTTAAGAACGCTGTAAATGCTGCAAAGGGAACATTATAAGTTGTAATAGAAAGTACAGAGGTTATGAATCCTTTATTCTTTAGTGCTGATAGCCCATATTTTTCTCTCTTAACATTAGGGAATTTTATGGTCCATGCTATTCCTGCACCTATTAGCGCTAAAGGCGTAAAAGCTAGAAATACCATTTTATAGCTCCCAGTTAAATGAAGAATGTAAGTCTCTAATGAAGGCCCTATAATCAAGCTTATGCTTAAGCTTGTTGAATATAACCCTAAAAGCCTCTCTGCAGTCTTTTTATCTTCAACTAGTGAGGCAGATGTTATTAAATTAGGTAATATTAATCCAAAAGAGATTCCTGCTAGAGGAGTTATTAGCCATATTAATTCTGCATTAGAGAAATAATATAAAACTAGAATTATGGCAATAGCCAAGTTTGACGCTATGAATGCATTTCTCCTTACTCTAGCATTCATTCTGGGATTTAGGTAAGACGTCGATATGAATGTGCTCATATATATTAACGCTTCGAGCAATCCCGCCATTACATTAGTGAATCCAAATACATATTTTCCTAGGGGTGCTAATGTTGTAGTCACCATGTTATTTGTAGCTCTTGAGGTAATTGTAATTAAAGCCAAAGTTATAGCCATATATAAGAAATCCCTTTGTGAGCTCATTGCAGTAAACTATAGAAACTATATAGTTTAAAAATGTTTCCTTAAATTTAAGCAAGTTATATTTTGATTATATTCTATACAAATGAAGTTTAAACTGCGTTAAAGTTAAAGCTCTATGTAATCCTTCTCTTCTTGTCCATAATATTTTTTAACTATCTTTTCAATTCCTCTCCTGAGCAGATTTTCAGCTTCTTGATTATTTACTCCTAACATCTTTGCGGAATGGGACCAGCTTTTTCCTTGAAAAGTTCTTGCTATTATTGCCGAAACTTCTTCCTCGTCTAATTTAAAACTTAAGTCGTAAAAATATTTTTCAGCAATAGCATGTATAGCTTCTGAGGCCGAATTATAAGGTATTTTTCCATTTAAGTAAGCATAAATTTTACTTACATAAGTGCTATTAATTTCGATTTCTTTTTTAAACTCTATATTAGTCAGTATTTTTGCTAAAATTCTTGGATTAACGTTAAAGTAAACTTGATGAGAGGTTCTAAGAATCTTATCTTTCAATAATTTTCCTAACTCGACTAGAAACTTTTCTGCCCTCTCGGTTAAAGCTTTCATTACAATCACTGAATATCCTCCTAATCCTTCATTTTTTCTGGATGCAAGATAAACAGGTTTAAATCCATTTTTTATCCAAAAATTTAGAACTTTATAATCAGCAACGAATGAAGAACCTATCCAATCAATATTATTTTTTAGCGCAATTTTTTCTACATTAGATAAAAGTTTGGTTCCAAGGCCTTGATTTTGCAATTCTGGAGTTACTGCTATCCTCATTATTCTCCATCCTTTTAATTTTCCAAAATTTCTTATTCTCATGTACTTTATAATTCTGTGAGGTATTAAATTTCCTTCATTTTCCTCCCCGTTAAGTATATGATCTTCTGTAGTTTCATCTAATTCTCCTTCTTCTACGATTTCTGCAACAGCATTATAGCCTATGGTGAAAATCCTCTGAAAAGCCATGTCTCCAAGGAACATTAAATCGTCTGGAGAATTTCTATAATGTGCCGAAACTAGTATTCCATAAATTTGCCTTAATAATTCTTCATTAGAGAATAAATCTTCCTGAGTAATTTCCATGAATTGAGTATTGTTTCTATAAACTTCGGGTTCTGCGTCTAAAAGCATTACATTATAGATGAATTTCTCTACAGGATCTCCTTTTGCATACCTAATTGGATAATCTAACTTTACTATCTGAGAGTTATCTAGAGAATTTATGTATTTCATGAATGCCTTTCCAGATCCCTCATAGCCTTGAATAGTACTGATAAAGACTATCTTATCCCATGAATTTCTTATATATTCTAAGTTTTCTATTCCTAAAGCGGCTGCTTCGTCAACTATTATCAAATCTCCATTTTCATCTTTGGCCAAATCTGGAGAAGTCCATTTTATATTAGCTTCTCCTGCTGATATTTTCATGATTTTTCCTTCTTTGGATATTTTTTTCTTATACCTAATTTTTAAAGCTCTTAATCCTTCTTCAAGAAATTGTATTATTGCTTGTGATGAATAATAAGAAGGGGATGTGATTATAACGTTAGTAGGCTTAGATAATGTCCTTTTTACATAAAAGGATAGTGCAAGTCCTACTCCTGCGCTCTTTCCCCTACCTCTAGGAGCTGTAACTATAAGAATTCTTTTACCTTTTTCTAAAACAAAATCAAATTCCCTTATTAGTTTGACTTGATCGTCAGTTAGACATAGGTCGTACAAACTTTTAGGGATTGTTTTATCATAACTTTTCTTATGAGGCTTTGAGACCTCTAATGAGGAGAAAGGCTTAAACTTAATCTCATTATCCTTGACAAAAATTATTCCCCTAGAGTTTATAGCCATTTTTATGAATCTATTTTCAAATAAATTCTTTACAACTCCATTTCTAGTCAGCGAAAATTTATATAATTTATTAATATCTGAAATATCGTCAGAGTAAATTATTACTAAACCTCCACCTCTAGTTAAATCTACTAGCCTTGAGATATAATTTGGTCTAAAATCGTCAACTGCGTCTAGAATTGTTAAATCAAAGCTTTCACCTAGGTACTTTTCTGAAGACGAATAATCTATGTCAACGATCTCGTTAGTCATTATTGTCTCTTTAAGAGTAGATAATCTATCTTTGCTTCCATTAACCCAAGGGTGAAAAGCATATGCTATTTTAGGGTTATTATTAACTTGCAGGTAAGTTTTGATTAACTCTATAGTATTATCTAGATAATTTTTACCTAAAATTATAGCTAAATGCCTATAATATCCATTCTTTGCATCGTAAAAATTTTGTAATAGATTATTGAACTTCATATATTGGTTTCTCACCCTTTAGTACCAATAATAAGTTTTTTACAGCAATTTCTGCCATTTTCTCTCTAGTTTCGACAGTAGCACTACCTAAATGCGGCGTTAAAACTACATTATTTAATTTAAGTAAAGGGCTATCTTTAGGCAGTGGCTCAATTTCAAATACGTCTAGACCAGCTCCTTTTATCCATCCTTCTTGTAATGCCTTAATTAACGCTTTTTCGTCTACTACTTGGCCTCTAGAGGCATTTATTAAGAATGCGCTTCTTTTCATTTTCTTTAGCCTATCTTCGTTTATTAAATGGTAAGTGCTCTCGTTTAGGTCCACAGTAATAACCACATAATCAGAATTTTCCAATAAGTAGTCTAAGTCTACATATTCTGCATCAACTTCTTCGTGTTTTCTTCTACTGTTATAAATAATCCTCATATCAAAACCTTTTGCCCTTTTAACTAGTGCTTTGCCTATTCTTCCCATACCTATTATACCTAAGGTTTTACCGTGAACCTCTGTTCCAAGCATAAATGTTGGGTACCAAGGAGTTTTCCATTCTCCTTTCCTAATTAATGAGTCACCTTCACAAATTCTTCTTGCTACTGCAAGTATTAATCCAAAAACTAGGTCTGCAGTAGCATCTGTAAGCACTTCTGGAGTATAAGTTACTATGATTCCCCTAGATTTTGCATATTTTATATCAATGTGATCATAGCCGACACTATACGTGCTTATAACTTTAAGATTTTTAGCACGATCTATTATCTCTTTATCAATTTTCTCTGTTAATGTGATAAGTATTCCATCCTTGTCCTCTATGTTATTTAAAATCCACTCTTTTGGAGGCGGATAAATGTCTTCCCATAGCGTCACATTACATTCTCTTTTTAAATAATCTATCCAATTTCCAGGCAATTTTTTAGTAACTAATACATTGCACACTGTATCTAATCCTATTCGTTATTTTTAGCCTTTTCTTATAGGTAAAATTAAAAAATGTTAAATAAATCCACGTTATTCTTGATTAATGTTTAATTGAATTATAGGTAAAATTATTTTTATCATAATACCATAATTCATTCCGGTGTAATGTAATTCCAGTTGAAAAGAGCGTTCTAATAAATAGAGCCTTAGAAGTTGTTGAAAAAGCTAAGGAAAAAGGAATAGTGTTAAGGTTAATAGGAGGAGCTGCTGTAGCAGTAATAGCACCAAAAGGAAGTGAATTATTTTCTAGAACATATAAGGATGCGGATTACTTTGGCCTTTCATCTCAAAGGAAGGAAATTACTTCATTACTAGAAGGCTTAAATATGGAGCCTAATAAGAGGTTTAACGCTCTTCATGGATATAATAGATTAATGTTTTACGATCCAGTATTAAATTCTACAATTGATGTTTTCTTGGACGAATTTGTAATGTGTCATAAATTAATTTTGAAAGATAGATTAAAAATCTATTATCCGTCTATACCTCCTTCAGATTTACTTTTAACTAAGATGCAAATAATTAACCTTACAGAGAACGATAAGAAAGATATTGCCGCATTATTATACGACTTCGAGATAGGTGACAAGGACGAAGATAAGACATTAGATGGTAATTATATTGCAAAACTTTTATCTGAAGATTGGGGCTTTTATAAGACTTTTACAATAAATCACGATAGAATGAAAGAATATTTGAAAGGAAATGCATATGCATCTAACATCTTGCCTAAATTAGATAAATTAAGAGAAATGATAGAATCTCATCCTAAATCATTAAAGTGGAAGATGAGGGCTAAAATTGGCGAAAGAGTTAAGTGGTATGAAGAACCGGAGGAAGTTAACACGAACTTCCAGGGTGCGGGGAGCGGGATTTGAACCCGCGAAGGCCTTCGCCAGTAGGGCCTAAGCCTACCCCCTTCGTCCTAGCTCGGGCATCCCCGCACCTTAAATATTCGAATATTAGGCTTAAAAAATTTTAGTCCTTTACAGTTTCCAAAATTGAGACTACGTTCCAGATAGATATTCTAGTATGAGTAGGCATGTTTGGGTCTTGACTTATATCTTCAAGGATTCCAATTGCATTGGCAGCCCTAATTCCTGCACTCAAATTAGGGTCTTGCAAATTTCTTATAGCATCTGTTGCGGCTCTTCTAATGTTTCTTGGAACGCTAGTGTCGTTAACTATTTTTTGTAAAATGATTACGGCTTGTTTAATTTTAGCTTCATTGTCATAAAGAGTTGCCATGGTTTCTCACCAGATATACTTTTTACTCTAATAGATTAAGAATTATTTCGGGTATAAAATGACTGACGACTCCATTAAGAAAGCAGCGGAACTATTGAGACAAGGAGCTACAATGCTAAGCGAAGCATGTCCAGTTTGTGGGTCTCCTTTATTTAGGTTAAAGAACGGAGATGTGGTATGTCCAGTTCATGGTAAGGTTTATATCGTGAAGAGCGACGAGGAAGAAAAACAAGTCAAGAAAGATATAATGTTAACTTCTGTTGAGGACTTTCTTGTCGAAGGATTATATTCTACCGCAAAAAAGATAAAGGAAGACCCTTACGATAGTGAGACGTTGGTTCAAATAATTAGATATTTAGATGCAATAGAAAGGATTAGGAAATTAGTTCCTCAACATAATTCTTAGCTTCGCTTAATACTTCTTCAAAAGTTTTAGTAGAATTGATAATTTTTATGGAATTCTCATTTTTGGCAATTTCTAAGTAATTTTCCCTAACCTTTTGAAGTAGAGAAAGTTTCTCCTTAAAGTTAAATTTGTCATCTTTTTTAATTCTTGTTATAGCTATTTCAGCCGGGATATCTAACAAAAGCGTAAGTTCAGGCTTTGGAAAGAACTTGTTTACTTCGATTATCCAGTTTTTATCTATTCCCATTGCTGCTTGATAAGCAATGGTAGAATAATAATATCTATCGGTTACGATAATGTCGTATTGATTTTGTTTCATAATCCAATTTACATGAACTCCTCTGTCTGCAGAAAATAAGAGAGTAAGCGTTACTGGATCTTTCCATCCTTCTTCTTGAATTAACTTTGAGATCTCTTCGGTAAAGGGCTCAGCAGTAAGTAATACTTTCTTTTTCTTCTCATTCTCTAACCATTTCTTAAGTTCTTTTGCCAAAGTAGTTTTTCCGGAACCGTCTATGCCTTCTATTGCAATTAACATTTGCTAAACCTTATTCTTCTCTCCTTAAATTCCTCATTTAAACTTATATTACCTAAAATTACACCTTGAACTTTATTTACTGGTGTAAGAATTTTAACCCCATCTTGATTTATCTCTTTTATTATTCCTGCACCAGCAATTTTTCCTTCATTTACTATTCCCACTAACCCTCCTAGAAGTTCCTCAATAAAATATCCGCTACAAGGCTCCTCATAGAATAACTGTAAAGGCTCATCAAATCCTACGAACAGACCTTCTGCTAACTTCTTACCTAATACTTGTTCATATTCAATGGTTATTATAGAAGCTTTCTCGAAATATTTTTTATATTTTGAAATTCTATATGATATTCTTTTTGCTCTACTTCTTTCTAAAAATGGTGGAATTTTCTTCACTATGATCACCTTTTTTCTGATATTAGATGGAAAATAGCCAACAATCTTGTCGTCAAAAGAAACTATGAAATCTGGATCTAATTCATAGATCATGTAGAGCTTATGTAAAAAGGCCTTATATCCTCTTATCCATCCGTCTGTATCAATTATAGTGAGAGAATGTTTTTCTTTATCTAGAATTTTTCCTAAGAGTTCTATGTGAAGTCTGTAATTTCTAGAAGGAGAAATATCTCCAAAAAACTCCAGAATTCCACTTGTTGATGATATAAAAGTAGGCAAGTATCTGGACTGCCCGACATCTGCATCTATAATTACTGAATCTTTATTCATGTTATGAATTATGTCAGAAAAGTAACTTTTTCCAGAGTCAGTATTTCCTAAAAGTAGAACTTTTCCTCCGGACATCTGAGAAGCTAACTCTTCCCAGCCCAGATGAGGGATTTCCGCTAATATTTGGCAATCTGTGTCTATTTCTGACTCTTCTTCTGGAACAATACTGAAGCTTTCTTCGTTAATTTGTTTATATTCTTTCTCATTAATTTCAATTCCTTTTATCAATATTCTTCCTTTTATCACGGTTAACTTACAAGGTCCTTTAGTTATATAATCTATTCCCTTTTTAACTAACATTTAGTAGACCTTAAGGCTATCATATAGGCTGCTCTAACATCTTTATCCTTAATATTAACATATGGATTTCTTAGGCTGGTTCTGCTCTCATTAACCTTTTTAACAAATGGGAACCTTATACTTAGTAATTTATAAACAAGTTCTCCGTATTTGTTCCCAGTTCCTACTCCTATGTATATTCTCTTATAAGGATATTTTGATATTACTTCTTCTATAATATCCTCAATTTCATCTATCCAAGCTTCTAATGTATCTATTATTATTCCGTCTCCTAGAATAACTACAGTTAATTTAGGAGAATTTGTATCTATTCCTATAAGTAATTCATCAAATTTTCTTTTTCCTAGTTTTAAGCATTGTAAATACGTTATTGCTTTCTTTATTTCATCTTCTCCTTGTATGAAAACGTCAGCATTCTTATCAAAATCTGAAATTGTTAAGTCTCCTGAATCTACTGTGGGAATTAGATCGCTCTTCCTTAGCTCTTGAACGAGCTGTCTAAAAATTCTTGGGTTATTGACCTTAATTGCTACCTTTTTAATACCCACAAATAAAAATTATACTTAGTGGAATATAAGCATTGTAAGTTAAGTGAATTTATTTTCAAGAATGGCAACTTAGTCTCGCTATATGGAGTAGCGGGTAGTGGAAAGACTGCTGTAGCCCTTCAAGTGCTTGAAGATATAACGCCTTCAATATATATTTCCACTCAAGGAAAATCGTATGAAGCAAGAGTAGAGAGCATGGCACTTATTAATAAAAATACTTTCTTTGTGGAGGCAAATAGTGCAGACGAGCTAGTAGAAAATATTATTCGAGGCATTCAACTCCAACCAGAGCTTCTTATAGTAGACTCCATTAATACTTTCTACAGATTAAGTAGAAGGGCGGTAGATTTAATTCATCCTTTAATTTTTCTTAAGGAGTTTTCTAAGTATAAAAAAGTTATAATAACGTGGCAGATGTCCATGAATAATAAAGTTAGTGGCGAGAAATTTATGAGATATTTTTCTGATGACGTAATAAGGGTTACCAAGAATTATTTAATAGGTAATTTAAGAGAGTGTAAATTCAAAATAACAGAAAGGGGCGTTATAGGTTGCTTGAGGAATTATTAATTGCTTTAGTAATATATTTTCCTGCATTTACCGCTAATGGTTCTGCACCTTTTGTTAAGAGAGGCCATCCTATTGATTTTAATAAAAATTTCTTTGATGGTAGAAGAATATTTGGAGACGGTAAGACCTTTGAAGGCTTGCTTGTTGCCTTAACTTTTGGTATTATCATAGGCGTTATAATTGCTAGATTTTGGGGAGTATCTTGGATTTTTATTTCCTTCGTGGAATCATTGGCGGCAATGCTTGGTGATATGACTGGAGCATTTATAAAGAGGAGGCTAAATATTCCTAGAGGTGGAAGGGCATTAGGTTTAGATCAGTTAGACTTTGTATTAGGCTCTTCTCTGGCGCTAGTTCTTTTACACGTTAATATCGAATTATATCAATTTCTTTTTATTATTCTAATAGCATTTATAATGCATATACTTACTAATAATGTAGCATATCGATTAAAAATAAAAAGTGTTCCGTGGTAGGTTTATGTATGGGAAATACTAACAAGCTTTACTCAGAAATTCTAAGCAGTTATGTTATAATAATACTTATAGTATTAATAATGATGGGCATAATGGGAGTATTGGCAATACCTTATTATATATCACCAATAACGTATTCTAATGGAGGAGCTCCAGCAGGAGTTACTTACCTTGATGCAGGGATAATATTAATTGCTCTGGTGCTTATCGGGGTATATCTAATTGAGAGAAAGCAATTTGAATTCGGAGTAGTTAGCGTTTTATTTGCCCTTATAATATTAACAATTCTAATATGGGATCTCTATGGTGTAAATGACGTTACTAATATCATGCATAACATTTGAGACTCCATGAAAAAACATTTATATTAAACGTAAAAGTTAAGCCTATGGAACCAATAAAAATCAAACTTTCAACTGGTAGGGAAGTAGAAATAAACGATGACACAGTAAAAATTTTGAACAAATATGTAAGGACTCAGATGACTTTAGAAGAATTAGCGAAGGAATTGGGCTTAAATGGATGGGAAGAAGCATACGATTTAATAAAACAAGTTCCTGCATGGATAATGTGGTATCCAGAAACTATATATAAGAGGAGTTAAACTTTCTTGTAACACTCTGGTTTCGCCTCATAAATTAATCCGCTCTTTTTCATATCAGAAATTAGTTTTTCAGTACTTTGCCTTTCTATTCCTTCCCTTTCTGCTTCCTTGACAATTTCTCTTAATTTTGCGCAACCTTCAGATCCAGATAATGTATCTATTATTTCCATAATTTTGACCATCTTTTCTCTAGCACTCTTAGGCTTGCCAGTCATTATCGTATCAATATCCATTGCCCCGGACTCTACGTCGATCCCAACTTTCTCTAGGAATATTCTCATTATATTTATAGCATTTTCAGCATCTTCCTTTGTTACAGTTTTTCTTAGTGCCATTCTGGCGTAAGCTTCTGATAATCTAATCAAAGCCTCAAGCTGTCTTGGCGTTATAAGTATTGGAGAATCTGGAGATTCACTGCTCTTCTTTCTCATTTCAACGTAAAAATCTGCTAATAACTGCTTAGCCTCTTCTGTTAATTCTGGATTTACGTACTTTCTGGCGTAGGCTATATACTTCTTGAGTAAATCGACAGGGATAATATCCTTTACTGGCTTGCCACCGTGCATATCTAAAATATGAGTTGCTAATCTCTGATCTTCATTACCAGGCTTATCAACTAGAATGAAAATTAAGTCAAATCTTGACAATATTGTAGGTGGTAAATCAATATTTTCTGAAATTCCTCTTTCTGCAATGTATCTTCCAAACTTGGGGTTACCAGCCGCAATAATAGTAGCTCTAGCATTAAGCTTTGCTACAATGCCAGCTTTCGCTATTGAAACAGTTTGTTGTTCCATGGCTTCGTGTATGGCAACTCTATCTTCTTCTCTCATTTTATCTATTTCATCAATTACTGCAATTCCTCCGTCTGCTAATACTAAAGCTCCAGCTTCTAAATAATAATCACCACTGTTTTTCTCCCTTACTACAGCTGCAGTCAAACCGGCAGCAGTTGCGCCTTTTCCTGTAGTATAAACTGATCTAGGTGCAACTCTGGCTGCAAATTGCAAAATTTGTGACTTTGCAGTTCCTGGATCTCCTATTATAAGTACGTGTATATCCCCTCTTATTCTCGTACCGTCTGGCATTACTCTAGGAACTCCGCCAAACAAAGCTAGCGCTATTGCTTCTTTTATTTCCCAATGATCAAATATTGATGGTGCTATTGAAGATATAATTTTCTGTTTTATCCATGGATCTTTTGCTAAGTCTTCAATTTTCTTTTTATCCTCGTCTGTTATTTCCACCTCGTCTAGAACTTTTTGTGAAACTTCTATGCTTAAAGCTTTCATATATACATCAAATACCGCTCTACTGCCTCTTTTTACTATAGAATCCTGCTTGATTAGTAAAATGCCAGTTATCTTTACCCTATCTCCAGGCCTAGCAGAATCTACTAAATCATCTTCCAGCACTACTTCCAGTTGTCTAGGTAATTGACCAGGTGGCACTTCTTCTGGTCTCTCTTGTAAGATAACCTTTTGCCAGTCTGTTAATTTAGTTTTTTCTGCAACTATTTCAAATTGTCCTGGCTTACCACATAGTGGACACACAGTTGGTGTTTTTATTATTTCGTCCATTTCTTCGTCTCCTTCTGGCCATTCAAATTCTTGATTGCAATCTGGGTGGACGTGCTTAAACACAACCTTGTATGCTCTTTCCTTAACTGGAGTTTGCTTGGTGAGTATTCCTTCTACTGTAATCAGCTTATTAATATAATTACTTCTTATCTTTCTTAATTCTATAGTTCTTGGAAGATTAATTAGTCTTACATGCACTCTTTCAACTTCATCTGGATATGTGGGATCTATTTCTGATATTATTTTAAGCAACTTTTCGTCTAGAATTTTGAGTGTATATAAAGGATTTGCAATTATTTCAGTAGCTATCTTATCATTATAGGAATATATATCGCTAAAATCTAGCAAAAGACTTTTCTTTCTATAAGCTATCATTTCGTTCAATTGATTCATATATTTATAATTACCTGAAGAATCCTTGAAATTCTTAATAAAGTTCTCAAACTCTGTTGGTAAATCAATTTGCTGAGCTTCCAATCACATCACCGTAAAACGAAGTTATAATCTTTCTCATACTTAAGTATGCCAAATATTCTTCTTTTGTCATTTTACTTATAAGTGTTTGGTCATTTATGTTCAAAGATGCTAATTGTATAATTTTTCTTAATCTAATTAATGAGATTTCATTGACCATACTTTTTACTTTCTTTAATTCTTCCAATCCATCAAGTCCTTTTGCTTTAAGTTCTTCCTCAAGTTTTTTTATTCTAAAATAAATATCCGGATACGTTTTTACTAGCGATGCAGGAGTTGTGGAATTTTGTTTTTCCTGAAAAAGTAACTTACCTAACTCTTCAGTAGTTATTGAATTAATTTTTACGAGATTTTGCTTTTCTAAATGTTGTGCAAGCCATAATGGGATTTCGTCTTCACTTCCTTTAGATAATGAAATTTCTGTAAATCCCAAATCTAAAGGACCAATATCGTCAAATACGGCGACTTTTTTCTTCTCTGTCAGTTGTAATTTATCTAAAGCCCTTAGCAATACTTTAAACATATATTCTATATTTGATTTTTATGCTTAATAACAATATGGAACCTAAGCTGATTATTACCACGTTACCTGGAAAAGATAAGAAATGTAAAGCCGAGATACTTGATAGGCTTTTAATAAAAGATGAGAATGCGCAAATAGATGAGATTAAGCAAAATGTATTCCTCATTTATTCTAAACTTTCTCCACTAGAGGCTTACGGTTTAATAATTTCAGCACCTCCTTCTTGTATAGGTAGGATTTTTACTATAGATAAGATAAGCGACTTATCCAATATTTTCGAAGATGCAGAAAAATTATTATCTTCTAGAAAATTCAAAAAATTTTATGTAGAATGCATTAATAGAGGTAATAAACAAGCTGATTGCAGGTCAATAGAAATCGGAATAGGCTTAAGAATGAAAGGCAAACTAGAAGTCGATTATAAGAATCCCGACTATATTCTTTTTGTAAATTTAATAGGCGATAAAGTCTATTTGTCAATAATGAGAAAGGGTCAGGAAAAAGTTTCGGTCAACTCTCTCTAATAAAATATAAAGTATTACCACTAAAATATCGTATGAGTGAAAGTTATGGCTTTACCTAGTGATATAATAAATAGCAGTTTAAACTCGCCCAGTGTGTTGAAAGATGGATCTAAATTAAATCCAGATTATATTCCAGAAAGATTGCCTCATAGGGAAGATAAGCTAAAGGAGTTAACAATAGCATTTAGAGATATAGTTAATGATCCAGGAAAATCGTCAGTGAGAGTAGTTATAACTGGAAGGACTGGTACTGGAAAAACAGTTACTGCAAGAATTTTTGGTAAAGCGTTCGCAGAACAAGTTAAAAATAGGGGAATTAAAGTTGAGTATGCTCATGTAAATTGCCACAGAGAAAGGACTTTATATTTGATTACTTTGAAAATTGCAGAGCAACTAAAATTATCTATACCACCTAGAGGTTTATCTTCACAAGAAGTTTTCAAAATAATTCACGAATATTTGGAAAGAAGAAATATGTATGTAATAATAACTCTAGACGAATTTGATTATTTCCTTAATTCATCTCCACCAGAAGACATTTACTTTATTGTAAGGCTATATGACGAGTTAGCAGTCAATGTAAAAAGGGTAAGTTATATTTTCATCATTAGAGATTTAACTACGCTATCAAGCCTAGATAAAACAGTAAGAGACCATATAGCTAGAGACATAATAGAATTTCCACCGTATAAGTCAAACGAGTTATATGATATTTTACAAGATAGAGTTAAGATAGCATTTTACGACGGGACAGTTTCAGATGATGCTGTAAGATTCATTTCTGACATTAATGGCTTTGATAAAGGAGGAAGCGGAAATGCTAGACTTTCAATAGAAACTTTAGAATTGGCTGGAAGAATAGCCGATGCAGAAGGCTCACCTATAGTTACAGTAGAACATGCAAAAAAGGCTAATTCAAGACTTAATGAAGAGGCTAGTATAATTTTAGACGAATTAAATTATCTAGAATTGCATCCTATGCTATTAGTTAAAGCTTTGATAAACTTGTCGAAAAGAGAGAAAAAAGAGTCGTTCCCCATAGGGGAAGTAGAAGATGAATATTCAAGGCTATGTGAGCTATTAGGCGTAGAGCCTAGAAGGCATACTCAAGTCTTTGAATATATGAGAAGACTAAAACTAATGGGAATAATTAATACACAACAGAGCGGTAAAGGAATGAGAGGGAGAACGACTTTACTTTCATTAACATTCCCTGCTAGTCAAGAATTAGACGATTATGTAACGAAATTGATAGGGGCGTTGAAGAATTCAGAGCAGAAATGATTTTATAAGATTTAAAATTATTTATACATTAATAAAATATGGAGATCTTCCTATATCAAATTTATCAAAACTAGCTAGAGTAAAATTTAATGTTCTAAAGAGGGAATTAAATTACTTAAGTGAAAAGGGATATATAGAGATATTATCTGGTGAAAGAGCTAAAATAGTCAGATTGAACTATACTAATCAAAAGATTATTATCTTAAAGAACCTATTAGAAGAATTAGATGATTTATGACAGAGGCAAGAATGGTAGATATTAGTGAAAAACAACCAGTACTTAGAATAGCTGTAGTGGAAGGTTATATTAAATTAAAAAAAGAGACCATAGATAAAATTAAAAGAGGAGAAATAGAGAAAGGAGACGTAATAGCTGTAGCTAAGGTAGCAGGAATAATGGCTGCAAAGAAAACTCCCGAAATATTACCTATGTGTCATCCTATACCTTTAGAATCGATAGCTGTTGATGTGGAACTAGAAGAGGATAAAGTTAAAGTTAGAACGGAAGTAAAGGCACATTATAAGACTGGAGTCGAAATGGAAGCGTTAACTGCTACGTCTGTAGCATTACTTACAATATGGGATATGGTTAAAAAATATGAGAAAAATGAAGAAGGCCAATATACAACTACTCAAATTGATGGAATAAAAGTCGTTAATAAGCTTAAGATTTCTTCTTCCTAGTAGTATATCTCCTTCCTCCACTACTATAGTACCTTTTTGATGTAGCACTAGCTTTGCTATAACTAGTTTCTTCTTTCTCTTCTTCTTCCTGAGATTTACCAGTTATTTCGTTAAGAAAGTTAATCTCGTCTGGGGATAAATCCATATCTTTGCTCAATTTATCTTCATATTTCTTATAAAATTGCAAGAATAAAGGATATACGTCGTTTAGAGTTTTCTCCTCAGATGAATGAATTTTACTAGCTATTTTGCTAACTATTTTATCTCTAATCTCTCTATTGGATTTCGATTTAGAGAGCAATTGAATAGTTTGAGGAAACTGGTATTTCCTCCACTTAGGTTTCCAACCTGGATTTTGTTTCTCTATTTCAGCCATGGCAACTCCAGGTCCCATCATATCAAAAGTATAGCTTAACATATCCCAGCTAGAAGTCTTTGCCCTAGATAAGAATATTGACGCCCTAGCAAGGGCATCATATGCCCTATATACATCTTCCATATTATCGTATTGAACTGGTATGTTTTCTGAGAACCATTTCATGAGTAAATCATAATCCACTTGAGAATTAGTTACTGCATTTTTAGCTTGCCAAGCATATTTTGCCCAAAACACTCCTCTTACGGTTTCAAAAGGATCTAATTCGCTCTCTTTTCTTCTGGCGAATTCCTTTACACTCTCTACTGTAACCTTCTTAAATCCTTCCGCTGTGGCTTCTAAAAGGTTGATAGCATATCTAGCATCTCCATCGCTAATTTCTATAATTTCGTCTAGAGCGTCGTCATCGCATTGCAACTTTTCGGAAGTACATATTTTTCCAAGAATTTTCCTCAAAGCATATTTACCAAGTTTTTTAACTTCAACTAATTTTGCAAGATTTCTTAATTCTCTTAAAGAGGGATCCCAAGGATCATTTGCAGCTAGTAATACTGGATATTTAGTCTTTTGAACTAGTTCAGCTATTGCTGGAATCGCACCCATATCTTGCCTTGCATTTATTCCATCAACTTCGTCTAGAAAGATTAGCTTTCCTTTTGCGCCAAAAAGGCTACCACTTACTGCAGCTCTTTGTGCTATATTTTTTATTGCCTCTAGATTTCTGCTATCACTAGCGTTCATTTCTAATAATTCTAAACCGTAATCATGAGCTAAAGCTTGAGCTAATGTAGTTTTTCCAGTCCCTGGTGGACCATAAAGTAATAAAGCCTTATTTTCCGGCTTTCCTGATAACCAGCTTTCAATCCATCTTTTCAACTCTTGTTTTACGTCATCCTGATTTTCAACGTCATTTAAGGACTTAGGTCTATACTTTATTATCCATGGTAAAGTCATTTAGAAGACCCTACATATTTATTCCCATAAATAGCTATTTTAGCTAGCAATGCAGACAGTTGGATTTCATCATCAGCACCTTCTATTATTCTAAACTCAACCTCACCTATGTAATCCATTAATAATACTCTTAACTCTTCTGGAATTTGCAACTCATTAGAAGTCAATTCTCTATGAAGTTGTTTAACTATATCCTCACCAGATAGTCCATATGTAACTAGTAATGACCTCAACTTTTCCCTAGCTTCCATGAATTTTCCAGATAACGCAAGCTTTAGCATATCTCTAACTTCTTTAGGCTGTGCAAGTCCAAGAACCTTAAAAACAGCCTCAACGGTAACTTTTCCATAAGCTGATGCTGCTTGAAGCGTATTTATCGCTTTTCTCATATCACCCATAGTAATATCGTAAATAGTCTCTAGTGCTTTCTCATCGTATTCGACTTTCTCTTCTTTTGCTATAAACTCAAGTCTGCTAACTACGTCTTCTTTCTTTAGTGGATAAAACCTAAAGAGTGCAGTCCTAGACTGTATAGGGTCAATTATTTTACTTAAGTAATTACAAGCGAGTATAAACCTTGTGGATTCTGTATAAAGCTCCATTGTTCTTCTTAATGCTTGCTGAGCATCGGCTGTCATATTATCTGCCTCATCAAGTAAAATCACTTTAAATGGTACAGAGGATGAAACCATAGTCCTGGCGAATTCTTTAACTTTATTCCTAATTACATCAATTCCTCTTTCATCACTTGCGTTTAATTCTAAAAAGAATTGTTCATAGGAATCTCCGTACAAATCGTGAACTAGAGCTAGCGCTGCAGTAGTTTTACCAGTACCAGGCGGACCAGCAAAAAGTAAATGTGGCATGTTTTTTTCTTTCACGAATCTTTTTAATCTTTCAACTATGTCTTTTTGATTAACTATATCGTCTAAACTTCTTGGCCTATATTTCTCCGCCCAAAGGATTTCTTCTTCCATCGAGACAAATATTCTTGCCTAAAATTAAAAAGGATTCACTTCCTCTTGTACTTACCCATTATGCTACCAGTAGCTAAAATATGACCTTCCATCATTTCCTTAAGTTCGTCTGCGGTAATCTTAGATTTATAATCCAATTCAGTATCTAAAGCGTATACATTAAAATAGTATCTATGAGCACCGTGAGTTCGTGGGGGACAAGGTCCATTATATCCTACTAGTTCAAAGTCATTAATCCCTTGAATTCCGTATTCACTTTTCTCTTTTTTTGGAATATTTTCTGGTAATGAGTTACCCTTTATATTATAAATAACCCAATGTATGAAAGTACCAGCTGGTGCATCAGGATCTTCTACGATTATTGCATAAGTCTTGGCATTATCTACTTTATCCCATTCTAAAGGTGGCGATATATCTTCTCCATCACATGTATACTTTACTGGAATGAATTCTTCATTCTTGAAACTCGATTTAACTTGCATTAACTGCTCCCTTCCTTAAATAGACTTCCTTTTCTACATGGCCAGTTTTAGTTATCTTTGATACAATAACTCCGGTTCCGGTATAAGAATCTCTTTTTATTGCTGATAGAACAGCTCTTGCTGCAATATCCATAGCCTGATCAGCAGTTAAATCTTCTCTATATTCATCTTCCAGAACTCCCATTGCTACTGGAGAACCGGATCCAGTAGCAACGTATTTTTCCTCAGTCATATCTCCAAAGTAATCTAAGTTGTATAATCTAGGCTGAGTATCATATCCTCCTATCAGAATCTGAACTAAATAAGGGAAATATTTAGTCTGAGAAAGAGTATTAGCTAGATATGTTGCTAAAGCTTTCACAGTAGTAGGCCTATTACCTGAGATATAATTATAATGATATAAATTTTTTAATACGTAATATAGGAATTGTAAATCTGCAACGCTTCCTGCTGTGGTTATACCAATATTATCTGTTATATATAGTATCTTTCTCACCATCTTATTTGCAACAAAAAATCCTTCACTAGCTCTTCTATCTGCTGCTAATACTACACCATCTTTCGCCAAAATGCCTACAGTAGTAGTTCCTTTCCAAGTCTTTATTTTAGGAGTTTCCATGACATCTATTTTATTTTTTGCGTATTTGAAGCTTACTTTTTAACGACTAGTGAAAATGAGAACATTATGAAAATCCTAGTAAATGGATTGTTGTCCTTTGATTCTGGTAAAACGACTTTTTCACTGATGCTCATAAGAGAGTTAAAAGCTGTTGGAATAAAATTATTTCCGCTAAAGCCGGTTGCAGGCCATAACGCTTGGTATAGTTTTAATACATTATTAAGAAGTTATGATCTTGGAATATTAGTAGGGAATGATGCTTTAAAATATTACGATGAAACAAATGAGGATATAAGGAAAATAAATCCTTTTGCTGTATTATTATCTCCTGTAGACTTAGAAATATTGAACTTTAATGTAGAATATTATAATTCCCTTATGACTAACGGTTATCCAGTAATGATTAGAATTTCTTGTGGAAATAATAATAAATATTATGCTACTGAAACTCATCTAATTCCCAAAACAATGAAAGGTGTTCTTCAGCAAATTTATGAGAAATTTAAACCAGAGATTGTATCCAGTAACGAGTTGAGGGAGACTATTAATAATTCTTGGTACATTGCAGAATCGTGCATTCAACATAGAGATGATGAAATAATAGAATCGTACAATGACGCTTCAGCTCCTATTCCTTCTGCAATTAATGTTGATCACGTCTTCTTAGTTTCGCCCGCTAAAGCTTTTGTGATAAAAGGGGAGGAATTTAGGAAAGTTATTTCATTGTTTTCTCTCCCGCCCTGGATAATAAGAACTTCAAACTTAATTAAATATTTAAAAATAGAAAAATCATTCGACTTAGAGGTATTTACATCAAAAAATGATAAAATTATAGATTATTTAATTCATGACTTATAATATGACCCAAGATTCCTTAAGATTTCTATTACTACTCCTAAGCCTTTCTGAACTTGTGGATCTCTTAAGCTTGATAATAGTCCACCTAATCCGATAGGCTTTACTTTTTCAGCTTTTAACGCATTTCCTATTGCCGTTAATAAGTTGACTGTTGATTGCTCTTTTGCAATCTCTTTTACTAAGTTTATAGTATCCATTGTCTTTCCTTCTTTCAATCCTTCTCCAATAGAGTTTATTAGTTGTATATAATACTTGAAATTTGTTAGATCTATTTTAGATAAATCTGATGTTATCTGATTCCAGTTACTTATTAAGTTTAATGTGAAGTCATTAATTAATGCTCCCATTATTTTTCCCATATACTCTTCATCGCGTAATATACCTTTTATAGGATCTAAGATCCCTGTTTTGTTTAGATCTTTAAGTAATCCGACTACAGATTTTATCGCAGAAAGGGTCTCGTCGTCAGTTAGATCAGATATAAGATCAACTATATTATTCCATTTGCCTATCAACTCCAGTACCTTATCGTTTACTATTGCCCCCATTATTTTGCTCATGTACTCTTCGTCTTGTAAAATTCCTATTATAGGATCTATAATTCCAGAACTTTTTAGTTTGCCTACTAGACTAAGGGCGTATTTTATATTATTCATAGTTTCTGCGTCCATGAAAAAGTCAAGCAATCCAGTAAGTTTATCGAAGTTATTTATTAGAGTAAGAGTCTTATCGTTTACTATTGCACCCATTATTTTCCCTAGATATTCCTCATCATTAAGTAGTCCATTAACTACATCTATAAGGCCTAGTTTGTCCAACTTTTCTAGGAATTCTAGTGCATGATTGACGCTTAGTAGTTTTTCGGGAGTTAGAATTTCGTCTAGAGCTGTAAGCTCAACTTCTGCCGTTTTATGTCACCAGCTGGCCAAGAACTTTTCTAGTGCCATATCTCCCTTAGTCCACATGTAATATTTAGTGAATAACTCCTTCTTAAGGTGGTTTACTGCAGCAGGGTCAGCTATGCTCACTGTTCCTCCATACCAAGTATCATCCTTTACTGATACTGCGTATCCTTCGTATGGGTTATCTGCTACGCACATGATAGTTGGATAGTATTTATCAACTTTAGTTGGCACACCTAATCTATTAGCTAAGTGTTGTGCTGCAATCCTTCCAGTCATTACTGCTAAATATCCTAGCTTCGGAACTGTCATTGAATTTGCGTCTCCCACAGCATAAACGTTGTCATATTTTATTGAAACCATGTTTAAGTCAGTTGGTATGAAGCCACCGTCATCAACTAAATCTGGAGTAGAATTCTTTAATGCAGGATTCCCAGTATATGGTGGAAGTAATATTGTAATGTCTGCAGGTATTGTATTTCCTTTTTCGTCTACTATTTCATGTTCTCTTATCTCTTTTATTTTAAAGTTGTGAACTAGCTTTATTCCTAGTTGGTTATATATGCTTGCAACTGCTTTCCTAGAGTTAGGAGATAAATCTGATAAGTACTCTCCTGGTGAGAATACTGTAACGTGGACTTTATCTAGCATTCCTTTCTTCTTGAAGTAGCCGTGAAGCATCAAGGACATTTCGAAGACTGGCCCTTCGCAAGCAGAGTCAGCATTTGGTACAAAATTTTCAGGAACTTTGGGCTTTGGATTATGTCCTTGATAGAATGGCCCAGAACCTATAGCTATATTTCCTCCTTGGAAGCTCTCTAGTTTTTCTCTTAGTTTTGTTGCAAATTCTGGTTCACAAACGCTGTAACCGTATTTATCCCAACCTTTAACGAGTTCTGTAGCTAAATGCGCACCTATTCCAACAATTACGTAATCGTACTCTTCTTCCGCCATGGAGCCATCAGGCTTTGTGTAATATACCATGCTACTTTTAGCGTCAATCTTTTCTACTGTGCCTTCTTGAAATTGTATTCCTTTTTCTGGCAATGCCTCGCTCAAATCAACCTTAAGTTCATCGACATCTCTTACTCCTATAGCAACATGTGGTAAAGCCGGCCTAAAATAACTGAATCTACTCTTATTGATTACTTTAACATCAGCTTTACTCCCTACTAATCTCTTTAACGTATATGCTGCAGTTAAAGCTCCAAATCTTCCTCCCAAGACTAATACTTTTGTCATGTAGGATCGATATCATTATATCTTTAACAATTATAAACTTTTATTTAAAAATGTTTATACGTTATTCATCTTAGTTAATTTTTCGTCGAAATTGTTTTTTATCTAAAAATCTACAAAATCTTCAGAAACTTTATATCTTTTTAATTCGCAGATATATGTATGCAGTTAGAAGATAAATTCATTGAAGTAAAAGGAGCCAAAATTCATTACCTTGAAGAAGGAAGTGGAAGACCAGTAGTTCTTCATCATGGTGCAAGGTTTAATGCTTACACTTGGAAAGAAGTAGGAACTATATCTGCAATAGCTGAAGTAGGATATAGGGCAATTTCAATAGATTTTCCAGGATTTGGAAAATCTGAAGAAGGTAACTTTTCGTCACTCTCTGAATTTATAGGAGATTTCATGGATACAATGAAATTGGAAAAACCAATTCTTCTTGGTGCGTCTATGGGAGGAGAAGCAGTTTTAGGTTACGCTGTAGATCATGCTGATAAGTTAGGAGGATTAATACTGGTTGGTGCAGTAGGAGTAAGCTACTATGAAAGCAAGCTAAAGAACCTAGATGGTCTACCAATTCTTTTAATATGGGGGCGTCACGATACTACTTCACCCAAAAGGAATGCAGAATTAATCATGAAATATGTCAAGACAGCTAAGTTCGTTAACGTAGGTAACCAGCACGCTTGTTATTTAGACGATCCAGAAGGGTTTAATTCACAAATAAAGGACTTCTTGAAGGGCTTATGATGGAGGAGGAATTAAAAGACAAACTCAAGGAAGTTTTAAAAGATAAGCGATACTTACAAGTTCTTCAACATTTAAAGAAAGCTAATGTAGATTACGGAAAATCAATAATGCTAAACACGAAAATACCTATTCAAGAGGTTGTAGATATTCTAGATAAATTAGAAGCCCTAGGTTTGATAGAAAGAGTACATGGAGCCACACTAAAGAACACTGAAGCAAAGTTCAAATTAAGTTCTGAAGTACATAAACATCATACGTATTATAGGCTTACAAGAGAAGGAGATCATCTTTTAAGGAATCTAGATGAGAAGGAACTAATTAAAGCTTATATTGATTTAGTGAAAAATGACGATTTAGCTAAGGATATTTTAAGGCTTGCAGAAGAGTTAAATGCGGATCACGCTTTAACTTATGCCAAATTAACTCACAAGACACTAGAGGAAGTTACTCCAAAATTAGAAGAGCTAGAAAGGATGGGATTATTAGAGGAAGCAAAAGCTAAGATAATAAAATTTGGGGACAGAAAATCAAAGCCTAAGAAAGAAACAAGAACGCATCATAAGTATTATGGTCTTTCAAGAATTGGAGAACTCGTAGTTAGGGAAATGAAAAGAAGAGGTATTATACCAAGATAATCTATAATGATTTTTTCACATCATCGTATATTCTATTTACTATGGTTAGAAGATCAGTCCAGTTATCTAGTACTTCTTTATTTATTACTTCATTTATCTTCTCATCTATTTTCCTTCTTATAATTAGTTCTATCATCTTCTTTCTTCTTTCATTTATTTTCTTGATAAACTTCCCGCTTTCTTTTAGATATTTTTCATGAGTCTCAATTGCGTCAACTAATTCTTTTATTCCTATCTTCTTCAATGCACTTACCTTAAGAACTAATGGCTTCCAACCATTCCAATTGCCGCTGTCTATTGCAAATTTTATTTCATCATAAAGTACATCAGCTTCTGGATATTCTGCCTTATTTATTACATATATATCTCCTATTTCCATTATTCCCGCCTTTAATGCTTGTATCTCATCTCCAGTACCTGGTACGTTAACAACTGTAATGGTATGTACACTTGAGACTACCTCTGTATCCGTTTGTCCCGCTCCAACGGTTTCAACTATTATAGGATTAAACCCTAAGCCGTCCATAGCCTCAATTAGCATTATAGCCTCAGAAGATACTCCACCTAAATGGCCCCTAGAAGCAATACTCCTTATGAAAACGTTGTTCATCATCGTTTTATCTTGCATTCTTATTCTATTTCCCATAAATGAGCCCATAGAAATGGGGCTAGAGGGATCTATCATAATAACTCCTATTTTTTTATTCCCTCGTTTTGAGAATTCTTCGATTAATGATGAAATTAATGTACTCTTTCCTGCTCCGGGAATTCCAGTAATTCCTATCGTATGAGCACTACCTGCTTTTTTACTTAATTCTTCTAAATATTTCATTCCTTCGTCAGTCATATACTCAATTCTTGTAAGTACTCTAGATATAGAAAGTTCATCTCCTTTTAACGCATTTTCAAGTAGTTTGTCCAATTTTTATACCTCTTTTCTTTTCAGCTACCTTTTTGACTTTTTCAACGATTTCCTTTAAGCTTGATCCGGGTAGAAAAACTTCATCTACTCCCATATTTTTTAGTTTCTCAACGTCCTGAGGTGGTATAACTCCGCCTACTATTAGACCTACGTCAGTTAATCCATTTTCTTTCATGAGATTAATTAATGGTGGGATTAGCTCTAAGTGTGCTCCACTTAGGATGCTTACTCCTATAACATCTGCGTCTTCTTGGATCGCGGTTTTAACTATTTGAGAAGGAGTTTGTCTTAATCCAGTATAAACTACTTCCATCCCTGCGTCTTTTAATGCTCTAGCTACTACCTTAGCACCTCTATCATGGCCATCTAAACCAAGTTTTGCAACTATAACCTTTATTCTCTTTTCCATATTACTCAAAAGTTTATTGTGTTTAAAATGTTTAAACTTTTTCTGACTATAATTTAGCATGCGATTTGGGTAAATTCTTTATAAACTCTGTTCTTACTTTTATTTTATGTTTGAGATCTGGTACATTCATATTACCCTTGCTATAATATCAGTTATTGTATCTATATTGATATTTGCAGAGTTTTACAAACTTAGGAGGGAGTTTAACAGAAGCAGAGTCTTTTCAGTATTGCTAGTAGTTTCAATATTTCTAACTTTAGATAGTGTATCAGATTTATTTGCATTTTCCATGTGGAGTTCAAATAGAAATCCTATTATAATCTATCCTTCGCTTGCAATATCAGTTTTTACAACTCTAAGTATAATTCTCCTTTACTATTATATTACTAGAGTTTAATCTCCTTGTATTTTTTAATTAGTTCCTTTATGCTTAATGCAGAAGAAATTCCAATTATTATTGAGCCAAAAACCGCAGAATCAATTATTCTTCCAGTTAATAAAAGAGCGATCTCTAGAACTAATGAAGTAAGGAAAAAGGAGGACCAGAATGCTGAAATTGGTATTAAATGATTGGCAACTTTTACAAATTCTGAGAGTATAACCTTATTAATTACATAACCTTCTGGAGTTTCTTTAACTAGACCTTGTTCTTCAAGCCTCTTTAGATGATAATGAACTAATGACGGCGAGCTTATTCCTAGATCCCTCTGGATTTTCTTTAATCCTATTGGCTTTCCCTGTTTAAGGAGATAATAGTAAATTTTCTTCCTAGTCTCATTGCTATTAATGCTCTCCATGTTATCAAAATATGTTATACACTAAAATAAAAATCTGTTTGTATACAACTGTATATATGATGAATAAGTATAAAACTTTTTAAAAATAGGTAGATTTTGTGAGTCCTTTATTAATGGTAATAATAGGCTTAGTTTTTGCTATAATAATAGCCTTCTTCGTAGTCCTAATGATGCCTGTTGAATTTTATTCTCAGCCGTCTAATAAACAGTACGGAAATCTTTATATGCTAGCATACTATCGGAACTTAGAGATAAACTATTCTGAAGCAGGTGTTACATATTATGCACCAGCTTCCTTATCTAATGTAACATCATTTTATTATGGCCCAGCAGATACTTTTATCGTATATCCTAGTTCAATGAAAAATAGTGTATGCTTTAATATTTTACCCAGATTTGTGTGCACTAACTCTGGAAATTCTAAAATAACCTTTAATATATCAATTCATGTTTATTCAAATATTTGCGATATCCATGTAAGTATACCTGCAGGAGAAGGATATTATTATATTTGTTCAATCTATGAAAATATGACTAATAATAAAATTTTACTATCAATAAGTATAAAACTTAACAATTTACAAAAAGATTCGCTCTTAATTATTCCAATAAAGGTTAATTCATGCACTCAGTACTTGCAAATTTATGTTAATTAGATCAGCCGGGGATATTCTATTCATCCATTCATCCTTCATCGAGTTCATCATAAGTTAAATTCCTTTAGAGTATGATAAATTGCAGAGTCAGCAGTTATATTTTCTTCTAAAGGTTTTCTACTACTTCCTACGTCAATTCCTCTGTATCTTAAAGCAATCTTAATTCCTGATGGATAATCTGCTAAAGAAGTAACTTCGACCAATTTGTCTACAATTTCTTGAAGTTTTAAGGCTTCAGTAATTTTACCTTCCTTCACATTTTTATAAAGTTGAGAAACAACTTCTGGGGCGAAATTTGAGATTCCCGATACTATTCCATCTACACCGTAAAGTAATGATATAAGAATAAATTTATCATTTCCCGCTAAAAACTCAAATTTGCTATTTAAATTCTTCAAGAATCTCATGTAGTTTATTAAACTCTCAAAATCGGAAGTAGTATACTTCATACCTTGTATAATTCCATCTTCTACAAGCTTCTGTAATACCGTAAGTGGAATATTATATCCTACTAAGGAAGGAATATTGTACACGTAAACCTCCTCTCCGAATTTACCTAAGTCTTCATAATAATGAATTAAACCTTTTTCGCTAGGTTTATGATATATCGGGGGCACAGAGAAAATTCCATTTACTCCTAAGTCAACAAAATATTTTGCTAGTTTTAAAGAATTATATGTTGAATTTTCGTTAACTCCCAATAACACTTTACCTTTAGCTAAATCAATAACCTTCTTAGCGACTTGCATCTTTTCTTCTATTGAGAGCATATTAAATTCTCCAGTAGTTCCTAGAACCCAAAAACCATCAACTCCTCTACTTAGATCGAACTTTATAAGCGTATCAAGGGCATCTAAGTTTAAATCTCCAGAA
Organism: Acidianus ambivalens; assembly: GCF_009729015.1. Classification (NCBI taxonomy): domain Archaea; kingdom Thermoproteati; phylum Thermoproteota; class Thermoprotei; order Sulfolobales; family Sulfolobaceae; genus Acidianus; species Acidianus ambivalens. Next base: position 1,809,333 of record NZ_CP045482.1, on the reverse strand, counting down.
GAATTAAACGGAGTAACTAAAGCTGTTAATAATCCTTTCATACTTCTCTGCAAGAATTGTAGATTAAATCTTTAACGTTAATAATAATCTAAGTAGATCTCTTTCATATACGGTGCCTACTAGTTCTCCATCTTTATTCAAAACTCCTATAACGGGAACCTCTTTCTCTCTGAAGGTGTCTAGGAGTTTCTTTATATTCTCATTGTCATAAAGTGTAATAATTTCATGAAGTTCGACGTCGCAAGCTCTTAACTCTTCATATTTTGATGGTTCTATTTCTAACAGCTCTTCTGTAGATATATATCCTAGTACTTTTCTCTCATTACATACAATTATGGCATTAACTCCTAACTCGTTTATTTTTTGAATAACAGTTCTTAAGTTCTCTTCGCAAGAAGCAGTCACATACTTTAAACTAGGTAAAATATCTGAAATTTTATTTTCAATAAGACTTTTATTTCTTTGTCTAGTTTTTACTTTATAACCTGATGTTGCCTTGAATATTAATGGAATTAAAAGAGCTGAAATTGATATTGCCAATGCTGAGAACGAGTATTCAATTCGATTTATAAGGCCCAAACTCAGCGCACTAATTAATAGCGAAGCGTCGACTCCTCCTTTAGTAGAAGTTCCTAATGCGTTAATCACACGTGGAACTTTTACCAGGGTAGCGGATATAAACCCAGCTAGGAATTTACTTATGACTATTACTGCTGTTATTATAATGCCTATAGAGAGTATGGAAAAATTCAATTTTGTGAAATAAAGTCCTATGCTAACAAAAAATAACGGTTCAAAAAATCCATAAGTAAATCCGTGAAGTTTATCTAAAAGATCTTTTCTATCTTTAAAATAATCTCTAAGTAAAAACCCTAGGAATAATGCAGATATAGCAGAATTAAAGCTAAATATCTCAGATATAAATGAAATTATAAGAATTAAAGATATTGTACTTGCAAACTCAACTTCTCTAGCATTTATGTATATCTCTATTTTTTCGAGAGCTTTAGCTATATAGGGCGACAATAAAAATATACCAAGTATAATACCTAGAATTTCTAAAATTGTAATTGCAAAATTCTTTGCAAAATTACTTATAATTGCAAAAATTATTACTGAAGTTATTTCTACTATTGTTCCCTCGTAAAATAACATGACGCCTATTTTCTCCTTAGATATTCCTAAGTCAAGAAGCAACCTAGTTAATGGTCCTACACTTGTCATACCTAATGGTATTGAAAGAAGTATTGCATTTGGTATTTTTAGAAAGTATAACAAAAGAAAGAGAAGTGTAAATGGTAATATTAATTGTATGATAGATGATATTAAAACGCTTTTATCAGTATTTATTTCATTTAATCCTATTTCTTCTGCACCAGCTAAAAATAGTAAAAATACTATACCTAAAGACGTTATGAAAGAGATTATTTCGTTAATCTTTATAAAGTCAAGAACTCCTTGACCAAGAATAATTCCTAAGAATATTGAGCCGACGAAGGGTACTAGTCTTAACCTGGAAAAAGCCTCTTCCATTAATTTTGCTAGTATCAGCATTATGCCTAAATAAAGAAGAGATATTATTAGTAAACTCATGGTGAAGGTTTATTATTTTCTTAGGTAATATAAATTTGATGAGGTACTCCCATAGGGAACTACAATACTTGTTAGTAATTAAGAGGTATAACGATAGTGGAAAGCCGGCAAGGTTGACTGCAATAGCTAAGGACGTTAAGGTAGCTCCAGCCAGTGCATTTGAAGAGCTAAACCATCTTGCTGAAAAAGGTTTAGTTACCAAGGATAAGAACGAAATATGGATTACCGATGAAGGAAAACAATATATTATGAAAGCTATTAGAGCTCATAGAGTAATAGAATCTTTCCTAGTTAAATTAGGGATGAGTAAGGATGAAGCTTGTGAGTATTCTAAGCAATTTGACTTAATGGTTCCAGAAGAGATAATTGAGAAATTATACATATTTCTTGGGAAGCCTTCAAATTGTCCTCATGGAGAAGAAATACCTTAACTTTTTACAATCGAAACTTTTTAAAATATAAAGTAAAGAGAATAAAGTTATGATAACAATAGTAGTTACCCCAATCGAATATATTCTCGCTATAATCTCAGGAGTTCTCGTTGGATTCAGTTTGGGTTTAATTGGCGGGGGAGGCTCAATACTAGCAGTGCCTTTATTACTGTATTTCGTCGGGTTGGCTACTGTTCCTCCGCAATATGCATCAAATCCTACTTTGGCACATGAATACTCAAATTATGTTGCTCATGTAGCTTTAGGAACCACTGCACTTGCTGTAGGATTGAATGCGTATATTAATAGTTACATGCATTTTAGGAAAGGGAATGTGAGGCTACCAGAAGGTATAATGTTCACTATACCGGGAATAGCGGGTGCAACATTAGGTGGATATGTTAGTCACATAACTCCCGGGCAATCCTTGTTGTTCTTCTTCGGAATTTTAATGATAGCTGTAGCCTTACTTATGTTAAGGCCACAAAAACAAACAAGAACTATTACCAAAACTCAAACAACTCAAATAAGTTTGAGAGGGTTCTCAGCTTTATCAATAAAATCCTTAACCTCCGACGTTTCAATAAAGAAAGTAATTCCTGCGGGTTTCATAGTGGGCTTTGCATCTGGATATTTTGGAATAGGTGGAGGATTCCTAATAGTGCCTGGACTTTTATTCAGCACTGGACTGTGTATGATTAAGGCAGTAGGAACATCATTAATCTCAGTAGGAACTTTTGGAATAACGTCGGCAGCAGTTTATGCATATTATGGTTACGTTCTTCCACTAGTCAGCATAGCTTATTTAGTAGGTGGAATAGCGGGAGGATATGCAGGAGCTTCTATTGCATCAAGAATGCCTAGAGGAATGTTAAGGAAAATATTTGCTGGAATAATTATAGCCGTAGCCATTTACATTATGTATGAAAATATTAATGGACTACTGGTCTTGTTCCATTAAACTTTCGTAAAGCTCATTAATTTTTTTGGAAAGAATTTCTATGCATTCTTTGGAACCTTGTAGAATGTAACTATAATTTTCTGCCAATATTCCGTCTTTTACCCTTTTTATGCACTCTTTCAAATCTGGTTCATTTTCGTATTTATTGATGAAATAATTTAATTCTGATGAAATCCATTTATAAATACTATTTTCTTTCCTTTCCTCTACATGTCTCTTTACCTTTTCTAGTGCAGTCCTTGATAGGATAAAGTCCTGCATATCGTAAAACTTCTTTGAAAACGACATATGAAAAAACCTATATATTAAAGGCATAAAGCTTTACCTATGAGCTTTTCTCCTACGACTAAAGGAGAATATTACATGACAGTAGGGATAGTAGCAGTAGTTCTGATATTAATATCTCTTTCCCTAGGTCCTTTAGCCCCGTTGGATGAACCAAAGGTTTATGCTTATGACGGTAAAATTTACAATTTAGGTGATGCAGTAGGAGTTTCATTTTCAGCCTTTATCTCTTTAATGGTTTTCATAATATCTGCAGTAATACTTTGGGGTAGTAAAAATCCTTGGTATAATATAATAATTGATTCATCTGCAATTTCTTTCATTTTTCTCAATTATTTAAATTATGCTGTAATTTACTTAACTTGGCATCCGCAAATGTACATTCTCCCATTCTTTGTGGAAATAATATATAACGGTGCTAAGGCATTGCAATTTGATTTAGGTCAAGTAGTCTTAATAATCCTTTTATATAGAGTTTACAAAATAATTAAAATGCCCCGTCCCCTATTTGGGTCTGAAAAGCAGTAATGCTTTAATGAAGACCCACAGCCGGACGGGGTACATGATGATGCCGACATAAACAGAATAGTGAAGAAAGGGTCGATGATCTGAATTTAATAAGAGTCGAGCCAGTTAATAACTTTGTACAGTAATTGAACTCGTTTTTAATTTATTGTGAAAAAGGTGTTGATTAAATGTTAATTATCATTTAAACTGGCTTTAGCTAAGTTTTATAAACTTTAGATATATCTAAAATACGTTCTAACATGGATTATGACCTAAATTATGCTAAAAAAGCGCTTTACATCATGGCTCCATTAGCAATAATGGTAATGTATACTGAAGGAATGTTAATACCTTCACTTCCTTCAATAGAGAGAGAATTTAACGTAACTGCATCTCAAGTGAGTTGGGTAATTTCAATTTATTTGTTAAGTGGGATAATAATGAACCCAATAGCAGGAAAACTAGGAGATATTTATGGTAAGAAAAAGATTCTGAGTATTGTAATTTGGATCTATGCGTTAGGAGTGACATTAACTGGATTTTCGCCTAATTTTATTGCACTCATAATATTTAGGGCAATTCAAGGGCTAGGCTTAGCAATGTTTCCACTAGCGTTTAGTCTAATCAGAGAAGAGTTTCCGCCTAACTTAGTTCCGAAAGCTCAAGGTACTATAAGCGCAATGTTTGGAATAGGTAGTGCAATATCTCTTCCCATAGGTGCATATATTTCGCAAACATTGGGTTGGCAATATACTTATCACACTGTTATTCCTTTAGTAATAATACTTGCGGTACTGATAATTAAGGAAATAAGGGAATCTAGAGTAAGGTTACAAGGTTATAAAATAGATTATATAGGCGCAGGAATTCTTGGTACGTCTTTAGCAGGAATAATCATAGGAACAACTGAAGCACCTAGCTGGGGTTGGACTTCACCTAGTACTATAAGTTTACTAACTTTATCCATGCTCTTATTTGGTGTTTTTATATTTTTTGAGACTAAAGTCAAATATCCTCTAATTTCTGTAAATTTATTAAGAAGGAGAAACGTTTTAATATCTAACTTAGCTGCAGTAGTAGCAGGATTTGCTATATTCATGGCTTACCAATCCTTAACTTACTTGTTTGAAGAGCCGACCCCTATAGGATATAACTTGGATATTTTCATGACGGGGCTATCTTTACTTCCATTAGCATTAATACAAATAATAGGAGCTATTAGTGCTGGAAGGAGTATTTCATTAAAAGGACCTAAGCCAATCCTAGTTTTAGGTTCTGGAATTTTAGTTCCTACGTACTTCATAACTTCGTTACTAGTTTATAATGGCTCTTCGACTCCAATAGAGTTAATCATATTAATTTCTTCGATTTCGATGCTAGGCGCGGCGTTCCTTAATGTTGCTTTAATAAATCTCCTAACTTTTTCAGTAGAAAGGGAAGTTATGGGAATTTCGACTTCTATAAATACAGTATTTAGATTAATAGGTGGAAGTCTCGGCCCAGCAATAGCTGGCTCAATAATGGATACTTTTACAACAGCTATAGAAGTTCCAGTTAATTATAATCATCATTTAACTTATGTCGTTACAAACATCCCTTCAGATTATTCCTTTTCAGTAATTTATATTATATCTGGAATAATCGCAGTTATTATGACTATTCTAGCTTCACTTTCAAGCAACATTACATATAAGAAGCTTTCAACAAGTAAATGATTATGTCACTAGAAGAAATTGCAAAGCAAGTGAGGGAATGCACTAAATGTAAACTCCATTTAACTAGGAAAAATGCTGTTCCAGGTGAAGGTAATCCTAATGCAGAAATTATGTTAATTGGTGAAGCCCCTGGGGCTAATGAGGACGAGGAAGGCAGACCATTTGTAGGAGCTGCCGGCAAATTATTAACAGAATTATTGTCTTCGATAGGCTTGAGTAGGAAAGACGTTTTTATAACAAACTTAGTTAAGTGCCGTCCTCCTAATAATAGAGATCCTGAGGAGGATGAAATAATAGCTTGTTCTCCTTATCTTGACGAGCAAATAAGAATTATTAAACCTAAAATAATCGTCACATTGGGTAAGCATTCAACTACTTATATCCTAGGAAAAATTGGGATAAAAGTTAAGTCGATTTCTGCAGTTAGAGGAAAGTTCTTTACATGGAATTATGACAATGTAACAATTTCAGTATTCCCTACATATCATCCTGCAGCAGCACTTTACAATCCTTCTCTTAGAGATGAGCTATTTTCAGATTTTAAGAAAATTTCTGAAAGGCTAAACTCAAAAGTATTTACTCTTGATTACTTCTTGGAGAAAAATGGATCTGGGAATAAAAAATAAAAGAGTTATTGTGACGGCATCAAGTAAAGGTATAGGTTTTGCTACTGCGAAAAGATTTTTAGAGGAAGGGGCTAAGGTAGTTATATCTTCTCACGACGAGAGGAATTTAGTAAGGAGCTATGAGAAACTTAGGGAAATAAGTGACGAAGTTTATTACGTTAAGGCAGATCTAACCAAGCCAGAGGAAGTTAAGAATCTAATAGATAAAGGTTCTTCTATTTTAGGAGGATTAGATGTTCTCGCTTACGTAACTGGGAGTCCAAAGCCTGGTAATATTTTTGAGCTGTCTGACGAGGATTGGTATCAAGGTTTTAATTTGTTGTTAATGAGTGCAGTAGTAGCAGTAAGAGAATCTGCAAAGAAAATGACTAAAGGAGGTAGGATAATTCTTTCAACTTCAATTACGTTAAAGCAACCACTGGATAATCTAGATTTATCTAATGTAATCAGATTATCTTTAGCAGGTTTAATAAAATCTGCAGCTAGGCAGCTAGCTCCTAAAGGGATATTGATAAATGGTGTAATGCCAGGATGGACATTAACAGAAAGAGTGGATCAACTTGTAAAAGATAAGGCAAGAAGAGAAGGAAAAACTGAGGAAGAAGCGTTAAAGGAAATCATTAAAGATGTTCCTTTAGGTAGGCCCGCTAATCCTGAAGAAATAGCAAATGTTATAATATTTCTAGCATCAACTCTCTCAACTTACGTTACTGGTGCAATAGTACCGGTAGATGGAGGGTATCTTAAGGCTATATTTTAAAATCTCTTTGGCTAATAATACTCCCTTTTTTCTTTAAATAGAGAAATTCACTTCCTTATTTACCTAATTGTTATATTTAGTATTCCCTAATCTTCTTGTTAGTGAAGAGTATTGAGATTACTCGAATTTTACACTAATAATTTTAGGAGCTTAAGCGATATTAGTATAAAGGACATTGGTGGCTTAAATGTAGTAGTAGGATTTAACGGTTACGGGAAAACTAATTTTCTATCTTCCATTTACCTATTTATAAAGAATTTGAACGCTGGAATTGAAAAGAGGTCCTTTGAAGACAATAATCAAGAGTATTTACTACTTTGGCAAGGATATGATACTTCTAAGGAGATAACTTTGGGAGGCAAAATAGAGTTTTCTGAAGATGAGGTATCTAAAGCTATAGGCAAAAGGAAGAGGATGGAAATAGAGATTGTAAATAAATTAAAATATGAAAGAAAGGAAGTAAAATGGGATTTAGACACAATTAGGATAAATGATAGTATACCTACTAGAGATGAGATTGATGACGTAAGGAGGTTATTTGAATTAGCCTCACAACAAGTAGAATACGTTCCAATATTCGACCAAGGATATTTTGATAACATAATGAAACGAATTATAGAAATAAGCAGGTCTCCAATTAATTTAAGGAAATACTGGTATGATTTTGTAAATCTAGTAAGTGCAACAATTCCAGAAATTAAAGGCTTAGAGATATGGGAAGGAGGAAAACTAGTGCTAAATGTTTACAATTTGCCAATATATATCGATCTAGCCGCAAGTGGATTCCAAAGAGTAATCCTTATGTTATTTATAATATGGCTAAGCGGAAATAAGGTTCTCCTTTTAGAAGAACCAGAAGTTAACATGCATCCTACTTTACAGTATAAAGTTGCAAAATTACTTAAAGGTTGGACTGACAATCAAATGTTACAAGTCTTTATGACTACTCATTCTCCTTTTATAGTCTCTAGTGATATAGATAATTATATAATTTTAAGAAGGAAGGAAGGAGGATTCTCTAGGACAATAAGCGTTAAGCCTAATGAAGAATTAAAAAGTATGTTAAGCTTGCTAAAAGTAAATCTTAGTGATCTTCTTTTTAGCAGGTATATAATTCTTACTGGAGAAAATGCAGAACCTTCAGCAGTTTATAATTGGCTAAAGAAGATGAATATTTATCCAGAATATAATGGAATTTCAATCTACGCTGTAAAATCTGATATGGAATTACAGTCATGGCTTAAGCTGAAAGAAATACTAAATCTAGATGTAATATTCTTCGGTTTATGTGATAAGCTAGATCAAAGTATAAGAGACTCTTGTATACCTTTATCTAGAGAAATTGAATCTTATTATACAAAGACAGGGATACTGGAAGCATTAAAACTAATAGGTATATATCCAGATGAAAAAGAGCTAAGAGATCTGAGTAAAGATGATAACCTCAGATGGTTAATAAACGTTATGAAGAAGAGAGGCCTAGATTATTATTACTTAAGATCATCAATAAGTGATATAATTACTAGAGTTGATTCCGTTGAGATACCAAAAGAGGTAGAAGTATTAGGGAATAAAATAAAATCTATGCAAACTTATAATTAATTATGATTTCACAATACCTTGAAGAGCTTGGTATATTACTGATTATGTTAGGTTTTCTTATAGTATTTCTAGGAATACTCTATGAAGCTTTTAAACCTAGAGAAGAAGGAGAAGAAAAAGAAACTCAAGCTGGAGGCATAATTCTTATCGGACCAATACCTATAATTTTTGGATCCTCAAAAAAGATAGAAAAATGGATGTTAATTATTGCACTAGTTATTGTAGTTATAATGGCTTTGCTTTATTTATATGAGGCCTCTAGCCTTCATGGCATTAACTACTCTCTCTACAGCAACTACCATGGCTGAAGTTCTAAGATCTTGATCTCCAAGCTTATTGTACTTAGAGTACATCTCGATAAACGCCTTTTCCATTCTATTTAGTATTAGCTTCTTAGCTTCCTCCTCTTCTATAATTTCGCCCATTTTGTTATTAGCCCATTCTACGTAACTTCCCACAACTCCGCCAGAGTTTGCCAAAATATCTGGAACAACTGGAATTCCTCTCTGTTTCATTATTTCGTCAGCATCTGCAGTTAAAGGGCCATTTGCACCTTCTACTATTAGTTTTGCCTTAACTTTAGGAGCATTAAACTTGTTTATTACGTTTTCTAAAGCTCCAGGAATTAAAATATCGCATTCACTAATTAGTAGTTCATCATTTGTCACTTTCTTTCCTTCAGGGTAATTTATTACTGATCCAGTAGTCTTTTTAACTTCCATCAGTTTGTTAAAATCTAATCCGTTATAGTCTATAACTCCGCCTTTAGAGTCGCTTACTCCAACGATCTTAGCTCCAATTTCCGATAGGAACTTGGCAGTAAATGATCCTAAATTACCGAATCCTTGTATTATAACTCTTTTTCCTTCAATACCATCTAAGAATTTTTCTGCAGCTAGCTTTGTAATGTGAGCAACTCCTAAACCTGTACTATATTCTCTTACAGATATTCCTCCTAATTCAACTGGTTTACCTGTAAATGCGCCTAGGTCTACTTTGCCTGAAACTTTTATGTATTCATCTAAAAACCATGCCATTATTTGAGAGTCAGTATTGACATCTGGTGCAGGAATATCAAGGTCACTTCCTATGTATTTATAAAGTGCGTCTATGAAATTTCTGGAAAGTATTTCTAATTCTGTCCTAGAAAGGGATTTTGGATCTACTCTTATTCCTGCTTTTCCTCCACCGTAAGGTAACTGTAATAATGAGTTCTTCCAAGTCATTATCATTGATAATGCAATAACTTCATCTTGAGTAACGTTAGGATGGTATCTTACTCCTCCTTTATATGGACCTAAGGCACTATTATGCTGGGATCTCCAACCAGTAAATGTTTTAATTTTTCCATTACTGCTAGGAACTTGAATTTTTACTTGAATTACTCTTTCTGGAGTAGCTAGTGCCTCTAACTGATCATCTTGTAAGCCTAGTATTTCTCCAACCCTATATAATTTCTTTATTTGTTGAGTATATAAATTCGAGGATAAAACTTCTTCTACAGCCATTATAGAGAAGTCTACCTTACTATAATAAAAATCTAATCTGATAGAAGTTTAAATCGTTAAAAAATTCTCATTTTCTTTTATATAGAAGAACAATTAATGCAACAACTATCATTGTTATAATAATTGAAACTTCTAAAGCTAACGAAGGATCTATTGCCTTATATGGTAAGTTAGTATTAGTGTAATCAAAATAATTAGGATAAGTTATATTTAAAGGAATCATTGAGTTACCTACAAATTCCACTTTTTCAGTAACGTTATATGAATTCCCATCTATATTTCCAGCTTCTTCTTCTATTAAAGTTCCGTTATAGAAGTAAAGTATAATAAAAGACTTTGTCGAAATATTTTCGTATTCTACTACATTATTATAAGTTTTACCCAGAATGTTTAAACTTGTTACGTTAACTTTAGTAAACTCTTCATTTTCCCAAATTATATTTGACGAATTACAAACTAGGAATGTTATTGGCAAGTCAGTATAATTTCCTATAACTAATGATAGTCCAAAATACGACAATCCCACAGGTTGACCAGCCATGAAATTAAGAAGGTTATACCTATATATGAAATACCCATTGGCAAAGATATAAGGATAAAATATCTCCCTATAAGTGTTAGGAGTTAATCCTGCATATAGTGACGAATAAGTGCACTCTAGATATACATACGGTTTAAATGCTTCCTCTAGCTGATTACCTAAATATTTTAGTTGGGTTGATGAGTTTCCTGATAAGCATTTTAGAAGGAAGTTTGCGTATAAATTGTAAGTCTTATTCCCAATTTTGTATGAAAATGTATAATTGAAATTATATCCTATACCATTGCACAATACATAGAAGTACTGATTTATTGTAGAAAATGTTGACAAATTGTGATATTTATATGCAATGAAGGTAAGGTTATTTATAGTGACTTTGGTTTCGTTAACATATCCTAAAGGAAAATTAAATTTTGTTGCTACAAAATATAAATAATACGTACTACTATTATATAGTAATCCAGGATAAATATATGGATAATGAAAACATAAAGCGTCATTCAAGAGAGTTACGTTAAATATGCCCGGTCTTAGGAAAGTTATGTTAGACATATTAAAAGTTGATAAATTATATTTAGAGAATATTTTACTGATACTATAATTAACCTCTATTATCCCATTATACTGTGAAATTACATTATAATCCGCAGTATAGTTTGCAATAAATTTCATTTTTGTAGTAGCATTTTCCGTAGTTTCATTATAAATTGAAATAAGATATTTTAAATGCGAATAATAAGGTATTTCGTTAATTATAGTATTTGTTGTAAGTGGAGGAGAACTGGGTAAGGCAAATGATAAAATTTGAGTAAAAGGTATTGCTACTAAAAGGGCTAGGACGACTAATGTATACTTTAGCATCATATAGACACGGTTAAATATTAATTAATAACTTTAATCCCACTATGGAAAGGCCACTTATAGCAGTTGGTGGAGTTATATTTTCTGGTAAGAGGGTATTATTAGTTCAGAGAAGTAAACCACCAAATAAAGGGTCTTGGGCAATTCCGGGAGGAAAAGTAGAATTTGGTGAAACATTGAAGGAAGCTCTGAAAAGGGAAATGAAGGAAGAACTAAATGTTAATGTTGAACCAAAGGAATTGTTAGGTGTAATTGAAATAATAAAGGAAGGTTTCCATTATGTAATACTAGATTTTATTTGCGAAATAAAATCTGGCGAGATTAAGGCTGGATCTGACGCCTTAGATGCAAAATTCTTTTCTTTGGAAGAGATGAGTAAAATTCCCATTTCTCCAACAACGATAGAAATGATAAGGAGATATTTTGAGGGCGAAAGAACTCCATTATTTGTTACTGAAATCTCCAAGTAGACTTATCCTTAGTGTCCAAGACTTTTATTCCGTGAGATTCTAGTATGCTCCTTATCTGATCTGATAAATCGTACATCTTCTTTTGCCTTAATAGATTCCTCACTTCAATTATTCCGTCTATCACTTCGTAAATTCTTTCGTAGGCTAAACCCATTTCTTCGTCCATAACTCCAAACACTTCATTAAATATTCTAAATCCGTCTAAAGCTATTGAAGCTCCTAGAAAATCTCTACTATTCTGCAACTTGGAAAATACAATATTAGCTATCTCGTGAACCTTCTTTAATGCAGTCGCAGTGTCAAAATCGTTACTCATCGCCTCATCGAATTCCCTGATCTTCTGTATTATCTCTCTTTGAACCTTAATGTCTTCGTCTTTAGAATAACTTTTAGGCCCTTCTTTAAGTATATCTTTCAATACAGCTACTGCGTCTTTTAATCTTTGAAGTGAAACTTTGCTCTGCTCTAAATTCTCCTCGCTGAAATCTATTGGAGATCTGTAATGAGAAGATAAATACCAATATCTAAGAACGTCTGCGCCGTATTTCTTTAGAGCGTCTTTTAATGTTATTATATTTCCTAATGATTTACTCATTTTTTCTCCTCTAATGTTTAAGAATGCTACATGCATCCAGTATCTAACCCAAGGTTTTCCAGTTAACGATTCTGTTTGAGCTCTTTCGTTCTCATGATGAGGAAATATTAAGTCCATCCCGCCTCCGTGTATATCAAATTGCTCTCCAAGGTATCTAGTTGACATTGTAGAGCACTCTATATGCCAACCTGGTCTTCCTTTACCCCAAGGAGACTCCCAATAAGGCTCTCCAGGCTTCCAGGCTTTCCATAGGGCAAAATCGTATGGATGTTTCTTTTCCTTAACAAATTCTTCTCCTTGATTCCATTGATCCTTCTTTGTGTTGGATAGCTCACCGTAATGGGGAAAGGTGTCTACATCAAAATAAACACTACCGCTAGGAGCTACATAAGCGTGACCTTTATCTATTAGCCCTTGCACGAAATTAATGATTTCTTTTATGTGTTGTGTAACTCTTGGATGTAAATCAATTTTAACCTTTAGTAGTGATAGATTCTCTAGATAATCCTTTGAGTAATAATCTACAATCTCTTCCCAAGATTTTCCTGTCTCCTTTGCCTTATTAATTATTTTATCGTCTATATCTGTTATATTTTGAATTCTTATTACATTATATCCCTTAAGCCTTAAGTATCTAACTATTGCGTCATATGCTACAAAAGTTCTTCCGTGGCCTATGTGAACGTAGTCGTAAACAGTAGGTCCACAAACGTACATTTTAACTATTCCGTTTTCTACTGTCGAAAAATCCTCAAATTTTCGTCCTAAAGTATTGAATACTCTAATCACAAGTAAAAAGATGTAAACTATCCTTTAAATATAACAGATGTACGCTCTCTACACTTTGGAATAATATTAAGCTTTTCTGGATTTTCCTTTAACGTGTCTGCTAGGTAGATGGAAGTTAAACCAGCAAGCAACACCAACGAAGATATGTTCTTTAATTTAGATGATGATGGAGGTATTATTCTTTCAGCATTAAGAACGCTTGCTGTAACGTCATCAATGCTTTCATTACCTATAACTATTGGCAAAAGTAAGTCTTTTCCTCTAACATAGCTTTCTACCTCATTGTGATTAACTTCTGGTATTTCACCGTAAAAAGCGGGAGATTTTGCATTTTCATTTATTTCTTGTTTAAACCTTATTGCAATAGGGAAGTAAGTTGAAGCATAAAATACTGGAATTTTACCTATAATCTTAGTAGATAACTTTTTCCCAAGATCCTTATATTTTTCTTTATTTTCTATTACTCCTTCTTTCAATTCATCTAAATTTATCTTATTTATTGAAACTGTTGACAAGATTTTTAATAAAGGCGTTATAAGTACTGGGAATGAGTATCTAGTTTGGGATAAGCCTTTAACCTTAATAAAATATATCTTTTCCTTGTGATCTTCTGCAATTTTTTCTAGATTGCCGTCAGAAGATATTACTACTATTTTTGAGCCTTTTTCTAATCCTTCTTTAACCGCTTGTATAGTTTCACTGGTTGTGCCGGAATAGCTCATGGCTATTAATGTTGTATTCTCATCAACTTTCCTAGGTATGCCAGTAATTGCCCTATAATCCACGTTATAATCCAAGATCTCCGCTATCTTACCCGGTATATAACTTCCTCCCATTCCAGTAAATATTACTTTATCGGTTTTTATTTCGAAATTTATTTCTTTAGCTTCTTTTATAGCTTGATCAAAGAGCGAATCCCATTTTAGATAATTTTCAAGCATTCTTTATCGCCAAGGATATACTAATTGATGGTGGATTCGATGTAATATTTACGTTAACACTATCTAATCCAAACTGTTTCATATTATGTTTAAAGGTAAGTATAACGTCCGAGACTATTTGCGAGATGCAATCAAGTAGATCTTGTACGATCTTACTAAATTTCTCGTTTGACAACATGGAAAGAACAGAAGGTTGCATTATATAAGCATACATTAAATTAGTTCTTTGAATAAGTTGGAAAAAGTCTGAGATCGCTTTATCGTAATTATTTTCAGAAGTGCTTTTATCAAAGTTACTTACTAATTCTTCTTCTTTATCTACTTGTTCCTTAATAAATTGTAATATTCCCTGCTCAGCTATACTTAAATTAGTTTCACTTAAGTTATTCAATTCTTCTCGTAGAGAACTTATCTTGTCTTTGGCTATCATGAGTACTCATAATAAAATGAAATATAAATCCTTAATCTTTAGGAATAATATGGACAAAGTAGTAGTCTTAGGTGGCGGAGCTGCAGGAATGAGCGCTTCTTCTAGAGTAAGGAGGCTTAATCCCGAGGCCGAAATTACGGTTTTTGAAGAAACTAAAATGGTGAGTCACGCACCTTGTGGAGTTCCTTATTTTGTTGAAGGGCTTTTTAACGACGAAAACTTATTTATGACTTATACGCCTTCTTTCTTTATAGAGAAAAGGAAGATAAATGTTAAAATAAATGAGAAAGTTGAAGAAGTAGACTTATCCTCTAGGGTTGTAAAAGTTAACGAGAACGGAACAAGGAAAAACGTAGAGTTTGACTACTTGGTCATAACTTTAGGTTCTAAGCCTAAAAAAGTAAAGGAAGAAGGAGATAGAATATTTTATGCCCATCACCCAGCAAATGCCGTAGAATTAAGAAAGGCTCTTTGGAGTTTAAATAAAATAGCAATTATAGGTGGAGGAATTCTCGGAGTAGAAATGGCTGAAGCTCTTTCCAATATAGGTAAGAAAGTAATACTCATTCATAGAGGAGGATATGTCCTTAATAAAATGTTAGATGAAGATATGGGCAAAGTAATTACCTCAAGTATGGACGTAGAGCTTAGATTAAATGAAAGTTTAGAAGAAATTAAGGAAGGAGGAAGATTAGTAATTACAGACAAAGGAAAGTATGAAGTAGACGGAACGTTAATAGCTATAGGCGTAGAACCTAACGTCGATTTAGTAAAAGATCAAGTCAAAATTGGAGAGACCGGTGCTGTATGGGTAGATTCTCATATGAGGACTAGCGTTAGGAATGTTTATGCTGCAGGCGATGTAGCAGAGAGTATTCACATGGTAACTAAAAAGCCTATTTGGATGCCTTTTGCTCCAGTAGCTAATAAGATGGGTTTCGTAGCAGGCAGTAATATAGCAGGTAAAGAAATGGAATTTCCTGGCGTAGTTGGAACGATGATAACTAAATATAAGGATTACTTTATAGCAAAAACTGGTATTTCTGAGGCTGAAGCTAAACGTTACGGAATTAAAGTTTATTCGGCAATGATAAAATCTAAGACTAGGGCAAGGTATTATCCTGGAGGAAAAGACATTTATGTAAAACTCATTGCCGAAGAGGGAAGTAATAAGATAGTTGGAGGTCAAATAATAGGCGGAGAAGAAGTTCTGGGAAGGATTGATATGTTAGCTGCAATTATTATGAAAGGATTTACGGTAGAGGAAACGTTTTTCGTGGAAATGGGATATTTACCTGCTATAGCAACAGTATGGGATCCAGTGATAATAGCAACTAGGCAATTAATGAAAGCTGAATAGGTATTACGCCATATTTAAATATTTCGATTATTAAACATTAATAGAAGATGCAATCTCAGCAAAATATTATGGAAATACTCAATAGCATTGTTGTAAATTATGTTTCGAAATATCTGACAATCACTTCCCTTGATGATTATGTAGAGTTAAACAGTACTACTTCTCCTTCTGTTTTAGAGAATGAGGACATATTCTTTGAAGTTCATCCTTCTTCATTCAATCAGGAAATTTACGCAGTAGATGGAAGTAGTAGGAGCTTTGTATCTGGCAAAGGCATAATAAGCGTCTCGGCTGTCGCGATTTCATCTTCCTCAATTCCTATTTATGGAGTTTATCCTTCTTTAGATGGAGAAAAAGAGCTAGAATTAAAAGAACCTTTTATAGCAGTAGCTTCCTCAATATCCGAGAATTCTAAAATTGACCCTTACCTATATTTTGGCCCTTATGTTTCTCCAATTTCTATAACAGGAGATCCTTTTTATTCAACTGAAGGATTTGAGGTTATAGAAAGTGAAATAAGATCAGTATTAGAGACTAAGGCACTAAATGTTGTCAAAGGTAAAGGTAAAATATTAGTCGACGGTCCTCTTTTTCCTTCCTATTTGTATTTAACTTCAAAGTTTAAGGAAAAAATTTTGGAAGAAAGAAAAAAGATATTAGATAGTAATTTTATAGGTATAGTGAAAAGATTAGATAAATCTAGAGGATTAATTGATTCAATAGATGATAGAACAAGGTCAATAATTTACCAAAAATTTAGGATTGACCCAAAAATATTCCTCTCCGACGAGTCCTTTATACTTCATCTTGTAAGGTTTAATTATTCGCCACCTTACAAAATTCTTGCATTAGGTCCTTTCTCTAAGAGAATATGTAACAACACGACAGTCTATATGTATTACTTGATCATTCCCTTTCATCCTTACGTTTCCAAATTCTCTATCTTAAGAATAGAGACACTAACTAAAGATCCAACAATTTTGGGAATGATAGCATCTATGGGAATAACAAAAGACGGAATCCCGCCATTATTAGCTTTGGCAGACTTTAAAGCAAAGAAGACCAGTTTAGCTCTCTATAGATACATAGTATCAATAGTAGAAAGGCTAGGAATTCAGGCTAGCTTTTACAGTAGGCTATCTGGTGAGCTGGCTTGACCAGCGATGAATTAATCAATAACATTAAAGATCGAGTCGATAAAGCAAAAGCTTTAGCAATAACGCTAGGTAGTATTATAGGAAAAGTATCTCCAAATTCTCCAAATAAAATAGATGAGGAAAACTATACAGTTAACGTTGTAGTAGATCCTTATACATATTATAAATACTCATTTTTAGGTAGAATAGGAGTTTTCCTTGGAGCAATAGATATAAAAACACTTTATTTTATCCTATTAAGAGTAATAGGATACGAGAGGAGTGATGTAAAATCGTTTCTTTTTGATAATAATTTCGTAAGTAATGTAGAAGAAGAAACTCCAGGGACTTTGATAAATAACGTTACACTAAAATGCGAAATGTTAACTAAAATAGATATACTTTCATCATCTGAACCTTCCCCTGCAGATATTGTAATAGAACCTCAGTCTCCAGTTATTTTACCAAATGCGGACTTGATAGAGAGGTCATTAAGCCTTAATAGAGGGCTATTAAAAGTTGGGACTTTGGATTACCTAGATCTAGATGTTAAAGTTAGTTTAAGTCTAGATGATTTGAATTACCACGCACTAATTATAGGAACTACTGGGGCAGGAAAGACTTCTTTCATAAAGGACTTAATTTCCGGTTTGTATATGATAGGCGAGGAAGGTACAAAAGTATTCATATTAGATGCTACTGGCGATTATTACCACATTTTCCTACCCCCAGACTTTACAGATAAAGGAGTAAAGCAGGGTATTGCAGAATTTGAGAAATTATATGGTAAATTAAATAAACTGGAAACAGATGTTATATTCCCAATAACAAAGACCTGGATTAGAAAATACGCTAAATCTGGAAAGATAGAATCTATTACTTCGGCATATCATGAGCTATACGTTAAACCTCTTTTGGATTACCTTGACATGAAAGGCCTTAAAGTATATTCCTCAGTTGTAGGAAATCAAATAATTTTGTCAAATAGCCAGTGGAATTCAAAGATAAATCTTCATCCCTTTTTCTTTAGGTACCGAGACGTTAGGAAAATCTTATATAAACTTAATCCTTACTTCAGTGAGCAAGCATCTCATTTCCTTAAAATATTTTCCTCAAGTAAGGAAGCTAAGGAATGTAAAACTTTAGAGGAATTAATAGACTTACTGGACGATTCTGAGTTTGATAAGTTTAAATTACACAAGAGTACAAGGGAAAATATTCTAAGGGGATTATACTTACTTAGAGAAACCGAATTGTTTGACTTAAAAGCTCAAAGAGACCTTTTAGTTAATGTAGTGAAAAATTCTGGAAATTTAATAATTTTTGATATTTATAACGGAGAGCTTGATGATCTTTCTCAGAAAATACTGACTTACTACTTCCTAGATAGATTATTCGCATTTAGGGAAAGGCAAATGAGGGAAGGCAATATTAAAGGAAGATTTCTAATAATTATAGATGAAGCTCATAGATTCTTCCCATCGAGTAAAGGTGGTGAGGAAGATACTAATTACGTAAAGAGAGTTGCAGGAAAAATAGCCACAATGATGAGGTTAGGAAGAAGGAGGAAAATAGGATTCATATTTTCTACTCACAATCCTTCTGATTTAAGCGATATAATTGTTCAATTAGCTAATACAAAGTTTATTTTCCGTATAAGCAAAGAAATTGCAGAACAGCTGGGTTTAACGCCCACAGAGGCTAAAATGCTTAGTTGGGAAAGAAACGGTGTTGCTTATTTAATTTCACCTTGGTTGAGACAAGGGAAAGTAAAAATTAAAGTTCCTGTTCCACCACCTATAGGACATTATGACTTGTCAAAGACGTGATAAAAATGATTAAAGAAGAACTTCTTTCGTATATAAAAGAAGGTAGAAAGGAGGATTTTCTTAAGAAGGTATTATCAATATTGCCTCCATCGGACGACGTTAGTATTTCTTTAGGCAAAATGGGCCTTTATGAATACGTCATTGATAGGAATGGCTTTAGTTTAATTCAAACTGCTGAAGACGAATATTTGCCTTATCTTTCTTCAAATGAAAAAAGGATAGAATTTCGCCAAATACCTAAGACGTTAATAGAGAAAATGGATTACGTGAAAGTCCTAGAACAACTAAAATCTATTTTAGAGCAGTTTGGAGGAAGAGATAAAAAGTACTCTTCCTTAGCTAAGGAAGTAGGTGAATTAATTGAAGCTCTCAGAAACTAAGGTAAGGACTCAGAATATTGTACATTACGAGCAATCAAATTTCATGGGAAGACTACATGGAGGCGACATGTTGAAATTTCTAGTAGACACTGGAATGCTTTCTGCAATAAAAGTTGCAAAGGCTACTAGCGTAATAGCTTCTTTAGACAATGTAGTGTTTAAAAAAGGAGCTAATCTAGGTGATATAATTGAAGTAGAAGCTTACGTAGTATATGTTGGAAATACGTCAATGGAAGTTGAAATGTCAGCATATAGAGGGGATGAGAAAATAGTTACTGCAACTGGAGTTTACGTTAAAATAGACGAGAATTTTAGACCACAAAAAGTTGGTGAAGTAATAGAATACGATAATGAGGAAGAGAAGGCTATAATTGAGAGGGCAATGAAGAGAAGGCAGAATAGGATAAGAAGTATGAAAAGTAATGAAGATCAAACAAAAGGTTTAAGGTTTAGGATAACAAACGCTGTGTATATATCGCCTGACCTAACTTATGATGGTAAAATAATATCTGCAGGCAAACTTCTTAAAATGATGGATGACTTAGGTGGTTCTTTGGCTTTAAAATTCATAGGCTATAAAGGATATGACAAGTACTCTGACACCGTGGTTACTGTTGCAATATCTAATATGAGCTTTTATTCTCCAATAAAGCTCGGGGATATAATAGAAATTAACGCAGGTTTAACTTATGTAGGAAGGACGTCACTTGACGTTTTAATCAATGTTTTCAAAAACGGTAAAGAAAAAGTTACAGAGGCTTACTTCTCATATGTAAGGGTTGATAATGAGGGTAGACCCAAGGAAATGCCTAGATATTATCCAGAAACTGAAGTAGAGAAAAATCTGTGGCAGGAGGCTATAAAGAGGAGGAATTTGCAAATCAAGGAGAAAAATCTTTAATTTAACCTAAGTCTTTTCTCATGATGAATTATTTCTCCTTAGCAGTGATGATTATAACATATTCTTTAATAGCTACTAGAGGTCTTACTAAAATACCGCCATGGGCTTCAATGTTTTTTGGAGGAGTCTTAATGATAATACTAGGAGTATTAACTCCTGAAAAGGCTCTATCAGCAATTAACCTTGACGTAATCCTTTTCCTAATAACTATTTTTACGTTTGCCTCTGCTTTAGAAGTTTCTGGCTTTCTTAAATATGTTGCATATGCTATAATTTCCAAGTTTAAAAGACCAGATAAGGTGCTCTTTAGTGTCTTAGTTACTTCTGGTCTGCTCTCTAATTTGGTTACAAACGACGGATTATCAGCGAGTTGGACTCCAGTAATTTTGGAAATGAAAAAGGAAATGAAAATAGATGAAAAGCCTTTCCTTTATGCCTTAGCTTTTGGTGTAACCATAGGAAGCGTTATGTTTCCTACTGGGAATCCTCAAAATCTTTTAATAGCTCTAGATTCTGGGATAAAGAATCCGTTTCTCGTGTTTATAGAGTATTTATCAATTCCTACTCTACTTAATCTTGTATTAACTTACCCAATCTTAAGGCTGATGTTTAGAAAATATTTGCCTAATCTTACGTTTAATCCTGATAAAATAGAGATAGAAAATAAAAGGTTAGCTTATTTATCCTTTATTCTTCTTTTAGTAACTATAGTTCTATTCTTCACATTAAGCTACGTCGGTATAGATATACTTCTAGGCTCTCTTACTACATCTTCAATTTTACTTTTAATATCTCCAGAGAGAAGAGATATTGTAAGAAGAATTGATTGGAGTACCATAATTTTCTTCATAGGTTTATTTATATTTACGGAGGGAATACTCTGCGGAGGCGTAATTGCAGAAATGTCAAAATTTTTACCGCCTCCAACTTCAATTCTTCTCATATTTATATCTTCAATTCTTTTAAGCCAAATTTTATCTAACGTTCCCCTTGTTGCAATTTATATTCCAATATTGTTTGAGTATCATTCAACCTCAATTGCTGATTGGCTAGCG
Organism: Acidianus ambivalens; assembly: GCF_009729015.1. Lineage (NCBI taxonomy): Archaea > Thermoproteati > Thermoproteota > Thermoprotei > Sulfolobales > Sulfolobaceae > Acidianus > Acidianus ambivalens. Next base: position 1,788,057 of record NZ_CP045482.1, on the reverse strand, counting down.
CTAGCTGCAGGGAGTACAATAGCTGGAAATCTTACTTTAATAGGTGCTGCAAGTAATATAATAATTTCAGAAGCGTCAGAAAATAGAGGAGGAAAAGGATTTGGATTTTTCGAATTTATAGCTTACTCATTACCAGTACTTTTATTGAATTCCTTCATCCTTTATTTATTTCTTTTGTTGGAAGCTCCTTGATACTGCAAGTAATTGCATTTCATTAGTTCCTTCGGCTATTTCCATTATTTTCGCATCTCTATATAATCTCTCGACTTTAGAACCCCTATTTAATCCGTGACCTCCGAAAATATGTAAAGCAGTCCTAGTAGTTTCAGCAGCAGTAACTGCAGCAAAGTATTTAGCCATTGATGCCTCAGTTAATGCCTCAACTCCTTTATCCAAGAGTGATGCAGCTCTCCAAGTTAAAAGTCTCGCGGCCTCAACTTTTATATAGGCATCGGCTAAGTTAAAGCCAATCCACTCTTGTTCTATTAGTGCTTTACCGAACTGTTTTCTGGTAGCTGCTCTATTAATGGCCTCTTCTACTGCACCTCTAGCAATTCCAACTGCTATTCCTGCATAACCATTTCTGCTTATCATCAACGCTTTTATAGCTCCTCTAAACGCATCTCCTTCCTTCCCTATTATTGAATCCTTGGGAATTCTAACGTTGTTGAATTTAACATAAGATACTCCTGCACCTCTAATACCCATTAAATCTAACTTATGAATTTCTATTCCAGGCAATTTGGAGTCTATTAGGAGTAATGAGATTCCGTTCTTATCTCCAGGGTTACCGCTAGTTCTGGCTAAAACAACCATTTTTGTGGAAAATGATGCAGCGCTTGTAAATATTTTCTCTCCGTTAAGCACTAATTCATCTCCATCTGGCTTTGCTGTAGTTTGAAGTGCTCCTAGATCTGAACCTGCAGCGGGTTCAGTTAAGGCTACAGCATAGATCTCTTTTGCTTTTACACCTCTTTCAATCCAATCTTTAGCAGAGTCTCCTCCTACTGACACAAGTAATTGCAACGCATTAAGCTGAGTATGAAGGCTGTGGGAAGCCCCTCCACTTTCGCTTCCTAATTCCTCAGTAGCAATTGCGAAAGCAATTTCTCCTAGACCTAAACCACCATATTTCGTTGGGATTTTCATACCTAGTAAGTCCATTTCTCCGAAGTCCTTGACTATTTTATCACCACCGTCATTAGTTTCGTCCATCTTCTTTGCGTAATCTTTTACAACTTTTTGCGTATAGTCCCTTACTTTATTTCTATACTCTTCTAATTCTTTTGAAAGTTCAAACATAAATCTCGTTATATAAAGAGTATAAGCAATATAAAATCTTATCTTATGGAAGTAATAATTCCTTATTACAATTTTTATTTAGGATAGCTCGAGGATAGATTTAAAATCTGCGATAGCATAAATGATCACAAGGGGTATCTAGCCCTAGACAGCCCCGCAGAGGGTAAGGATGAAGAGGGTTTCCTGCCGTGTTAATTTATTTTCTTCAAATTGTTTTAACATCAATAATGCTTATCCACGTTTCTATCTTGGATTTAAAATATAGAGAAGTGGACTTCAAAACGTGGTTAATTTACCTTCCTTTGGTAGTATTCTTTATTTTTTACGTGCACAAGATTGATCTATTCCTTTATTCCTATTCTCTAGGAGTTTCTGTTTTTGTCCTTTATATGTTTTATAAACTTTCCCTCATGGGAGGAGCTGATTTAATGGCTATTTTAATTATAGGTTTATCGAATCCATCAGTTTATCCATTATTTTTCCCAACTTTTTCAGAGTTAGGAATGGAGCCCCTAGTTGTTATTCTCTATTCTTCAATCTCCGTCTTCCTAGTTAGTTTATATAATTTAGCAAAATATTTTAAATACACGAAGGGAATGCCGTTTAGCAAGAGAATAATCTTGGCTTTAAGCGCTAAAAGAATAAAAGTTAAAGATTTTCTTAACTCTAGTTTTCTTTTTCCTCTAACTCAAGTTGATGATAACGGTAATGTAACTCTTAGGAGCACTTTCTCAATAGAAGAGGATGATAAGGAATGGAAGCAAAAGTTCAGAAAATTAGTTGAGGAAAGGAAGATTAGCGAAGATTCATACATTTGGGTTGCGTGGGGTGTTCCAGTTCTACCTTTCATGTTTATAGGCTATTTATTGAGTCTCGTCCTGGGTTTTCCATTTACATGAGAACTAATAAACCTCAAAACTAATTTTTACTTGGGTTGTATGTATCTAGAATAAAAATTATAGCAGAGAGTTCTAACGAGCTTGCAAAAAAGGTCAGGAACAGCTTAGATGAGTTAGGATATTTTATAGTAGATACTCATGAGGAAGTACAAGTCTATTTTTATCCAATAGAGGAAATTATTTATAGTGTAAAGAAGTTCTCCACTAAAACTCCAGTAATAATAGGTGTAACTGATGACGGAAGCTACGTTATTCCCTTGTTCAAAGAAAAATGTGGTGGTTCCTTTATAGCAGGAATGATAGCTGACCTTTTAGGCTCTCAGTTGATTTTAACTTCAAGAACTTCTCAACAAGGCGTCTATAGCATTCAAGAATTTGCCTGGATTAATGGTTTAGAAATAATAAATAGAGAGAAAATTGATGAACTAGAGAAAAAACTACTAAATTCAGGAAAACTTAAGGTCTATTCTAATATAGATATTCATACTGTTGAAGGATACGAATTGACAAGAAAAGAAGAAGATGCTGATATTGTGATTAAAACAGACACTGAGGAAGAAGATAAGGAAATTAACAGTAAAAAGATAATAATGAAGCCTTTATCTTTGGTAATAGCTTTATCATATTCTAAGGACACTCCTAAGGAAGCCATTTATTATTCAATAATTTCCACGTTGAAATCTATAAATATCCTTAGGAATACTGTAAACTTTATAATTACTTCAGAGTCTAAAAACGGAGATAAGAAAATCCAAGACATAGCAAAGTCCTTCAATTCTACGGTTATATACGTTAAGGAGAAGCAACCCTGCGAGCCATCTCTAGATTTTGTTAATGCTAGAGTGATATTAAAGAAAACTAGGAGAGCTTACGGAGTACTAACATGCTTAGGGGTAAAATAAAAAATAAATTAAATGGAAAAGAAAAAGAAGAAGAGAATATGAAAATTTATAATCCAGTACTTGACGATTACGTAGAAATTAAGAGGCCTTTAAAAAACATAGTAAGTCTCGATCCTGCTACTACTGAAACATTGTTTTTCTTAGGTTTAGGAGATAAAATTATAGCTACCGATGCTTTTAGTTACAGGCCTGAAGAGGCAAGAAAATTGCCTAAAATAGGCAGTTATACACACGTTAAGTTGGACTTTTTAGAGGAAAACAAGCCGGATTTAATATTCTCTACTATGGGTGCCCAGAAGGATCTAACTAAAAAATTGATCAACATGGGCTTTACAGTTTATCCTATGCAAGTAGCAACTAGCGTAAGTAAGATCATAGATAACGTAATAATTATAGCCGAAGTAGTGGACAGAAAAAATGAAGGAAGAGAGCTGGTAAATAAATTAAGGAAAAAAATTACAGAGAATTATAACCCTGGAAATACAAAAGTTTACGTAGAATTCGATTTAGGAGGACCTATAACTATGGGTTTTCCTAGCCACGTTAGTGATGCGATTTCTATAGTTGGAGGAAAAAACATTTTCGATGATAAAGACGAGGCGTATTTTATTCCTGACGATAAAGAAATCTTGAGTAGAAACCCTGACTTATTTATCTATGAACCAAAAAGGCTTACAGACTACGAGAAGGAAAGATTTCTAAAAAAGATGGAAGAAAGAGGCTTGCAAAAATTTAGGGATAGACTAGTATTCACTAAAGGCGATTATTTAGCTCACATGGGGCCCAGTTTTATTCTAGATTCAATACCTTGGTTAAGGTCACTTCTTACGTCTTCTAATAGATAATAGCTCGTAAATAAGAGAAATGAACGCTAAAGCTATTCCACCCACGGCTACTATTTCCATTATCGTAGTTATTATTCCAAGACCATTGTAAAAGCTGGTAATAAAATCTGCGTTGAAAATTCCGTAAGTATATGTAACATTCTGAGGAGTGTTTTCGTCATTTATAATTACCATTTCATAACATCCTGGCGATAAAATTAAGCTAACCATACCCTGTTTATTACAAACTATATGCAAAAAATTAGTACCATTACGTATTGATATATTTGCATTACCAGATTTTATAAAAGCTATAATGGAATTATTCTCTTTAGTAATGTTAAATGTTAAAACTATCTTACCTGCATTCCCGGGAACAGTAACCGTTGAATAATGTTTAACATACTGATTGTTGACTATTGAATAATTTGGGAAATATAATGGTAAGAGTAGTAATCCAGCTAATCCTATTAGAAAAATTATAACACCTACGAGGATTACCTTAAAATTCATAGCGTGTTATTCTATAATCAAGTTTTTATAACTATTCTAAACATTAAGCATATGGCTGATCAAGAAATTAGTTGAGGTATTGGACACAACATTAAGAGATGGAGCACAAACTACTTCTGTATCTTTCACGTTAAATGATAAAATAAGGATAGCACTAGCTTTAGATGACCTAGGAGTACATTATATTGAAGGAGGATGGCCTGGGTCAAACCCTAAAGATGAGGAATTCTTCAAGGAAATAAGTAAATATTCACTAAAGGCTAAAGTTGCGGCATTCGGTAGCACTAAGAAAAAAGGAGTAAAAGCTGAGGAGGATAAGAACTTAAATGCAATAATAGACTCCGGAGTAAGGGTTGCAGTACTTTTCGGCAAATCCTGGACACTCCACGTTACTCATGTTTTAAAGGTAAGTAAAGAAGAAAACCTAGAGTTAGTGTATGATAGTATAAGGTACTTAAGAGATCATGGATTGGAAGTAATTTTTGATGCAGAGCATTTCTACCAAGGTTATAAAGAAGATGAAGAGTATGCCCTTGAAGTAATAAAAACTGCCGAAGAAGCTGGAGCTTCTGTAATAGCCCTTGCAGATACTAACGGAGGTACATTACCTCATGAAATTTACGAAATTACGTCAAGGGTAGTAAAAGAGCTGAAGGTAAAAGTAGGGCTTCACATGCATAACGATTCTGGCTGTGCTGTTGCAAATACTTTAATGGGAGTTCTTGCAGGGGCTAGGCACGTACAAGGTACAATAAACGGCTTAGGAGAGAGGACTGGTAACGCTGATCTAATTCAAGTAATTCCGAATCTGCAACTTAAAATGGGTTTTAGAGTAATTCCAGATTTAACGAAATTAAAAGGAGTATCTAGATTGGTTTACGAACTTTCTGGACTGCATCCTAATCCATATCAACCATTCGTTGGAGATAATGCGTTCTCTCATAAGGCAGGAGTTCACGCTGACGCAGTAATAAAAGTTCCTAGAGCTTATGAACATATTGATCCTACGTTAGTAGGTAACCAAAGAAGGATAGTGATTTCTGAATTAGCAGGCTCTTCCAACTTACTAAACTATCTAGAAAAAATAGGAATAAAAGTAGATAAAAAAGACGAGAGATTAAGAAAAGCATTACAAAAAATTAAGGAAATGGAAAATAAGGGTTACAGCTTCGATTTAGCTCCGGCCTCAGCAGTACTTCAGATTTTGAAAGAACTCGGAATTTACACAAAGTTCATTGACTTACAATATTGGAAAGTTATAAACGAAAGCGGGAACTTATCACTTGCTGTAGTTAAAGTAAATTCCCAATTACAGGCATCAGAAGGCGTAGGGCCCGTTCACGCTTTGGACATGGCAGTAAGAAATGCCTTACAAAAGGTTTATCCAGAGCTTTCACGCGTGAAGTTAATAGATTATAGAGTAGTACTACCCGGAGAAATAAAGAACACTGAAAGCTTAGTTAGAGTAACTATAGAATTTACTGACGGTAAAGATAATTGGAGGACAGAAGGAGTTTCAACTAGCGTAATAGAGGCATCAGTTATAGCTTTAATAGACGGTCTAGATTACTATCTCCAGGTTAGCAAGAAGTTAAAAACCGAAATCCTCAATTAATAGTGTGAACTGGGATCCTGGAGCAGCTTCGGTAAATAAAGGAAAGTTTTACACTTTAATGAGGTTTCTTAGGATAGAGCAAACTCTATTTAGCTTACCAATGGCTTATTTAGGGGCTTTCGTGGCAATAAGAGGAATACCTCCAATCCAAACTCTTTTCCTCATTTTCTCAGCCCTCTTTTTCTTAAGGATTGCTGGGATGACTAATGATAATTTAGCTGATAGGGAAATTGACGCTAAAAACCCTAGGACTAGGACTAGGCCTTTAGTTACTGGAGCAATAAAGGTATGGGAAGCTAAAGCTCTGATAATAATAGGATTAGCGGGCTTTTTCATTTCAGCATACTTCGTTAATATTTGGGCTTTTGTTCTTTCTCCTATAGTAGCATTAATAGTAATGACTTATCCTTACATGAAAAGGTATACAGCCTTTGCTAATTATCATCTTGCTTCAATACAAGGCTTAGCAGTATTTAGCGGTGCAGTAGCAAGTGCTGGACTTTATTATCATTCATTATATTGCGTTCTAAAAGCTGTACCTTGGCCATTCGTAATTGCTACAATATTCTGGGCTTTAGGCTTTGATTTATATAACCACATTCCTGATGCAGAATTTGATAAACAAATGGGTTTGCACAGCTTCGCTGTTTTGCTTGGTGACTTTGCATTAAAGTTTGCAGGATTAAATCAGCTCGCTTCACTCATTTTGGACTTTTTAGCAGACTTTATGTATAATTTAGGCCCAATAGCTTATGCATCAACTATTGCTCACGGATTAATAATGGCATATGCCTACTTCTTAGCTAATAAAGGAAACTTTGGTTCTGCGTTCTATTATAATATTTACTCTTCAATAGTTCTCGGTTTAGGGATAGACATAGACGTCCTTTTAGGCATACCTAAATTTTTTTAGATTAACTATATAGATTAATCTTGGGTCGGGTAGGGTGGGGAGTCCCGCCGCCTCCTGTTCCCGCATGGCGTAAAGCGGGCACCAGTAACTCCTATTCCACGACACGTGGCAGTCTACGGGCCGAGCCGAACAATGAAGGCCGCCCAGTAGGGCTGGCGGCTATGGTCTCCTCCTCTGGAGGGAGGAGGGGAACCATACTTGCCGGGGGAATCTGCTAGATCCGGAAGGGGGCAGCAGTACCCGGACGTCAGCGCTTACTGGTCACCGGCTAGAGGTAGGCTCGGGGTAAACCCTAGGCTGTCGGCGGTCGTGGAATAGGGGGTCCGACCCATGAAGAGATGGAGGGCTACTGAAAAATGATGTTTTTGCTAGACACTGATATAGCCAAAATTTTACTATTGATTGGATTATAACTCAAAGTACTTCAAGTCAGCAGCGCAAGGATTCTTCACCGTTCATAAAAGCGCGGCGTCATCACTAAATACTTATAGATTAAGGTAAGATTTAAATGCTAATATCCTATGTTGGTACTCTTTAATTCTTGCAGTCTAGAATTGAAAGCTTTCATCTAAAGAGCCCAAGTCCATCATATATTACGATCTTATCTTCCAACATCTTTTCTACAATTTTATCTTTTAATTCATCCTTGGATAGAACTATTATATCTGCTGAAAATCCTCTCTTTAGTTTATAAATCTCGTAAGCCTCTTCCGTTTTATCCTCAACTCTTTCTAGGAAGATCATAAAATCATAATCGCTGGAAGGCCAGTAATCTCCTCTAGCCCTACTACCGAATAATACTATGGTAACTTTACCTGAATATTTTTCTTTTATCTTCTCCACAAAATTTTCAACTACTTTCTCCACAAGATATTAAAGCTCTTAAAGGAAAAAGGCGTTGTGGTAGAAAAGTTTTGGTTTAACAAGAGTGACGAATTTTATTCTATAGCTAAAGAAATGGCTGAGAGAGGATACTATTGGTTTTCATGCTTTGCTTCTCAACAAAGTGTGGAATTTCTATTAAAAGGAATAGAAATGAAATACACTGGATCTCATACTTTCACTCAAGACCTTAGTGAACTTTTGCAAAAAGTAGAGAAAATTCTAGGAGTAAAGGCAACAGAAGAAGTTTATCAAGCTTGTGATTTTTAACTCCACACTACACTATTTCTAGATATTCCATGGTGACAAGTTACGATAAAAGGAAAGCTTTAGAGTGCATCAAGATGAGCGAAATTGTAAGGAATTGGGTTAATTCTCAAATAAAGCCTTAATATGCACTCTTTGGAAAATTTCATATGGCTCAAGCAGAATTCGTATTTGAGGAGACTGTAAGAATTTACGACACCGATACTCAAGGAATAGCTCATTATGCTTCTTATTATCGGTTTTTCACTAATGCTATAGAAAAATATATGCAGGAAAAGTTGGGATAAAATATCCTATAGTGAACGACGACCTTTGGTTCGTAATAGTTGAATCTCACGCTGTATATAAGAGACCCCTAAGGTTGGGAGATAGGATTTCAGTAGTTCTTTCACCAAAGGCGATCTCTAAGAAGATTATACGCTTTGATATGAATATCTTTAAGGACGGAGAAAAGACTACAGAAGGTTACGTAGTTCAAGCCTCAATAAATCCTAAGACTTGGAAGGCTATAGAGTTGCCGGACGAATTAATTGCAAGGATAACTACAATTTAGAGAATTTAACATATTGAACATATTTTCTATAAAAATTTCCGTAATATAGTGAAATTTCTCCAACTTTCTTATTACCTTTCTTTACATCGTAAGTAAGCTTATTTAAGCCCTTATCGTAAGAGAGGGTAGGTCCTTCAACCTTATATCCTTCTGCAGAAGCCTTAGTAATAATTTCGTCTAATTCAGAAAAGAATTCTTCTCTTGTACAATCAATTTCCTTTCCTTGTTGAAGGAGTTCTGAAATTGAGGAATTATTTAGTATTTCCTTTAACATAAGAGTAAATAGCTCAGAAAATTAAAAAGAGAGTTATTTTCTACTCCATATCGTTCTCCCATTTCTCCTTATTTCAAGTACTCTGTGAATTGGTATTACCGTTTCTCCATCAGTCAAATAAATATAATAATTATCAACTCTTTCAATCTTATCAAAAGGAATTTCAGCATTAACGAGAAACCTATCAGAGATTACTAGAGTAAACTCTGAAACCTTGTCCTTGTATTTCCATAATACCATGTTTATTGCATCTTTAATTCTAGTCAATGAAACATAAGTTATAAGAATAGCAAATAAATGTTGTCTAGAGTTACGCATATGCTAGATGGCTATCTCTTAGTTAAGATTAAAAATTAATAATGTACATATAATAAAAACGGGTAACTAATATAGTCGTAGAATAATTATTAAAGGTTTCTCATATGATTAATTCTTAATGTATGAGATATTAGACTATAAGATAGATCCCAAATCTTACGTTTATGTAAAAGTAATGGAAGGGCTTATGGAGAGTAAGCTCGCTTTAGAGATGTTGAGAAAAGGAATGATTACTAATGCTTCCTCAAAAGCTTTCATAGCAGTTAAAGCAATAATCAGCGCTCTAGTAGTAAAAAATTTTGATAATATCTTAAAATCTAAATCTGAGAAGGAAAAAAGATTGGTATGAGAGAGTAGGCTAATCTGCTCCTACAACCGGTCTTATAGGAATTTCGTACGATCTAGCAAAGCTAGGTTATGATGTTCAGTTAATAGTTAAAACCGCATTACTTCTTCATTCATTTTCCTATAACGGTTTTGATCCTAATTTTGTAAATTATAAAGATAAGGACGAAGTAGAGAAGGATATAATTATGGTGATAGAATTTATAAAAAATAAAGTTAAGAAGTTTTTCGAAGATATTTGGGACGAGAAGTTAGAAAGTAGATTGAAAGAGATTAGCTAACCGGAGTATTTACTACTTGTTATGCAGTTAAGTCCTATAATAGAAAGATTGTTAGCTAACAAATGATTTGTACTTAAGATATTGATAGCTACATACAGATGAACCAAATCATAAATAATTCATAGAATAGAAAGACAAAATTAAGCTTTATTATTAAGTTGAGAAGTTTATTGGCTTTTTCTTAATGTATAGAAGAAATTGGTATCTAATTCGAAGTACTTATACTCATTACTTAACAATTTTTTGAGATTTAATAAGAATATATTCTATAAGCACATTATTATAATAGCCTCTGTGATAAGTTTATATGCATGAAGGCCGGGTTAGTTAAGGAAGACGGCAAGAGTTATGCTTATATCGAGTTTGAGAACGAGGGGGAGATAGATAAGTTCTTTGATGAGGTCGAAAAGAACGCTAATCTTTCCTTCTTATGAGACCCAATCTTCCAAATAAAAACTATACAATTTTTTAAATCTATGCTGTAAAGGATTCTTATATTCCTCGTAACTTCTATAGATACCATTTGATTCCCGAAGATATCTATACCTAATTTTTCTCTAGCGTAAGTTAAAGGATCCTTGATTAGAATTTTTAAAGTCTTTCTAATACTATTTCTAACTTTACGGTTAGGAAACCCTTTAGCTAATATAATTCCGAAAATCTTCAGTGCTCATTTTCTTGCTGGAACTTCTCATAATTCTTAAACTTCGCTTCTAGCAAATCACGACAAAAGATATAGAAAATGTATTTAAAAATCTTTCTCTTTTCGTATATTATCCCATTAGGAATAAGAGTTGTAATAATGATAATAGTGGTAGTAGTAATGATAACTATGTAGTTGTATTGCTGCAAACAGCATTATAACTCCCAACAATATTGCTAATCCGTTGACAATGGGATTATCATAAGAGAAGTGGGCTAAGGCGATCCTCCTCCACCTTCCGTTAACTTTGTGGTAAATTCCCCTCTCCGTGAATACGTCTAGGAGCATGTGAGAAGGGCCTACCATAACCCCGTCCAGGATGATTATTAAGATAAGTTCGGTAGGTGAATAAAATAGGAAATACGAAGCGAGGACTATCGGTAATGAAGTTAATAACCCCCAACCAATGCTTCTTGGTAGTGTGTGAGTTCTGGGCGTTCTTGAGATGTATTTTCCCCTTATTTCGTGGCCCAGATAATCAATAACGTTGTTCGCGGTTACGGAAATAATCCCGGAGATTATTATAACTTCAAGGACGTCACTCAGGAGAAGGGAGTCAAGCAATGATAGCAAGCCTAAAGAAAACACGTAATGTGTTCTTAACTTCATCACAATAATTATACTTATTAATATTTGAACTTTGCCAAGTAACATTTATAAGTAATAAAACTATATAGCATACCGTGACCTACTGGCTAATACCGATTCAAGAGGACATGTGGGATACTATTCGTTACGAAGGAGTTTACGGTTATAAGCAAGACTTAAGCCAATATATAGCCAAGGGAGATTATTTAATAATTTACGTAAGCAAATATTACGCTAAAGTTTACGGAGGAAAAATAGTAGGCATAGTAAAAGTTTTGACAGAATGGTACCACGATGAGACTCCAATTTTCCCAGAAGAGAAGGTGAGGAATAGAGCACTCTTTCCTTATAGAGTTAGGGTAGAGCCAGTAATAACTGGAGTCTGCGATTTCAAGTCAATACTTGATAAGATAGTTTTCATAGAGGATAAGGCACAACTAGCCAAGTATCTTAGGAATGCTCCAGCAAATTTAAAGAGACCTATACCAGAACAGGATGCAAAACTGATTGAAGAATGCCTTAATGGTCATATCTAGTAAGCCTTTAGAGTCCTAATAAATGTAATTATCATTTTTTGTTTTTATTAACTTTCTATTCATTCTCTAATATACATAATCTATATAGCACTATATAGTTTATCGTATGTATATAGGTAATATATATAACCTAGCTATCCTATAGTAGCTTGAGGTTTAATGAATCGATCGCCTTTCAGCAGCATTGACAGCTTGAAACTAACTTTCAATCACATAAAAATTTGGTATACTTCAGGAATGGGATTTTTTACAGATGCGTATGATTTATTTATTATAGGCGCAATAATAGATATTTTCGAGGCGTACAAGTTACCGGGCTTTCAATTAAATTCTTTTTATGAGGGAGTCTTAGCTTCTTCAGCAATAATAACTGCCGTATTAGGTCAAATAGTATTCGGAATTCTAGGAGATAAAATAGGCAGGAAAAAAGTTTACGGAGTAGAGGCAAGCTTACTATCAGCAGGAGCTTTCCTTAGCGCCTTTTCTCCTAATCTATTATGGTTAATAATATTTAGAATGATCATGGGCGTTGGAATTGGCGGGGATTATCCCATCTCCGCTACAATAATGAGCGAATACGCTAACGTTAAAGATAGAGGGAAACTTATTGCATTAGTCTTTGCTAACCAAGGAATAGGAACATTGGTTGCAGTAGCAGTAGGAGCAATCTCTGCCTACACTTTGCCTCCTGACATTGCATGGAGAGTTATGGCAGGAATTGGTGCAATTCCTGCAGCAACTGTAATATACTTAAGGAGGAAGGTTCCTGAAACTCCTAGGTACGCTGCCTTAGTAAAAGGAGATTTGAAAGAAGCTGAAAAGAGCGCTTCATTTTTGGGCGCGAAGTTAAATTTAAGTAAAATAGAAGTTAGAAAGATGTCCTTCTCTGAGTTTTTGAGCAAGTATTGGAAACTATTAATAGGAACTGCAGGGACGTGGTTAATACTCGATATGGCATATTACGGAACAGGAGTTTATTCTGGCCCTATAGTTTCATCAATTCTAGGTAAGCCCTCAAGCGTAGGTCAAGAAATAGTATTTGCAGGTATTCCTTTCATGGTAGGTTTCTTTGGGTACTTTACTGCAGTAGCTTTAATGGACAAGTTGGGTAGGAAAGTTATACAAACTCAAGGTTTCATAATGATGGCTTTAATTTACGTTGTAGTTAGCTCCATTATGATAGTAACTAACAATAAAGTTACAGGATTCCTAATTTCGTCAAGCGAGGCCTTAGCAATTTACGCAATGAGCTTCTTCTTCATTGATTTTGGGCCAAATACTACAACTTTCGTTATTCCTGCGGAGGTTTATCCCACATCTTATAGGACTACTGGTCACGGTATTTCTGCGGCAGCAGGTAAGGTTGGTGCAGCGGTATCCACTTACTTATTCCCTACTTTGCTAGCGACAATAGGTCTTAAGGAACTTTTGGTCATGCTGTCATTACTCAGTATACTTGGTGCAGCAATAACTATCGTGTTTATAAAGGAGCCTAAAATGAAGAGCTTGGAAGAAATAACTGAAGAATTAAAAGGAGAGAAAGAAGAAGTAAAGGCTTAATTTTTGCGTTCTATTTCTTATTTAAGGTGAAATTTTGCAATATCAAATTATAGGCGACGATATACAATACGTTAAGGTTTTCTTAAATCCTGGAGAGAAAATTTATGCCGACGCAGGGCATATAATGTCCAAGAGCTCTTCTGTAACTATTCAAGCAAAAATGAGAGGAGGAATTCTTTCTGCAATAAAAAGGGAATTAACAGGAGCAACGTTTTTCGTAACTGAGCTTATGGGTCCTGGGGAAGTAGATATTGCAGGCGTTTTTCCAGGGAAAATAGTGCCAATACAACTTAATGGCAAAGGAATTCTTGCAGAATCTCATTCATTTTTATTCGCAGAAGATTCTGTCAATTACGACGCTAAGCTTGCTCCTTTAGCTCCGGCAATTTTAGGAGGAGAAGGACTATTTCTTGCTTCATTTAACGGCGTAGGCCAAGTTTTCCTGCATGCTTATGGCGGATTGTATGAAATCAATTTAATGCCTGGGCAAAGCATAGACATAGAGGCATCTCATTTACTTGCGTTAGAAGAAGGTATGCAATTCACTGTTACTAGAGTTGGAGGATTTAAAACAATGCTATTTGGAGGAGAAGGTTTATATTTCGTTAGAGTTGTAGGACCAGGAAAGGTTTGGATTCACTCTATTACTGCACAGCAGATGGCTTCCGCGTTAATGCCCTTCCTCCCTGGAGGTCAGAAAGGAGGTCTACCGTTCTAAATAGAGCTATATAGCTAATAGTAGGATATATTTATTTTTCCGCTTTAGTATATAGCCACATGCCTTACGCAATATCAGTAGATTTGGGCGAAACGCTTGTAGGTTTTAGGCCTAGGTCTTATGAATATATGCTAGGAATACTTAAGGATTACGGGTACAAAATAGATGAAAGGGCTTTCTTTAGGGCTTTAGCCAAAGTCCTAGGGAAGAGCAACTTTGCCAATGAAGAAGGATTAAATCCCCTTAACCTCCACGAGCTATTTTATGAACTAGGTATCCATCCTTGTAGGAAAATAATGGAGGAAATTGCTAACAGGGATAAGTACCAAGATTATTTCCTTTACGAGGACGCTATTGACTTTCTTAAGGAAGTCAAAAAGAAGTATAAAATTGTTATAATTTTAAATTCTACTAAGAGAATATATAAAATTGTAAAAGAATTTGAACTAGATAAATACGTAGACAAAGTAATAGCTTCTTGTGATATTGGAATAGTTAAACCAAATCCTAGAATATTTGCTTATGCTAAAAGATATGTAGGAGATATTCTTTTGCATGTGGTGACATTTACGAACTTGACGTAATAGGAGCTAAGAGAGCGTTTATTGATGCCATACTTTTGGATAGGTTTAACTTTTATCCTGAGATAAAAATGAAGGCTAAGACCCTTTACGACGTGTTAAGATACATGGAAATTAAAGGTATGCTTTAAACGCCATAAATCTTTGCAGCATTGCCTTCCGCAATCATTTTTATTATCGTCAAGGAATCCTTCTCGTCAATAATTTCCTCATTTTCCATCTCTTCTATGATTGATATTATATATTTTCTAAATAATTTTGCAGAAACCCAAGCTATTTCTGGAATTTCAAAGGCATCAGAGCCATACATTACTTTATTCGCTGGAGCTATTTGTAATACCTCTCTTAAAACATCTCTTCCTGCAGTCGTAGCAAAGGGAAAGATTTGGGATACGTCTAAATATACTGAAGGAAATAAGTAACTCATCCATGCACTTTCTCTATGAAATGGAAATCCTGCGTGAACTAAAACTATTTTTCCTTCATATTTTCTAACCAAGTCTGTTAAGTACGAAGGTCTTGAAAGCTCAAGCTTAATATCCCTATCCCCTGCCCCTGTATGAACTTGAAACGGAACGTTCAATTCTTTCGCTATCTCCATGGTTTTACAGAATAAGTAATCTCTAAATCCCTTTGCTTTTCTTCCGAACCATTCTCTTTCTTCATCTAGAAAGTCTTTTCTTGCAAGGTTCTCGTCGCAGATAATCTTTAATCCAGTCCTGTAAGCAATTATTGACTTAAAGCCTGCGTAGTTTTCTTCCTTTATTTTGCTCCTCAAAGTTTCTTCAAAAACCTCTACAGCTTTTTCAAAGGGAAGTGAGAAGAGATTTTCGTTTATTATACTCTCTATTCTAAAAAGTAGTCTATACTTTACTGGTATTTCTTGTTCTTTTTTACCGAATCCCTCATCGATAACGAATGCTCTTATTTTAGCATCTTCCATTAAAAATTTTACATAATTGACTGGATCGTCTTTTATTCTTCTATTCCTCTCATCTATAAAATTCTCTCCAAGTAATTTTTTCATATAATTTCTTAGCATTAGATAAAAAGGCCTCCAAGAGTTCATTGAAATTATTCTTTCAGATAAGGAAGGTAGTTCTTCTTCCCTCCAGGATTCTGAAGAAGCCATCATGAATTGTTTTTCGTCCATAATCTTTGCTGAGAACCAATGAGAGTGAGAATCTACTATTTCAAAGTTTTCTATAGACTTCATATTCCCAGTCCGTTACATAGCTCTCATATTCTTCTACTTCTGCAGTCTTTACTTTTATGAATTCGTCGATTATCTTATTTCCTATTTTCTCCTTTAAGATTGAATCCTTATTTAACTCGTTTAGTGCTTCTCTTAAGTTTCTAGGTAAATCCTCTATATCTTTCCTATAGTAAGCATTCTCATTAACCGGAGAAGGAGGCTTTAATCCCCTTTCTATTCCGTCCATTCCTGCTTGTATTATAGCTGTCAATAGTAAATAAGGATTAGTAGAAGGATCTGGAACTCTATATTCAATTCTCCTGTCAATCATGGACATACCGGGGTATGGCATTGGAATTCTTAACATGGACGATTTGTTATTGTAACCATAGGCAATCTTCGTTGGAGCCCAAGACCCTGGAACTAACCTTTTATAAGAATTTATGGTCGGTGCGGCAATTGCAGTTAAGGCTTTGGCATGTTCAATGATTCCTGCTATAAAACTGTAAGCTATTTCACTTAAACCAAGCTTATCTTTATCATCAAAAAATAGGTTAGAATTTCCTTTCCAAATACTTAGATTTAAGTGAAGCCCAGAACCGGCAAGTTTGTTAAAAGGTTTAGGCATAAAGTTTGCTTCTATACCGTGTTTTGTAGCTACTTGCCTAGCTATTTCCTTAAAAATTATAACTTCGTCCGCACTTCTTAAAGAATCCTTATGAATTATGTCAAATTCGTATTGACCCGGACCGTATTCTTTAATTATCCTAAGAATATCTATTCCATTATCGTCAAGCAATTTTGCAATTTCTGAAATTACGGGATTATTGTAAAAAGCAGAGGGATCAAAACACCTCGCGTCATCATAAGGTTTTTTATCTTTTACCAAGTAAAATTCAATCTCAAAGGAGGATTTAAACTCGTATCCATACTCTTCTCTAATTTTATCAAGCGTGGATTTTAGAGCCGACCTTACGTCGTATTCCCAAGGTTTTCCATTAGAGTAAAGATTACAGATTACCATTGCAGAAGGTGGGAAAATTGATAATGTTGAGAGATCCGGAACTAAGAATACATCTTCATCCTCTGGACCGAAGGAACCGTAAGGGGATAAAGTATCCATAGGCGTAAAGCTGAACATTGCCTTAGTTAGTCCTATTCCTGATTTAACCATTTCGTCTACGTGATCTACGTAAGCCCCTTTTGCCCTTATATAACCGTCTAACCCAACCCAAGTAAATCTTAATATATCTATTCCTTTCTCTTTTAATTCCTGTCCTACTTGCATAAAATAATTTATTTCTACAAGGTAATATGCTTTCATTCATAGTTATCTGTTCTAGAAATTAACTTTTGCTGTTACATATTATTTAGAACGAATTTATTATATCACATTCATTAAAACCTCTCCACATGAATATAGAGGAAATTGCAGAAAAACTTTTGAAAGATAGCGAGAGTATAGAGAATGACGTAATAACGATTAGAAGAATATTACACGAGAATCCCGAATTGCCGTTTCAGGAGACTAATACGTCAAGGCTTATAGAAGAAAAGCTAAGGTCTTTAGGAATACAGACAAGGAGACTTTCTACTACAGTAATAGGTTTAATTGATAGTGGAAAACCTGGAAAAACTGTAGCATTAAGGGTTCAGATAAGTGCATTGCCTATAACTGAAAAGACAAATTTACAATTCTCTTCGAAAAGTCCCGGCATTATGCACGCTTGTGGCCACGACGCTAACGTTGCTATGCTTTTGGGAGCTGCACAACTGCTAGTAAAGAATAAGGATTTATTATCTGGGAAAGTTAAGCTCATTTTTCAAGCTGGGGAAGAGGAAGATTTAGGAGCTAAAGAGGTTATTTCTAATCACGAATTGGATGATGTAGATTACGTATTCGGTTTACACGTATCGCCTTTTATTCCTTCGGGATTTTTTGCTACTAGGAAAGGAGCTTTAATGCCCTCATCTTCAAATTTTAAAATAAGAGTTAAGGGATTAGGAGGTCACGTATCTTCTCCTCATACAACTTTAGACCCGATTTTTATTTCTGCACAAATAGTTAACCTTTTACACGGATTAACTTCCAGAATTGTTAACCCATTGGACGGGTTTACTCTTTCAATTACTTCTATACATTCTGGGACTAAAAGCAACATTATACCGGATGAAGCAGTAATGGAAGGTACAATAAGAGGTTTTGACGTTTTTACTATCGAGAAAGTTAAATCGAAAATAAAAAGCTTAGTAGACTCTCTCTGTAAAAGCTTTAATGCAGATTGTGAAGTTGTCTTCAGTGACAATTGTCCTCCTCTTATAAATTATCCAGAGATAACTTCTATGGCTATGGATATCCTTAACAACTTAAGAAGGCCAATAGTTGAAATTGAACCGGTTATGTTGGCTGACGATTTTTCACGTTATCTTCAACTAAAGCCTGGCTGTTATATCTTCATAGGTACTAGAAATCTGGAAAAAGGATGTATTTATCCTACGCATAGTCCAATGTTTAAACTAGATGAGAATATTCTAAAATATGGCTCTGCGGCTCTAGCTTTGTTGGCAATTTCATTCTCTAAAGAGGAAAATATAGCTAAAATGGTAGAGGAAAGAAATAAATATTATGGGAAAAATTAAACCTTTTATATCTACCGGCCTTTTAAGGTTATTTAGTAAAAGAAATCTTCCGGTGATTGCAGGGCATAAGTTGCTTTATTCGTGCAATCTAAAATGCAAAATGTGTCCTTTTTGGAGAAGAAAAGATTAGAAATTACTAACACTGGAAGAAGAGAAAATGATGTTAAGGAAGCTCTCGGAACTTGGAGTTATTTTTATGGGTTTTGAAGGAGGAGAACCACTTTTAAGAAAGGATTTACCAGAAATTCTGAAAGAATCTCATGAAAGGTTTCATACCTCGCTGGTTACTAACGGTTTACTACTGAAAGCAAGGTTTAACGAAATAAAGAAATACTTGGATTACCTTTTCGTATCTCTCGATGGAATTGGAGAAACTCATGACGAAATAAGAGGTGTTAAAGGCTCTTTCAATAAGGCTTTAGAAGGCATAAAAATTGCAAAAGATGAAGTACCTTTAGCAATTTCTACAACTTTAACTAGAGAAAATCTTGATGAAGCGGAAAAAATTGTTAATTTAGCTGAGGAATTAGATGTTTTAGTCAATTTCCAAGTTGCATATGATTATTCTACAGCGGATAAAATGAGTCCGGAGAAAGAGAAATTAAGGAAAGTCCTAGATAGGCTTCTTTATTTGAAGAAAGAAGGTAAACCAATAATGAATACGAAAGAGTATTTTGAAGCTATACTTAATTCATGGTATAAAGGTATTCCTTGGACCTGCAAACCTTGGCTTACCATTAACATAGATCCGCAAGGCAGGGTAGTTTTACCCTGCTATGTCCTTAACGAGTACACTGGTAGTAAAAGAATTTGGGAAATAGATATTAAATCACTCTGGGAAAGCTATGACTGGAAAAAAATACGAAAGTTGTAATAAATGTGCGCTATCTTGTTATTTAGAACCTTCAATATTTACGTGGAGTAATTTCTCGATAGTGAAGGAAAGAATAATAGATGGAATGATATCTATCATTTCAACTTCGCTAGGAATATAATTACTAAAGAAGTGTAGTCTTTGTTTTAAATATTAGTTAAAGGATTACCTCATCTATATAGATTCTATAACTAATGTATGCAAATATAGTCCTATTGATTTTATGTCGAGAATGTTTAAAAAATGACATAACTACATAGGCATATGAAGTTAAGTGATGTATTCAAACCGTTGGATGATAAAAAATTCGACATGTTCCACATAAAGAGCTTGCTAACGACAGGGATGGGAGTTTTTACTGACGGCTACGATTTATCCTCAATAGGAATTGTAATAGGTGCAGTGTTAGCTAGTTTCGGACTGCACAACAAAACGCCAGAATATAATTATTGGGAAGCATGGGTTTCCATCTTCAGCACTAATAGGTGCGGCTATAGGAGCAATAATATTCGGAATTTTAGCCAATAAAGGAAGAAAAACATTTTACGGAATAGATGTCGCATTATTAAGTATAGGTGCAGTTTTACAAGCTTTCGTTTCTTCTCCTCTTGAATTAGTTTTAGTTAGGGGCTTATTAGGTCTTGGAGTTGGTGCTGATTATGTATTATCTCCGATGATAATGGCTGAACACGCTAATGCTAAGGACAGAGGTAAAATTATAGCCTTAGGCTTTGGTTTAATGTGGGGCTTTGGTGCTACTGTTGCTGCAGGGACTTACCTTGTATTAACCAGCCTCGGATATTCATTAGATACTGTATGGAGAGTAGTACTAGCTGCAGGAGCAATTCCGGCAGCCTCAGTAATTTACTTAAGAAGGAAAATACCTGAGACCTCTAGGTACTTGGCGAGAATAAAAGGAGATATGAAAGCCTTTGAAAACGTGGTTAAACAAGTTGCAGGAAAAGAGGTTAGAGTTAATGAAAATTTAAAGGATACAAATTCATTTTCTGAATACTTTAAAAATCAATGGAAGATTTTCTTAGCCGCTTCTTCACTGTGGTTCTTGTTCGACCTCTCGGCATATACTGGAATATTATTTGGCCCAACGGCAATAGCCAAAAGCGTTGGGATAAACAATCCTGCAGTTTTCTCATTTATAACAGAGTTCGGCTTCACTGTACCGGGCGGATTATTAGCCTTAGCTACAATTGACAGAGTAGGAAGAAGGCCAATGCAAATAATCGGCTTTATTGGAATGGCTGGTTCGTTAATGTCATTCTCGTTCTTTAGACCCTTATTGTCTGCTTTTCTAGCATTAATAGTTTACGGAATGTATGATTTCTTCATGCAGGCAGGGCCGGGTTCAATCAGTGCTGCAGGAATGCTTGGAGTTGAATTAGCCCCTACTTATACCTTAACGTACTGATTCTCAATTGAGGATTCTTCTAGAGGTTTCCCTTTAGTTTCCGGTATGAAGAAGTACGTTATTGCTGCCGCAAGGAAAGTTAATAAGCTAAGTATTAATGTTAATCCATCTACTCTTACTGAAGGTAATATAATTGTTTGGAACAATAAGTCCAGCAGTTGTTGCGCCTATTCTACCTGACGCAACAGTAATTGATTGTACAGTACCTCTAACCTAAATTTTTTAAATGCCAAGTCTTCTTCTTCATATGGATTTCTACTTATCAAACATCTCTCAAGTTCCTAAGGAGAACGTTCCAATAAAAGGTACTAAAGGAGCTAAAATACAATGGTTAATAACAAAAAACGAGGGCGCGCATTACGCGGTAAGGAAATTCTCTTTAGAGAAGATGGGGGTAATACCAATGCATGCACACAAGTACCAAGAGACTGTTATAATAACTAAGGGAAAATGTAAAGTTTGCGTCGCAGATAAGGAATTTGAGCTGAAGGAAGGGGATTACATTTTTATCGATAGCCAAGTTAAGCATGCAATTATGGCTGAAGACGAATTAGAGTTTTTCTGCGTAATAGATTACGTTGATGATATGAGTATAAAGACCTTAAATGAGGACTGCCCTTAGCTCTTTGAGATTATGCTTAAATTCCTTGCTTGACAGTAAGTAATAATGATAACTTTAATAATTGTGAGGCATGGAGAAGCTGAGCCTCAGATAGATGGGAAAGACGATAAAGATAGAAAATTAATTAAGAAAGGCTTAAAGCAAATGAAAAGAGTAGCCAATTTCTTGGATGATCTTGATTATACTTTTGATAGAGTTTTGACTAGCCCTTACATCAGGGCTTATCAATCAGCTGAAGCTATACTTGACGAATTAGGGGTTGACGATAAAAAAATTGAAACTTTTAACGAGCTTTCACCAGAAAAAGAGCCTTCTGCGTTCATTGAGAAACTTAAGGAAATGGATAATACAACATTACTAGTCGTTGGGCATGAGCCTTATTTATCTTCATTAATTAGAGCAATGACTGGAGGTAATGTAGAACTTAAGAAGGGGGGAGTTGCAATCGTTGATTATAATCCAGTTGAAGGCAAAGGAGTTTTAAAAATGCTTTTAACTCAAAAGGTGTTAAAGCTGATTTGAATGCTTTCTGCGGTAATAGATGCAGGATACAACTCATTCAGACTTTCAATTTATGATGTTTTTCAGAATAATACTTTCAGACTTTTAGGTTCATTGAAGTATTTTGTAAGGATTGGCGAAGGTATTAAGGAAGGAAGTAAAATTTCTGACGATAAGATTAAGACTGCAGAACAAGCTTTTATTGCATTTAAAAACCTTATAAACGTTAAGGGCGTAAAGAACGTCAAAGCCGTAGGAACGAGCGCTTTCAGATATGCATTAAATGGGAAGGAAGTTTCTGATAAGTTATCTGAAATACTTGGTGAAGATTTAAGGATAATTTCTGGAGAAGAAGAAGGAAGATTTTCGGCAACAGGAGTTATTAATACTTTACCATTTATAGAGGATGCAATAATCTTTGAAATAGGCGGTGGTTCATTAGAAATAGCTAAGGTAGAGGCTGGAAATATTACTAAAGTATATCAATTACCTATAGGAGCACTAAAATTGGCTACTTACTCAGAAAAGGAAATAAGAAAGATAGTTTCAGATGAAATCTCAACAATTTCTATAACTCCTTCAAAACTTGTTATTGGTTCAGGAGGAAATATGAGGGCTTTAGCTAAATTAGATGAAAAAATTTCAGGTTTTCCTTCCGACTCTATTCATGGATACGTAGTACCTTCTTCGCAAATTAGTAAATACGCAAAAGTACTCTTTTCATTAGATATAGAAGAAAGATCCGCATTGCCCGGGATTAGTAAGGAGAGGGCTTATACTATTCATTCTGGCGCTGTGATTATTGACGAGCTTTTACAGCATTTTAATTCGGACAAAGTAATGGTTTCCGCTTTTGGAATGAGAGAAGGAGTATTGACAGATGGAGTAAAACTTGATAGAAACAAATGGTTAGAAGCAATAGCTTTTTATCATTATCTCGATCCTCCGTGGGATGTATTTTACGATGCAGAAAAAAAGGTAAAAGGAGAAATGGGATTTTACGTCGGTTCAGCGGCATTTATTTCTTCAGTGTTTAAAATGTCAGAATACCTTAATCCTTATGATGCCTGCTATAGAATGACTAGGACAGCTATAATACCAGGTTTTACTCAGAAGGAAATATTAACTATAGGATTGATATGTAAAGCTGCAAAGGGTAAAATTAAGAAGAAGAATATTAAATCAGTGGGTTTAGATTTTAAAAAGAAAGAGTTATATGAATATGGTAAAATAGTTAAAGAAATAGTAGAAACTTATCCTCTAGGTATTAGGTGGAGTGGTTGAAGGGTATATTAATAGCCTTTGAAGGTATAGACGGCTCAGGTAAATCGAGTCAAGCTAGTTTATTAAAGGATTGGATAGAAATGAAAAGAGACGCATATTTAACCGAATGGAACTCCTCAGAGTGGATTCACGACATTATAAAAGAGGCTAAGAAAAAGAACTTGTTAACTCCTATTACCTTCAGCCTAATTCATGCTACAGATTTTACTGATAGGTATGAAAGGTTCATATTACCAATGTTAAAAACTGGTTTTGTAGTAATAAGTGACAGATATATTTATACCGCCTACGCTAGAGACAGCGTTAGGGGAGTAGATATTGAATGGGTTAAGAAACTTTACTCCTTTGCAGTTAAACCAGACGTTACTTTCTATATAAGAGTTTCAGCAGAAGTTGCTTTAGAAAGGATAAAGAAGGCTAGGAGGAATATAAAACCCCAAGAGGCAGGCTATGACGTTTTCCCCAACTTACCTCCAGAAGAGGGATTCTTAAAATATCAAACAATGATCCTAAATGCTTATGATAAAATAGCTAAGGAGGAAAATTTTGTCATAATAGATGGTAATAAAACTCCCAGGGAAATTCAGATGGAAATTAGAAAAGTATTAGGTGAAATCCTTGATAATAGCCTTTGAAGGAATAGAAGGCTCAGGAAGGACAGCTCATTTAGATGCAGTAAAGAGATATCTAGAGAAGGAAGGTTATGGAGTACTCACTTTCGGAATACAAATGTCAAAGTTGATAGGAGAAAGAATAGCTCAAGTTAAAAAGGAAATAGTCTTCGAGAGAAGGACGCTCTTCATGGCTTACGTTACAGATTTGGCGGATCAAATAGAGAACGTGGTTAAGCCAGCAATAGACTCAGGATTCATTGCATTAGCAGACGGTTATGTTCTAACCTTGATGGCTTACGGACTTGCTAGGGGATTAGAAAAAGAGTGGATGACTGAAGTGCTAAGCATATTTCCTAAACCTTCGCTTTCCTTCTCTCTTATTTCAACTCCGGAAGAAATAATGAAGAGAATAATAAAGAAAAGGGGTTATTTAGATCCGTTAAGTGCAGGAATTGATATTTGCGTAAAAGAGGACGTTTTTAGCGCTTATAACGAATATATAGAGAGATTCCAAAAATATCTTGTAGAATTATCTATCACTTCTAAAGTAATAAATACTGCAAGGGATTTTAGTGAAGTAAATAAGGAGATAGTGAGTGAAATTGAAAAACTTGAGGCCTGAAGACTACGCTAATAAAAACTTAAGAGATGCCTTATCGATATCCGGAATTTCAAAAGAGGGCATTCACGATAGGAGGGTTAAACTAAGGAAATATTTTGATGTGCTATATTCGCTATATCCAGTTTATGAAAATCCAGATTGCCTAGTGAAAGCAAAGGATCTAATTCATAAGTTAGGAGTAATAAGAGATATGGACGTAATATGCTATCAACCTAATAGGGATAAACTAGCAGAGAGAGTTTCAAAGAAAATTCGCTTAATGGAGAACTGTTTTCTGCCCAAAGTTTATGGCAGTAGACTTTTAGTTTTTAACAGAATTCTCTCACTTCAGAAGAAAATAGAGAAAATAGAAGATTTTCATGAGCTGAGAAAAATAGTTAGAACTACTAGAAACCTTGTGGAATCCTTAGGATATAAAAATAAAGAACTATCTAGTTTAGCTAAGGAAATGGGAGACTTAAGGGATGAAATTCTTAAAATAGAGTGTGAAGGTAGAAAGGTTAGCATTGACGTTGAGAATTATAAGAAAAGGGCAAATGAAATTATTGTGACATTTATCATTTACCAGGACGAGTTTCATCATTTCTCACTACAGCAATAGCTCTGATAGGCGATCCGTCAACTCCTTTAATAGGTAAAGGTAATGAGATAAAGTCCACTACCTTTCCTTTTATCTTTTCAAGATTTGAAGAGAGATTTTCGACTATGAGAATTTCGTTAGATAATAATATTCTATGAACCTTGGAATTTCCTATGCTTGGGGAATCTATCCCGACAAGCTTGTAACCCTTCCTTACAATGAGCTTAGCAAACTCCTCGTTAATAGTTGCGTAATTATCCATTGTCCATCCATTTTTCCAGAGTTTACTACTTCCCGTGTATATAAGTAGGATATCTACTGAAGAGGGCAATTCTAAAGAATGAATATCTTTACCTTCAGCGTCAAGGACGTAAGCCTTTCCGGAGAACCTTGTTAAATCTATTTCATCCAGTTTTTTACCATCTCTTATGAAATGAAAAGGAACATCAACGTGAGTTCCAGTATGAGTTGAAAGAAGCAAGGAATGTATAACATAATCTTCTTTTTCAATCTTCTCTATTTTAGGTTGAGGATCTCCTGGGAAATATGGCATCCCGTTTTCTATTGGCACGGATAAGTCAATTATCACGATGAAATAAAACATGGAGAAAATTTAAAGTCATATTTTCATTTTCCATGTATCACTCTTTGTATAAGCTAAGGCAACTCCAGCTATTGTAATAACTCCTATAATAGGCACGGCAAAAAACTCAGTAGCATATAAAGTTCCGGCAAGGCTTCCATATCCAAGCCTAAAGCCTGCAGTAATGAATTCGTCTATTCCTAGAACGCTGGCCATTAATTCTTGCCTCGCCATCCTCATCGCTTTTATCCAGATTATTTCAGTTAAAGAGTCTCCAATTCCTACGCTTCCAGTACTTAAGCCTATTAACCAAGGATTCTTTAATGCCAACACTATAAATACAAGGAAATACATGGCAAAACTCGTTACGACTAATTTTGTTACATTGTTAAATTTTGTCATCATCCAAGGTCCTATGAGCCAGGATAAGTAAAACCCTAGTTGTGCTAGAGTGTATTGAATTGTGTTACCGTGAAGTATTTGAATTATGGCAGCAGAATACAAATAAACCATTCCTAAAGCCCCTTGGCTAATTGCAGTAGTCATTGATATAAAGAAAATTTCCTTTCTTCTGTATTCTTTTAATGCTTCTCTAAACTTAACCTTTTTACCTCCTTTGCCTCCTAGAGGCAATGTAGAAATTAGTTCAAAACCTATTGTTGCTAAAATTATTCCCGGGATAACTGTCCACCCGCTGTAAAATGCATAAAGCAAAGGCCAAATTACTATTGATAATATAGTTGAGCTCTCCTTAACTGCTCTATTATAAAACATTACCTTCTTCATTTTATCTTCTGGTAAATTTTGAATGAAACTAGGTGTTATCGTATTAGTAGTTACTATCGTAAGACCGGTTCTAACAACGTATAAAATTACTGCAAGGACAGGGTTAAACGATATTATTATGAAATATACTATAAAAATTGGTAAAATTCTGTGTATAGTTCCAGAAATTACGAATAATTTCTTCCTATCATATTTATCTGCTATATATCCAGTAAAACTAGAGAGCAATAAAGTACCTATAGGCTTTGCAGAGGCTACGGGGATATAAAGTACTGGATTCTTTAATGCTAAGTAAAGAATCCATAATAGTGTCATGTCTATTAAATTTAAACCGAAAGCTGAGAATCCATTATTTATTATAAAAATCTTATTAAATCTATCCACAAGAAGACAAAACTCGAGGTTTTTTATAAGGAATCTTGCGAAATTGCAGAAAATTGTTTAATTATGCTAGGCATAAATTTTACAGTTAACTATTCATGGACAAAGTTTACTTTACATGTTCAAAATATTTTACCGTAAATTTTGCTGTATTATAGACTCCCATAAATAAGAATAAAAACGGAGTATCAGAAAAGGGTCTGCCTTTTTGCACTAAAAATATTTTTAAGATTTTCTACTAGGTAATACTGTGATAGAGGAAAAACTAAAGGAAGTTTACGGCATAGATAAATATGGTAAAAACGTTCCAGAATGGGCTGAGAAGATAAAATATGAATTTGTGGACGAAGTAATGCAGGATAAACTAAGAGAAGCTAAAATTTGGATAAATGAACTGTACAAAGTCTTTGAAGAATTACAGGAGAGGCTAAAAGTAAAGGGAATGTTGTTCAGCAGGGAAATGAAGAGCTTCCTAGACGATCCTAGAAGGCATTTAGTCAAGAAGCTATTTATTTATTACCACGATTTAATTAGAGGAAAACTTTCGGTAGAGGATTTTATAGTAAAAGGGAAACAAGCTATAGTCAGTTCTTTCAATTCTAACATGAGGTCTATATATCAATCGTGGGGCTTGGCTTCAATAGTTCTACTTCTGGCAGAAAAAGGTAATTACGAATTAATTTATCCAGAGCACGGATATTTGGACTTTGATAGGAGTGGAAAGCAGAAATCAGGAACAATTCCTCCTAATATAGTTGTAGGTAATGTCGTGACGTCTTTTAGTTTCTTTCTTGAAGCTCCTAGGCCAATAACCTGGGAAGACGGAGGAGATCTAGAGAAAGTATGGAAATTCTATTCATTGGTTAGGCCTGATATGTTAATATATGAAGGAACTGAAATAAATATAGTAGACCCTCAAGGAGATATTCCTATTAAGAGACCGGACTACATTGTTGAGTACAAGGAATTACCTAATTGGTGGAAGAGGTGGAGATATTTAAAGGACTATAAGCCTCTTGACGGTAATGAATGGAGAGCAAGATGGTTGAAAGGCCTTTATGAAGGGTTTGCAGAAATATTGGGAGTTGAGGCAAAGGACTTGCCTTCATTCTCTGAGGGTAAATCTAAGAGGATAAAGGAATATAAGGTAATAGAGCTTTATGAAGCTATATATAAGCCTAGAAAAGGAGGAGTAGTAATAAGTAGAGTTCCAGTAGAAGACGAAATAAAGAGGGAAATTATAAATGATAACGTTACTTTAATAGATGATGTCGGATTTAATCAGGGAAGATTAGAGATACTTATAGAGAAAATGACTAAAGGAATAAAGTCTACTTACGATTTAAAAGAACTAGCTTACAAATTTGCTATGAGTAGGAAAGAAGAATTTATTGAATGGATGAGGTCACAAGGATTATATTAAGTATTGTATTTCTGAAGTAGAAATCGAAATTAATATCTATGCCAAACTATTAAAATAATCACATTATCTTCCTCTTAACAGATTAATAATTCATTTCAATTTCATAAACATAAAATATTAACTCCTTAATTTTCTATCAATTTGGTCTCCAATTTCTGCAGACCTTTTATACGCAGCTTCAATCGTTTTTATCAAAGCGGATTTTATTCCCTCACTCTCCATTGTCATAAGTCCTCTTATTGTTGTACCTGCGGGAGTAGTAACTTGATCCCTTAATAAGGCAGGATGCTTACATTTCCTTAAGAGTTCTACAGTACCTTCTATCATATCTAGAATAGCGTTATAAGAAAGATCTCTTGGCATTCCGCATTCAACTGCTCCTAAAGAAAGCGCATCAATTATTTCAGCTATAAATGCGGGACCACTGCCTATTAAAGCAGTCCATGCGTCCATCAATTCCTCTGGAACCCAATAAACCTTACCTATTTGCAAAAAGATTTTCTCTACAGTTTCATCCCTTTCCTCTGCAAGTGCGGTAGTAGATTTTCCAATTATGGCGTTAATATTTGGCATCGCTCTATATACCTTACTTCCTTTTAGGAGTGAAGAAAGAGTTGAAATCCTTATCCCGGCCATTACTGATACAACTTTCTTACCTTCCCAGCTTTTTACCGATTTTAATACTGAAGGAAAGTGTTGTGGTTTTACGCTAAGTATAATATAATCAGAAGAGGAAACTGCATAATTATTATCTGTAGTAGCTTCAACTCCTATTGATTTAATTTTTTCTAACGTGGAGTTACTCCTTCCAGTGGCTATTAACTCGACGTTACTCATTTTATTAAGTGCTGATAATATTGTAAAGCCTATTTTTCCTGCACCTATTATAGCAATTCTCATAAATGGATAAGCGAAAACGCTCAATTTAAGCGTAATTAATTTTTACCTTCAGTTCTAATTATAACTGATGATAAGAGTTTTAACAGTTCCAGACGTGCTAGTGCTTGATGCGGATGAGCTTCTTTCTAGGGGCAACGTTGTTCAAGCTAGTGAGAAGTATTATAAGGCTGTTGAGGAAGGGATAAAACTCCTAGTAATAAAAAAGGGATTAAATTGTATTATAAATGAAGTAATAAGAAAACGTGGTTAGAAGAGTGAAATATTGTATAAAGCGTCTAGAAGACTTTCAACCATTTTGTGTGAGAACATTTTGAAATGTTGGAGGGATGCATATTATTTTCATACGTTAGGCTTTCATGAGATGGTATTAAATGTTGAAAAGATGAAAGCTAAGCTCAAGGATTTCAAATACGAGTTAGAATACTTGTTATCGCAGATTTAAAACTTATAATTTAACAATCAATAAAAATTTTATGGAAGAGAGAAATTTAGACGAAGAAGGTATTATCAAAGAATTAGAGAATAAACTAAATAATGCCGAGGAAGATGCAAAAAGGAACGGAAAGTTAATAGGCAGAGTTACAAGGTATAGGACTGTTAGGTTAGAGGAAGAGGAGTTAATTGGCGTCGATATATCATTTGAAGATTACATGAGAAGTAACGTAAGTAGAGGC
Source organism: Acidianus ambivalens (assembly GCF_009729015.1). NCBI lineage: Archaea > Thermoproteati > Thermoproteota > Thermoprotei > Sulfolobales > Sulfolobaceae > Acidianus > Acidianus ambivalens. The sequence goes on along the minus strand of NZ_CP045482.1, from coordinate 1,758,378 downwards.
CAATATTTAGCTATAAGAACCATCCTTCGTCCAGTAATTATAGTAGGTCAAGTAGTTTCAATTTCACGTTCCGATGTTTTAGCGGAGATGGGCATAAGGGAAGTTACTTCTAGAAAGGATCCTGCATCAATAATTACTGATACCTTTTTAGGTATATATCCGATATCCGAATTTGATGAAGAGAAAAACATAGTTAGGCCAGCAGTTACTCCTATAGATCCTCAGAGCCCTGTTTTCATACCTAATCCATCACTTCTGGAGAAAGTTCTAAGAATCCCAGAAGAAGGAATAACAATAGGTAAAATATTCTCAGGCGGTGAAGAAATTGAAGCAAAGGTAAGGCTAGATGAGGAAGCTTTAGTTCATCATACTCTAGTTTTAGGAACTACCGGATCTGGAAAAACAACGCTCTTAAAGTCCATCCTCTATAGAAAAGATTTAGATAAGCAAACTATAGTCTTTGATAGGCAAGGAGATTTTGTAAATTTCTTGATCTCCAAGAGAGAAAAATTTACCGTATTAATGCCAGTAACTTCAAAGATGGGCAATTCAGCAAAGGACTTTCTAGATACATTCGCCTCAACATATGGATGCAAAGTACTAGAGTATGAAAGCGGAGCATTAATTTGTAACGATACCGAAGTCGACGTAATACCTTATTCAATAAACTTCTTTGATAACATTAAGAACTTCCATAAATTGACACCGTATTTTACTCCAAAGGCTTCAATGTATTGGGAATCTTTAGTTGACAAAACTCTTGAATTACTAAAGATCACTTTACACGAGATTTTTAACGTCTATATTAACGATAACATTCTTGATGAAATTTTAAGGGATAAGGTAACTCCTGCCTCTCTAGCAGAGGAAGGTAATAGAATAAGTATTTCGCCTACCTTACTTGATGAGTTGAATTTAAGACCAAAAAGTCAGAATATCTCAAAATCTTTTGTCTCATTTTCTCAGGGAAATCTAACAATATCCTTGAGCAAAGCATTTCAGGAGGCAATGAAGGCTTTAGATATAGCTACATCTACTAAGGAGGCAATAATTAGGACTTTAAAAGCCTACGACGGTTACGGTATTTTTACAGTAAAAGGTACAGTGGACTTTGATCCAGAAAAGGCTTTCAAATTAAACGATAAGATAATAGTTGACTTAAGCTTCGTAATGAACTATTCTGCATCCATAGAGGCAGTAGCTACTATAGCTTATAAAATCCTTGAGGAACTATTTAACTGGAAAACAGAGCTTTACAGCAAAAGGAGTTTGGAAAATAAGTTAACCTTAATAATAATGGATGAAGCCCACGAATACTTCCCTCAAGGAAGTAGTGAAGCTGTTGCTAAGGATATAATTGAGGAGTTAATAAATAAAATAATGAGGCTAGGTAGAGTGAGGAGAATTGGAGTAATTTTAGCTACTCATATGCCGGACGATCTTAATCCTCTCGTGCTTCAACTAACAAATACTAAGATAGTTATGAGGAACGACATAAACGTTATTAAAAAGATGGGAATGGAAAATTACGAGGACTTCCTGCTTCACGCTACTCCAGGATTAGCTATAATAAATTCGTTAAATTTTGCTGGGATACCGATAAAAACTCTGATACCGTAGTATCGTAAGCCAATTTATCATCGTGAATTATACTTAAATATGATGATGCGATTTCGTAGGCTGTAATAAACAATCCTGCAGAAATCCTTTTTGCCCTATTGTCTACAAGTTCGATAAATGTGGGAATAAGTCTATCAGAAAGGCGAGAAAGAGCAGTTCTCATTCCCTTTTCCAGAAAGCTCTCGTCAAGTCCTTCTATTCTGAAGTAAGTTGTTGGTACATAAGGTTTCCTTAAAATTATGTAATATGCATACTTTGCGGGCACATTGCTTAAGTAAGTTGAGTTACCATCGCCTTTACAACAATTTTTTGGTCCTTCTACATGCAGGTTGTAGTCTATTTTGAAAGGCCCAATTATACAAGCATAAGAATGCCTTCCAGATTTTCTGCAGAATTCATAATCTATCAATTCGAGAATTGTAGGATCTTTAAGTCCCCTTATGTTCTTTCCACGTTTCTTAAACTCCTCCGTGATCTGGTTATCCTTCCAAAGCTTTCCGGAATTTTCCAACCTTTTAACTACTCCAATAACATTTCCTTTTAGTAAGGAAATTCTCTTATTAACCAATGATGCGTAAGCTAATTGATGACATAATCTAGAAGGGCTACTTAAATCTAATTCTTCGGTTAATTCAAGTGGGGTAGGATATATAGGCCCATCCAAGATTACCAAATCGTGATTATTAACAACTTCGCTAAGTCCAATGTTTTCAGCCTCAGTCCTCATTTCATCTGCTACATCATCTAATTTGTAATTTTCATCAAGGGGATAATTTATTTCGTTTTTCACTTTTATAAATTTCATTTCAGCTGAAATTTTATCTAATATCTTCCTATAAGTATTTACTCCAATATAAGGGATTTCCTTAACCAATGGAAAGTCAATAAATCCTTTCCTATTACTGTATATTGACATTCCTAAAATAACTAAGTTAACGCTTATGTCTCTTAAGTATCTTGTTGATGAGTCTAAAGACGCAATACTTTCGAATTCTTGGTTGAAATTTAATGGCTCAACTACTGGTTTAAAATCGTTAAGTAATTCAATTTCTATCTTGTTTTCGCCTTCCTTTTCTTCTTCTGTAACCTCGTGAGAAATTACATAATCCTCTGGTAAGTACTTCTTAGCCTCAGAGAGTTGTACAATCATTTTCTGTAGCTCACTTTTTATTTTCCAATTCACATGAATTTTTGGTACACAGAAATTTTATCTTTTGTGATGAAACCGCCAGTGCCTGAAGAGTGATGAACGCCCGATTGCCTGACTATACTCTGATATACTCCTTATAATGAATTATATTTATGGAAATATACGTAGGAACTTCAGGCTGGATGTACGACTGGAATCCTAAGAAGAACTTATCTTGGTACGTTGAAAATTCTGGGTTCAATGCGGTAGAGCTTAATGCAAGCTTCTATCGTTTTCCTACTAAGAAGCAAGTAGAATCTTGGAAGAAATATAAAATTAGATGGGCAGTAAAGGTTAATAGAATCATAACTCACGTTAAAAGGCTAAAAGACATTGAGATTTGGAAAAAATTTGAGGAAATATTTCATGATTTGAACCCAGACTTTTACCTTTTTCAGTTACCCCCAAATTTCAAATATTCAGAAGATAATCTGAGGAGAGTCAGAGAGTTTGAAAAGGAAGTTGGAAAGAAAATGGCTGTAGAATTCAGAGACGTGAGTTGGTTTAATAAAGATATAAAGTTAAAGGAAGCGACCATTGTTTCAATAGATTCTCCAATAGGCGTTTACATTATAAATAATTCAGGCACAGTGTATCTAAGAATGCATGGAAGGGATAATTGGTATTTTTACGATTATAGTGAAGAGGAATTAAGGGAAGATGCTAAGAGAGTAATTTCATTGAACCCGGAAAAGCTTTACGTATTCTTTAATAATGATCTTTGGATGTTAGATAATGGGAGAAAAATGTTGAAGATTCTCCATGAGTTGTCTATATAAAATTAACTATAGTTAACTTTTACTTTTTAAAAACGATAAATCTTAAACAAAAACAAAGGTATAATCATTAAGAATTAAATAATGATAAATTCTTTCGATAAAATAAAGAGACGAAGATGAATAGTTTTAATGAATTATGTGAGTGAGATAGTTAAGTGAGAAAAGTAACAAGAAATAATGATGAATAGTTCAAAAAGTACATTAAAAGTTAAGGAATGGTCTTTTAGTGAAAAAATAGATAAGGTGATGAGCCTTGTACTAGGCTAGAGTAAAAGGGAAGTATTTTATTGCATATTAATTTAATTCTTATGGTGTATGTGATTAATTCCTTCAAATAGAAATTCTTCTTTATAAAATATAAAAGAAATTATGTTTAGTATATCTATTAGAAAATTTAAAATGTACTATTAGTATGCTATATTTATATCTAAAAATTCTTTATTGTCATCTAATATTATAAACCTGGAAGTATTTATTGCATGTTAAATTTTCTTAACTTGTGCAGCCTTATTTTCCTCTACCTTCTTTTTAACTTCTCTATACGCTTGAATTATGCTTGCTATACCTATTGTGCCTACCGTACCTACCACCAGTAGAAAGCCTATATTTATAGCATCAAGGTTGGGTATAGGATTTCCAGTAGGAATTGCCCAACAGTCTATTATTGGTATAGCTATTATTAGCAAACCAACTATTGAGAATACGATTCCACCATAATATAGCACTCTGCCTGCAGTTTTTATTCCTATATATCTTACATCTTCTTCGCTTAACCCCTTAAACTTTATTATATTTCCAAATATTGCGCCTAATATTATTTGCATCGTCATAGTTCCTAGTCCGAACATTGCTCCGGGTAGTGGTGCAAATATTAATCCTGGAACTTGCGGAGCTAAGAAGAAAGTTATTATAGTAGCATAAGCTCCAAATCCAAAGCCTGCGATAAGTCCGTGTACTATTGTCATCTTTAATGGTACATCACGTAAATTTTCTCCTTCCCTTCTCTTATGTATTAATTCGTCAAACGGAAGGTGAACATATTTTCCCTTTAATATATATGAACCAGCTATTGCCATTACAATACCTACTACAAAGTATACTGGTCCGTCTAAGTTGTATTCCTTATAAATAGCAGCAAGCCCTAGAAATCCTAAAGTAGTTAGGAAAGCTCTTTGGATAGTGAACCCTAAAGAGAATAGGAATCCAGCTTTCATTCCTCCTTTAGTTGAATATTTACCTACTGCATAAGAGAACGTTATAGGCCAAGTGTGCTCATCTGGAGTTATTCCGTGGAGTAAACCGAGTATGTATGAAAAAATAAGTATTTCACTGAGCGTTAAACCTTGTGGAGGGTTTAACAACGTTTGTATACTTATCATGCTCTCTAAGTTTTAGGGTACCCCTTAAATTTATAAAATTTTCTAGAAATATAGTTTTTACCAAGATACCTAGTGTAATTGAGCATCAATTAAGATAAAAATAGGAGTATTTTGCAAATTTTTCCATTTTAATTTTCTCACAGAATAGTAATTAAGCTAATGCTATTCGAATCTGGAACGTCGACTTATAAAGTTCATACAAATCTTGTATCATTTAATCTAACGGCGTTATAAAATAAAACCAAATGTAAAGTTTAAACTTTTAAGCTGATTACTTATGCATGCTTAATTGTGTCTCTTAGAAAAGTCCTTACAAAAAGAGAATTAACTTTCCTTTCCTTAGGTGGAATTATAGGTTCAGGTTGGTTATTTTCACCATTAGCTGCAGCAGCGTATGCTGGTCCTCTTTCAATAGTATCCTGGATAATAGGAGGTTTAATGATGATAGTAATAGCATTAGCATATGCAGAAATTTCTTCAGCTTTTCCAGAATCTGGAGGAATCATTAGATATCCTCATTACACCCACGGTTCAACACTTGGATTTATAATGGCCTGGAGTTACATAATTTCCGCAATATCTACTGTGGCAATAGAGGCAGTGGCTACTACAACCTACATTTCACACTTTTTCCCATCTTTATACTCTGGAAACCAACTTACTACTGAGGGAATAATGTTAACTTACGTCCTCTTAGTAATCTTTTTCCTTATTAATTATTATGGGGTTAAATTCCTGGGCAGAGTAAGTCACGGCATAGGTTGGTGGAAGATTATAATACCTACCACAACTGCCGTTCTACTCTTAGCGTATTTTAATCCTGCAAACGTAGTTTTCGGTAAAACAGCATGTTATCAAGGGTTAAATGGTATGCTTTATGCTATTCCTGCATCCGGAATAGTTTTCTCATACTTAGGATTTAGGCAAGCAATAGAATACGGTGGTGAAGGAAAGAATCCTCAGAAAGATATTCCGTTTGCGGTGATTTCATCCTTATTAATTTCCATGAGCATTTTCGTTGCTCTACAGTTAGGATTCCTAGGAGTAGTTAAGACTAATGGCAATTGGGCTGGACTTTTAAATTCCCCATTAGCTAACGCTCCGTTAATTTCTGTAATAGACATGCTACCGGTGGTTTTCTCATTTTGGGTAGGAATATTATTGTTTGATGCAATAATTTCTCCTGTAGGTACTGGAATAATATATCTAGGCACTACTGCTAGAAGTATTTATGCCTCAGCAAAGAATGGTTATTTTCCTAAGTTGCTAACTAGGATAAACGATAGAGGAATCCCTCTCCTTGCTCTTGTTGTATCATTAATATCATCTGCGTTATTCCTCTTGCCAATTCCTTCTTGGTATCAAATAGTTGGAATATCTTCCTCTGCAACAGTGCTTACGTATATAATGGGAGGAATAGGAGTAGAAAGCATGAGAAAAATTGCTCCTGATGTTAAGAGGACATACGTTTTAAGTTACATAAAGGTATTAGCGCCATTAGCAACAATATTTGCAGGATTACTAGTTTATTGGTCTGGATTCTCAACATTATTTTATATAGTTACGTTAGTAATCCTAGGATTATCTTTATATAGAAGAGGATTGCAAGGCATAATAAGCGGTATTATAGCATTATTAAACTCTTATGCACTTTACGTAGAGACTTCGGCATTAACTTCGCCAAGTTGGTACTTTATTCCGTTCATTATAATAGATACTGCGATAATATCATACTTGATTCTAACTTCAGCAGAAGGCAAGTTCTCTGCTTGGGCAATACCATTACTTTCTGGGACTTTAATATTATCATACATTAGTCCATTCGGCCTTTACGATCTAATGCCATTTCCTTATGATATAATAGTTGCGTCAGTTTTCTTCTTCATTATCCATAAGATCGCTGTCAGATCCTCTCTCCCAGCGCTGAAGATAGAGTCCTCTATAAATTCTTAGCTTTTTCATTGAGAGCTCTAAGTGTTTACAATATCCCCTTAGCGCAAAACCTTTACAACTACATGAAGCTCTAATTTTTTCTTTTCCTACTTCTATCTTAACTATGTAAGATTCGAACGGGCTTTCCTCACTATCAACTACAAAAATATACACATCCTTACTTTTCTCATGTCTTTCAGTTACTGCATAACTATACATATAAGGAAGGAAAATTTTAAAAAAGAAAAGGAGTAGGCTGAAAGTTTTCTATCTTCTAATTATGGGTTCTCTTAATCTAGGCTTTATTAACTCTATTAACCTAAGTCGTTTTTCTCTGCTTACGTTTTGTATAGCACCTTGAGTGGATATTACGCAGTCGTGCTCTCTCATTTCTTGGAAAGTTATACAATTTTTTAGTAAATAATATATTTCTCTAATTAAGAAATCTGTACCCTTTTTAGCCTTTATAGGAAATTTTTCTGTAGAAATCTTTTCATATTCTCCAAACCACCAAATTTCCTTAAAGACTATCCTTAAAGGCCTTAGATTCTTATCCTCAAAGTAAGCTTCCTCGTCAATGCCTATTTTCTTTTCTCCAACAACTCCGACACCTATGATTCCGGTAGGAAGAAAATCTGCTGATATATACTCTGGCTTCATTGAGTGGAAAATAAATATATCTCCGGGCTGAATTTTATCCAATTCTCTTTTTAATCTTTCCTTCTCTCTGAAACCCCACTCCATTGAAGTGAAAGTTTTTAGCCAATCCTCAGGAGGTCCAGTCAATTTCTTAAAGCCTTTTTTCCGCATTTCCTCGAGTATCATAGAAAGCCCTAAAATGATAAAGTAAAAGAACTTTTCTTTCTTGGGACTTTTATTAAATATAGCAAGGAATGGGATAATGACGTTTTCTTATGCAGAAATATTTAGCGATAAGGAGAGATTTATTCCAGAGTTACTTTATGGTAGACAGAATGATCTTAAGAAACTCGTAAATCTTGTTTCTAAACAAGATCTCACTCTTTTCTTTATTAAGGGGCCTAGAAGGAGCGGGAAATCTAGCTTACTACTCACTTTACTAAAGATTTTAAGTAATGGGGAATACAAGGAAAAATTTGGAGTCAAAGACTATTGGATTCCGATAATGGTAAAGCTGGACGCTGTAAGTAGTCCTATTTCATTATCAAATCTGTTGTTAAGAAGAGGAATAACTAATTATACTCTAAAAAAGTTGAATGTGAGGAAAATCCCTACTTATGCTAAAGCTTTTAGCGAAAAAATAGAGGAACAATTATCTACTGCCAAATCACTAGGCGGTGGAGTCAACTTAGGTAGTGTAGGTGCATCTTTTAATAAAGGAAAAAGTTTTGCATTTCCATTCTCCTTAGATCTATCCTTAGTTGCGGATATCTTATATGAGGCCTCAGAGAACTCTAAGATAATCATCATGTTTGATGAACTGCAATATGTGTATGAGAATTGGAAAGGTGATAGGTCACTTTTCTTACAATTTCTGAAAAAGATTTCTGACGAGTATTATGATAAAATAAAGGTAGTTATGACGGGGTCAATAATTAGACCTGCAGAGTTATTATTAAGTAAGGACTATACAGAAGAGCTCCACGGTAGGCATATAGAGGAATATGATATAAGAGAAATATCATTTGAGGATGCAGAGAAAATGCTTATAGATGGTTTTAATTCTGCTAAAATAAGTTACGACGATTATATAATTTCGTCTGCACTTAATTTAACTTTTAGAATTCCTGGATGGTTGGCTTATTTTGGAAAATATTATGTTGAAACTAAAAAATTCGATAATGCAATTAGTAAGAGCTATGAAGAGATGGGATCCCAAATTAAAGAGGAAGTTAGGAAGTTAAAGAAAATAAAAAAGAAGGAGTATTATGATAAGGCAATAGACGTCTTAGTTAAGAAAGGAAAATTATCTCCTACCGAACTTTCTAAAGAGCTTAATATTAGTACTCATGAAGCAGAAATTATATTAAATAATCTAAATTATATCGATTTTATTGATGAAAAGGGAGAATTATCTGACTATACAGTAATTTCTCTAAAAAGAGATTTTAAGGAAATGCAATGCCCAGTCTGTAACAAAGGTAAGGCCTTGATAGTAGAAGGTTTGCATTATTTTGTGCAATTTTCTTGTAAACATATTGTTAAACTGTAACTTTTTAACGTAGTTCTTTAAGGGCTTTAAGTATCAAAAGAATTTAACTGCGTAAAATACACTCGATAAAAAACTAGAATTTTAGTTTTCCTATAATTATCTTATTCTAATGAATCTCTTTAACACGTTATGAGATCTTATAAACTTTTATTTCCATTTTTAACTATAACAGCTACTATTTCCTCGTTTTTATTCTTAGTCAATATCCGACTTCCCTTTTAATTGATACTTACATGTAAATAGGAATTTTAACAGACCTTGAATATTTTCTCTACAGGAGCTAGTAATCCCTTCCTTTCCTCTTCCACAGTAAAGTAAGCTATCCACAAGGCCAATAGCCAACCCCCTAATATATCAGCAGGCCAATGAACTCCGACGTAAACTCTAGAATATGAAACTAGCAATGCCTCTATTAAAAGAGGGATCCACAACCATTTTGGTGAAGACAACGCTAAAACTGCTGCTCCATCTCCTACAATTAATGCGTGGCCAGAAGGATAGCTATAATCGTGAGGTTTAGGTATTAGTAAATTTGAGTGAATAAAATAAAATGGTCTAGGTTCAGCCATTATGTATTTACTTACCTCACCTAGTATTATTGCTAAGATAAATGACGCAGCTAATGTTATTCCAGTTCTCCTAGTTTTTTTGAAGATTAAAAGTAACGCATTAAGAGGAATCCATACGTAGCATCTGCCGTATTTAGATAAATCAACCATGAAAGCATTTAGATAACTAACCTGATGATAATTAATAAGCTCAAAAAGGTAAACGTTTATTGGATTATCTTCGCCAAATATTTTTATTAAAATCGATAATAACACAAAAAATACGAGGAATAACCAATATTTACGCATAATGTATGGAGAGTTATATAGTTTATAAAGTTTATAGAAAGTATGAAGAAAAAGTAAGTAGCAAAAAGATTATTTGAAAAAGTGAAAACTAGAAAGAAAAAAGAGAGAGGAGAAGAAAGAAAAATACCTTATTCTCTTGCTATTTCCTTTTCCTCCTTTTGTAGGACTAATTCCCTTCCTTTCCTCAGTTGAGAAACTGGAGTTTCTCCAAACATTTTAACTACTTGCTCCAATGATAAGCCCTTAGTTTCCGGTAGCAAGAAGTAAACTATTGCTAAGGCTATCGCGTCTAATGCACTGAATATGAACATTGAACCTGCAAGTCCAACGCTAGATAGCATTACTGGGAAAACTTCAATTATTGCAAAATTAGCTAACCAATCTAGTAGAGCGATTATTGCAGCCATTCTCCCTCTCACAGCAGTCTTAAAGTATTCAGCTTGAATTAACCATCCAGTACCGCCAACTCCGTATGCGAAGAATATTATAAAACCAGCAAATGCGAATAGTGCACCTACCAGAATTCCGTTCATTACTAGTATTCCTCCAATGAGGTCTGAGGCAAACATTCCAATATAAGCGGAGATTGCTAATGTCCTTCTTCCTATGCGGTCTATGTATTTGAAAGCAATGTATGTTGCAGTAGTATTAATTACTGCTAAAATCGATGCAGCTAATACAGAATATATTTCGGAATAAACCGGGTTAGAGGTACTTCCAAACAAGTGCAATTGAAGAATTATAGCGGGACCGTAATAGAATGGTACATTTATTCCGGTAATTTGCTGGAATATTATCCATAAGGCTACAACTAGGAATGCCCTCTTGGTTGCAGTATCAAATTTCTGGCTTTCCTCATATCTAACTTCGCTAATTGCCCTATTAATTAAATCGTCGCTTACGATAACTCCGAACCTCCTCAGAGAAGCCTTTAATTTATCAACCTGGCCAGAAAGTAGTAACCATCTTGGAGATTCTGGCATCATGAACCTAAAGACTAAGCCTATTATTGCTGGAATTGCAGCTAATCCTAATATTAACCTCCAATCAACAGTATAAGCTAAACTGGGAGCTATGAAAAGTACTGTACTACCTACGAAATAGGAACCTAATATACCAATAGTTATCATCCATTGTTGTATTATTGCTAACGAACCTCTCTTATCCTTTGGAGCGTATTCTGTAATGTAAGCAGTTGCTACAGCTGAGTCTGCACCAATTGCTATTCCTATTATTGTTCTCATCACTAGTAACATTATTCCGTTAATTGTTAATGCGAAAAGTATTGCGGCAGCAGTATATATTGCGGCGTCCACAATCAGCAACGATTTCCTACCAAATCTATCAGTGTAGAAATAGGGGTCGGACTTTCATTGAGGTTTCATGAATTTGTATTCAACCTCTCGTCCTCATACCCCTTGTCCGGCTCCCCGTGCCGTCTACGGGAGCGGTAGTTAAACCACTCCCTTCGAGGACATGGAGAGCCTCATTGAACCCATCCTCCTCACATTGCTCCTCGAGTTCATTGTAGGGTTCTCTTCTACATGATAATATTAACTACAAAAATTATAAACTTTCGTTAAGGGATAGTTAGGAATGTTGAATGACAACAAATGACATAAATTTCACGGTTTATCTGAAACTATTGACAACGGCAATTATTGCACCTATTGCTGCACCTAAAGATGCACTTGCTATTTCATAACCGTAAACTAGCCCAGTAAAATGATAAGGCACGAAGACAGAAGCAATTGCAATAACCGAAGTATCATAGCCAAATAGGAAGCCTCCTATTGCCGCTAATATAGTTATTATCAAATAAAATTAATTCAATTTTCTTATATCTATCTGGTCCAATATTTGTTGGACTGCAGATTGGGACGCCATCAAGTATAATATAATGAGATACTCTTTTTTAAATTTTATTAAATAGTTTAAACTAGATAAAGTAAGCACATACAAGTATATTCATGTTTATACGAAATGATATTAATAAAACTCTTTCTAAAAAATGCCAATCTAAAAAGGAAGATTTTAATTTGGGAAGAGATACTATTATTGGTTCACATGTTTATAGACCTGCACGAGGATTTTGCTTATGCAAACCAAATGGGCAGGGACATAATTCACGGTAAAGATCAATCAAGTATCGAAATGCTAAAAAGCGTAGATAGTAACGTGATAATATTTTCATCAATTTTCCCTCATATTGACGTAATAAATGAGAGAAGTGCAGAATTATCATCAAAATATGGTTTTCCTATAAAGTCTTCAAATTTTTCATTTGATATTTTATTATCTCAATTAAAAGTTTACTATTATCTAGAAAGAGCAGGTTATGTAAGCATTGTGAGAAGTAAGGAAGATTTAAAGAAGCCTGGAATAAAGTTTTTGCTTTCCCTTGAAGGAACAGACGCTCTAAAGGAGTACGAAGATATTTATATTCTTAAAGAGCTTAACGTGTTTAATTTAGGTTTAACTTGGAATTATGATACAAAATTTGCTTCATCTTGCTTCTCTAAAAAGGACTACGGCTTAACAGCTGAAGGAGAAGAGTTGGTTAAACTAGCTAATAAACTAGGGATAATAATTGACTTAGCGCATGCAGGCAAGAGGACAGTGTTAGACGTATGCTCTATTACGTCTAAACCAGTAATAATTTCTCATGGTAATGCTAAGAGACTAAAAGATCATGAAAGAAATTACGATGACGAAGAGTTAGAATGCGTAGTAAAAACCGGAGGAGTAATAGGAATTACAGCAATTACCTCAACGTTACCTGAGAAGACCTTGAAGGGAATTATAGAAAATATAAAATACATAGGAGAATCTTTTGGTTGGGATTACGTTGCCATAGGCACTGATTTTCTGGGAATTTCGGAAGTTCCGCAAGGTTTTGAAAACGTGACTAAGATAAAGGAATTATTAATTGAAGATCATGAAGATCAAATACTTTGGAGGAACGCTTATAGAGTTATTGAAGAGAACCTTAGCTAGTTTTTTAATTTTCCTATGTAAATTCCTCCTATGCCTATTGAAGAACTTTCAAAAGTTTTAGAAGAAATAAGAAAGAAAGCTTATGATACAAAAGATGCAGTGTTAAAAGATACCACGAGATTTTACACAACTCTTCACAATACAATAAATTCAGAAATTGCAAAGGCTAAGAAAGAAGGTAAGAAAATAGACGATATTCAGAAAGAGTTTGAAGACTTACTAAATAAAATTGACGGATTAAAAGAAAAACAGAAGAATATGAGTATTAAAGACTTAAGGAATGCTTTAGTTAGTTATACGCAGAAAGCAGAGAAGCTTATAAAGAAAATAAAAGGTTAACTGGAGAATTTTTCGTCCAGATATTTTATTTTCTCATCTAATTTCTCTATTCCTTCATCAATTTCCTCCTTCTTTATGATTAAAGGTGGAGAAATAACTAGCCATGAAGGCCCGTTAAATACGTAAACACCTTCGTCTAGCAATTTCTTTGCTAGAATATCAACTTCAGTGACTCTTCCTTCGTACTTATCTTCATATGTGCCAAAAGGAGTCTGTTTTTCGTCCTTAACAAATTCTATAGCCCAAAATAACCCAACTCCTCTTACGTCGCCAATACTCTTATGCCTCTCCTTAAGTTCTTTTAATCTCTCGCCAAGGTAACTACCCATAGCCTTTACGTGAGCTAATAAATTCATTCTTTTATATTCTTCAATAACTGCGGGTATTGCCGATAACGATACAGGGTGGGCTTCAAAAGTATGACCATGTGCAAACATCTTATCCTCAAAAAAGTCTGCAATCTCCTTACTTACAGCAGTTATACCTATAGGTACGTAAGATGCTGAAGCTCCCTTTGCTGTAGTTAGAATATCCGGTTGAACTCCCCATAGGTTAACTGCAAACCATTCTCCAACTCTTCCCCAACCAGTCATCACTTCATCAGTTATTAAGAGTACGTCGTTTTCTCTCGTTATTTTCCTCAAAGTAGGTAAGTATTCTTTTGGAGGGACAATTACGCCGTTAGTTCCAGTTATTGGCTCTACTATAACTCCAGCAACATTTCCTTCATTTTTTATTACATAATCTACGTAATTAACGCAGGCAAGATTACATTCCGGGTATTTTAACTTGAAGGGACATCTATAGCAATAAGGCTCTGGGATTTTAACTACACCGGGAGCAACGTTGGGCTCGGCATACCATCTTCTATAATCTCCAGTTAAAGCTAACGAACCTAAAGTTGAACCGTGATATGATCTATACCTCGAGAGTATTTTATATGAAGGAGATTTGTAAAACCTAGCAATTTTTATTGCAGCCTCATTTGCTTCTGTTCCGGAGGTGGAAAAGAAAAACTTAGTTAAATTGCTCGGCATCACTTCCAGAAGGGATTTTACTGCTCTAGCTCTAACTTCTGTGGCAAATGCAGGCGAAATATATTGGAGGTTTTCCAGTTGATCTTCTATACTCTTTATTACCTCTTTATTTCCGTAGCCTAAATTTACATTAACTAACTGAGAAGAGAAGTCAAGGATCTTTTTACCGTTAGCGTAAAAATATACTCCTTCGGCTTTATCAACGTTTAAAGGATTCCAAGTTTTTTGAACTTTCCAAGTTCCGAAAGTATGTTCTTTAACCAATTTAACGAGATCTTCATCCATGCGATACTAGTAGTTTAGACGGAATTTAAGTATTTTAGGACAGCTATTGTAAAAAGTACAATAGTTTAAATCTTGCTTCAGAATGTCTCTGTATAATTTCCAAGATAATCCCTTTTTATTTAGTTGTATATTCAACTTATTCGTCGATAAAATGTATAAGGTTTAAATTACCTCTTCTAATTATATATTATGGAGCTAGACGAGGTAGACTTAAAGATACTCAAAATAATTCAAAATGACGCAAAATATCCTTTAGAAAAAATAGCAGAGGAAGTAAAAGTTCCTAAATCAACAGTAGCCTATAGGATAAAGAAAATGGAAAAGATGGGCGTAATAAAAGGCTATTTTACTTACGTTGACCCAGCCAGCTTAAACTTAGATTACCTAGTTATCACTTTAGTTAGGGCAAGATACGGAAAAGACTATCACGATAGTTTAGGCAAGAAACTTTCCCAACTTCCAGGAGTATGGGGAGTTTATTTTGTATTAGGAGATATGGACTTTGTAGTGTTAGCAAGGTTCAAAAACAGAGAAGATTTTATGAAGAATTTTCTAGAGAAATTGATAAATATGCCTGAAATTGAAAGAACGAGCACTCACGTTGTTGCTAAAGTGTATAAAGAAACTCCTTATGTGACTATAGATGAAGAAAAAGTTAATATTGAAGAGATAAAAAATGGAAAATAGAATGCCGTTAGAGGAAGTAATAAGAAAACTAGAGGAAAAAGGGATTGACGTTACTGAGGCTTTACTTGATATTTTAAGTAGGGAAGACCCTGAAGATAGTAGTAAGGAAAGAATAAGTTTAGCTGAAAAATATATGCAGGAAAGCAAAGAGTGTGCTGAAAAAGGTGACGTAGTTCAAGCCTCAGAGAAAGCTTATAAAGTTGCCGAAGAAGTTGTTAAGGCATTGGCGGAAAAATTTAAGACGGAGGAATACGAGGAGTTTTTGAAAGAAGGTAGGTGGTACACTTACTTATTAGGTAAAGCTAGCAAGACTCTTTCTAAAAAACTTGGTTATTGGGTTTTAGACGGATGGAATGCTGGTTACGATTTACATGTATGGGGATTTCACGAGAGAAAATACTCTGTGGAGGACGTTAAAGTCTCCTTAAAAAGGATAGAAGAAATGCTCATTGAGGCAAAGAAGTTATTTACTTGACGTACATTCCTCAATGAAGGCTAAAACGTATGAGTATTCCCTAGCCTCAGACTCAGGATCGGCTATTGCGTGCCCAGAATCGTTAACAAAGAGCATGACATCATTTCCTAGTTTTTCAGACTTAGCAACGTACTTTAATGCATGAGCAGGATGAACTCTATCGTCGTTAATTCCAGTGTATACGAAAGTCTTTGGTAGCCCTTTCTTCAGATTATGATAAGGACTGTAAGAAAGTAAGTAATCTCTGTACTTAGGATCGTTTGGATCTCCGTACTCCTCAACCCAGTATTTCCCTACGTAAAGTTTATCATATCTCAACATGTCCAGCACTGGGTGTCCAATTACTGCACAGTCAATGACGTTAGGATATTCATTCTCTGTAGCACCTACCAAAAGCCCACCGTTACTTCCTCCCATAGCAATCGTCTTACCGCCCAAGCTCTTCACTAATCTAAGGAATTCTGAAAAGTCCTTGAACACGTTTTTCTTATTAAGCAACATTCCTGCCTTATGCCATTCTTCTCCGTTTTCGTAACCTCCCCTCAAGTTTGTGATTAAAACAGAGTACCCTTCGTCAAGCAATAGTCTTGTAGACATAGGAAATGAAGGGAGTAAAGAAATTCTGAACCCTCCATAACCATAAACTATAACTCCCTTGGGATTATTAGTCTTAGTTAGGAGAAACCCGTGAAGTAATACGTCTCCTTTAACATATATGTCCGTAACTTTTACGTCATAATTACCGTACTGCATTATTGTTTCTTCGCTCTTTTCCTTAACTCTCCTTAAGACCTTGAATTTATAATTGAACGAGGTTTCTACAATAAATAATGAATGTCCTTCACTATCCATAAACTGGATATTATCGTGAATTTCCTCTCCTATCTTGTCACCATTAATGCTGTAAAACAATAAAGGGGTTCTATAATCCTTTATAACCTCAACGGCCAAGGTTTCTTTAAGAGAAGAGACTCCTAAAATCGGGTAATCGGATTTTATTATCTTCTTTTTATCTAGGTACACTGAGTCATTCTTCTGATAGATTAAACTTCCTTGAACGTAATCAATTACGTCTATTACTTCTCCCTCATCAATCTTTTTAAGAGAATCAAAACCTTCGCCAGCATAAAGTTCGCTATACCTCCAGCCTTTACTTCTGATCAGCGTTATAAAATCTCCGAAAGTTCTAATTGATACGAACTCGCCAGGCTTTAAATCTTTGCCGTAAACTATTTCATTACCGCAAAATACTCTGTCAGCAGGATATTCTCCACCATCAGGTGGAGGAGAATAACGGTAACTCTTTATATAACATAACTCATTTTTGAAATAAAAAGGAGATTCAACCATTTCTCCTAATTCCGTGGTTTTACCGTCGGGGGAAATTAGGAAAGTTGTAATCTTATCGCTTCCCTTCTTTTCTATACTAACTCCTATTTCCTTAGAATTGTAAACTTTCCATACTGAGGAAGCTACGTAATCCTTTGGTGAAGTATAAATTACTTTATTCCCTAAGAGTACTTGGTTTTTCTCCCCGTAGAGTAGGATAACCGGGTTATTTTCGTCATAAGCAAACATGCTTAGAACGTAAGGTTCTTTGTAAATTTCTAAAAGCTTTGGATAAAGTTCCTTTGCTCTTTTACCTAGTTTTTCTTCTGTTTTCTTATTTTCATTCTCTATAAAAGACTTAGTTCTTTCGTTGTTTAAATCTTCTAAGTACTCAAACTCGTCCATAATATGTAAAAGATGAATAATATTATAAACTTGAAGACGAGAAGTAGGTACGCTTTAGAGCTAATTTGAGTTTTATGATTAATATAGAAAAAGAGAATAAACAATTTAGTTATTCATATTACTAGTATCCCTTATTGCGAAAAGTAGATGTAAAGAATAAATTATTTTATTTTTAGTACAAGTTACTTTTATATCGAGAATAAAAATATAAATGCGTTGATTAATTTATTATATAAAGTCTCTATTTGTTAAATTCTATGAAGTTTTCAGCATCTGGATCAGGATGTGCAGTGACAAGTATTAATTCGTTATCCTTTCTGGCTATAATATACCTTATCTTAGCACAAGGGGTTTGGGCTTCATAGGATTTCATAATATTTAATATCAACCCTTAGCCCTTGGGCTTCACCAGAGTCACGGGTAAACCCGTTACCCCTCCGCCCCTTTAGCGGGATAACCCCAACCCACACCCGCGGAATATAACGGATGTGGGGAAACCCGCACATTTTGAGGTAAATATTTAGTGACGCGTTCAATTGCCTATCTAGAG
The DNA here is from genome assembly GCF_009729015.1 of Acidianus ambivalens. Lineage (NCBI taxonomy): Archaea > Thermoproteati > Thermoproteota > Thermoprotei > Sulfolobales > Sulfolobaceae > Acidianus > Acidianus ambivalens. Next base: position 1,740,327 of record NZ_CP045482.1, on the reverse strand, counting down.
TGAACCCACACCTCTCACAATGAAAAGTCCTGCCAACATTTCGGGAAACCCATCCACATCTGGGGCAGGACTTTGAAGTGAGGTATGGGTTTACCTCCTTAACAAAGGAACCGTAAAGCGGTGCCTTATACTTTAGCACACGGTGTATAGTCCTCCACACAGTCTTAGAAATCTTTTTAGAAAGGGAGTCGTTAGCATCTTCAAACATCTCTTGCTTATTCAACTTCTCAACTGCAAATGTCGTCATAGGGTACATCTCCAGCAAACTGTTAACGAACTTGTGAATATAATCCAACACGCGGTTCTTCTCACGGTGGGAATATTTTCTCAACAATTCTTTCCCCTTCCTACCGTGCTTTGAAGCGAAAGACTGTATTCTACCCCTCTTCAACTCCATACCGTACTTCATACTGTAAAGCCCCTTCAAGGAAAACGCGATAAACTTCTCTCCATCGTATGCGTCTAGAGTGTAGAGGTTACTATCAATAGAGAGAAAGTCAAGGGGAGTAAACCAAGGTAATCTGTAACGAAATGGCAGGTACACCTTATCCTCCTTTATCACGGGCTCACCTAGTTCTAGCCCCTTAACCCTTCGTGAAAACCATTTGTGAGACCAAGAGAAGCTTCTGCTAATAAATCGTCTGGTGAAAGAGGAATATCAATTAGTGGTTGCTTATTGTTCTTCAGATAGTTAGCATAATCCTCAAGGAACTTGGCAAATTCCTCTTCCATAAGTCCTTATAATCTCTTAAGCCTTATATTCGTTTACGCCTTATATATCAATTATATGAAACTATTACTGTAGAAGTTAGTAATTCTTATCATGTAACAAGTAAGTCAGTTCTTATTTTTAAATATTTGTGGAGTTAGAGTAAACAATATTTTTAAACTCTTGTGGAGTCTGAATACACAGATGATAGAAGAATATAATCCTTGGTGGATTTCTAAAGAGAGGATAACTGAGATTGAGATATATAGAAAGTATGAAGAGTCGGAAGTTAAGTGGGTTCCTGACGTTATTGGAAAAGTGAGCTTATCTCCTTACTCGTTAAACTTCATTTTCGGCCCTAGACAAGTAGGAAAGTCCACTGCGTTAATATTACTTATAAAGAAATTATTAGATGAAGGAAAAAATAAATCCTAAGTCAATTTTCTATTTCTCCTGTGATAAATTAGCGGACTATAAGGAATTGGATGATGTTTTAGAGGAATATATAAAGTTTAGAAAGGCTAATAACATTTCATCATCTTTCATTTTTCTAGACGAGATAACTTATCCTAAGGAATGGTATAGGGCTTTAAAGAGTAGGATAGATAAAGGAGATTTTAGAAATGACGTTCTAGTTGTTACTGGGTCTTTATCAATGTCTGCAAAGAGGGAAATCGAGACTTTTCCTGGAAGGAGAGGTAAAGGCAAGAATTTATTAATGCTTCCTTTACCTTTTTCAAAATATATAGAATTATTTAACGTTAAGGTACAGAAAGGAGATTTAAGCTTCGTTCTTTCAAACTATATGCGAAATATTCAGTTCTTGCATGAATTAAATGAGCTTCTTGAAAAATATTTGATCACAGGAGGATTTCCTAACGCCATAAGGGACTATATAAAATATGGGAAAGTAAGCGAGGAAACGATAAGTGATTTCATATCTAGTATAGTTAGTGAAGTAAATAAGTTAAAGAGAAGTGAAACTTTCTTTAAACTCACAATAAAAGGCATAATAGAAAGGACTTCCAGCGATTTCAGTTATCATACTCTCTCAAGGTCGTTTGGAGTTGGCACAGTGAAGACTGCGATAAGCTATGTAGAGCTTCTAGAGAAACTATACTTACTTAAAGTTTTAGAGCAGGTAGACCTACAAGGTAATGTACTAACTAGGAAAGAAAAGAAGTTCTATTTTATAGATCCATTCATATATAGGGCGTTCGCCTTTTGGACGTTAACTAACTTGCCTGAAGAGAGTAGATTAGTTGAAAGTATAGTAATTTCCCATCTGTCTAGAATCTACGATACGTTTTATACCAAAGCAAAAGGAGAGATAGATGCTGTAATAAAAAGTGGGGAAGAAATGTTAGGGTTTGAAGTGAAGTTTGGTAACGTTAAGGCTGAGAAGAAAATTTTGGGAAGAATGAAAAAGATATATATCTTAAGTAAGGATAAAGTGGAAGATAATGTAGTGCCGGTTTCGATTCTCTTAGGGATGCTCGACATTCCTCAAGCTATTGAATTGAAAGTATTGGTTTAACTTCCAAAAATTAATTCTAATTTTTAATTTATATTCACATTATTATACCGTTCTTATCATTATGATCTCAAAAAGAATAAATATGAATTAAAGCAAGGGGAAATATTTACAATCTGTTATTTAAACATGACTGTATAAAACAAGCCTTCCCCTTCATCTGCCCCGGTTTTTCACCAGAGCTCCGAGGTTCAATTTAATATTTTCACATTAGGATAAAAGCTTTATCTCAATTTCTATAAGAATTCATGGACGAAAATACCTGCAGAGACATATGTATTTAATCTGATACTCAATTTTTAATTAATCAGCCTATTTTTATGACCTATGCGTATAATGTTTTTAGACGAGCATGTCGATGATAACAGTACTCTTATTGGAGGTATTTATCTAGACGTGGATGGGATAAGGCTAATAATAGATGCTATAAACAGTGCTTGGGATAAGTTAGGAACAGAATGGGATTTTCATTATGTTAAAGATAAAAAATCGTTAGAAATGATATGCCAGTTTCAGAGATTTTTCTTAACAGTTTACATTCCTATTTTGAAAGAAGGCATACTTTAAATAGTAGTTCATAAAGACGTAGAGGCTCTTAAAAAGCATAATGATGAATTTTATCCAACAGTTATATTTAATCTATACTCTTTTCCAGCGTTTTTATCCAGGTCGGACTACGCTTTAATAGATAAGAATCCTCAAGTTACTGTAATGAAGAATATAATAGAGAAAATAGGTTATCCCATGATCTTTTACGAAGTGGATTTATTAGTCAATACTATGGATATAGATATTAAAAATCATATTCTAAAGATTATAAAAATATTATAAAATCTAAGAAGGGTATTGCTATACAATCCTTAGATAGAGCTTATAATCCAAGGAAAGAGGAAGCAATAAAACGGGTTATGTTATGAAATGGGGGTTATTTTGCGCAGATTACGTAGTATCCTCAATGGATAAAGAGCGGAGAAAAGTGGACATTTACGGCAGAGAGATTCAAATGCAGGGTAAAAACTAGATTAGCTTGAAAGTTAATCTATTGGTTGATATTATCGCCTACGATGATTATATTTTCTTTTCTATATAATATATTCCTGCTGCTATTAAACTACCTATAACTTGATATGGGAAATAATACCCTATTATTCCATAGATATTATAATAGTTTAGTAAAAATCCTATGGTCAGTGCTATAAGTGCCTTGACCTTTAATCCGTTATTATAGTAAAAAGATAGGATATCGGAGTTTCTTAACCCTGTATACCAATCTATTATCAATATAAAAGTGAAAGGAAGTATAAGATCTCCTACTAATAATAGGAAATTTTCGACATAATTTAATATTCCTAGGATCGCTAGAATTATTGAAACCGAACCTAAAACTATTGCAGACAATGGTTGGGAAAGCCTATAAGTTTTCATTCTCTTCATAAAGGTCTCCATGGACACTAGTAAATCAGCCACTGCCGGGTATAAATTCATTGAATTTGTGTGGATTATAGCTATCGAAGCTCCCACTGCTGCAACTAATACCCATATTGGATCCCCTGGCTTATAGACAGCTGCTAAGTTCCAATTTCCAGTGGCAGCTTGAGAAATATAACCAAGTAAACCCATTAGGAAAACTGGTAGCATTATTCCTAGAGTTGGAGATAAGAAATATGAAATAGAAGGTCTATCGTAAGGTTTTGCAAACCTTGTTATTGTAGTTATTTTATAAGCCCAAGAAAGTATTGAAAACGTTAGTATAAGGTTGATATCTAACCCCCAGTTTATTGGAATAGACGGAATCATCATTGTGGAAAGGGCAGGGTGATAGCAATAAAACAAGAAGAAAGCTAGAACTCCGTAGCTAATTATTAGAAGCGGAGAAGTAAACTTGTAAAAGTAATTTAACCATTTTGCTCCAAATATTACAAGTACTATCTGAATTATACCTAGAATAACAGACCAAATAGCGAAAGAAATACCACTAACAGATGATAAAATTTCTGCCCCTACCGCTAAATTTAATCCAAACCACCCCATGTTTACGAATGTGTAAAGTAAGGATAACGCGTTTGCAGGAAAATACCCGAAAGTTCCTCTGGCTTGAATTAAAGCGACTATAGGCTTTTGTCTCCCTATTTCGGAGAAAAGGCCTGCAGGTATTAATCCAATAATAGTTGCCAAAGAAACTATTATTAAAAAGTTAGGAATCCCTACGCCATAAAGTAAGTAACCTGCAAGAGGTGTAGCAGCAGAAGCGCTGGCCATTGCCCAAAATATAAAGACGTCTAATGAAGATATTTTACGCATACTATCAGGAACTGGCAGTACACCTATAGTTTCAATTTCTCTTCCTATTTTTCCTAGCTCAGGGATTCCAGAAGATGCTTCTATAACTTTTCTTTTAATTTCATCTTCTTCCATGGGAGAAATCACCTCTGTATTATTAAATAAAAATTTCTCACGTTAGAGGCTTTCAATATATATTGACGAAATTTCCGTATAATTTTCGGGTTTTCTATCCCTTAAGAATGGAGCCTTTTTCCTTCTTTCTCTAATGAAATTAAGGTCTACGTCAACTATTTCATACCCTTCTTGACTATCCATTTCCTTTAATATTCTCCCCATAGGGTCTGCAACTAAGCTCTTGCCAAAATAATCTATTTCTCTTCCTTGGAAAACTTCTGGAGTCCTATTAACGCCAACAACATAAATTGTATTAAATGCTGCGTGAGCTCTTAACTCTAGTTCCCACGTCTCTGGATAGAAGTTAGTTGTAGTAGGTATTGTAACTATGTCAGCTCCTTTAAGTGTTAATATTCTAACTCCTTCAGGGAAGTGGCGGTCATAACATATTACTCCTCCTACTTTATACTCACCGAAATCAAACACTGGATAATCCTTCCCAGGCTTAAAGTAGAATTTCTCATAATAACCTGGAACTTGAGGTATGTGAGTTTTCCTATATTTACCAAGCACATTTCCATCTTTTATGAAAACTGATGTATCATAATACATTCCTCTAATTTTCTTATCTTCTTCAAAGAACGTTATTACCATACCTACTTTATATTGTTTTGAGAATTCTGCGAAAGTCCTAACTGTAGGTCCGTCGTCTGGTTCTGCTAAGTCAAAGAACTTTGGATCCTCAGTTGCGGCAAAATATTGAGTTGTAAATAGTTCGTTATAAACAATTAATTCTGCTCCATCCTTTATTGCGGACTTTGCATAGTCTAAAGCCTTCTTTATATTTGCTTCCTTTGATTCAACTCCTCCCATTTGTATCATTGCAATTTTAACCATAGATTTCACCTCTTACAATATTCATTTCCTCATCAACGTTGGTTCTCCTTTTAGTGACTTTCTCTAAGAATTCATACGGTCTTATTTTCTTCGCAGCTAAACCTACCATATCCTCAATAGCCTTATAGCCTTTCCTTTCCATGAATAATTCAAGTTCCTTCTTCCACTCGCTTATGAATTCAAATCCTTTAATCATAGTGTAAGTAACTGACTGAACTGTAGTAGAACCCATCATTATGTATTCTACTGCGTCTTTCCAATCAAAAATTCCTCCTACTCCACTTATTTGTAAGGAGGTCGATGAGTAAATCTTTGATACTGCTGCTAAGCCTATTGGTTTTATTGCAGGTCCGGAAATTCCACCGTAACCGGAATAACCGTTAACGTCTGGTAATGGTTGCGCTCTCTCTATATCAACACCTATTATACCATTAACTGTATTTATTGCAGTTACTCCTTTAGCTCCAGCGTTTTCTGCCTCTTTTGCTATCTCACTAATTTCTGTAACATTTGGAGTAAGTTTAACTATTACTGGAATACCTACTGAGGATACGACCTCCTTAGTGTACTTGTATACAAGATCTGCATGTTGTCCAATAAATGCTCCAGTCTTTCTTTCAGGCTCTCCGTGTGGACAACCAAAGTTTAATTCTAACATATCAGCTCCTCTGTCTTCTGCCCATCTTGCTAACTTAACCCACTCTGAATAATCAGGTCCTCCCATTATACTTACTATAATAGGACTACTTTTACCTATTTCAGATTTTATTATTCTCATATATTTATCCCATACATCTAAAGGATCCTCAGTTATTAGTTCCAGGTTTTCGAATGCAATTAGTTCCTTATTTTTCCTAAATGCGCCATACATTGGCCTTACTGCTTTCCTGACTATCGAGTCTCCGATGGTTTTAACTACTACTCCTCCCCAGCCTGCCCTTATAGCAGAAATTATTTTCTGAGGATTTCCAGTAGTTGGGCCAGAGCCCACTAAAAACGGATTTGGAAAGGTTACGCCGTTGAAGTTTACTGACAGATCTATCATATCAAGTCATGTACTTAAACGAAATAAATATATGACTTTTATTTCATTTAATTATTTTCCAAAAGTAAAAGCAAGAAATATTCTTTCAATCTCAAATCTTACATCGATATACTTGTACTATTTCCAAAAATCTTTGTCTTTTTCATTAAAAACTTTTTAACATTAATGAGAGTATCGTTTTTAAAATATATAAAGTTAAAATCCTCTATGACGTATGATCTGCTCTTAAAAAATGTAAAAGCATTCACTACTTCAGGTCCGTTTGAAGGAGATATTGCAATAAAAGACGGTAAAATATCTAAAATAGGAGGAGATATACAAGAGCAAGCAGATAAGACAATAGATTTAAGTGAAAAGTATTTAGTGCCAGGTTTAATAGACGGGCACACTCACATGGAATTTCCTTTCATGGGCGAAGTTACGGCTGACGACTTCTATTATGGCAGCAGAGCTGCAGTAGCTGGAGGTGTGACCACTATTGTAGATTTCGTAACTCCTGCAAAAGGCCAAGATTTATTAAGTGCTTACGAGAAGTGGAGGAATAATGCCGATCCCAAAGTAGTGTCAGACTATGGTCTCCATATGATTATAAGAGAAGTTAATACTAAAATTCTAGAGCAAATTCCAGAAGTAATAAATAAAGGAGTAGTAAGTTTTAAACTATTTATGGCTTATAAAAATGAATTAATGCTACCAGATGGAGAATTATATAAATTAATAAAAAGAATAAGCGATTTTGGAGGAGTAACTGGAATACACGCCGAGAACGGAGAAATCATTAATGAACTCATACAAGAATTTCTTTCAGAAGGTAAGATAGATCCTATATATCATTACTATTCTAGGCCAGATATAATGGAAATAGAAGCAACTAACAGGATAGCATCTATCGCAAGCATGATAGGTAAAGACGTTAAGATGTATATAGTGCACACTTCTACTGGCGAAGCAGTTGATATTATATCTTCCTATAGAAGGCAAGGTTTTAAGTTCTTTAATGAGACTGCTCCACACTATTTAACGCTTAATACAGACTTTCTAAAGAGACCAGATGGATATAGATACGTCATGAGCCCACCGCTAAGAAGCGACGAGCAAAGGACTAAACTATGGATGAGGTTAGCTTCTGGTGACATTTTCACAATAGGCAGTGATCATTGTGTATATTCTGATGCTCAAAAGAAGAGATATAAGGAAGAAGTACCGCCTTTCAACGAGATTCCTAATGGCGTTCCAGGAACTGAGAATATACTACCTATTTTATTTTACTACGGCGTAAAGAAGGGAATAATATCTATGGAAAGGTTCGTTGAAGTCACTTCATACAATCCTGCAAGATTATTTGGTCTATATCCAAGAAAGGGAACAATAATGCCCGGTTCCGATGCGGATTTTGCTGTAATAGATCCCAATAGGAAAGTCAGAATATCTGCTGACGTTCTTCATAGTAATATTAATTATACAATATATGACGGAATGGAAGTAGAAGGATGGAATGTCATGACTATAAGAAGAGGAGAAGTTGTTTATGAAGAAGGACAAGTAATAGGCAAAAAGGGTAGCGGTAAATATATACCGGGGAAAACACCCATTTTGCTGTGATGAAAAATGACGGAAAAATTACTAGATCGCGTTTCTATAACAAAGTTTTATCCAGAAAGAGGTCAAGTGGAGTTAAATACAGTATTCCCAGAGGAAAAATTGTTATGGAATGCTGACGTTCATCCCATACCGGTAAAGAATAGGAACTGGGGTCCTACAACTTATTTCCTTATTTGGGTATCAATGGTTTTCATTATACCTAGCTGGACATTGGCAAGCGTGGGATTAGTTTTTGGCTTGAATATCTTAGAATCAATATCCATGGTTTTCCTCGGAAACCTCATAGTCTTAATTCCTATGATAATTCAATCCCACGGAGGTGCTAGGTACGGATTAGCTGAACCCCAGTTAACTAGGTCCAGGTGGGGAATTTACGGTGCAATTTTCCCAAGCTGGGTTAGGGCAATTATAGGTGCAGGTTGGTGGGGAATAGAATCCTATATCATAACTGAGGCGGCAACTGCAATTTACGCAATATTAACTGGAAAACTTTCAATTGTAGCTTATACTGTTTCTCACTACGCATGTTATCCATTTATCCTAAGTAAAGATTTTCCAACGATATTCTGGAGTACGTTTATTGCAGTAATATTAGCACAAATAGCAGTATTTTACTTTTCTCCAATAAATAAAAGTCAGCCGGTATTGAAGTGGTTAGCAAGAATAGGCGGCCCAATAATTTTAGTTGCGTTTATTGCAGTTTGGGCTTACTTCATGTCTCAAGTGGGCTGGAGTGCTAATATCTTCACATTGTCTCCAACAACTTCTTCACCCTCAATATTGTCTATACTTGCATTCCTAAATGCTAACATAGCTTATTGGGCTACCATGGCATTAACAATGCCAGACTACACAAGATTTGCTAAAAGCCAATTTGCTCAAACTTTAGGTCAAATTCCTATGCCGTTCTTAATGCTCGCCGTAGCTATAATGGGTACAATGACTACTGCAGCTGCATTAAAGCTTTATGGACAACCAATTTGGGATCCTATAGTTTTGGTCACTCTTCATTTGAGTGCTCCCACCAGTATTTTAATACTCCTTGCATTCATCCTTGCAACATTCATGGTAAACGTATTTGCTAACGCCGTAGGTCCTGCTTATGATATAGCTAACACTTTCCCAAAGCATTTAAGCTGGTTCAAAGGTTCTCTCATCTTAATTGCAATAGGTTTAGCTTTAGGCGCTTGGAGTTATTACGGTAATGCTTATAGTTATATAGTTAATTGGCTATTAACCTACGGAGGTCTACTAGGGAGCATAGAAGGAGTAATAATATTCGATTATGCGGTTATTAGGCACTTTAAGTTTGACTTAGCTGACATTTTCTGGTCTAAAGGAAGATTTAGGTACTGGAAGGGAATAAATCCAGCTGCGGTAATAACGTTCATTATAGTCTCTGCAGTTCTGTATTTGCCTTATCCCGGGGAAAGCATAGCGTTAGATAACGCTTGGCTTCTATCTTTCCTACTATCTGGAGCAATTTACATACCGCTAATGGTCTTCTGGGTAATTCCTAAATATCAAAAAGAGCTAAAGGGTTCAATATTAACTGGATATTATTCTGAAGAAACTAGAAAAATATTCGGTGTTAAACAATGAAGGACTTTAGATCTAAAAAAGTAGCAATAGTTGCTAACTGTATTCTAAATCAGAACTCTAAGGTTATAGGTTTCGCAAAATATAAGGGAATGGTTAAAGAGATTGTAGATTTGCTTTATGAATATAATTTACGGAATTCTTCAATTGCCTTGTCCAGAAACTCTTTTTGCTGGAGCAAGGAGATGGTGGCAGGTAAGGGATCAATATGATACTGAAGGATATAGAGAACATTGCAGAATGCTGGCAAAGCCTATAATAACAATGTTAAAGGAGTACCAAAAGGAAGGATACGACGTCGTGCTTATAGGAGTTGATGGAAGTCCATCTTGCGGAATTAATTTATCTCCAACTAGTAAGAAATGGGGAGGTCCGCCAACTCTTAGAGATGAAGATGCATGGAATGCTGAGATGGTAAATAAACCTGGAATTTTCATGGAAGTGTTAATGGAAGAGATTAAGAAGGCAGGATTAAAGGAACCTAAAGTAATTGGTGTAGGTTTAGATTTAAAAGATGCAGAACATTGGAATAGCGAGGAAATTACGAATATTATAGCCGAATTAAAGGAGAAACTTTCAAAGTAGATCGGCTATATATTAAAAATTCTGTAGAAATAATTAAATCTACTAGAGAAAGTGGTAAATATACTGATTAAAAAGTAAGAATATCTAAAAACTGCAGGCTAAGATAATTTATTTTATGCTCTTTCATAATAAGAAGATTTAAAGTTAGACAATTAAGGTGGCTAAGAGCATAATTTACCTTGAATGAGATTATAATAATCCTAGCTATTGTTAGGAAACAGGCGTGTTTCTCAGCTTCTCTAAAAATTTTTATATAATCTTGAAACTTCCTAATATATGCTTACTAATAGAAGAGAAGTCCTTAAGATTTCCTTTTCTGCGTTCTTCGCAGATTTAGGATATCAAGCAGCAGTAGCTTCTTTCCCCATAATTTTAGTATTCTATTTTAATGCCCCCATTTTAATCTACGGTATCGCAGAATCATTAAATTACGGCGGAGGTAGTTTAATGTCACTTCTTGGAGGTTATCTTGCAGATAAATATGGTAGAAAGAAGATAGGCGTAATTGGGAATTCGTTGACTGTAATACTTTCTTTCACCGGTTTGGCTGTAAATTATATACAAGCTCTAATCCTTTTTATGTTAGGTTGGTGGTTTAGGAATTTTAGAACTCCTGCAAGGAGGGCAATGGTTAGTGAAGTTACTCGAGAAAATGAAAGATCTGAAGCTTACGGAATTCTTCACGCCCTTGATATAGGAGGGGCAACTCTTGCAATACTTTATTTAACAATAGCCCTCTATTTAGGAATTAAGGCTACAGTTGTAGTGTTATTTACTGCAATACCAATCATAATCTCAACAATACTTCTAGCAATGGTTAAAGCTGGAGGTAAAGGCAAGCCTAAAATTATGGTTAGGAAAGGCTGGATATTAGTAATCTCAACAATGTTCTTTGCGTTCAGTCAATACAGTTTCGGTTTTCCGATAATTACTACTGCAGAATTTACTCATAAGCTTTACTTAGCTACCATAACTTACGGAATATTCTTAGTTTCGTCTGCGCTTTTCGGATACGTTTTTGGAAAATTAAGGTTAAGTGACTACAAAGCTCTAGCGTTTCTAGGTTATTTATTAGCCTCCTTAGCTTCTTTAGGTTTTGCTTTTCTTTCGCCTTTAGGTTTAATTGGAATTTACCCATTATCTGCCCTAATGGGTATAGCTGTTGCATCTACAGAAACATTCGAGCCCACTATAATCTCCAAGTTAAGTAAAGGCGAAGTAGGAACTTCAATGGGTGCATTATCTTTAGGTAGAAGCATAGGGTTATTAATAGGGAACATAGCCATGGGTTTCTTATACCAAATAAGCTTCTCTTATGCTTATGCTTTTGCCTCCATAATGTCATTCATAGCGTTTATGATAGTGATAACTTCATTAAGAGAATGAGGAATTAGTTAGAATTTCTTACTATACCTCTTTATCTTTAGTTTCTCTAATTAGTACCGTGCTTATTATCGTTATAATAATATAATAGTGAGTGTAAGTCATATTTAACAATTAATGGTAATTAGCCACTCTACAAAAGATTGAAAGCCTCGCCCCTCTTTCAGGAGCGGGGATGATGATAATTTAAATATGTCTTTTTCGAGTTTTTTAGTGACGCTAGCGACGCTCCTCCCCAGCTTAATGGGACTGTGGGAGGAGCAACTAACGACGTCAATTCCCTTTAAGGGACTAGAGCTTGGCGATGATAGATCCCTCTCTGGGGCTCTCTGGCTACCCCTACTGCGATGTAATCCCGAATCGATGGTGGGAACTATGAACCCCTTGGAAGGGAACCCTCGACCTTCCAGGGCGGGGAGGAGTTAGTTTTGGAACTGCTTTGTTAGTTCATTATTTCCTTAAGTACTTGCTAACTGTACTTATCTTCTTTATATTTCTCTTCTAAGAGTTTTAGCTCTCTTCTTCTATCTATAAATTGTTATAATTTGGGTACAACTTTTATAGTCTTATAAAGAAATTTTTCTTCACTAGATAATATTACTATTAGCTAGCCAATATTTATCTATATAATTATTTTATTTTAATATATATCAATTTTCTAAGTTTAATCTTTATAAACCCTTAATGATTAAATACAAGTATGGAAGATGATTTAACTCAAAAGTTAATTTCCTTAGTTGAGGAGTATAAGGAAGTTAATTGTAAAGCCCAAGAGATATTTAAGGAAATAAAACTCCTAATGAGAAAGGGGGCAATAGATCCTTGGAGAGTTAACATTATGGATAGCGAAGGAAAATTTATAGATGAATACCTTAATGAAATAGAGAAAGAATTAGAAATTGAAAAGGAAATTAGATTAAAGAAAAAGTGATCATTTTAACCAATAATGAATTGATGAGCCTTTACTCTTCCATCTTCTAATACAACGTAAGCCGCATGAAGTATTCCTTCGCTAAACTCGCTTCCTGGATTTAATACAATAGTTTTGCCTATTTTATCAAATGCTCTTGATTCGTGTATATGGCCGTGTAGACCTAGTAATGGGTTAAATTCCTCCATTAATTTCCTAATAGATGTCGAACCTACATGAGTAAATACTATTTCTCCACCCTTAACTACTGGCTTAAGTGTTTTATCTAAGAGTGGAGCGTTATCTAAGTTAGTTCCGTAAGGAGGAGCATGGAAATTGAATATAGCTCTTTCTGGATTTGCTTTTTCTACATAACTCTTTAACTCTTTATACAATTCTTCCTCTTTCTTTTCTCTAGGAGTATTCCAGGGTGTAGGATTAACGTACCCGTAAGTTAACATCTCATAACCTTTAATGTCAACAACCTCCCCTTCGGTTATTTTGATGACCTCACTCTCCTTCAGTACTTCAAATAAATATTCAGGATCATCATTTCCCAAGTTAACGTAAAGCGGAATGCCAAGATCCTTTAACCTTTCGTCCGCAATTTTTACCCATTCCCTTACTCTTTCAATCATAGCTTGCTTAAATATTTCATCTTGTTTTCTCTTGTCATCTTGAATTTCCTCAAATTCCTTTTTATCCATTATAGCATAATATATCCCCTTATTAGCTAAGCTATTCTCAACTTCTTGTAAGCCCTCTTTTCCAACTGTTTCTCCTTGTACGTCAAATTTTCCATTCCCTAAGTCAACTATTGGTATTAACGCTTTTCCTGCCAGATCGCCGCCTACTATTAATACGTCAACTTTGTACATTTTTCCGGCATTCAGAAACTTCTTAAATGCTACGTTAGATCCATGTAGGTCAGAAGTAAATAGTATTTTTAGTTGATTTCCATGAGTATTTGACTTTTTGCCGAACGAAAATAGTCCCATACGAATACTTTTCATAACTTATACTTAAATCTTTATGTTAATAGTTGTGAGAAATACGTAAGATAAAATAAAAGAAAAATAATTATCACGTTGTTTTACTTAATATTTTTCAACGCATCGAATTCCTTAAGCTAATCGTGAGATGATATTACTAAAAAAGTTATTAAGAACAAAAAGAAAATTAATCTGGAGGTATCTCCTTATATACTAATGTTATATCTATGCCCTTCTTTTTATTGAGGTAAGAAGCAACGGCATATATTATTCCGCCAACTACGAAAGTTCCTATTACAAATGCCAACGTTATTGGGTTTACTGAGCCGCTGCTTGTCAAGAATCCAAACGTTGGATTGCTAACAGCCTCATATGTTAGGAAGATAAAGTAGGCTGCAGAAAATCCTGATATAGGAACTAGAATTTTCATCTCCCTTAGTCCATGAACTATTCCTGCAATGCTTACTACGAAAAAGTATACCATGCCTATAACTATTGCACCGTATAGCGCAGTTGCACCGGAGGTCGAAATTATTGGTGCAGCTAAAAAGCCTAGTGTTAGTACTAGGTCAAAGATGTGTGTGAATACTGGAGAGCCTTGCTTATTTAGCCTGGTAAATATCTCTGGAAATACTCTATCAAAAGCCATTGCAAATATGTATCTTGCAAATACTATTACTCCATATGCTAATATTGCAAATTCCCATACTAGTAGACCAATTCCTATTATCCATTGAAGGACTTGATTTGATGTTAATCCAATTGCTACAGTCCAGAAAGTATAAACAAAACCGTTGTTAGTAAATTCATAAGTTGTTAAAGCGTAACCTCCTCCTAAGTAAAGTAATAGAAAACCTATTGTTACCAGTAATCCTGTAAGTATTAAAGGGCCAAAAATTCCGTATGCAACATATTTTTCTTTTTTTAACTCAGAAGCCACAGCAGGAACTGCCTGCATCCAAGGATACGTATATATTGCAAGTAATGGTAATATGGCAAGAGTTGCTGACCAGCTAAACGGCGCTACTGAATAAGTTGAGGGTGGTGTAATTCCTTCAGCATTCAAGAACGGAGTTATTGCCTTAGTAAAGTCACCTAGATTAGCAGCAATTATTCCCATTGCTATTATTGTAGATAATAATGCAATTATTCCTGAAATGGTTACTAACGTGTATCCCCATTTGGCTTTAAAAATATTTAAGGCGATAATTACGCCAAAAAGTACTGCACCTAGTAGATAAGAATATACCGGTAACTTGAGCGTAGTAGATAGCGACACTAGACTAGATATTCCATCCATTGTACCTATAGTACTTAGAACTGTGCCTACAGCACATGAAAAGAAGAAGGCTACTAATGCGAAGAATGCTGTAGATTCCAGCATTAATGCAAAAGCCATAACAACTCCTAAAGGTCCGTTAAGTATTCTTGAAATCCATACGTAATCACCTCCAGTTCTAGGTATTCTATATGAGAGTAAAGTATACATTATAGCTTGGGGTATGGTTAGTAACAGTCCTATTATGGCAGCAATCCATATGATTCCTCCTTGAGGTATGTAAGGGCTTATCCCTGTGAATAACGCAACTCCGGCTGACATATTTCCTAGGTTCAACATTATTGCATCTAATGCTGAAACTTCTTTCTTTAATCCAGAGCTTTCTCTAACGAAGAGAGTTTTACTCATTTTAATCAATGAAATGATTCCTAGTTCTATTTATAAGTATTTTACGTGTAGTACTTAAAAGTTTAAATTTATATGAATGTATTTTTGATTAATATTCATATAAATCATGAACAATATTCCTAGAAAATTAAAAACTTTTCCACATAGCAAATGTTTTCTTAATAACGCTATTCATTTTTTAAACAAAAAATTCTCATGTTCGATAAAAAACTTTTACTTTTTACAAGCATTATACTTTATTTTCCTGAAATTTAGAATGATGAATCTTCCCTTTCTAATTTAAAATTTTTCAGAGGGTTATACCGCCACGTTTTTAAATACCCTCCTTAAGCATTTTTTATGTATAATGAATGGTTACCAGTAGCATTTTCAGACGACGTTAAAGGTCTTTACGAAGTGAGCTTGCTGGGTAAGGATATATTAATTATAAAAAAGGGAGGTAAATTAGTTGCTTTAAGCAATAGATGCCCTCATAGACTAGCTAAACTCTCCAAGGGAAAATTGCTTGATGAAGAAATTCAGTGTCCTTACCATGGCTGGAGATTTAATTTTGATGGTAAACTTACATACGTTCCTTCTTTAGGAGGTAAGATTAATGTTTCATTGGAAAAATATTATATAAAGGAGAAATATGGTATAATATGGATTTCAATTAGAGAGCCTAAATACGATATTCCTTATATTAAGGAATGGTATGATGAAAGTTTTAGGAAAATTAAGTGCGGTCCTTATTACATTAATGCTAACCCGTTTAGAGTCTTAGAGAATCTTTTGGACGTCTCTCATTTTCCATATGTCCACGATGGATATTTAGGCAGTCCTTCTTTTCCTAAGATACCAGAGTACGAGGCAAAATTAACTGAAGAAGGAGTAATAGCCGAAAACATTTCAGTATGGCAACCTAATCCAGACGGAATTGGCGAAGGGAGATATTTTACTTATACTTATAAAGTACTAAGACCGCTATTTTTATACTTCTCAAAGGAAAATGACGGTAAGGTATTTTCGATGATATTTACCATTAAACCCGAAAGTAAAGATAGAAGTATAGTCTTTGCTTGGATTTTCATGAATTATGCATTTGATGTAAATGAGGACAAGATTAGAAAATTTGAAGACGAAATTATATCTCAAGATAAAGAAATTCTAGAAACCCAGCCTTATGAATATTACCTTGATACTAAGAAAGAAATTCACGTTAAGGCAGATAAGGCTTCAATACTTTATAGACATTATTTAAGAAAAACTTTGGGGGAAATAAAAGAGCTGGGTCTTGTAAAATGATAATAAAAGAAGTTAAGATAATAACAGAAAACGGAATTATAGAAGGAGACGTTAAGATAGAAGGAAGCAAAATAGTTAAAGTTAGTAAAGTAATTAACGAGAGAGAAGAATTAATTAACGGTCATGGAAAGCTCTTATTACCCGGAGGAATAGATAACCACGTTCATATTTTCAAAAGATATTTGAAAGTTCCAACGTCTGATACTGTTAGGAAAAGTACTATAGCAGCTGCTTTTGGAGGAACTACAACTGTAATAGACTTTGCCTTCTCTGATAGGTCTCCAAGCGTTGAGGAAAGGATTGAACAATTTAAAGACTCCTTTGTAAATTATTCCTTTCACATATTTGCTAGTGATGTGACTGAGAATTTAATTAATGTATTAAAATCTGGGTTTAAATCCGTGAAATTCATGATGATAGAATATGCAGGAATTAAAAGCTCCTTAAGTGGATTAATAAGAATTAACGATCTCGTGAGGAAATTTGATGGATATATAATGGTTCATGCAGAAGATGAGGATCTAATAAAATCCTTGGCTGAAGGGAAAAAAGGAGATCCTAAACTTCATTTAATAACCAGACCCGAGGAAACTGAGCTTTCAGCAGTATTAAGAGCTAAGGCCATAGTAGATAAAGGCGTAATAGCCCACGTAAGTAGCGGTAAGACTTTAGATATAATTGAAGGAAAACTTTTAGGAGAGGTAGTCCTTCATCATTTAATATTAAGTAAGGAAGTTTATGATAGAAAGGACTCTTATCTATTTGTTACCTCTCCACCAGTTAGAAATCCAGAAGAGCTTTGGAGTAGAATAAATAAGATTTTTATGATCGCTACAGATCATAATTGGTTTGATAAGGAAGTTAAAGAACAACATAGAGAGTTTCCAGACCTTGTACCTGGTTTACCCGGAATAGAACTTAGAGTACCTATGATAATAACAGAATTTATAAAAAGGAATTTGCCTTTAAGTCTAGCCGTCAAATTATTAAGCGAAAATCCTGCAAAGTTGAATAGATTAAATAAAGGAAAAATAGAGGAAGGATATGATGCAGACCTAGTCATCTATAATCAGGAGAAGAAGTGGAAAATATCAGTTGAAAACACTCATATGGCGGATTGGACTCCTTATGAAGGGTACGAAGTCATAGGCAAGCCTGATACTGTAATAATTAATGGTAAAATTGTAATAGAAAACGAGGAAATTAAAGATGATTCCTTTACGGGTAAGCTAGTTAAGTAAAGTTTATAAAAAGTTGCAATAATTAATTTATGTATGATAGAAGTAGAGAAAATTTTATCTCAATACTTTGAAGTGTATTCCGATAAAGAGACTTTAGAGAAATATTCAATAGATTACGGTTATCTATCTCCATTATTATCTTCAATAAGAAAGATACCTAAGGCTGTTATTAAAATAAAGGATGAGGAAGAAATAAGAGCTTTAATGGAACTTATTAATGAATACCATTTTCCAATAATTGTAAGAGGATCCGGAAGTAACACGCTGGGTGAAACTATACCTATAAAAGAAGGTACTATTATAGTTGATATAACTGGCTTTAAGGGATTTGAAAGAAGGAGCAATTACCTAATAACTAGGCCAGGGAGCGAATTTAATGAAATAGGCATAGAAGACTTACCTACTATTCCGACTAGCTTTTACATGGCTACGATAGGAGGTTACGTAGCTGGAGGTTCACTGGGTTTTGGTTCTTTAAGAAATGGGGCAGTTTGGGATAACGTTAAGGAAGTGGAAGTTTACACTCCTAAAGGTTTCTTCTCACTTAGTGGTGATGACGTGTATTCAGTAGTACAATCTGCTGGAACTACTGGGATTATAAGCAAGATAAAAATGAGAACTGTAAAAAGACAAGGAAAGGTTAAGGTAATAAGAAGGTCCTTTACTTCACTAGTTAACGCTATAGATTTTTCATTAAAAATTTTGGACGATGCAGAATTCATTAGCATAAGAAATAAGCAAATGGCTGAGTTGATTGAGCCTAATAGGAAATGGGATAAATGGAACGTTATAGCAGGAGTTTACGGCGAGGGAGAAGAAGCTTCATTAAAAGACTTAATAACTACCTTTGCAGGAACATATTTTACAGCTGTAAATAAAACAAAAGTTAATTACAATTCATTAGATATTCCCCTAGAAAAATTAAATTATATTGAAGGAATGAAAGCTATGATATCATGTGAGTTATCTAAATCTAGAAATAAGTTGTTCTCCCACACTTACTTTCTAGGCTATGATAAGTTACCGGAGATTGAAGGCTATAGTTTTAATCTTCACTCTTACAAAGTTAATGATAGAGTTGAGGCGGATAGACTAAAGAAGATGATCGATTTTAAGAGAAAAGTTGATGAAGATGATCTGCTTAACCCTGGAAAGTTGGTGTTTCAATGATATTAAAAAATTTGAGAACTCTGGAAGGTAAGAAAATTGACATGGAGATAAATGGAGATAGAATTGTAAAAATCGCAGAAAATATTGAAGGTGAAGGAATAGACCTAGGAGGAAGAATAGTATCTCCAGGGCTTGTAGACTCTCATGCCCACATCGATAGTAATTTTCTCTTAGACTTATGCAAAGAGGCTTCTACTCCTAAATTTGAGGAGGCATTAAAAGTATTAATGGAATGTAAAGAAAATTTAACTGAGAATGAAATTTACTCACTAATGAAAAAATCCATAATATATTATATAAAAGCTGGTTCACTTTACGTTAGAACTCACGTAATGATTGATGGTAAAAAATGGAGAGAAAGACTTAACAGTATAATGAAAGTTAAAGAAGAATTCAAGAATAAAATATTTATTCAGATTATAGGCTTTATTCAAAGTTATGATTATTTTAATGATGAAATTGAAGAGCGAATTTGGAAGGCCATAGATTTCGGAGTCGACGGTATAGGCGGACAACCACATTTACAGCCATCGGTAGAAGACGGAATAAGAATGATAAAAAAGATATTTGACATTGCTACACAAAAAGGAATATTAATGGATTTTCACGCAGATTATTCTGATGATCCTAGCTCGAGATTTAGCGAGATAATAGTCTCTGAGGCATTGAGAAGGAGGTATTTTAATAAAGTTTCCCTTAGTCACCTCCTCGCGATGCATTCGTATCACTCAGATTATGCCTTAAGGTTAATGAAGTGGTTAAAAGAAGCAGGAATTAGCGTAATTGTTTCTCCAATAACTGAACTTGAAGGTTCTGGTGCGTTTGAAGACTATCCAAAAAGGAGAGGAATTCCTAGAGTGAGGGAAATGATTTACAACGGAGTTAACGTAGCCTTGGGTCATGACGATATTCAAAACCAGTTAAATCCCATCGGAGATGGAGATTTATTAAAGGCATCCTTTGCTCTAATGATAGGAGACTACATGTACTTTTCACAATACTTTGAAGACCTTTTTAAGCTCATGACTTACAATGGGGCTAAGGCACTAAACATAAACGAGTACGGATTAAAAGAAGGTATGAAGGCCAACCTAGTAGTATTTGAAGGAAATAATTTGAAAGATATTTTAGTTGAAATAAAACCAAGAAGAATGGTTATTAGTAACGGTAAGATAGTTTATGAGAATTACTCTTCAGAGTCCATAGCTATTTAATCTCTTTTTTAAGAACGGCCTCTTTATCCTAGCCTTTACTACTTCTTCTTCGTTAACATCTGCGTAAATTATCTCTTCTTTATTTCCTGCTTTACTTATTATCTCGCCCATTGGAGAAACGATCATGGACTCCCCAAAGTATTCCTCACTTTGCTCAGGGTATTCCTTGCCTATTCTATTTATTCCTACAACGTAAGAAGTATTGAATACTGCATGTGCTTTTAACTCTAATTCCCAGATTTCCTTAAATGCAGCAACGGAAGGAACAAATACAATCCATGCTCCTTTAACTACCTCTGCCCTTACTGTCTCTGGGAAGTGTCTATCATGACATATTATTACTCCTACATTTACTCCACTTAAATTAAATACTGGAAAACCTAAGTCTCCTACCTTAAAGAAATAATATTCGTTAAATTTATCCTCCTGCGGTAAGTGCGTTTTTCTGTATTTGCCTATAATTTCTCCTTGATCGTTTATTATGAATGCAGTATTATAGAAGTTAAGATTCCTTGAGTCTCTTTCAAATATAGGAACGATTATGTTTACTTTTCTCTCTTTTGCGACTTCCCTAAATCTTTGTATAGTATAGCCCTTCTCATCTTCTGCAAATTCAAAATATTTAGGATTTTGTTCAAATGGAAAATATACGGTGTTTGATAGTTCATCTAAGGAAATTATTTTTGCGCCGTTATCAGCAGCCTTATTTACCATTTCTACTTGTCTTTCTACATTATCTTTCTTATCCCAGGTCATATATGTTTGAATAACAGCTATACGCATAAGAAAAAAGAACTTGCGTTTAAAATAAAGATTTCTATTTACTTAATTATGTAAAAATAGAGTAACTAAATTATATAGATCCTTACTTATTTATGCAAATACATTACAAGTAAAGTATATATATGATTATTTAAAATAAAATGATTCTAAGATGGGTTGGACAATAAATTATGTAGATGATATAACTATAGATGGAAATTATGAATATGTAGCATTCATAAGATCTCAATTGAAACACGCAAAGTTCTCAATAGCCGGTAAAGCCTTTACTTACGAAGATCTCAAAGAGTTTAAAATACCTACGGTTTACGATAAGAGCTCATTAAGAATTCCTGACGTGCCATTATTACCTAAATACAAAGCTGTTTATAAATTCCAGCCTCTCGGAATTGTAATAGGTAATGATAGATATGACGCTTTTGATAAAATTGAGGAAGTAGAAGTAAACTACGAGCCATACGAGGGGCCAGTATACGAGGAAGTTCCAGATAATATAATTTTTAAGGACGGCAACGGTAAAGGTGAAGTAAGTTCTGAAAACGAGTTTAACCTTAGGGTCGATTTTAATAGGAATGCACCCTATAGCATGGAAACAAGAATTGTTGCTGTAAAAAATCAAGGAGATCAATTAATTATTCATTTATCCACACAAATTCCCACAGTAGTAAAGATGCTAGTATCTGAAATGCTTGAAATTCCTCAAAATAGAATATCAATAATAGTACCTAATGTAGGAGGAGGATTTGGATTAAAACAAGACGTTAATTATGAGGAGCTTTCTGTAATAGCGTTAGCTTATAAGCTCAATAAGAATTTAAAGTGGGTTGAAACAAGAACAGAAAATGTTATGACTTCTCAAGCTAGAGATCAAACTCACGAATTAAGAGTAGGCTATAGAAATTCTGGCAAACTAGATTATGTTGTAGATAAAATTACTTATGATGCAGGAGCTTATTTATTACCGTTTACTGGAATTTCCCCTCTTTTTGTAACCCTTGGAACAATGAAAAGCCTTTACGATTTCGAATTATATTATGATGCTATAGTTAAGGTTAGTAACAAACCTCCGCAAGGAGCTTATAGAGGGTTCGGAAGGCCAGAGGCAATATTAGTAATGGAAAGGATAATGGATGAAATATCTAAGAGGACTAAAATTTCTCCGATAGAAGTTAGGAAGATAAACGTGAAGAGAAAATTAGAAGGCGACGTTGGTGACGTAAATGCTGTAATAGATAAACTAAGTAAAAAATACGAGGAATTAAGGAGAATTTATGGTAAAGGAATTGGTATAAGCCTTTACGTGCAATATGCAGCTCCAAATTCCGAAATTATGGTAAAGCATGAAAAGTCTTTAATTCCAGGTTACGAATGCGTTAGAGCAAGACTTGATCTGGATGGCTGGATAATTATAGAAACTACTCTGACCAATCAAGGCCAGAGGATGGACAATTCCATAAGGAAAATAGTGTCTAAAGAGTTGGGTTATGATAAGATTAAAGTAGAATTAGGTAAAACTAACATTAACGGTTATGGAGTTTGGGCAAGCAGGTCTATGCTAACTGCCGGAAATGCTGCAATATTAGCAGTTAGAAAATTAAAGGAAATTGCGAAGAAGATAGACGATAACCTCGATTGGGAAAAGATTGCGAGGATAATGAGACAAGAGCCGTGGAAATTAAAGGAATTGAGCGTGGAAGAATGTTATGAGACACCAGAATTTGTTGGTACAGTTAGTGGTCAAATTGTAGTTGTTAATAAGGATGAGTTAGGTAACGTTAAGCCTTTATATAATTACATAATTGCGGACGTAGGCATTACTGGCGATGATGAAGTAGTTAAGGGTCAACTTATGGGCGGAGCATTACAAGCGATAAGCGGATCTTTCTTAGAAAACACTGAAGATGAGATTGAATACTCTATAGCTACCATAGCAGAAGCTCCTAAATTTGAGATAGAGCTATTGCATACGCCTTCCAATACTCCATCTGGAGTAAGAGGAGTAGGAGAAAACAGTATTTCTGGAGGTTATGCAGCTTTCATAAATGCAATAAATGATTTAGGTTTAGAGTGTAATAAAGTTCCATGTAGGTTATCGAAATGATATTTAAGAACGCAAGAATTATTACATCTAAAGGAATATTGGAAGCAGACTTTAAGGTAGAGGATGGTAAATTTAAGGAAATTAAGAAGGAAATTACGCCTATAGGAGAAGAGAAAGTAATTGATTTATCTGGTTATTACGTTCTGCCGAGCGTTATTGATGGGCATACTCATTTCAATTCCAGATTTTTGGGCGCAAGGGAAATTATACCCACCGCCGACGATTATAAGACTGGAAGCGAAGTTGCATTAGCTGGCGGTATAACCTCATTTATCAACTTCATAGATCCAGGCAAAGGAGAAGATGTATTAAAGAAGGTAAAAGAAGAAATAGAGAAAGCATCTAATCAGTCTATGGTAGATTATTCTTTTCACCTCATTGTAAGGGATGGGGAGCATATCAAGTACTTAGACGAAATATTTAAACTAGGAATAAAGAGCGTTAAAGTTTTCATGGCTTATAAAGGGAGTATGCAGTTAGATGATGAGAATATAATGAGAACTATGAGGAAAGTTAAGGAATTAGGAGGTGTAGTAGCAGTACATGCAGAGAACGGAGACGTTATAGATGAATTACAGAAAGAATATGGTAATAAAGAGGAGGCAATTTATCATGCGTTGACTAGGCCTCCTGAAGTGGAAGAAGAAGCAGTAAATAGAGTCTCAATGATGGCTTATCTAACTAAAGCTAAAACTTATATAGTTCACGTTTCTTCTCCTAATTCGTTAAAGATAATTGAGGCATGGAAGAAAAAAGGTGCAGAAGTTTATGCGGAGACATGCCCTCACTATCTCGTTTTCGATGAAAGTTATTATAATAGACCAGACGGTAAGAGGTTCATAATGTCCCCTCCTTTAAGGAGTAAGGAAATGAGAAAAGAGTTAGTAGATAATTTGAAAAATATTTTTACATTGGGCAGTGATTATTCCGGTTATATGTCTGTTTATAAGGATAAGGCATTAAGTTACATAGAAGTACCTAACGGTGTCGCTTCAACAGAATTCCTGGTGCCTACTATAATGAGCTTAATGTTTGATGGCTATATTTCGCCAGAACATGTAGCTGAGATAACCTCTGAAGATCAAATAAAACTTTACGGAATTAAAGGCAAAGGCTTCAGTATTGGTTCTGATGCGGATTTTACTGTAATAAAGAGAGAAGATTGGGTAGTTAAAGATTGGCACGGTAAAATGGATCATTCAATTTATGAAGGTGTAAAATTTAAGGCTAAAGTTGTAAAGACGTTCATCAAGGGGGAATTAGCTTTTGATGAAGATGTAAAAGGATCTAAAGGCGAGATGCTGAAGAGATGATCAATTAGGATGAGAGGAATGACAATAATAAAAAATGTAAATATGCTAGGTGTAAAGTTAAGTAATATAACTTTAAATGATGGAGCTAATACAGTAATTGATGCCGAAGGTAGAATTGCCTTTCCATCATTTTTTGATATGCATGTTCATTTAGAGAATGCATTAAGTTTGAAAGAAACAGGAGAAAATGATTCTGGAACTCTAAATGAAGCAGTTGAAAGGTGGGCAAAAATTAGAGATTCACTTAGCGTGGAAGAGTTAAAGAATAGAATTAAAAAGGCAATAATTCTGGAGATATTCAACGGAGTAACTCACGTTAGAAACCACGCTGACACTTGTTCAAAGAATATCAATTCAGTGAAAGCTTCCCTAGAGGTTAAAGAAGAAATGAAGGATTTCGTTGACATCCAAGTTGTAGCATTTCCAGAACAAGGAATCTTTAATTGTAATGAGGATGAGTTTAAGAGAGCAGCAGAAATTTCTGACATAATAGGAGGAAAGCCTGACGGCGAAGATAATGAAGACCTTGGCAAGAAGCATTTGGAATTAATTTCGTCTTTGTCCCTTAAGCTGAATAAAAGTATAGATTCTCATATAGATCAAGGAGACGAGCCAACTAGATTTTCAGAGTATCTGCTCGGTTTAAGGAATGGTCATATAGCACTATCTCATTTAACTTCAATTCATTCTGACAATGACGAATATGTTTCTAGGCTGATAAGGTTAATAAAAAAGAGGAATGCGTCAGTAATTAGCTCTCCATTAACTACAGTATTTCTTAACGGAAGGTTCGATAAATATCCAAAGAGAAGGGGATTAACTAGGATTAAACAACTTTTAAGCGAAGGAGTTAATGTAGCCTTAGGGCATGACGACTTTCAGAATCCATTCTTTCCTTTCGGATTCGGTGATATAATTCAAGCTTTATGGCTAGCAGTTTTAATGGAGCAGGCTAACTTAAAAGATGCAGAAGCTTGGATTGACTTAATTACAAGAAATGCTGAGATTGAGTGGACTTTGTCAACGTCTTTTAAGCCTTCAGAAGATATAGTTATCTTGGACGCAAAAAGTTTGAGGGAACAGTTATCTACTCTTTCTACAAGGTTTATGGTTATTAGGAAAGGTAAAATAATAGCATATTCGAATAGGAGTGGGGAAGTTTTCTTAAATGATTCCAAGATAAATCCTTATGACCTTATTGCTTAATTAATGGCATAGTCATACACCTTGGTCCACTTCTTTCTCCTCCTTCCTTTATTATTTCGTTTCCTTTGAATGTTATTACTTTTATTCCAACCTCTTCAAGTAATTTATTTGTTATCCTATTATGTTCATATGCTATTATTTTATTTGTATCGATAACTATAATATTACTAGCTAAAAGCCAATGCTCCCTCTCTTCATCATAATATTCCGCATTGCCTATATTTACTACTCTGAGATCTTTACTCAAATAGTCTTTTAATACCTCCCTTAAAGGCCTTTGATCTCTGATAATATCAGAACCTTTGTATAGATATACCTTAACGTTATCAAGATAATTCTTATAATATATTATTACATCCTTTGCAGGAACCCCCATTACCGTATCTAAGTGTCCTATTCCTTTATTAGGATGTAATTCTGGAGTTTCTAATCTAACTAAAATCGCTTCATCTATTTCACCCATTTCCTTTAATCTAGGCAACACATAGCTTAAACCTAGTGCACTGCTTCTAGTTCCAAATCCCATTAGCAATTTACCATCTATTGGAAAGAAATCTCCTCCTTCAAAATAACCTTTCCTAGCCTCCAGAACGTTTTCAGGCTTAAGAATTTTTACTAACAAGTCCGGCTCTCTTCTTCTAGACTCCCATCTCATTTTCCCTTTAATGTAAGTTTTGCCTATTACCATTCCAGGATCTCTTGTAAACATTATATTTTCTAAAGGTTTTATACAAAATTCTTCATCTTCTGGAATTAGAATACTTCCAAGTTTTTTCGCTTCAACTGCAGTTAATCCAGAAATTAAAATATCGGCTAATTCTTCCTTATTTAAGTTTTCTAATGCTGACTCATTAAGCTGGCATTCGCTTGACTCAAGAATAAGGGATATCAATTCATTTTTGCTCATCTTTAGAATCTCTTCTCTTACGTTGACCACATCTATTCCTTCATTTTTCATTTTTTGTACGAATTCATCGTGTTCTTTTTTTAACTCTACTGGATCCGGAATTTCGGCATATTGAAGCTCATAAAGGGTTTTAGGAGTTAACCTATACTTCTCCTTACCTGGTGATGCAACTACAACCTTTTTTAACGGACTATATTCTGCTTTTACGTTAAGCATAAAAAGAAGAAGAGCCTATTGCTAAAAAATCTTTTTGTCTTTACAATTAAAAAATATAAAATTTTATCGTAGTAGCAGAAGAAACTATGTAGAGAATATTAAACACAAGTGTCCACAAAACTTTATTCTTGTTATTCTGGAGGAATCTCCTTGAATGTATAATTTATATCAATTCCCTCTTTTTTAAGTCTGTATGCTCTCATCATGAAATATATTATTATACCGGCAATGAACGGTGACGCTATTATTGCCCAAGTTTCAGCATTCATATTAATGCCTAAATATATTGTAGAATTTCCAAACCAATAGTATGCATATATTGACATTACTATTAAGTCTACAATAGAAACTGCTAACATAAAGTATTTATTTCCATTAAATTGGAAACCTCTTTTTAAGGATATAGAGACTATAGAAGCTAATATTACTATTATAAAACCGAAAAGTAGAGCCATAGCATCTGCAGTGTCCATGCCGTAAAAGAACGCACTACTTAAAGGTGTTACAGTAATTATAACTAATGAAGAGATTGTTATGATCTCATCTATTAAGTGAGCAACTACTGGAGAATGATATTTCTCAGATACGTAAGATACTATAGTTGGTAGAGCCTTATCAAAAGCTACAGCCATAAAGTACCTCGATACGAATAAGGCAACAGCAAACATTATAGCAAGATACCAGAAATACGATCCTATAACTAAAAATAAATCTAAAGGTAGATTAGGATTACTAACTACTACATCAAATACCGGATTAAGTAAATTACTATAGCCTAACACTCCAGAGCCTATATAGAAAGATGAAGGTAAGGAGCTTACGCTACTGGCTATGAAGAACGTTATTAGAATTCCAGCTGCTACTAGTGCCATTAAAACCCCCATTCTGAAAGCTTTGCTACCACCTTTTACTTCTCCCGCTACGGAAGTAGCACCGTTAACGAATGGTAAGAAGCTTGCAGTAAATACCATCAAACCTATTGTGGCCAATGCTGGATTAGAAAATAAAGGATTTGCTTTAGATGCAGAAGATATTATACTAGAATAATCATACCCTGCTCTTGTAATAGCGTATGGACTAACAAAGTGCATAAGAACGCCGGTCGTTATAAAAGTAATTAAGGCTATTATTGTTATAGCTCCCATTATTTGGTTAGTAAATCTAGGTAAGAAGATATTTATTGCTATTACTATAGAGAACGTTATAGCTCCTATTAATAGAATTATCATTGGATTAGTTAGAAAAGACGCGATTCCCATGTATGGCTGTCCGAAGTTAACAGCTAAAGCCGAAAATCCGGTTTGTAATTGTCCTACTCCATCATAAACTATTGCTGCATCGAATATCATTTGAGATATACCAAATACAAGACCGACACCTACTCCTATGGCTGGATGCAATACTCTGCTAGCGAATACGTAATCTGCGGCGGTTCTTTGATACGTTTCACTTATTTTTGTCCATAAATACGCATGAGGTAGTAGTACTATCCAGCTAAGTAGTGCCCCTATTACAATTAAACCATTAGGCGATATGAAAAGTCCAGATAAGTAAGATATTGGAAGAACATAGAATGCAATAAATCCCATGCTTATGAACATAGCTGTGAGCCAATTTATTTCTCTTACTAGTCCAGAAGATTCCCTCGCAAAGAGGGATTTTTGGACTTTTTTAGACGCCATAACTCTTTTTATGCTAAACATATTAAGAATCTTTCTAGAGAAAAGCATAAACTCTTATCAAAAGTATAAACTATAAAACTAAAATATATTTAAATCAGAAATTTAGTTGATAATTACAGATTAGCAAGTTTAAAACATGAAAAGGAAAAGATATCACTTAATATATATCTCGTTCTTGATATATTAATTTTATATCCTTTCTCTTTAATTCTGGTAAAAACTCACTAGGATTAACAACTTTCTCTGGAGGTAATACTCCCTCACCTTTAACCTTCATATTTACTGCAATTACTGGAGCAATTCCAGTCATATATTGAGTTCCATCAAACTCACCTTTAGGAGTAGATACGAATTCCATGGAAACTTCTCTATTATCGTATTCAAATATTACTTTACCTGCCTCTACTTCATTAGGCTTTCCATCTTTATATCCTAGAAGTCCCTTGACCTTCAATATTTCCCTTAAATATTTTCTACTTCTTATTCCTAAAACCTCTATGTCATCTCCAAATATTTTTGATAAAAACGCTACGTTCTCAAACCCTGTACCTCCTTCCATCCAATCTACGAACTTTACTCCCTCAAAGGATGAAGGGAAAGTAGCTAATTCGCTATGTATTGTTAAGTAAACTCTTATCTTACCTATGCTAAACTCTACGTCTTCAAATCTTGAAAGCGGTTTATAATATCTGTATTCTCCTTTTTCAAATACTGGAACGTCTAACGTCATTTCATCTAATTGCGTATCTATACTCCAGTCAATGTTATCGCTATAGTTTATCCATCCATCCCTAAGCTTTATTGCAATAGGCGTTCCGAATTTTTCGTAGAAGTATCTTGCAATAACATTAGTTATTCCGGGCTCTGCACCCATGCCTATTAATGCTAATAATCCTTCCTTTTCGAAATCCTTATTTAAGTCCAGCTGTTTTCTGGTCATCCAAAATAGACCACCTAAGTCGATATAATTAACTCCAGCTTTTAATGATGCTTTCATTGCATTCAAATTGAAATAATATTGTGCTGCATTAATGACATAATCGGAATTCTTTATTTTACTTGCAATATCATCTATATTATTTAAATCCCCGTAAACGTAATTAACGTCAAGTGGCGATTTTACTATATCAATTACTGTAACGTCATGATCTTTCATTAACTCTTTGGTAATTACTCTTCCTATTAATCCAGAACCGCCGAGTATTGTTATTCTCATCTTCTTCACTCTGGAGGAATTTCTCTAAATATTAAACCTAGGTCTATGCCTTTATCTTTATTAAGCCTAGT
Source organism: Acidianus ambivalens (assembly GCF_009729015.1). NCBI lineage: Archaea > Thermoproteati > Thermoproteota > Thermoprotei > Sulfolobales > Sulfolobaceae > Acidianus > Acidianus ambivalens. The sequence continues at coordinate 1,710,583 of NZ_CP045482.1, read as the reverse complement.
AGCTACATAATAAATTACCAGGCCAGTAGCATAAATTGCCGTCAATGAAGCTATTGTTGGTATATTTATTGGCAGGAGTACAGGATTTCCCCAAGTTATATATAGCGCGTAAATTAAGAAGGCAAATGTAGGTAGCCCTAGCCAAGTTACTATAGGGATTCCTAATATCCTTCTCTTTATTGGAACAGAATTTTCATATACTTCTCTCTTTAGATAAGGCATTAATCCTACAGATAGAGCAAATATTGCATAACTTATTTCGAAAATCACCGTTACGTCTACTATTGAAATTCCAGGGACTAAGGCATATAATAATACTCCTGCAAAACCTATGGCTGAAACTAATGCTGTAGCCTTTAAAGGTACGTGAAATTTATCATTAACATCAGCTAACCAAGAAGGCATTATTCTATCGAAAGACCAAGCAAACAAATATCTAGTTAATGCTACTATTAGGGGAGGATTACTGTAAAAGTTAGGCAACCAAAAGGCTATAAACATTATAATATATAGTGGAATACTTTTATTCACAAGGAGTGCAAAGAACGGAGTAAACGTGCTTATTGAAGATAATGAAGTATAAACTGTATCATTAAGGCCATTACAAGCTATGTAACCCCAGGATGTTAGGAAATCCTCCCCAAACGCATTAATATTAAGTTGCGTGAAGAGTATATAATACGCTCCTATTATTATTAATGCAATTATTATTGAATAGAATACATTAATTCTTACGTTCTTCATTTCTCCAGACCACGATGCCGGTAAATTGTACCATGTATAATAATACCAAATAACTGGAATTCCCAAGACTGCAGCAGTTATTGGATTTGCTACAAACGATAATCCGCAAGATTTTGCAAAAGATATTACGCTTTGATATGCATTTGGAATTCCAGTAAAACTTGATAATGCAGACGAAAATTCTCCAGGATTAATTGTAGATAATACATAAAATAACACAGCAGTAGAGATAAAGCTAATAATACCACTTATTAGTGTAAATTTCCATACATTTTTACCTGACATTGCCAATATTGCGGAAATTACTATTATTACAATTCCTACAGTTACGCTACCTAAAGTCCCAGAAAAGAAACAACCAATATTAACCAATTGCTGATTACCAATGAACATACCAAGTCCAGAGAATAGATAAGCAAACCATCTGGCTCCTAATTCGCTGTAGAGACCTAAGGAAAGAGCAAAGGCAACGAATAATCCAAAATAATTAACAAATCCTACTGCTGGATGAATTGCCCTACTATTAAAAACATAATCTCCTCCGGATCTAGGCATCGAAATTCCCGCAATGTAAAATAATGAAGCCATAGCTAAAGTAGGTACTAAAGTTATCAAATACGCAAGAGTCCAATCTATTCCTGGAGCTAGCCACAGCCAAGAGATAATTAGTATTGGGACTCCTCCAGTAACTAAGGCGAAGGTTGCTAACATAGAAGACCAAGGACTTACTTCCCTAACTAAACCTGATGATTCTCTAATGAATAGAGTTTTCTTCCTATTCTCCATTAAGACACCAAGGTGTGAAATATATTAAATATATTAAAAACATATTTATCGATAAAGGTAAAAAGTTTTTATAAGTTATGTATCTAGCATAAAGAAATCTTTATTTATTATTTATATATAAGGACATTTATGAATGAAGTTTTTAAAAATTTAAAATTTATTAGAGTTGACTACGTGGATTACGGTGGTATAATAAGGAGTAAAGCTATAGAACCTAGTGATTTAGAAGATGTAATAAAGCTAGGATTAAGTGTACCAGCAGCTATGATGAATTTTACAACTTTAAACACGCTCTCTGTAACTAAGATGGAAGGCTATGAAGATGTAATGCTTTTCCCAGACCAAGGTTCATTAACTATTTACGATGATCAAGCGATTATGATAGGAGACTTTTATACAAAGGAAGGAAAACCTTGGGAATACGACCCTAGACAAGAGCTGAAGAAAGTATTAAACAAGACGGATTATCAATTCAAAACATCGTTTGAAATAGAATTTTACTTGTTAAAAGATGGTAAAACCATTGGTGACTCTTCGTGCTATGAGCTTAAAGGGTATTATGATGTGATGAAGTTACTTGCTGAGGTAAAGGATGTATTAAAATCTAATGGAATAGACGTAATAAAATCCATAAAAGAATGCGGTCCTTCTCAATATGAATTTAATTTACTACCTAAGAATCCTTTACGTACAGCAGACGAATTCATAATTTTCAAGGAAGTATCAAAATTGGTTTCAAGAAAGTACGGTTTTGAGGCTAATTTTATGCCAAAACCTTTTCCAGAAGTTGCTGGTTCTGGCTTGCACTTAAATTTTAGCATATGGAAAGAGGGTAAAAATATAACTCTAGAAGAGGAAGGAATGAATTTTCTAGCAGGAGTCCTCCATCATGCAAAAGCACTTACTCTGATTTCAGCACCTACCATAAATTCTTATAAAAGGTTAAACGCTTTTAAAAGGAAAATAAGGGTCCCGGGTACTTGGGTTCCTACTAAAATAATATATGGATATAATAACAGATCATCTATAATTAGAATACCTCAAGCTAGGTCTAAAGATGAGGAAAGGTTTGAGTTTAGATTGCCAGATCCTTCAGTTAATCCTTATCTTCTCCTTTTAGCTTTCATAATAGCAGGATTAGACGGGATATCTAGGCAAATGCACCCTCCTAATCCGGTTAATGAGGATGTATTCTTTGACGATAAATTTGATAGCGTTCCTTTAACATTTGAGGAAGCTTTACGCGAATTTGAATCGTCAAGACTGAGGGAACTTTTAGGCAAGGTCGGAGACCAATTTCTAAGTGTAAAGAAGCAGGAATTGGAAGATTCCTTACAGGACGTAACAGACTGGGAATGGAAGGTTTATAGGGATATATGAGATTTATTCACTTTGTTATTAATAATAAGTAAACGAAATGGCATTTTTATCATATTTTATTGTTTACTTTCTATTAGCTTTCCTCATAAAATGTAAAGTATTAAGAATTACTGTATAATCTTTCTCATAAGTTTAAATATATTTTAAGGAAATACTTATATACTTTTTTATGTAGAGGATTAATAGGTGATAAAATTGAGAACGGAAATAATGCCTAAAATCGTATCTATAAATTTAAGTATTTTGTACTATTTCGTATTCTTATTTATGCTTAAACCTAAACAATAGTTATAACTAATTTCTCCTTTAGGTGAAATTTATGCTCAGTCTTTACACTTCTAGGACACCTAAATCTAGGATTCTCTTTGAAGAGAATAAAAACTATATGCCGTACGGAGTTAGCAGTAATTATAGGTATTTTGATCCTTATCCAATATACTTAACCAAAGGCAAAGGAAGTCGAGTATGGGACGTTGACGGAAACGAGTACATAGACTTTAACTTAGGTTTTGGAGTGCTAGAAGTTGGACATGCCAATGAGAGAATAATAGAAGAAGTAGATAACGCCATAAAGGAAGGCTCTATCCTAGGATTTGAATATTGTAAAACAGGAAAACTTGCCAAAATAATATCACAAAGGTATAAATTGGATATGGTTAGGTTTTCGTCAACAGGTACTGAAGCTACAATGCATGCAATAAGGTTCGCCAGAGCGTATACCAAACGAAAGAAAATAATAAAATTTGAAGGGCATTATCACGGTAGCCATGACCAACTTTTAGTTAACGTTAATCCGTTGAAACCTGGAAGTAAAGTGCCTTCATCATTAGGAATTCCAGAAGAGGCAATTGCAAACACAATAGTTACTGATTGGAATGATATAGAAAGTTTTGAAAAAGTAGCAAATGAAGACGTAGCCGCAGTCATTATGGAACCAGTAGCAATGAACATGGGTTTAATTCCTACAGACGAGGAATTCCTGAAGGCTGTATTTGAACTTTCAAAAGAGAAAGGATTCTTAGTAATATTTGATGAGACTAAGACAGGTGGGAAGTTCTATTCTGGAGCGTTAGGATACTTTAACGTTAAACCGGACTTAGTAATACTAGGTAAAGCAATAGCTGGCGGATTACCTTTGTCTGTAATAGGCGGAAAGAGGGAAATTATGGAATTAATAGGACCAGGAAAAGTTGCTCATGGCGGTACCTTTAATGCAAATCCTCTTTCAGTAAGAGCATCAATAGTAACATTAACTGAGATACTTACAGAGTCTTCATTCTATTATATGCACAGATTAAGTGAAATGCTAGAGAGAGGATACAGAGAAATAGCAGAAGATCTTGGGGTAGAGCTTAGCGTTTATAGATGGGGTCCTAGTGGTTCAATATACTTTAGCCCTAAAGTACCCAGAAATTATAAAGAATTCATAAGTATTGACTTTAGTCCATGGTTTACTTACTTTTATACTACATTAGCAAAGGGAGTAATACCAATGGGAGGGTTTAACGAAGAATGGACAGTGTCAATTAAGCATACTGAAGAAGATATAAGAAAGCATTTAGAGGCTGCAGAAGAGGGAATAAGAAAAGCTAAGGAAATAAAAACTAACATGCCTATAGATGAGTCGTTCTAGTAGTGATAATAAATGAGACAGATAGACGCCCTTAAATCTCCAAGATTTACTCAAGTTTCAACCTTTGCCAGATTGCCACTGTGCGAGGATTTAAGTGAGGTTAAAGCAGTATTTCTTGGCATACCATTCGACGACGCCACAACCTATAGACCTGGTGCCAGGTTCGGCCCTATGGGGATTAGGCAGGGTTCTAGATTATTAAGGCCATATAATCAGTTCTTGGACGTATATCCTTTTGATACATTAAATATGTGCGATGCAGGTGATATAAATGTAATTCCTGGATATATTGATGATACATTTAAAATAATAGAAGAAGAGCTGAATAAAATTCACAACATAGTTCCTTTCATTGCAGGAGGAGACCATTCTATAACTCTTCCAATATTAAGGGCTATGCATAAAAAATATGGTAAAGTAAACCTAGTTCACTTAGATTCACATTATGACTTTTGGGATTCCTATTGGGGCAAGAAATATACTCACGGTACTTGGCTTAGGAGAGCACTAGAGGAAGGCTTACTTAACGAGGTTGTTCAAATGGGTATTAGGGGGTCGCTTTATTCAAGGGATGATGTAGAAGATTCAAAGAGATTAAGGATTAAGAGCTTTACGATAAGGGATCTAAAATACAAACTTGAAGAGGTTAAAAAAGAACTTCCCTCTGGAAAAACGTACGTTTCGATAGATATAGATGTAGTTGATCCAGCGTTTGCACCAGGTACGGGAACTCCAGAAGTTGGAGGATTGACAAGTTTTGAGATTTTAGAAATTGTAAGAAGTTTTAATTTTAATATAGTTGGATTTGACGTTGTAGAAGTCTCTCCTCCTTATGATACAAGTGAAATAACTACAATGCTTGCTGCAAATATCCTATACGAGGGAGCTAGTGTTTTAGCCAAAAAGATGTAGTTAATTCTGATGGTAGGCACTCTACCATATTTCAATCAAGAACAAGGTAATTATTCTTTTCTTTTTCTTCATATCTATTCTTTTAACGCTTTCTCGAATATTTCTAACCCTCTGCTTAGCAGTTCTCTAGGTATGGTAAGAGGAGCCATAAACCTCAGGACGTTATTATATATTCCTGCCTTATACATTATTACTCCCTCCTTAAGCATGTTCCTAATCATTTTTGTTACAAATTCGCTCATAGGATTCTTTTTCTCGTCTGAAAACTCTATTCCTATCATGAACCCTAGTCCTCTAACATCAAAGGATCCTCTATAGTTGTCTTCCATTATCTCGCTGAATTTCCTTTTTGCGTACTCTCCTAAAGATACTACTCTATTCAGTATGTCGTATTTCTTAATGTAATCTATAGTAGCTTTACCTACGGCCAAGCCTAATGGATTACCTCTGTACGTGCCTAAATGGAAGGCTTGAGGTAACTTATCTAAATCTTTCCTATAAGCTACTAAAGATATCGGTATACCCTCACCTATACCTTTAGCTACTGTTACAATGTCCGGTACTATTCCCTCCAACTCATAGGCCCACATCTTCCCAGTTCTACCAACGCCGCTCTGAATTTCATCAACTATTAATAAAGAATTATATTTATCGGCAATTTCTCTCAAACCTTTTAGAAAACCTTTTGGAGGTACGATATAACCTCCCTCACCTTGTACTGGCTCAACTAGAATTCCTGCTATCTCATGAGTTTTTACTTCATATTCTACTAAAGATAGTACTTCATTTAAGCAATCCTTAAATGGGCATCTATATTCATAAGGATATGGAACGCTTATAACGTTATTATCGTAATAAGGTTGAAACTTTTTTGCGGAAGGTAAAGTAGTAAATCCTAAAGTACCTGCAGTTATGCCATGATATGCATTGTCAAAGGATAGGATAAACCTTTTTCCCGTATTCCACCTAGCTATTTTGACAGAAGCTTCCACTGCATCTGCACCAGTTGTTGTAAAAAGGATTTTAGAGTCAAAATTGAATGTTTCTCTTATTTCTTTTAGAAAATCGACTCTGATTTCTGAGGGAATTTCCATATAATGCCAGAACTTTTCTATCTGATCTTTCAAGGCATTAACTATTTCTGGATTTCTATGTCCTAAATTAATAACAGCAACGCCTGCAAACCAGTCAATGTAAACATTATCATCGACGTCAATAATTGTGGAACCTCTAGCTTCTTTTATAGCTATATTAAAATATTTAGGATAGTTTAATGCGGAAGTTTCCATTTCTTCCTGGATTTTTAGTATTTCTCTAGATTTAGGTCCTGGAGGAGTAACTTTTATCTTGGGGGCGTCTAAAATACTACCATCTAAATTTTCCATGTGAGGAGTTAAATGGATAAATTAAAAAACTTATGTTATCTTAACCTCCTTCGTTTCTTTGATTTTATATAATGATGCTATAGAGATTAATATTATTATTACTGCAAAAATAGGATACAATGCATAGCTTACACTACCTAAAAAATCTGAAACATAGCTAGCTGGTCCACCTATGAACGAATTCCCAAACTGATAAGCTGAAGAAGACCCACTATACCTAACGTTTGTAGGAAAGATCTCCGAGATTAACGCTGCCAGAGGAGAATATCCTAGTCCGTGAGCTATACCGTATGTTGCAATTAAGGCTACTATTACTAAGTCGTTCGGAATATAGAATGAAGGGTATAATAAAATTAAACCTAGAACATTGGATATTAATAATAGAATTTTTCTTCCCAACTTATCAGATAATATTCCTCCTACAAACACAAATATTGAGTCCATTAAGCCCATTAATAATGTTGCTAAGAAACCTAGTTGTAGCGGCAATATTTTCAAACTCTCCATTACAGCTGGCACTAATATAGCTCCGACGTAAAATATAGTCCCTAATGAGCCGGCAAGTAAAGTGCCCAATAATACCTCCTTCCAGTTCCTCTTAAAAAGTTCCTTGGACGGAGTTTCTAGAATTTTATTCTCTTCTTTTGCCTTTTCAAAAGCCTTAGTTTCCTCAACTCTTAGCCTTATTAAGAGGCCTATTATAGTTAATATAAAAGATAATAGGAAAGGAATTCTCCATCCAACGCTTAACATGAAAGACGATGAAGTAAATGATGATAAGATTAAGAACACTAAACTGCCTAGAATTAACGCTATACCTACAGTCGATTGGACGAACGACACCCAGAAGCCCCTCTTATTTTCTGTATTTTCTACCATTAATAATACCGCACCGCCCCATTCACCGCCTAATCCAAAACCCAATATTAGTCTCAGTATTACAAGGAGAAAAACAGTGAGCAAACCTACTTGTGCATATGTAGGCAAAACTCCTACTAAACCGCTAGCTATTCCAGAAGAGGTCAAGGTTATTATTAGCATTTCTTTTCTTCCTATTTTATCTCCGAAATGTCCGAAAACTATCGCACCTAAAGGTCTAGTTAAGAATCCAAGGGCAAAAACTAGGAAAGTGTTAAGCAAAGCCACTGTAGGATTGGTTGGAGGAAATAACTCTACTGAAATATAGTAAGCTCCAGTACCGAAGATGAATACGTCATACCACTCAATTATGGTTCCGATCATTGAAGCAAAGACTGTTGCGGATTTCATATACTAAGCTAATAACAGCTATAAATAAGCTTATAGTCTCATAGTACAGAGCATTTTTCAGACTTAATAAAAATTTTTATTTTATATTGTCAATTATACTATACGCAATGTTTATATACATAAACTTTTGATTCATCTTATGGCAAAATCTACAAAATCTCCCTTCGTCAGAGAATCTTCTGGCTTAGTTAGAGAATTTGGAATATTAGACTCATTATGGTTTAATGTTGCATTACTGGGCTTATTATTCTCAACATATTATATTTCTTCGACCTCACCGCTAGTTGGAGGTAATCCCTTAATAGGAGTTATCTTACCTTTAATAGGATTTTTCTTGGTAGGATATACGTTCTCCTATATAGGTACAAAAGTTCCTAGAACTGCTGCAGACTACATTTACGTCAGCAGGTATTTTCATCCAGCTTTAGGATTTGTAGGAAATGCTGGATATTATGCTGCTACGGTATTCATGTTCATGGGAATTACCGGAATAACTTTACAGACCTTCGGATTAATACCTTTGCTTGATATTATTGGATTTTACTCAGGAAATATGAGTCTTATAGATATTGCAGACACAATTTCATCAAATACTTATTTAATAATGGGGATAGGAGCCATAGAGATTATAATAATGGGGATTTTACCGATATTCGGAAACAAGGTCTATAGAGCGCTTCAAAGTATAATAATACCCTTAGTGTTTATAGTTGCTATATTAATGATAATAATTGAGATTACTGTGCCAAGTAATGTTGCTTTAAGTAGATTAAATTCCTTTCTCGCAGAATATAATACATCAGTAAGCGAAATAAATTCTGCAAACATTACAGTTCCTTCCTATAATTCCTTCATAAATTCATTATCATTGAATCCAGTTTACGTTGTTGCGTTCTCTTATATAATAAATACAGTTTATATAGCTGGAGAAGTAAAGAATGTTAAAAGGAGCTTATCAATAAGTATAATGGCCACTTTAGTAATTAGTGCAGTTTTAATGACTTTAGCTACAGTCTTAGAATACTCCCAATGGGGATATTCTTTTATATCTAAGTTTTTATCGCTGTCAGTAGCAGGACAAATCTCTGCCCCAACTCCTTATCTAGATTTACTTGAAGGAATAGCCAGCGGTAACGTTTACCTAGGAGCTTTATTCACAATAGTAAGCATACTTCAGCTCTTGATGTATTTAGCAGCAGCGTCATTTGTAGGTAGTAGGCTTTTATTATCTTATGCGATAGATAGGATTTTACCAGATTTTGTAGCAGATGTCAATGAAAAATTACACGTTCCAATGAAAGCTATAGGAATATCAACTGCAACAGGACTTGCAGGCTTGATAGTGTTTTCTTTGCCAGTTACTTCTGCCTTTGCCTTTGTATTATCTAGTGTAGCAACCGCTTTGCTTTTATTATTCCCAATGACCGTAGTGTCTCTAGCAGTAGTGAGGAAAGGAGATAAGATTGCTAAAATAATTGCTGGTATAGCAATTCCGTACTTAATCTTCACGCTTTATCAATATTTAACAGTACCAGCGTTGGGAGCTAATACTACACTAGGTTATACTTTATTAGCTGGCACTATAGCATTCCTTTTTGCATTGTTCTACATTTCAAAATATGTAAGAAGAAAACAAGGTGTTGATCTGGATATGATATTTAGAGAAATTCCACCAGAATAATTGGAGGAATTCTGTAAGATAATGTTACCACCAATAATAATCTAAGTATTTTTTAACCTCAAGGTATACGTCCTTTGAGTTCGATATTTTCCTTTCAACGTTAAATTCTCTCCCATGTACAGTGTATATATTTAATAATGAATTATTCCCCATTACGTAAGGGTTTAGATAATCGTCGTTATTTACTCTAAAGACGTCATATACTAATAACTCTCCCTTGCTATATATTTCAGTAATAGCCTTTATTTTCCCTTTATTAAATACTTCTCCGTGACCTTCTCTACCTAAAGTAAATACTTCAACAATTAATGCCTCATTATCAACTTTGAATTTACTATGAATTTCTGCATTAGCCCCATTATAAAATAGAGTTGGATGAGGAATATAAGAAAAATTTCCCTCAACTTCAACATTTATTTTAACACTGCTATTTGAAAGTATTTTAGTATATCCTTGGTCTGTTATTATTTCATTATTCCTAGCTATTATTTTTATGAATATTTCATCATCATGGGCCAAAACTTCTGAAGGGTTTGCTAAAATTATTGTTTTTCCCACCCTGTAAGCATTTAAAGGTCCTTTTCTGTATATTCCTCCATTAACTTCCAAGTAACCCAACAACTTTCAAATCCTCCATTAATATCTCCATTAATTCTTGCAAGCCTTCTCCTGTCTTAAGGCTTACGAAAACAGTTGGCTTCCCTTTCCTAACAATTTCCGCATCTTTCCTCATTTTATTCAGATTAGCATTTACATATGGAGCTAAATCAATTTTATTAACAACTAGCAGGTCGCTTTCTGAAATTCCTAGCCCTCCTTTCCCTGGATATTTATCTCCTGCGGAAGTATCAAGAACGTAAATAGTGTAGTCTGCTAAAAGAGGGCTGAAAGTACTCATAACATTATCTCCGCCGCTTTCTATTAGAACTACGTCTAAGTCTCCTGATTTTTTAATTAAATTATCTATAGCCCTCAAGTTAAGTGAAGGGTCTTCCCTTATTGCTGTATGAGGACAACCTCCAGTTACTATTCCAACTAAATTTTCTTTAGGTATTATTTTCTCCTTAACAACTAAATCCTCGTATACTCTCATTGCATCAGCATTTGAAACAACGTCATTAGTTATTATTCCAACTTTGAGACCTCTTTTAGTGAATTCTTTAGCTAAAAATTCTATTAAGCTAGTTTTACCAGAGCCTACTGGTCCTAAAATACCTATCTTAATCATGACATGAACACCTTTGGTTCTCTATTTTCATGAAGCTTAGACAGAACATCTTGTAAGGGGTTAAAAGGTGCAAATTCATTCTCCTCTTCATAAGATAATTCTAACATTAACTTCTGCCCTTGAATGAAGTCTATTGCTCCTAATCTAATTGCAGAAAAAACCATTTGAGAAAGTTCGCTGTAAGCAATACCTTCTAAGCAGTCCTTTTCATCAATTTTTAAACACTTACATAATCTAGCCATTACTACTGGATATGTTCCAGGAGATTCGCCTTTTTTAACTTTTTCAAAGAATTTTTCTTCACATAAATTTAAGTAGACTATTGACCTACCCATGTTTACCGACATTTCTCTTAATTCCTTAGTAACCTTTGAGGCGTAAAGGATTTTATCAGCTTGCTCAGGATTAGTGAAAGCTAATTTTGCCATTACTAAGTCTCCTCTAATAATGACATTCTTGTACACGGCTTTAATGAATTCTATTACATTAATTCCTCTGGCATAAGCTTCTTCAACTGCAGAAGAGTAATTAAAAGACCCTATAGGGAATGCACTATCAAACAACTGAAACTTAAAAATTTATCATCACCACCGTAGGTTCTAAGTTAGGAATGAATACCTCCTTTTTTGTATAAGGTTTATACTCTTTCAACTTCTCCAGTAATAATTCTTTGCCCATATCGGTGGGAATAATTACTTCATTATTCCTTAGCATAACTCTCATGTGCATATTACCCAGTTCAAATCCTAACTTAAATGCCTCACTTAAATCATTTAGTGAAAAAGCTATTACTTCTTCTGGTTTTCTTTTTATTAGCACCAACTTTCCTTCATCTGTTTCAAATATATCTCCGTCGTTTAAACTAATTCCTCTCAAATTCACTATTATTTCCTTTCCGTCCTCAGTTATTATTTTACATCTTAACCTTTCAAAGCACTGCCTATCAGCGTAAACAATTGTTACGTTGTTTGTGCCCAACTCCTTTTCGTTCCCAACCTTTTTTATAAGCTTCATTTTCACCACTTAAAACATGAAGTATAATTGAGTTAAGGGTAAGCTCTTAGCAGGTGGTACTTTAGGAATTACGCCGTCAACTTTTACTTCGTAAGTATCCGGGTCAACTTCTATTTTAGGCAAGGAATTATTATATTTCATATCCTTTTTACCCAATTTCCTAGTATTCTTTACCGGCAAAACTCTTCTCTTAAGGATTTTAGAGGCTTCATTAACTCCTTCTTGGGAAGTAAAGAAGAACGAAACCATCGGGGCTGAGTAGTAACCAAACATTGGTTTATATAACACTGGCTGGGCATATGCAATCGACGCATTAGTTTCTCCCATTAAAGCCCACGCAATTGCACCTCCTTTAATTACCATGTAAGGTTTTACTGGAAAGAATTTAGGATTCCAAAGTACAATATCAGCTATTCTTCCTGGTAATAAACTCCCTACATAGTCAGAAATTCCATGAGTAATTGCTGGGTTAATAGTGATTTTAGCTAAGTATCTTAAAACTCTGAAGTTATCGTCCATTTTTATTAAACCTAATTCCTTCATCTTATGTGCCAATTGGAAAGTTCTTATTCCCGTTTCTCCAACTCTTCCCATTGCTTGCGAGTCGGACGACATCATGCTAATTGCCCCTAGGTCATGTAAATAGTCCTCCGCAGCCATAGTCTCAGCCCTTATTCTCGATTCGGCGTAAGCAACGTCTTCTGGGACTTTTGGATTTAAATGATGTACTGCCATTAACATTTCTAAGTGTTCCTCATAGGTGTGTATAGTATAAGGCTTTGTAGGATTTGTTGAAGAAGGTAAGACGTTTGGCTCACCGGCAATCCTTATTATGTCGGGTGCATGACCTCCACCTGCTCCTTCAACGTGATATGCGTGAATTGTCCTTCCTCCAATTGCATTCAAAGTATCTTCTAAGTACCCGCTCTCGTTTGAAGTATCTGTATGTATAGTAACTTGAACATCGTATTCATCTGCTACCGTCAAAGTTTCATCTATTACTCTCGGCATAGCTCCCCAATCCTCGTGAACTTTAAAACCGCAAGCTCCCGCCTCAATAGCTTTTTCCATTGTTATCCTACTAGAGGAACCTTTACCTGTTAAGCCGAAGTTCATAGGGAATACATCTAAGGCTTGCATCATCATCTTTAAGTTCCAACTACCAGGCGTAGCGGTAACTGCTTTAGTACCTTCTGCCGGACCAGTTCCTCCACCTATTATTGTAGTAAAACCTGCAGACAAAGCATCAAAGACCTGCTGAGGAGCAACCCAATGAACGTGAGTATCTATAAATCCTGGAGTAGCAATTAGCCCTTCTCCAGATATTATTTCAGTATTAGAGCCTACTACAAAATCAACTCCGTCCATTGTAAAAGGATTTCCAGCGTGACCTATTCCAACTATTATGCCATCTTTTATACCTATGTCTGCCTTTACAATTCCTATCATAGGATCTATTATGACTGCATTAGTTATAACAAGATCCATTGCCTCTTCTTCTTTAGCTGTAGGCAGTAAGCCCAAACCATCCCTTGCTACTTTTCCAGCTCCAAATACTAGTTCCTCACCCTTAGTTATTAGATCCTTCTCTATTGTTACATAAAGGTTGGTGTCAGCTAACCTTATCTTATCTCCTTCTGTAGGCCCGTAAAGTTCTGCATATCTTTCCCTAGATATTTTCACATGAATCCCCTCTCTTTCGCCCTTTTTATTGCTTCGCTCTTATTATGATCCAACGAACCTTCAGTTAAGCCATTCAATCCAGTTACTCTCCTATTTCCTCCAATTTTTCTTATTTTTACTACTTTAGTTTGCCCCGGCTCGAACCTTATTGCTGTACCTGCAGGAATTGCCAATCTGAAACCAAAGGCTTTTTCTCTATCCATCTTTAAAGCCTTATTTACTTCAAATAAGTGGAAATGAGAACTAACTTGTATTGGCCTATCGCCAGTGTTAGTAATTTCTATTTCTCCGTCTTCCGGTATTTCTATTTCTCCTTCTTTTATTTCAAAGGTCCTCATTGATGACGAAGATTTTATTGGATTTCTTACAGTAACTAATTTTGTTCCGTCTGGGAAAGTTGCCTCAACTTGTACAATGTCTAACAAATCCGGAACTCCTTCCATTACATCTTCTTCCTTCAAAAGTTCTTGAGCTCCCTTTATTATTTCACTCATTGGCTTTCCTTCTCTTGCACTTTCCATAATGTAATCAACTATTATTGCCATTGCCTCCTCGTAATTCAACTTTAGCCCTTTAGCTTTCCTTCTCCTAGCTAACTCTGCAGCCCAAGAAATGAGAAGTTTTTCCTGCTCTCTGGGAGTTAGAAACATTTCCTATCTAGGAAAACTCATTGAATCTTAATAAAAACTTTTTTATTTTTATCATTAAATACTGTTTATTTTATTTAAAAAAGCTCTATCAATTTTAAAGTCTTAACTATCAAAGGGTAACATACCATTTAAAAATTAAAAAGATTTCAGCAAGAGGGAATTTAAACCTCTAGAAAGGAGAAACTTATATGCTCGTTTTAGAAAGGAAAGTTCCAGAAAAATGCGTTATAGTTGAGGAACCTGAAGTTGCCGAAATAATTTCATCTTTCATTAACGTTAAGGAGGAAATTAGGAAAAGAGGATTTTTAATATTCATTGGAGAAAGAAAAGGTAAAGAAATAGTAATCTCTACTCATGGAGTTGGAGGTCCATCGACTTCGCTTATTATTAATGAATTAGTAGGTAATGGAGTTAAACTCATTCTAAGGTACGGCACAGCAGGCTCATTAAACGAGAAAATTAAGGTAGGCAGTTATTTTATTCCAATAGGAGTAACTCATCACGACAAGAGTTCTCTATATCAGATTATTAGAGAAGATATAATGCCCGCTTTATCTCCAGACTTAGAATTAGCTTACAAACTTTATTATTTTCTCAAGTCTCAAGGATTAGAAGTTAATTATGGCACCTTATTTCAGAGCGACGATTTCTATTCAGAGAGTCATTTAAAATTTGACGATGCTGTAGATATGGAGAGCGGTACAATTTTCCTATTAAGTAAGCTTCACGGCATAAGGAGTGCATCATTACTTATAATTGCCAATTATAAGGGAAAATGGATTAACTATGAAGAAATATATAGAAGGGATTCTGAAAAGGTTCTAGATTTTCTCATTAACTTTGTTTAAACAAAACTTTCCTTTATGATTTAAAAATTTGAAATCTTTTTTAATTATCTTCTATTGCTATGCGTAGAGAACTTAATAATTTTTAATAAATAGGTAGGATATGTTTAAAAAATGCTTAAAATAGCAATTATCTTAATGAAGGAGTATATTCATGCAACAATATCTTCCACGCTTTCTTGGGCAGGAAACATTTACGATTTACTCCTCATTACTTATGTTTATTCCTACTTAATGATAGCATTCTCGTTAAATTACCTCGATATATCTATATTATTTGCTCTAGGGCTAATAGGAAGAGTAGCAGGAGGAATGATATTTGGAAAATATGCCGATCTAATGGGTAGAAAACCAGTAATGATTATAGGAACGGGAGGTTATGCGTTATTTCAAGGCTTAATGGCTTTCTCTCCAAACGCGCTCTTGTTATTTGTCTTCAGGGGATTAGAAGGATTATTCATGGGTGCTGCGTGGACTGCAGGGATGGTATTAGCTTATGAAAAAGCTCCTGTAAGTGCTAGAGGATTCGTTACAGGGATCTATCAGGCAGGTTACGGAATAGGTTATGCTTTAACTGCAGTTACTTATTTCATTTTCTTATCAAGTTTGGCAAGTGATTGGAGACTATTTCTGTTAACTGGAGCATTTCCTCTTATTCTTCTTCCTTACATTCAGCTTAAAGTTGGAGAAAGTATAAAGAAGACTGAAGTTGAAAAACCGAGGTATAAGGATTACCTCGATGTACTAATAAAGGCAACATTAGCAATGAGCGGAATGTTTATTGCTTACTTTTCCGTATTTGGCAATTATACTACTATAGCATTGTATTATGCAAAAATGCCTCCATATTTCTTAGCAACTTTAATGCTCGTAGCTAATATGATTCTCGCCGGTTCGTTCGTGCTTTTCGGTAAATTAGCAGATAAGATTAATAAAAGGAAACTAATCTATGCCGGTGTTATAGGTTTACTTGCTTCGATTCCCTTCTCTGTTCCAATTTTCTCCTTTTTAATTAATCCTTATATAATGTTTATAGGAACAGTGGGCTTTGCTTTTTCAACTGGTTTCTGGCCGGTCATGCCACTTCTTTTAGCTGACTCTGTGCCAATAAATGTGAGAGGCTTTCTTTCGGGTTTTGCATATAATATGGGGGGCTTAATGGGAGGTATTGCTAACATAATTCTAGGAGTGATTTCATCCTTGTACGGAATATCTGCTTTAGCTAAATTTATAGACGGTTTCGTTATATTCTCGTTAATATTAGTATTCGTTAGCGTGATAACTTGGCCAAAGAGGAAAATCGTTGTTAATAACTAATTTATTAAATCCTACTGTAAAAACTACATATGCTCATAAAGAACGCTAAGCTACTCGACGGAAGGATTGTGAATATAAAGGTGGAAGGAGAAAGAATTTCTTGCATAGGAGATTGCAGAGGTGACGAGGTAATAGATGCAGAGAATAAACTTGTAATTCCACCGTATTTTAACATGCATTTTCATTTAGATAGTGCCTTTACTTCCGTAATGAATATTAGCGGTACTTTATGGGAAGGTATAAGGGTATGGCAAGAAATTAGAGGTAAATTAACAGAGGATGAAGTATATAGGAATGCTATTACTGCAGTGAAATTAATGGTAGCCTACGGCACTTTATGGATAAGGACGCACGTAGATGTTACTGAGAAGTCTTTGAAGCTCCTTAGAGCTATAAAGAAAGTTAAGGAAGATATGAAAGACGTAGCCGAAATTCAAATAACCGCATTTCCTCAGGACGGTATATATACGGATAAAGGTAATGACGAAATATTAAGGAAAGCAATAGAAGAGGGTGCGGACAACGTAGGTTTAATTCCTCACAATGAAATTACTAGAGAAGACGGAGTTAAATCGATAAAATTTGCCTTTGAGCTTGCTAGAGAATATAATAAGGACGTTGACGGTCATATAGATGAGACTGACGACCCTAATTCAAGGTTCCTAGAGGTTTTAGCTAAGGAGACTATAAATAATTCTTGGGAAGGAAGAGTAACTGCAGGTCACGTTACAGCAATGCATAGCTGGGATCCTGCTTATAGATTTAGAATATTACCTACAGTTTCAAGGGCAGGAATTACCGTAGTTCCAAATCCTTTAATAAACGCAGTACTTCAGGGCAGACTAGAAGGTTATCCAAAGAGGAGAGGCAATGCTCCAATAAAGGAAATGATGAAATTTAACGTTAATGTAGCGTTAGGGCATGATTGCATAATGGATCCTTGGTATCCTTTAGGGTCGGGTAATATGTTACAAGTATTATTTGTGGCAATTCACATGGATCAGTTAACGGGAGCAGAAGAGCTGTTAAATTCAATTAATTTAATTACTTTTAATTCAGCAAAGGCCTGGAGAGTTAAAAATTACGGAATAAAAGAAGGTAATGACGCTAACCTCCTAATAACTAACGCAGACGATGTTATAGATTTATTACGTTTCATGGAACCTCCCAAGTTTGTTATTAAGAAAGGAAAAATAATAGCAAAAGATGGAAAATATGTATTATTTAATGGAAAATGGGAAGAAGTAAAAAGAAAACCTTAACTATACAGTTATATTATTTTTCTCTCTTATTCTTTCTTATTTGTAAATTCAATAGCTAAAGCTGCATGAGCCAACGCGCCTAACTTCAGAACGCTTTCATCTACGCAGAACTTTGAACTGTGATTAGGATAAATGCATCCTAACTTTTCGTTCCTAGTACCTAGGAAGAAGTAAGTTCCCTTAGCCTTCTGCAAAAACCTTGAAAAATCTTCTGCTCCTAAAATAGGTTGAGTTTCTTCCACTTTTGATATATTACTAAGTATCCTCATTACTTCCTCTGTTGTTTCTGGATCATTAACAGTGATAGGATAAACGTCCTTCATAAACTCAACCTTGCATTCTGCTCCATAAATACCGCAAATTGAAGATACTATCCTTTCCATGTAATCTAAAGCTTTTTTCCTCACGTTTTCATCCAAGCTCCTTATTGTTCCCTCCATTACTGCGTCGTCGGGAATTATATTATCTTTAGTCCCTGAGTGAATCGAAGTTATTGAGATGATAAAAGGTTGTACCGGATCTATTTGTCTTGCAGTTATTCCATATATTGCGTTAGCTATCAATAAGGAAATATATATGGGGTCTATAGTCTCATGAGGTGCAGATCCGTGACCTCCTTTACCGTGAACAGTGATTTTAAATGCGTCGGGTGTCGCCATTAAAGGTCCTTTCCTTGTTGCGAAAACTCCTGCAGGATATGCCGAAGAAATATGTAAACCAAAAACGTAATCTACTCCATCCATTACTCCTGCATCAATCATAGGCTTTGCTCCTCCTAAGCCTCCGTCCTCTTCAGCAGGTTGAAAAATGAACCTAACTTCCCCGGATAGCATATCAATGTTTTTAACTAACAACATTGCCCCTCCCAAGAGCATTGCTACGTGAGTATCGTGACCACAGGCGTGCATAACTCCTTTAACCTTTGATTTGAAAGGTAAATCGGTCATTTCTTCTACCGGTAATGCATCCATGTCAGCCCTTAACGCCACTACTTTTCCTGGTTTAGAAGTCTTTAATATTCCCAAAACTGCAGTAGGTAAACCTACTCCAACTTTAACTTCTATACCTAGGCTCTTTAGAGTTTCCGCTACTAATTTTGCTGTATTATATTCCTTGTAAGAAAGTTCCGGATTCTCGTGTATCTTTCTCCTTATTTCAATTATCTTATCCTCTATCTCGAGTACGTCTTTCTTTAACTTTTCTATATCCATATAAGGAGTGTAAAACTTTGGCTAATAAATTAGATTAAAGCATCAAGCACATTTAATAGTGCATCGCATATTAAGGAATGAATTATATTTGCTTTATAAAGGCGTTACTACAAAATATTTTTTATTATTCTATATAAACTAATGTAAACTTTACATTATAAATCATAGAAATTCTTATATATTATTTATTTCATTCTTCTTCTATGGCAGACAAAGTAGGCATAAATATTAAGGATAATCCAAATTTTAGAAAAGAAGCAGGAATTTTCTCATTAATTGCATTTTCTCTAGGTAATATAATAGGTTCTGGAATACTTATTTTGCCTGCAGTAACTGCGTCATTAGCAGGGCCATTAAGTCCTTTTGTATGGTTAATTGGAGGAATTCTTTTACTACCAGTGGTTATAGTTTATTCTAAGCTAGCTAGGATTTTTCCTTTTGTTGGAAGTAAAATAAGGTTTATTAATGTCACTCACGGAAAAGTTATGGCATCTAGTGTTGGTTGGCTTTATTTAATAGGCACACTCTTGACAATACCTATAGAAGCAGAGGCTACTGCAAATTACCTATCTTATGTATTTCCGTCCATAATGTATAGGGGTCATCCAACTATTATTGGATATTTTATTGAAAGTATTATAGTAATTATAATATATTTGTTAGTATATCTAGGGATAAGAGGTTTATCAATTTCTGTAAATACGATAACTTACGCTAAACTAGGGATTTTGATTGTATATGTTCTAGCTGTAGGATATCTAGATTTTCATTTATCTAACTTTTCTATGAAATTTTCTCCATCTTTTTCCAATTTCCTTTACGCTATAGCATTAACAATGTTTGCCTACGGAGGTTTCAGAAGCGCTATGGTTTATGCTGGTGAATCTAAAAGCGATACTGGAAAAGCAATAATGATAGCATTCGTATTATCTATGATAATATATACCTTAGTCCCCCTTGTCTTTATAGCCTCGCTTTCTACTTCTGTCCTTTCTTCTGGATGGAGTAGTTTAAGCAAAATGAGTGCTCCCTTAGCTGAAAGTGCTATAATAGCTGGAGTTCCTGCAGTAGGCGCTTTATTTATCTTAGACGGTGTAATATCTCCTTCTGGCGCTTCATTAATAGGCGCTGGAGATTTAATTAGGTATTCATATGCCTTAGCTAAGGCTGGAAGCTTTCCTAAAGTACTAGGAAAAGTAGATGTTAAAAGAGGTATACCTATATTACCAGTAATTTTATTCGGAGCATTCTCATTATTAACATTATTCATGTTATCTACCTTCAAAGAATCCATAGGTTATTTAGTAGCTACAAGGATTTTAGCTTATTCTACTGGACCAGTAAGTCTTTTTATACTATCAGAGAAAAAATCCGATAAAGTATTATCATTTATTGCTTTTCTAGTTACAGGCTTAATATTCAGCTTTGTCGGATTCCCTAAGACACTATTTGGTACTCTAGTTATTCTCTTGGCAATATTAGCTATGATACCTTTTTCCAGGAATTATATTCCAGCATTATGGTATTTAGGCTTCAGTGGAATCGTTACATTAATAACATATTTTACTCTTCCAACACTATTTTCCTTACCTATAATAATACTTGCGTCTACAGCATTCTTTTATTTAGCTACTAAAACGGCAAAAGGTGATGGAGAAAATGACTTATAATTTAGCCGGAGGATTACCAGATCCTAGGATTTTTCCTAGAAATTTAAAAATTTTTGAGATGAATTTTGAACAAGCAATTAGTTTTAACGAACTTGATAATGAGATATTAAAGATATTAAGATATAGGGGAATAAACGCTAAAAAAGAAGAAATACTTTTAACCACTGGGAGCATTCAAGGGATTTTCATATTTGCTTATGCATTTATCAATAGTGGAGATAAAGTAGCAATAGAATATCCAACGTTTGCAGGAGCTATAAGAGTTTTTAAATCTAGAGGTGCAAAATTTGTTAAAATTCCTGTAATACCTTATTATGATTTAAAAATAAAGGAGGAAAACGGGATTAAAGCTGTCTATGTCATTCCTACCGGTCAAAATCCTACTGGAATTCATATGAGATTAGAAGATAAGAAGGAGCTTTTAGAATTAGCCGAGGAAAAGGACTTTATTATACTTGAGGACGACGCTTATGGACTTTTAAATCCAGAACAACCTACGTTAAAATCATTAGATAAAAACGGAAGAGTAGTTTATATAACAACTCTAAGTAAAGTTCTGTCCCCTGGAATCAGATTAGGGATAATGGTTGCTGATAAAGAAATTATGGAAATATTTAAATTAATAAAGCAAAATATAGATGGAGGTAATAGTAGTCCGTCGTTATCATTGGTATACAGCTCACTTAAGGATGGAAGCTTTTGGGATGGATTAAGTAAAGCTAAAATTATTTATAAAGAAAAGAAGGAAGTTATGGCAGAGGCTCTTAAAAGATATTTACCGCAAGCTGAATGGAACTATCCAGAGGGAGGACTATTTTATTTTATACGAATAAATGGTATAGATTCGGAAAAAATACTAGAAAAAGTGAAGGATAGAGTTATTTTCTCACCTGGAACTAAATTCTTCTTTGATGGATACGGTAAAGAGTACATTAGGCTAAGCTTTTCATATTCAAGACCAGAAGAAATAAACGAGGGAATTAAAATTATATCAGAAGCTATAGATAATAAGATAGTTAGTATTGAATAAAATTTATTTTAAAGGACAGAACGTTTAAATTAGTCCTTATTTTATATAATTATAATGAAAGCTTTAGCAATATATCACCATCCAGTTGAAAGGCTGGGAAATCTAAGAATTAAAGCTGATGAAAAGTTAGCTAGTGAAATAGAAGGTAACGAGGACTTTGATTTGCTGATTCTTATGGGCGGACCTATGGGCGTTTATGAGGCAGATAAATATCCTTTCATAAGGAAGGAGATAGAATTAGTAAGGAGAGCATATAGTGAAGGTAAAAAGATACTAGGAGTTTGCTTAGGTTCTCAAATAATTGCAGAAGCATTAGGCGGAAAGGTTATTAAAGGTCCTTATGGACAAGAGGTAGGAGTTCAAGAAGTTAGCCTAATTGACGAGTTTAAGGAATTGTTCGGCACTGAAAAAATTAAAGTATTTCAACTTCACGGCGATACTTTTTCTCTACCTAGGGGTTCTAGACTTCTAGCTTATAGTGAAAAATATTTCCAAGCATTTAGATTAGGTAAAGCTGTTGGAGTTCAATTTCACGTAGAGGTAGATTCTAGCATAGTTAAAGAATGGGTTGAGACTTATAATTTAAATCCTTCGCTTATCGAGGAAGTTAAGAAAATAGAGCAAGAGCTAAAATTGTACTCTTCAAAGCTATTAGAATTCTTATTAGAGAAAATGTGATTATGTATAATAATTGAGCGTTAATTTGATAAGCCTAGATAAGTTTATCTCAATTTAACCAAAGTCTCTCTATTTCTTTAATTCGATCAAAATCTTTATCTTCACTTATAATTTTACTGATTGAGTTATTTAACATTATGGCGACGTGAAACGCGTCAGAGGGCTTTAGGTTATATTGTAGCATTATCTCTTTTGCCTTGTCATAATCTTCTTTTCTTATAGGAAGGATTAGAGAATTGGGTAAAACAACTTCATCTAGAAAACTTATTGTATCGTTAAAGTTAACGTTATATTTCTTCTTTGAAATATAAATTACTTCATCTATAACTAATGGGTCTAAAGCTAATCGATCTTCTTGTAATACTTTAATATAAAAATTTTCTACTTCCTTGACGCCCAAATTCAAGTAAATGATAAAGTTTGCATCAAGAAAAATCATTGAATTCCTCCTCAAGGCTTGAATAAAGTAAGTCTCCTAATTTAGCGCTTTTTGCATAAGAGGATATTTTAGCATGATGCTCTTCCAGTCTTTTTAAGATCTCATTAATGTCAACCTTCCTTTCAGGTTCAAGGATAATTTTACCGTCATAGACGTTAAGAATAAGCTTGTCACCTTCTTTTATGCCTAGAAGATCTCTAATATCCTTAGGAATAATTATGTAACCTTTCTTTCCAACTTCCACCTTTAGAGTCAAGCTAGCTTCACTATAGTTAAACTAGCTAAACCAATATTTAAATATTACAGCATCACCACGAATTTTTATCTAGTTCAATATGAGATTCGATTTTTAAATTATACCTAAACTTTACACTTATTTAGGAAATATCCAACAATAAATCTTACCAAATAACTTCTCATAAAATTACTTTTTATCTCTGTATAGAGATTTAATAAAAGATTTTTAAACTAGATTTTTATTTTTTAAGTATGCAAAAGTATATTCACGCAGTAACTTCATCAACATTAGCCTGGGCAGGTAATATTTACGACTTAGTATTAATAACATACGCATACACCTTCCTGAACAAGATAGTAGGCATAAGTTACTTAGACTTGACTATAATATTCTCACTCGGTCTAATAGGAAGGGTTATAGGAGCAAGTATATTCGGAAAGATTGCAGATAAAAGAGGAAGAAAGATCGTAGCATTAACCGGGACTGCGGGTTACTCTATCTTCCAGACGTTTTTCGCGCTCACAGTTTCATTTCCATTAATGGCATTTTTCAGAACAATTGAAGGAATTTTCATGGGAGCTCAGTGGACTTCCGGGACAGTGCTAGCAATAGAGCAGGCACCAAAGCAAAAGCTTCAATTCGTTAATAGTATAGTACAAGCTGGTTACGCTTTAGGTTACGCACTTACAGGAGTTGCTTATATGTTAATGAGCAGTGATTTAACATCAATATCCGGTTATAGGATTTTCATGCTAACTGGTTCCTTGCCCCTTATTCTCGTTCCTTACATTTACTTTAAAGTAACTGAAGAGTTTAAGCCATCAGTAGTCGCTCAAAAAGTTAGGGTAAGGGATTATTCCCCCTATTTCATTAGGGCATCTCTAGCAATGAGTGGAATGTTTATTGCTTATCTAGCAGTATTTAGCATTTATCCCGACTTTGCGAGTTTCTCAGGCTTCCCAGCCTATTACGTAGGATTATTAATGGCCATTGCAAATGCAATACAAGGTTCTTCCTATGTCATTTTCGGTAGGCTTTCCTACGTGTTTGGTGTATTTAAATTAATTTACGTAGGAATAGCTGGACTTTTAGTAGCATCTTTCCTCTCAATGCCAATATTTACTCCACTAAAGGCTTTGCCCATAATGAGCGCAGGAGTTTACCTTTACGCCTTCGCTGTAGGTTTTTGGCCTTTGATTTCCGGCATTGCTGCCAGTAGTGTTCCTCCTGAGGTTAGGGCATTTTTGACTGGTACTGCTTATAATATTGGTGCTGTTGCGGGAGGAATTGTTTCTGCATTAATTGGTGGTATTATTGAAGCCTTCGGTATGGCTTCATTGCCTTACTTCGTGGACGGAATAGAATTTGCTTCTTTGGCAGTGGTTTTTGTATCGATGTTTACTTGGCCAATGAAGATAGAGAATAGAGCTTAATAACATTTCTCTTTTAATTTATTTAATAGCCTGAAATAAAATATACAGATACTAACGCTTTACTTAAATTACTTCGTTTTTAACGAGATTTGTAATAAGACCTATGACACCTACTAAAGAAAGTAGAGTAAAGCTTATCTCATAATCATGAATGGAAAATAAATAAGCTGTAAATGAAATAGAAAAAGCTCTTCCAAGTCCTTCTGCCATCCTAGTAGATCCCATTGCCACACCTATTTCTTTACTATGATATTTAAATGATATTATATATGAAACTGATAAAATTATTGGATTTAAAATAATTTAGCCTAATGATATAAATATTGTTAATCCAACTATATTTCCGGGATAGAAAAAGGAGTTTGGGCTTCATAGGATTTAATACCAATCCTTAGCCATTGGGCTTCAACAGAGTCACGGGTAAACCCATTACCCCTCACGGATGTGGGGAAACCCGCACATCGTCACACCTTTCGGGAAAACCATCCACATCTGGTGTGACTGTATTTGTCTCTACCATTAAAGCATATAAATTTCACGGTTTATCGGAAACTGTTATCAACGGCTTAATATTGTTAAGGTAAACTTGTCGTGTAATTTACTCTTAGTCAATTCCCATAATATCTCGCTCATATAATATAGATTATTGCGTTTAGCTAAATATTTTACTAAGAAATAAGTGTGACCTACTCTCTCTAAATTAAAAATTTAAGCCTTTAATGGTAACTAGAATTATGAACTTAACGTTTACCTTACTAGTCCTAATAATCCTTTCTTCTATCTCTTTTATTCCTATATTTTACTCCTCATCTTCGTGGTACGTTAAAGTCCAAACATGTCAAGTAAAGATTATAGTTAGTCCTTACAACTCTACCGATATAATATCGTGCCTATGCAGAGGGAAATACATATACGCAGAGATTTACGAACTTACTTGTTGTCAAATAGCTAATGCAATAATTAATGCGGTGAAGAAAGGAGGAGAAGCCTTTGTAGTTCTTTCATCCAACGTTTACGGTGGAATTCCAAGTTATGAAGAACAGCTAGTTTCAGAGTTGAATTCTTCTGGTGTCCATGTAAAATTCCTTTCTGGCTTTCAATATGTGCATTCTAAGGTTTTCGTAATAAATAACTGCACGGTAATCTTGGGCTCAATAAATCCTACTTATTACGGAATTCACAAGGACCATGGAGTGGATTTGGACATTCATAATTCATCTATTGCTCAAGCTTTTGCTTGCATAATACTTGACGATTATTACGGAAAGCCTGTAAATGTTGATTATCCCGGAATAGTAGTTTCACCAATAAATAGTGAATGTGAGCTATCTGACATACTTTCTCAGCCAGGACATTTATATATAGCAATGGAGGAACTTTATCCTTCAAGCGTATTTTATCCAGTAATTGAACAGCACGAAAGGACAGTAATTACTTCTACCTATAGTGAAGATAATTGTGCGGTAAGTCAGTTAGGTGCTGTAGAAATTCCTGATATGACCGCAAAGATAATAGTAGTTGGGAACTACGTCTATGTAGGGAGTGTAAATTTGGATTATACATCTATTCACTGCAATAGAGAACTAGGAATAATAATTTGCAATCCAACCATTGCTCACTCGTTAGAGTCATTAATTTGTTACTGGGCGCAAGGAAAGTCAGCTGAAGGAAATTCTGTATATCAATTAAGTAATCCATCATTCTTATTACTTATAATTATAGTTTTAGTAGCATTAGCAATACTATTAAAGAAGAAGATATGAAAGTAATCCATCATTCTATTATATTAAATTTTCTTCTTACCTTTATTATTCTATCAGCAAGTAATTTAAGTAAGTTTCTTTTCAAAAGAATAAAAAAGATATCATGAAGGCTGTTCTCTTCCTTCAATATCTATTACGAAATTTCCTTTTCTTCCTCTTATAAAGAAGTATCCTTGATTTGCACTATTTACCATAATTTGATACCCGTTTTGCGTAAGTATGCTAAGAAATTGCTGATGCTCTGGGGTAATTGCAGTTTGCATTGCAGGTGGCATTGCGGGGTGTGGGACCATAGCTTGTTGAATTGCGGGATTAGGCTGTGGAACCATGGGATGAGGCATCATGGGTTGTTGAGGCATTGCAGGACTAGGTGAAGGCATTGGAGGCTTATTTTGCTGTACTTGAGTAGGCATTCCCTGAGGTGCGGCTTGAGGCTGTTGCATTATAGGTTCTACAATGTTCATTAGATCCCATTCAAGCCTTCCGTGGGTTATTACTTTTACTCCTCCCCATTCGTTAAATACCTCGACTTCTCCATGCTCTTCTCCTCTCCTTACGAATATTTTGAATCCGTTGTCCCTTGGCTCATCCCTATGTATTTCCATACCTTGATTTTGTATTTCTGACGTTATTCTGTCGTGTATAGAATTTAAATCTACATTATCCATTTGAAAGAATTTTTCCATAATGTCCTCAATTTCATTACTTCTCATCATTTAAAAAATTTCCTAGAAAATTCTATCATAGATATTTTATAAAAGTAATAATTTTAATTCATATGAAAGATATGTATTGCTATTACTAACTTTGTCTTAGAAAATTAATATTGATAAAAACTTTGTGCTATGTTTATATTACTTATTACCTCAGTAAAAAGGTTTAAATACGATAATTTCCTTTATTTCTTATGATTTGCCCCTCATGTGGAATGGAAATTCCGGATGGAGTTTTACAATGCCCTAACTGCGGATATCAATTTCAACTTGACCAACCTGACTCTGCAACAAATACAACTAGACTTATCGAACCTACCTTTCAATCCAATATGCGGAGAACAGTTAATTGCGGCCTCAAGGTATGTACAGTATAGCGTAATCTCTCAGACTTATTATCCTCAATCTTCCCCGTCTATCGATATAGGAGGAATAATAAACATAGGAGGTCAACCACAGTATAATAATCCACAAACAATGACTGTCTCCATGTATATTTACGGAGCTCTTTATGTCACTAACATGAGGATGGTTTTCCACGCTCAAACTTTTAGTTGTCCTAGGTGCTTTACCCAACCACCTTTTAATCCATATGTTGATTCAATATGGTATAATCCCCAAGTGATACAGACTTTAATACAAATTTACAGGGGTCAAGATCCTAACTCTGTAAATGGAGTCGACGTTAAGAACTACAAAGGTCACATAATAATCCAAGTTTCTAAACAATTTGATTACGACGCAAGTAACGGTAGAATTAGAGATGATAGGGATATATTAATAATCCCAGGCGGAAGAGTTGATTTTCTAGATAGGTTTGTTGATAGTCTAAGGGAGGACTTTAGAAATGCCTTTGGTAACGATATTCAAGCTACGTTAGACCAGTTATTGCCACCAGATTTAGCTAGCCAGATCTCACAAATGTCGCAATGCGTTAATAATAATTACGACCAATTTAAACAACAAGCGTTGTCAAACCCTGATGAGCACCACTTCTTTTAACTCTACTAT
Organism: Acidianus ambivalens; assembly: GCF_009729015.1. NCBI lineage: Archaea > Thermoproteati > Thermoproteota > Thermoprotei > Sulfolobales > Sulfolobaceae > Acidianus > Acidianus ambivalens. Next base: position 1,682,608 of record NZ_CP045482.1, on the reverse strand, counting down.
CGGTTTTACTGTACAGAAAAAGAAGTTATATTTTAAAAACTTCATGAGTGTGATTATATCTTTTTATGCTAAAAAAGTTAATAAACCTTCTCCTTTACTTTTGCCAAATAGTTCCCAAATAGAGTAAGGTATTTCTACCTCATCTGTATTAACACTCTTAATTATTTTGAAAGAAAAGCTCTTACTGCTTCTCCTCTCTAACCTTATTAATGAATGAGAAGAATGAAGGCCGAAAATTGAGCCTTCCTTTTCCCTATCCATAAAACTGAAGATAAAAACTCTTCCAGCGTTCCTAATTGCGGAAACTATTTCTCCGTAAAGCTTTTTGTGGTGATAAGGATCTACGAGAATCATATCCTCATTCATTGCCTCTATAGTAGGTTTTACATCCTCAGCCTTGAAAGCCCTCCTTATGTAGATCTCTCCTTTAACGTTAAATATTTCCCTAAACCTTCTTATTAACTCTGGGTCTATTCCTCCTCTCTCGCCCACAATTACTACCTTTATTGGAGAAGAAAGTACTATGACGCGATGATAAAAGAGCCATAGAATTTCTCTATCTGTTGAATAAAATTCAACTATCCTGTCAGGAGAAATTATCCTATCTATTTCATCAAATCCGGTAATCATAAAAATCCCTTAAATTCCTCGTAAGTCCTCTTGAGGTAATTTAAGTAGTAGAAAACGTCAACTTCTCTAAAACCGTTATAAGCTTCATAAAATCCTTTAATTCCTCTAACGTAAGGAATTCCGTTAATCCAGATAACGTAATCCTGAGGCTCACCCCTCACTATTCTTTCTCTATATTTCTTGTAGATTTCATCAATTTCTTTAACGTTTATCTCTTCGCAGGAATTAGCTTTACTTAAAGAGCTAAGAACTTCTTCCAGGAAGTCTTTTACTACGTTAGGCATATTACTCCTTATTACTCCTCTGACCTTCATTTCTTCTCCTTTTCCGAAATACCTTGTAGGATAAGGAAATCCTTCCTTATTTTTGGTAAATATCATCCATTTAAACTCCTCAACCTTAACCTTAAGTCCAGTAATTTCCTCAAGTTTTTTAACGTAATCCTTTACGTTACCTCTAACGGAAAGAGAATCTATTACTCCGTGAAGGACTTCCAATCCCATTTCTTCTGCCAACTCTACTGCTTCTCTTAACGTTCTTCTGGCAAAGTAAGTTACAAGTTCATAAGCCTCAATTTTACCGAATTTAGAATTCCTAAAACCTAAATAGCCGAAGGAAGCTACTAGCATCCACTTTATTGCCTCAGCCCTTTCTTTGTCAACTTTCTTCAACTCCTCTTTTCTCTTTATTAACCACTCTAACGCTTCTGGAACTATTCCCTTCTCTTTAAAACAGATGGAATGGCCTATTTCAGTCTTTAAGTCATCACAAGCGTCTACAGTTTCTGCTGAAATGTTATATTTTACAATTAGTGAGGGATACATTGAGGAAAAGTCTATCTGATAAACGTTATTAAAGCAACCAACTTTAGGGAAGATTACTAACCCGCCTCTGTCTGCTTTTTCTAAATCCTCAATAGTCCTCATTTTCTCAACCCTTGGCACAACCTTTGGTATAATATACTTTCTCTTTAATGCAACCCAAGCTTCATTAGTAGTTAAAGCTTTACCTATTGTTGCGTAAGCTATTTCCCTCAGCAGTACTTTTGAGACGTAAGACCATTCTATTAATCCTTTTATTGAAACCGGTGACCTCTTCCTCTTAATGTCAATTTTTACTACAGCCTCTACGTTATTACAAGCAATTCCTAAGCATTCAGCTACGTTAACTTTAACTTTAGGATCTTGTTCGACCCTTTCTTCTCCGTTTTCTATAACCTTTATCTTACTTCCAGTCTCTCCTTCGCCGTACCAATCTAACGGTATTAAAGTTGCGTAAGATATTTTAGGAAAATCGTCGTCCCTAGTTTTGATCTCGTTACCTTCTATACTAACCCATCTAAAAGGGAGAATTCCTAGTCTATATAATGTTTGAGACAGTACCGAGGGAGTCTCGTTTACTACATTTAACTTATTCCTTATATAATAATAAGCAGAAATGTCGTCAACCTCAAAACGGTAGACTTTCCTTTTCTTTCCTTGGTAATTCCATTCCTCCTCCTCATAACTTACAACGGCTGGGTGTTGCATTACTATTTCTGGGTTTTCAGTAATTACGTAAACTGGGAAGGTTGTTTTTACAAAAGCCTTTTTGAAGTTGTTAAGGTAAAGAATTAGTCCTCCTCTTATTGGCTTTGCATCTATTAGATATCCTTCAACCATTTTTGCACTCCTCTGCAAGTTCTGATAATAAGGCTAAGAAGAGCAATTCGGAAGGGCTTAAATCTTCATCATAAGACGCGTTTTGGAAGTACCTTATCTTTCCTTTAGCTCTCTCAAGTATGGGAAGTAAATGGGGAGAAGCCCTACTTAGTATCCTCTCCAATTTTTCAATCTCCCTTTGCAGGGAGTAAGTGTATGAGGGTTGTGTTCTTCCCATGAAAATAAACAAGTTGAATAAATAAATAAGCTTAGAGAGTAAACCGAAAGTGAAAAATTGAGGTATTAGTTTCGGCTTTAAAAAGTATTACAAAGTTGGGGGTTAAGGGACGGAAAGCCTCACCAGCGGGGATGGATAGCCCCCTTATATTTAAATATTTCTTTTTCTTAAATTCATTTGATGGCTAGGAGGGGAAATAAAGCGATCAGAGCAACTGTTTCGATGAAGATCGCTGTATCAGACTCCCTCCTAGCCCTCGTTAATAACTACGTTAAAGCACTGCGTTTCACCCTGTTTTGGTTAAAGGAAAATGTGAAAAATCCGGAAGAGAAGGGAGTGCTTTCGAAAGTCCATGAGGAGTTGTATGAGAAGTTAAGAGGGGAATACAATCTGCCATCAAAGGTTGCTGAGGACTGTTATAGGGATGCCCTTTCAATATACAAGGGATGGTATAATAATCCTAAAAAGGGTAGGTTTCCAAGAGTGTATAAGCCAACAGTTTGGCTAACACCAAGGGCAAGTTATAGCGTGAACTTCGAGAGAATGACTGTTAGGATTGCTGGTGTAGGTGAACTACCAATTCTGGGTTATCCTAGAAACCTTAAGGAGTACTTAAGCTGGAGGATGAGGGAGGCTAGGTTGGTGATCAGAGACGGTAAGGCTTTTCTAAAGGTCGTTTTTGAGAAAGAAGGAGAGAAGGTTGAACCAGGGGAAAGTATTGCCGTAGATATTAATATGAGTGAGATAGTAGTTGGCAAGGACGACAAACACTACGTTAGGATTACAACTCGTCTTGGAGAAGTTCATCACTGGAAGTCTTTGGCTGAAAGTCTACAAAGGAAATACCCAAGGAGGTGGAGGGAGAATAAGAGGATCCTTCACAGGATTCATTCCTTCCACCTAAAGGCTAAGATGGTCATGGGGGATTTTGCTAGAAAAGTGGGGAAGTGGGTTGTTGAAGTAGCGAGAATGATGGGTGCTAATGTTATTAAGTTGGAGAACCTTAAGAATCTCATCAAGAATGTTGATAAGTTGCCTAAGGAGTTTAGGGATAAGTTGTATCTTATGCAATATCATCGTTTGCAGTATTGGATTTCTTGGCAGGCTAAGAAACACGGAATGATTGTTGAGTTTGTTAATCCTAGTTATTCTTCAATCTCATGCCCAAAATGTGGTAGAAGGATGGTTGAGGTTTCCCATCGTTGGTTTAGGTGTTCATGCGGTTATGAGAATGATCGCGACGTTATTGCGGTAGTTAATCTTAATGGGAGGGGTTCTCTGAGCCTCTCGACTGCCCCTCAAATGAGGGATGTAAGAGCGAATCGATGAGGGGAACCCTCGCCCTTTAGGGCGGGGAGGAAGTCAGAAAAGCTTCACTCACGTTTTTCTCTATTATCTCTTTGGCCTTGTTATTTCCATAAAAATACAAAATTAATGCAGATGCGTCAAGTACTACTTTCACGTTCTCTTCTCCTCTCCTCTTCAAGAATGTTTAAAGCTTTTATTGCATCTTTGTCACTACCAAAGTATTTTCTAATATCATCACGAGGAAATATATAAATTCCCTCATCATCAACTATAACGTTAACTTCGTCACCTTCTTTCAAGTTGAATTTTTCTCTTATCTCCTTTGGTATTACAATAATACCTTTCTTATGAACCTTCAGTCTATACATATAAAAGAATATTCTCATGAATGCTTTAAGTTTAACTTTACTTATCCTTAAGTTAAACAAAGGCTGAATTTTAACTGCATAAAAGTTTAAATTAATAATTCGTTCTTCTCTCTATGATAATTTATAAGCAACAGAGAAAATGTTAATCATTGTAAAAATTCTTCTCATTTTATTTACACTTTTTAAAAGGGAATATAAGGTCGAAATTGTTTATAAGATTACAATAAGTCTTTTAAACGAGATTGTAAGTTTAAAGCAAGGATGATAAAGTACAGCACCAAGTGGATGTACCTAGTAATACCGTTTAACATGGCAATAGGGCCAATTTCCACTTTAGTCACTTTACAAATTTTAACCCTTGGTGGTAATGCAATAGATGTAGCTTACGTAATTTCTCTAGGTAACGCAGTATTAATTCCTGCATCAATAATGTGGGGTTTCTTGGCAGATAGAATGGACAGGAAAAAGCAAATATTATTAAGCTTTGCAGGAACTGCACTACCCTTACTATTAATGCCTTTCTTTAATTCAATTTCCTTCGTTGCTATTAATTATTCCCTGTTAGTTTTCATGAGCACAGCATCAACTACACCTTTCAACCTCCTAGTTATGGAATCTGCGGAGAAAAAACATTGGGGTTCACTGTTTTCCAAGTTCTCTTTCTTCTCCTCTATTGGTATGTTGTTAGGTTTGCTTGCCTCAACTTTTCTAGTTATTTTTCTAAAAATTTACGAAGTAGAGGAAATTCTAGGCATATTAACTCTGGGAACTTTAATTGCCGGATTCAAGCTGGTTCCTAGGCCAGTAATAACCTTTGAGAGGACTGCAATGTTACAACATAAAGAGTCCTTCATGATCAGGATAAGACATTTGCCACTCTTCTTCCTTCATTTGCCTAATATTCACAGTTTTAAAGTATTTTCTCTCAGCAGGCTTACTAAAAAACCAATAAATTATATTCCTCTCCTTTACCTGGGGCTGGTCATTTTTTATATAAGTAGCGGGATATTTAATACAGTTTACCCTGCAGGGCTTTACGTTAAAGGATTAGAGAAATCTGAAGTATTACTAGTTATAACCGTAGGGATGGTATTCCAAATATTGGGCTTTAGGATTTCCTCAAGTTTACTTGAAGCAAAGGAAGAGAGTAAGATAGCTCACCTTTCATTAATTTTAAGGGGTTCTTCATACGTCGTACTTGGTGTGTTTTCTGTTTTCTTTTTAGGTTATCCAATACTTATCTCAGGGCTGATTTTCTATCCTCTAGCTGCAGGAATAGCTTACTCCCTCTTTTACTCTTCCTCTACTACAATGATTTTTAAAATCGTAGGAGAAAGGCAACAAGGTAGAGGGTTAGGAGTCTACAGTACGGTAGTAGGTATTTCGCTCTTTTTAGGCTCTTTAGTTTCAGGTTACATTACGCATTACCTAGGCTATGGAATAGATTTCATAATTGCTGGTTTACTCTTACTTGCAGATTCTTACTTATTCCGCTACCTAGAAGAGGGATAAAAAAGGAGACTTTTTGTTTTTAAATTAAAAGATAAAAGCTAAAAATTAATATTTAATGCAAATATCTTGGAAGGTATAAAATCTAGTTAATGAAATTAAACTGGTCTCTTAGGGACTGGTTATTACGCAAAACTGGTCGGAAAAAGACTTAAATGCATAATCTCTATCATTCTTATGGAAGAAGGAATAAAGAGCTTCATAGCAGAATGGCTTACTTCACCATTACCTAATATAATAGAAAGGGACTTATCCCTACCACTAGACAAGGATTACATAATTACAGTAACCGGTGGAAGAAGGAGTGGTAAAACTTTCCTCCTTTATCAGACAATAAAGAAAATAGTAGAAAGAGGCTTAGCTTCCCGTGACGAAATCCTATATGTCGACTTTGAAGATTATAGGTTAAAAAACGTGACTGTAAACGATCTGGATAAGATAATTTTATCATTTGAAGAACTTACCGGAAAAACTCCTAAGTATATTTTCTTTGATGAAATTCAAGATGTAAAGGATTACGGTAGTTGGTTTAGGAAGAAGTTAAATGCTAGGATATTTCTCTCAGGCTCTTCGTCACAACTAACGCCGTTAAATATAGCTAACGAACTTAGGGGAAGGAGTGTAAATTACGAAGTTTATCCTTTATCTTTTAAGGAGTTCCTTAGGTTTAAAGGGTTCATTTACAATCCCTTAATGGACTATACTCTGCAAAGAGGAAAAATACTCTCCCTTCTAAGGGAATATTTACAGTTCGGTTCTTATCCAGCAGTTGTACTTGAGGAAGATAAAGTTAGACTACTGAGGTCATATTTCGATTCAGTAATTGTTAGAGACCTTTCAATAGTAAAGCCTAGTATTGCTGAAACTTTCGCAAGTTTCCTTATAGCAAATTATTCTAACCCTATTACCGTGAATAGGGTTTACAATTACATAAAGGGGTTAGGAATTAAGATAGGTAAAGATACAATTCTTGAACTGTTCTCGAAGGCTAAAGAAACTTACTTTTCATTCTTAGTTGAGGAATTTGAAAAGAGCGAAAGTAAAAGGAGAGCTAATCCTAAAAAGCTCTATATAATTGATACCGGTTATCCGACAGCCTTAGGTTATGAATTCTCAATTTCTAGGGCAATGGAGAACGTAGTGTACATTGAGCTATTGCGAAGGGGGTGCAAGGAAGTATTTTACTGGAAAGGCAAAAAGAGGGAAGTTGACTTTGTTGTATCTAAAAATTTTGAGCCTAAGATTTTAATTCAAGTAACCTACGCTACAGATAAGATAGAGGAAAGGGAGATAGAAGGCCTTAAAGAGGCAATCTCGTCTTTGAAAGCCGAGGAGGGAATAATAATAACTTGGGATTATGAAGGAAAGGTGAACGGATTTAAAGCGATTCCTTTATGGAAGTGGTTATTGCATAGTAGGTAAGGTAGGTAATAGTAGCTGTATAAATAGAGAATCTCATCTAGATGAAGTGCTCTTGAAGAAAGTTATTTTAACTGGCTATCTTCCCAGTAACTTGAGATACCCCCGTTATTTGATCCTAAACCTAAGGAAGACCCTAAAGATCTCTTTGATAGAGAGAAAGAAATGGAAAAACTTAAGTTTGAAAAATTACCCAATGCCGGTTAATGAAGGCGTAAAAATCGATGATAAAAGGTTTACTGAATTATTTAATAATCTAGTAAAAGCATCATTTTTTTGGTAAAGGAATGAGAATTATATAAACCAGTTGACATAATGATAGGAAAGGCGTTTTCTAAGTAAATAGGAATTATATGTCTGCTCATTTTTTATATATCTAACTCTTTTCAAGTATTCTCCTTATATCATCCTCTGTAGTTAATAACAATCTTTTGAATATAAAATAAGCTGGTATTGATATTATCAAAATTAAAGTGCCTAAGAGCATAAAGATTGTTTTTATGCTCAAGAAATTGGAAAGAAGGCCGTAAATCGTTGCCATTACTGGAGAGGACGAGGTTACGAAAATGGTTATTAGTGAATTAGTTCTTCCTAGAATTTTATTCGGAATAAGCTTAATAATAAGAGATTCAAGTGGGATATTTAATAACGATGAACCAATTCCTAAGAATAATGTATATAAAGGCTCAAGGCAAGGAATGTCGACTATAGCTATTAAGTAGAAAAATATGGAAAAAGTGAAAATAATTATAGAAAAATATTTTGCGTTCAATAACCTTGCTGAAAATCTATGTCCTAATATACCTCCTAAGAGCAAACCTAAAGAAAAGGACAATACAAAAGTAGTATAAGTCAAGGCTCCCGTATGGAAAACGTCGTAAAATAATCCTGCTGCGAATACATATAATGCTATAAATACTCCGTTTAGGCTTAAGCTAAGTATTAATGCAGGCAATATGAATCTTATAATTCTAAACACGTGAGAATAGATTAACTCTACTATATTCTTTCTATTAGTTCTTATTTCACTACTTGGAAAACTTAGGATTATTGAAATTAATGAAGTTAACAACAATAAATCAGGGAATAATGACGGTGAAAAAGCAGCAGAAATTCCGCCTATTAATATTCCTGAAATCTCAGATAGGGCAGTAGAAATTGTTTCTACTGACATGGCCTTCGCTAAATACTCGCTCTCTACTAAATTCTTCACTAATGTATAGAATATATCTGACGAAATTAGAGAAAATATTGATGAAATCAAGTCCAAAAAATAAATTAATAGTAATGAAAATAAAAAGTAAAGGTAAATGTGACAAAAATAAAATGACTGAGGATATAAACATTATTTTCTCTCTATTAAACTTATCTAAAATATAACCTTCTGGAATTGAAACGAGCAAATATCCTAATAACGAAAACGTGGGATTAAGCTAACAAGGAAAATAGAGTTATATTCCGTGATAATTTTCCACATGAAAAATATAGAGAACATCAACGAACTAAGTCTTATAAAACTCTTGGCTATCAGAGATCTTAGAAAATCTCTTTTCATTGGAATAACAGAATTACAATTACTTTAAAACTTTGATGTAGAATTTTAGTTAAGCCAAGTTGGTTGAATATTCATAAGTTTAAACTAATGAGCAAAGGACAAAGAGACCTCAATTAACTGTATTTAAAGTTTGAAAAAATAAAGGAATTTATAAATATTCATATAAGTTCTCTTAATTCCTCTTTAACCTCTTTTTCCTCTATAATGTCTAATGGAAAGTAAGCAGTAACTATCCAGTTGGGGACATCTACTACCTGGCTAACTTTCAGATCGAGAACTGCACTAGCTAACATATAGGCCTCAACCGGTTGCATGAATCTAGATAGAATTGAAATAATACCCTTAACAGCTATTTTTGATGCAGTCCATAAATCGTTAGATATTCCAGGGTAAGCTATATACTCTTCATAATCCATTTCTTTAACCTTTTTTGCGTAAAACATCGGCTGGGAAATTCCTAAGTTCTTAATTACCTCAATTCTCATTTTTACCTTCAAAGGTGCTTCTATCGCACTTCCGCAAACTTCTCCATCACCTTGGGCTAAATGAGTATCTCCTACAGAGAGTAAGCCGCCTTTCTTAAAAACTGGTAAATAAAGCACTGAACCTACTGTTAAGTGTTTAATGTCCATATTACCTCCATTTTCCCTTGGCGGAATTGTACTCCACTTCCCTGGATAAGGTAAGGCAGTACCTATAACTCCAGGGAAGGGAAAATTCTTAACTTTTACGCTTACCTCACCGAATTTGGCAATGGAAAATCCGTCCTCGCTTTTCCATATCTTTAAAGCAGGCCCTGCTAAGTCCACGGGAGTGGTATAAGTGTCTTGAGCTAGAAAGCCGAAGCCTGGAATTACTGCAGTCCAGCCCCATCCCATGTCTTTGAATTCCAAAAATTCTACTTTCAATGCGTCACCGGGCTCTGCACCCTCAACTTCAATAGGTCCAGTCAGAGGATGAATCAAGTTGAAGTCTAACTTCTTTAAATCTTCTGCTGTAGATGAAGGAGTTATTTGATTATCTGAGGCCTCCTTTGTTTCTACCTCTATTATATCTCCACTTTTTATACTTATGATTGGTTTTAATGAATTATCCCATTTATTATGAGTTATTGCATGTATAGTGTACATGAGTTAATTATTAACGCCAGCTATAAATGGCTTACGTTAAATAAGTTTTGAATTTTGGTTAAAGAATTAAAAAGTTTTCTCTATCAATTACAGTAAAAATTAAATACTGTTTAATGTGAGACAATTTTATGTCCAAGAAGTTATTTATTAGAGAATCTTCTGGACTAGTAAGGCAAATGGGAGCTAAGCATGCCTTTGCCAAGGTTTTAGCTCTTATTGTGCCAATATCCCTTTATTATACTTTAATATATTCGCCATCAATACCTGCCGCAAATTGGTTTATAGGAATAATAATTGCTCCTATACTTGCTTTACCAATATTTTTAACATACTTAAAACTAGCTGAATATATTCCAAGATCCTCTGGAGAATATATTTATATATCAAGAATAGTTGGTCCCTTACCTGCAACGATTCAAGGAATAGCTAATATAATTTCCACTCCTTTATTAGCTGCGATATTATCACAAATACAAGTCTCGGCCGGTATAGTGCCAGCTTTTCAAATCATAGGCTTAGCCTTTCATAATTCCGCATTATTTAACTTGGGTACGTGTATTCTAGTTAATCCTACTTACTTCTTCATTGCAAGTTTGATTTCATTAATATTAATGTGGTTAGTGAGCATATCTCCTCAAAGGATTATGGGCAACTTCCTATTTGCAATAGCTAGTATGCAAGTGATTGGTGCTTTATTCATTATTGGCCTATTTGCAGAAGGAAATTCTGCATTCGTAACAGATTTTAATAAATTCTCTGCATCTTTCTCGGGGCCCTCATATTCCTACTTATATTCACAAGGATTATCTTACTATTCTCCAGTCACTAACCCCTTACAAACTCTAGTATTTTCAATATTAATGCTAATGTGGCTATTCATATGGTTCTTTGGACCGTCCTATTTTGCAGGAGAATACAAACAAGCGACAAGGTCTTTAAAGCTAGGCATGTTATCAGGGTATACTATAGCAACAGTCATTATTATTGCACTAACTTTTCTAACCGCATTTACCATGGGAATTCCATTCTTTAATTACGTTGCGCTATGCGGTTGGGGTAAATCTAATCCGGTCTCTGCAGGAGAAGGCTATATAGCTTGGGCAGGAATAATGACTTTATCCTCTCCAATCCTGGCATTATTAGTAGGCGTATTAAACATAGGCATACAGTTTGTTGCGGGTCCGTTATCTCTTGCAATACCCTCTAGAGTAATGCTTGCAATGGCATTTGATAGGATACTTCCAGAAAAGTTAGCATATGTAAACCCAAGACTTCAAACTCCTCTAGTAGCCTCAGGAGTTGCTTTAGCTTTAGGAATATTCTTTGATGTAGCCATACTTTATTTAGGTTTTGCTGTTTCAACTATTGCGTTGATAGCAATATTATTTATTTACCAATTTTTGCAAGCTACAATATCTGCAGCTGTAGCAGGATTTAAAGGAATAGTTGGCGTTGAGCTTACTGATAAAGAGAAAAGTATGCTTAAGATTTACGGTATACTTGGCTCTATAATACTCGCAATGTCGGTAATAGTCGCGATAGGTTACGCTTTCGTAAATCCCCTATATAATTCAATGGTATTTACTGGTAATTTGCTACTTAACATCGCATTGATTGCAGTAATTCCTGTACTGGGAGTTATAACGTATTTCATAGCAAAGAAATATAGGGAAAGTCAAGGAATAGAGCTTGGACTAATATTTAAAGAGATTCCACCAGAATAATTTATAAACTAAAGCCAATAACTTATTATATGTCATCATTAAATATAATTAAATCTTTTTCAATTTTATTTCTGATATTTTTATCTACTTTCCAATTTTTTGTGACTTCATCAAGTAGCCAAGTTTACTATATTTCAACGAACTCTCCCAAATACGATATACTACCCGGTTCAATATATGTTCAACCACTTCCTAAGAATTATACATTACCTTTTGCAGTTTTACTCAATTTTACTAATTATAGCAAGCTTATATGCATAACTTGCAAGCTAGCAAAACACTGTGAAACTATATATTTAACTCCCTGCCAATTTAGAGAAGATTTTTACCCCAGTAAGTCTTACGTGCATTGTTTAATTGACTATTTGGAATCCTTTGGGATAAAGTTCACTGGCTGTTACGGTCTAATATTAACCTTTAACGGTACAGTAGGAGAAATAGAAAAAGCGTTTAATACTGAACTTAACGTGTATTACTATCCTTGTAAAAACATCTATTGGTATGGATTATTAGGCATAGCTAATGTAGGTCCGTTCTATTATTTCAGTAATAATGTTACACCTTCATTACCTTACAACATAGGTAAATACGTTCTGGGAATCGTAGGGATAGACAGCGTAGACCCTAAAGTCTATCCTGTAATTAAAGAGGCTTGGAAGGTTAATTTACAAGGTCCTTCATTAGTATCTTCAGTTTTGGTAACTCCTTCAACAATTGCTCAATACTTTAATTTCACGGAATTGTATTCTCAAGGCTACACTGGGAAAGGAGAGAAAATAGCCATTGAAGGCGTTCCTGAGAGTTTCATTAATGAGAGCGACATTTATGCCTTTTGGAACCAGTTTTACATAGTTCCTAGAACAGGAGGGCTAAACGTGGTCTACTTGGGCAATATAACAAGTAGTGGTCAATCTGGAGAAAACGAGTTAGATGCAGAATGGGCTGGAGTATTTTCTCCTGCTTCTTGTATTTACGTAGTTTTCAGCAATGGATACGTAGGCGGTCAAGCGTTGGTAGGAAACTTGCTTAACTACTATTATGAGTTATATTACATAGTAAATTATATAGATCCTGATGTAATTTCAATATCCGTTGCATTGCCCGAGTCTTACCTTTCCGCATATTATCCTGCAATGTTATACATGATTCACAATATAATTATGCAAGCTGTTGACGAAGGAATATCGGTTTTAGCTGCTGCGGGAGATTGGGGATTTGAAAGCGATCATCCTCCACCAAATTTCATAATAGATGTATATAATACAATCTGGTATCCTGAGAGCGACCCTTACGTCACTGCAGTAGGAGGAATTTTTGTTAGAGCAAATTCAACGGGAGGAATAGTCAGCATTTCAGGATGGGATTACAGTACTGGAGGAATAAGTACTGCTTTTCCTAGGCAATGCTATGAGACAACGTCTTTAATACCGTTTACTCCTAAAATACCGCAAAGAACTTATCCCGACATAGCCTTCGTATCTGCAGGAGGATATAATATTCCAGAATTCGGTTTCGGACTACCTTTAATATATCAAGGTCAGCTCTATTTATGGTACGGAACTAGCGGTGCAGCTCCAATGACTGCTGCAATGGTTAGCCTTGCTGGAGTAAGACTTGGAATGCTGAATAGTATACTTTATCATATTTCTTATTGCGGAGAAATACTTACACCAAAAGGATGCATAAAAGGCTTACCGGCATGGATTCCTATAACTACTGGTGCTAATCCTACTCCTGCTCATTACGGATGGAACTATGTGACTGGACCAGGGACATATAATGCATACGCTATGGTTAAAGACTTTCTAATATATTACGACTTCATTACTAATGAATGTTAGAATAGTGAATATAATAATTAATAATTTTTTATATATCTTTTTTATCTGAAAATAATTTAAATTTTTTGCACTTAAATTAATAATACGCTCTAACAGTATAAGAGATTATGATCTAGTAGTAAAATATGAATATAGGAATTTAATACCTATTTAGAGTTTATCCTCGATTAAAATAATCTTTTCATTGTACTAAAATTCTCTCTTTACAGAAAATAAATCGAAATCTTTATCGTTAGAATAAACAACGTCTATTCCAAACCTTTTCATTTGGTTAAAGATAATTATGTCATCCCAAAGTTTATAACTTAATTTGGAAGACTGTAAAATTCTTGTTGCATCAATAAAATTTTCCCAAGTAGTTTCTATAATTTTAATTCCAGATTGTTTTAAATAGTTTATAAATATTGGAATTACTTCAACCTTTTTCCTACTCTCTAAATGGGCCAAAACTTGAGAAATAACCAGCGTGAAAGAATACGCATCTTCTTCCTCAGCAGTCTTTATAATTCCTTTGCTCTTTCACCGTATGAAGGGTCAGAGAAGAGCAAATAAGTACGTTTGTATCACTCATTATCTTCAAAACTTAATGCCTCCTCTATCTCCTCAATTTTAATGCTTTCCTTCCCAGCTATTCCGTAAATATTGCCAACAGTCAATCTCTTGACGCTAATTATAATCTTTCCGTCTTTTTCCATGTTTATCTCGACTTTACTACCTTCTTTTAAGTTTAATTTTTCTCTAACTTCCTTTGGTATCACTATCCTCCCCTTTTTATCCATTGTAACTATAATTTATTTTATATTCCCACTTTAAAAATTTTCCTAGAAGATTGCAACCTCGTTACAGAAATTGATCTTCAAGTCTGAATTTTACGTTAAGGAGTGTAGTAATATTTGTAAAGAAGAGATTTAGCTAATTCCAAAGAATTGAGTATTTAAGTTTGCTGTATAAAGTTATGATAGAGATGAAAAAGAGAGTCAAAGAGTTAACAGAAAAATGGTTAAAAGAAGGTTTACCTTTTGATTTACCTTCGTCTAATGACGTTATACGGGATAGAGAATAAAGTATCATATATGCTATTAGCTCGAACTAAAAGAGCGTGATTAAGAAATATGAATATGGAGTTTTACATTCAGTTTATTTCAAGAATTTGATGAGTTTACTATTTTAATATTATTCCCTTCCTTTCTGCTTTTTCCTTAGCTTTTCTCCTCATTTCCTCAGCATTTCCTACATAGAATATCATATTAGCAAATGCCTTTTCCCTTATAGAGTACATAAAACCGTCGATTTTCCCTAATTTTCTTGCTCCAAGTTTTTCTAAAACTTTCTGAGATCTTATATTTCTCTCATCAACCCAAGCCGTCACTATGCTAACGTTTGATAACGCATAAAACATTAAAGCATATATCAGCCCTTTTCCTCTAAATTCTTTAGCTACAGAATATGCAATCTCAGCAACGTGAGATTGCCTTAAAGCTCCAAAGTATTTTCCTCTCATAACTTGTATCGATCCTACGACCTTCCCTTTTTCTATGGCTAGAAATAAAGGGTAATCGTTCCACTTTATCTTTTTTACGTCCTCTAGCGTGACGTCATCATATCTAATGATTGTATAATTTTCAGGATCGTCCTTTAACGACTGTAAATATTCATAAAATTTTTCTGCATAGTCTTCATTGGCCTTGATGATTTGTATTTCTCTTCCTTCAAGTATCATCAAAAACCGTTAATCTAAGGATTTTTATTCTTTTTTATTGGCAGTTTTTAAAGTATATGACGATATTCTGACTTATATTAAAGATTTTACGATATTAGTTAAACATTAATAAAATAGGCAGACTATTACAAGAAAAGTTTAAAGAGTTAAAAAAAAGTCACTTTGTATTATATATATCTAGGCATGAAGTATATCAATAAGCATATGGAAACGAATTATTATCGCAGGTTTCATAATAGCTATAAGCATACTAGGGGTGTTTAATATGGTTAGAGCTTGCAGTTCAAGTTGCCCTAGTGTTAATACAAATAATCTAAGGCTCGTTTTAACTACACAATGGAGCTGTGCTTCTGCAAATTGTGGCCAAACTGTTGTCAGAGACGAAGTTAGTGTATATTATGCAAAAGGAATAACTGAAGTTAATGGTAATACCATACTTCCTGTATTTGTAATTAATTATGGACAAGTGCAAGCAAGTGATTACAGGTATGAAGACGATGGAGGATTAAGCGATTCAAATGGACCAACTATGATACAGTATATAAATATAACTAATAATCCTCCTAATACATGGATATATGAATGGTGTCCCAATAATTTCTGGCAACAAGACTGCTATGGAACTGTAATAGTGTCAAACAGCATTTCAACTACTATTATCGAGTGTTGTGTATCTGCTACTGTTACTGCAAGCATGTCAGTAAGTTATAAAGTGTATAGAATAGAAGGAAGAACTGGGCCTACTCCTAATCAAAGTTATATAAATGTATGGTGTTGGGCTCTTAATGAAGGTGGTAAAGGTTGGTGGGCTCAAACAAAATGGACATGGCCTACAATGACAGTAATATATACGCCGGCAAATGGAAAGTATTGCCCATTAAATCCAGAATATACTATAAAGTTTGTGGTGATGACCATAGGGAATTTTTGGGATGGTTCATATCCATGGACGGAACAGCATGGGCCAGGAGCAGGTTGGGTAGTTCAAATATGAGGTGATCTAAATGAATAAGTGGAAAACTATTTCAATAGTATTAATCTTTATAGTAGTAGTAGAAGGTATTATAATATTCAATCAATATAGGCACGTAAATCTAATAAATAATAATTCAGTGAATAATTCTGAGCAAATTCAGCCAGCTTATGCAGTTACAGGACCAGAATATAGGTTAAATCCAGTAATAGGCAGTTATCTATTCATAATCAATTCTACAACTCAATTTGTAAAAATATGCAATTATATGCTTATAGTAGCAGTGGTAAATATTAATTTAACAAAAGTAAAAGAAGGTGATTCCTTCTTACTTTATCCAGCAATAAACATTGGAAGTGTCGTAAGCGAAGCTTTATATAATAATCCTATATTAAACGTTACAATAACTTGTAATAAGTTATTTGAGCAAAATAGATGCCAATATCTTAATTTTACAATAATTGCAAATTCGCCGAAAAACTTCGAAGCGTATGGGGGAGTAACTTTACTTCTATCTCAAAAGAATCTATCTGCTACTTCTTTAACTCATTTATGCGAAAATACATATTTATTCACAGTGTTTAAGAGTGACGGAAATCCAGAAGAGATAACATTAGAATTTTACATAGCGCCTCTCTCTATCGGTTCTAAGTTATAATCTTTTTTCTTTTATCCTAAACTTTCATATTCTTGGTAAAAATACAAAGAATGTTCTATAGCCTTATAGAAGTTCTCCAACTTTACGTTCTCGTTTGGGGCATGTGCATTGGACGAAGGTGTACCAACGCCGTTGCCAACAGTTTTCGATGAACCGTAAAGTTTATATTATTTCATCATAAACTCTTATACAATGCTAAGACCTAAAGAAGTATGCCAACGCTTAGGAATATCCTATGCAACGCTTAGAGAATACGTAAAGAAGGGTTACATCAAACCAGTAATATTACAGAGCGGGAAGTGGAGGTTCAGAGAAGAGGACGTAGAAAAACTGATGGGTATTGTAAGAAAGAGAAAAGTAATATTATATGCTAGGGTATCATCAAACACACAGAAAGATGACTTGGTAAACCAAGTAAAATATTTACAAGAACAAGTAAAGGACTACGACCAAGTAATAACAGACGTAGGTTCTGGATTAAACATGAAGAGAAAAGGATTCCTCAAGTTGTTAAGAATGATACTAAACAACGAAGTGTCAAAGGTCGTTGTAGCTTACCCAGATAGACTAGTTAGATTCGGTTTCGAAATCCTTGAAGAGGTATGCAAAGCACATAATTGTGAACTCGTGGTATTAAACAATGAGGACAAAACACCGGAACAAGAGCTAATAGAGGATTTGGTCTCTATACTTGTATCATTTAGCGGAAAATTGCAAGGAATGGGGAGTCAAAAATACGAAAAGGTGAAAAAGTGTGTTGAGGAAATTAAGAATTAAATCACTCCAACCAGAAGAGGAGTACATTTACCTAACTTACTCCTTGGAGAATGATAAGAAGGAGGAGAGCAAGATATTATTAGAGAACTACAGAGTCCTACTGCAAAAAGCATTAGACTGGTTATGGGAGAGAACTAAGATGGAGAGAAAAGAAGTGAAGAAGGGTAAGAAAGTACTCACTAAGGTTAAAATAACCTTGCCTAAGAAAAAGCAAGTATACAATACGCTAAGGGATGAGTTAGAGAAGATCAACAACTTAGCTTCACACTACGTGGATAAGGCAATTAATGACGCTTATTCCATTTTAAGGAGTTGGAAGAGGAGAGTCGAGAAGGGACAAGCGTCATTGAGTAAACCAACACTGAGGAAGGTTTACGTTAGGGTAAAATCGACGCTCAGAAAGGTTGAGGGCGAAGAGGTTAGGATTACTGTAAGACCTTACGAGTATATTACCTTCTCTTGGTCTCACAAATGGTTCTCTAAACGAGTTAAAGGGCTAGAACTAGGTGAGCCCGTGATAAAGGAGGATAAGGTGTATTTACCATTCCGCTACAGATTACCCTGGTTTACTCCCCTTGACTTTCTCTCTATTGATAGTAACCTCTATACTCTAGACGCATATGATGGTGAGAAGTTCGTTACTTTCTCAATGAAGGAGTTGTACAGCATGAAGTATGGTATGGAGTTGAAGAGGGGTAGAATACAGTCTTTCGCTTCAAAGCATGGTAGGAAGGGGAAGGAGTTGTTGAGGAAGTATTCTCATAGAGAGAGGAACCGTGTACTGGATTATGTTCACAAGTTTGTGAATAAGTTGTTGGAAATGTATCCTCTCACGTTGTTTGCTGTTGAGAAGTTGGATAAACAAGAGATGTTTGAAGATGCTAACGACTCCCTTTCTAAAAAGATTTCAAGGACTGTGTGGAGGTCAATTCACCGTGTGCTAAAGTATAAGGCTCCTCTTTACGGTTCCTTTGTTAAGGAGGTGAACCCACACCTCACTTCCAAGTCCTGCCCCAGATGTGGATGGGTTTCCCGAAAGGTTGGCAGGACTTTTCATTGCGAGAGATGTGGGTTCACTCTAGATAGACAACTGAACGCGTCACTAAATATTTACCTCAAGATGTGCGGGTTTCCCCACATCCGTGATATTCCGCGGGTGTGGGTTGGGGTTATCCCGCTAAAGGGGCGGAGGGGTAACGGGTTTCCCCGTGACTCTGTTGAAGCCCAAGGGCTGAGGATTGATATTAAATATTATGAAATCCTATGAAGCCCAAACCCCAGCTGGATGCGTCTCTTATACCTTCTCCAGTAGCTGAAATCGAAGGTATCTTTAGGAATTCTTGATATTTACTTAAGAAGAAATCTAACTCTTCCTTTGAGAATTCCATAAAAATGATAGGCGGAAGAAGTATTTAAATAAAGTAGGTTGATTCAGAAATCTCAGCTATTATAGTATTGCATCTATCATTTTAGCACTCCTTTTATCAATGGCATTTAATTCTATCTCAAAAACGTCGTCTTCAGTATCTATTATGAACACTTTCCCGTCTACTTTAAATAAGCTATTCCTTCCCCTGGTTTTAAAGCTAGTATTTCCTTTATTAGTAATTACCTTCCATACGAACTCATCTCCAGTAGTGTCTATCTTTATTATCCTCTCTATCTTAGGAATGAAGTACTTCCTTTCCAGTTCTTCCTCTATAATTTTACTACCTTTTACTTTCCTAAAATCCTCCACTGTAAAATATCGTCCTTCGTTAGTCTCTATTAAGAGGAAATAAGGTCTCGTTATGGGAAATGGTTTATAATAAGATTTAACCTCGTAAACTGTTCCTTCATAGACTACCTTATTCTTAGATAAAATTTCCAAATCCACTGGTTTTAACATTTCTAAATAGTAAGAGAACCCTTTTCCCTCTATTCTAGGTTTAGTTTCCTCCATGTATGGGATTTGCGTTTGAAATATTTGGTAAAATTTGCTATCCTTCTTCTTCAGTAATTCCTCCAAAGTTCCTTCCTCAACTATTCTACCTTCTTCCATTACGATTATTCTATCCGCGTAGTAAAGCGTAGAAATCCTGTGGGCTATCATAATAATTGTAGAATCCTTAAATTGTGAGATGATAGTGTACATTATTTTCCTCTCACTATAACTATCGACAGAAGACGTAGCCTCATCAAGTACTAACATTTTAGGATTTTTAAGAAATAACCTAGCAATTTCTATCATTTGTTTTTGTCCGCTGGAAATCTTATTCCCTCTCTCTCCTAAGTGGGTATCGTAGGCAAAAGGCATTTCCATGATAAAGTCATGTGCTCCGCTTGCCATAGCTGCTGCAACTATTTCCTCTGGCTTAGCATCTATTTTACCGTATCTTATGTTGTACTCTACCGTACCGTAGAATATTGTGGGTTCAGCTTTTATTAACCCTAATTGTTCCCTATAATTCTTAAGATCTAACTCCTTTAAAGGCACGCCGTCTATTAATATTTCACCACTCTGAGGATCGTAAAGCCTCAGAAGGAGCTTTACAACGGTTGACTTACCGGAGCCTGATTTACCTACTATCGCAATTTTTTCTCCCTTCTTAACCTTCAGGCTAAAGTCCTTAATTATAGGCTTTACTTGATCGTAACTGAAGGTAACGTTATTTAACTCAACGTCACCTTTTACCTCTATCTTCTTAGGATTATCAGCAATTTTTACGTCACTTTCTGCGTTAAATACTTCCATTAGTCTGTCCATTGAAGTTAAGGATTGTTGAGTAAAAGGAATAACGTTGTTGATTAAGTTTTGTACTGGTTGATAAAACATTGTAGTATAAGTTACGAAAGCTACTAAGCTTCCTAGCTCTATTTTTCCAGCAAGTACTTCCTCACCGCCAACGTACCATATTAGGACTGAAATTATGGAAATTGAAGCGCTTATTAAAGGAAACCACGTAAGGTTTGTTTTTATTACATTCATTTGCGCATTTATTACTTCACTGTTTAGCCTCGATAACCTTTTACTTTCAAAGTCCTCTTTAACGTATGACTTTATTGAATCTATGTTTGGTACGGTGTCTGTTAGTAGGGAAGATATATCCGCAGTCCTTCTCCACAACTTATGGTAAGCTATTTTACTCCTTTTCCTATACATTATTGTTCCTAGCACTATAATTGGAAATGGAATTAATGCGTAAAGTCCCAGTGAAGGAGTTATTAAAAAGATAGCCACTCCTACACCTACTATTGTTCCCACGTTTGTTATAATCGAAGGAATACCCCATGTTACGAACCATAAAGTGTTGCTAATATCAGTAGTAAGCCTGGA
The DNA here is from genome assembly GCF_009729015.1 of Acidianus ambivalens. NCBI lineage: Archaea > Thermoproteati > Thermoproteota > Thermoprotei > Sulfolobales > Sulfolobaceae > Acidianus > Acidianus ambivalens. The sequence continues at coordinate 1,661,802 of NZ_CP045482.1, read as the reverse complement.
TAGAATTCTTCCAGTGTTATATCTATCAATGAAACTAGAGGACATTTCCATTACATGTTTATATAATTTTAACCTAAGTTCGTTAACTATCCTTTGACCGTTCAAGTTTAAGATAAAGTTCTGTAAAGCGGAGAGAATAACGTTAAGGACGTTAACTGAAATCAGCGAAGCAATGAGGATAGGGAATAAGTAAATCTCCCTAACTTGAAATACATTATTTATTAGAATTTTCAGTAAATAGGGTGGAATTAAACTAAGTATTACAAGAATAGATGAAAGTATTGTTCCTAATATTATTTTATATTTATAAGGAGATATCAAAGAGATGATAAAATGCCTAGTATCCTTTTTTCTTTTTGTTTTTATTCTCTCCTCTTCTTCCCTTTCTTCTTTTCTTCCATCATACCTATTTTTAAGCGCATAATATAGGGTTAGTAGTTCCTCCTTTTTCCTGTTAGTAAACTCAGCTACTAATACTCTCCTTCCTTTATACGTGATATAAATTCTGTTAATTCCCAAACCTTCCTCTAAACTTACGTCCTCAATATCTGATAAATTGTAAGAATTTCCATTAACTTCCAATTTACCGTCATGAAGAGAAATCTTAACTCTGGAAAACTTTCCGTCATTAACGTCGGCTTCAAAATCCATATTAGAAGTATATAAATATCGATTAAAAATTTTTGAGTGTAAACGATTTAATGCATAAACATGCGTAGTTAAACTCATGTAGGTAAATATTTCCTTATTTCTGCTTCTACATTTTCAGGAAATTTTACGTCTCTTATTATCTCTACTTTTCCAGATTTTAATATAATGTATATTGAGCCAACGTTAAATTTTCTAGCCAACAGACCAGAGGAAATGAAATAGTCGTCAATAACATTATATTTTATTAGCTTCTTGGAGTAGGGAGACTTAATAATTATTCCATCCTCGCTTATCTCATATAAATAAGCCTTCTTCCATAAAGCATACATAATTAACATGAGGAAGGCTATCAAAAGGAATATAAGGAAATTAAATAGAGTCTTGGGATTAATGTTTAAAAATATGGAAAACACTCCAATAAGGATCGAACCTTTAATTATTGTTTTCTTAAGTTCTGGTCTAGTAACCAACATGCTACACTTCTCCCGCCAATATCAAATAATGGAGGTTCTTTTTCCTTGCATATATTCATAACGTAAGGACACCTTGGATGAAACCTGCAACCGCTTGGTGGATTTATTAATGAAGGGACTTCACCTTCGGGGGGTTTTAGTTCTTTCTTAGACAAGGATGGAACTGATGATATTAAACTTTGAGTATAAGGATGTTTCGGAGACGAGAACACGTCTTCAACGCTTCCTATTTCAAAGATTTTTCCTGCATAAAGTACAGCTATCCTATCAGAAATGTACCTCGCTACGTTTATATTATGCGTAATAAACATGTAAGTTATCTTCCTTTCCCTTTGGATCTTTACTAGTAAATTGAGGATTTGAGCTTGTACTGAAACGTCTAAAGCAGAAGTAGGTTCATCAAGCACTATAAACTCTGGATTACTAACAAGCGCTCTCGCTATTGTAACTCTCTGTTGTTGTCCTCCAGAAAGTTCCCTCGGATACTTATTTGCAACGTAATCAAAATCTAAACCTACTTCTTCTAAAGTATCTTTTACTATCTTCCTCTTCTCTTCCTTAGGAATATTTCTAATCGGTTCTGCAACTATGTCGAAAATCTTCATCCTGGGATCCATACTACTTGCAGGGTTTTGAAAGACCATTTGAATTTTCTTCCTTATTTTCCCTACATTATCCTTAGTAATTTTTTCACCTTTAAATATAAGTTCTCCTTCAGTTGGTTGTTCTAAAGTTGCTAGAATTCTTCCTAAGGTTGTCTTACCGGATCCGCTTTCACCAACAACACCCAAAGTTTCATTTTCAAAAATGTCTATGCTCACATCGTCTAGAGCTCTTACAACTATAGGCTCTTTTTTACTTATCCTATCCAGTAGTCCATTTCTTCCTACGACGTAGTACTTCTTTATGTGTACAGCGGAATAAAGTACATCACCCATGACCTAGCCCCTTTGCTAAAAGTCCTATGATATCCTTATATAAAACGTTAATCTGAGCAAGCGTGAATCTCTTCTTCTTTAACATGAAATACATTATAACTATTTATTTTTAAATATTATGCACATCAATGCTGAGGTTTTAATTCTTTGAATTCATGCTAGTATAAACATTTACAATAAACTTAACGTTGCATAATGTTTAAAAATCAATTAGTATAAAGTACTTCATGCCAAGCGCAGAACTAATAAAGTTTACAATAAGGAGAATAATAAACGGAATCATTACATTATTACTCCTTATATTATTCGTATTTATATTAGTTCACGCCGCAGCACCTAACCCTTATGCATTAGCAAGAATATATGCAGGTAATCCTCACGCTCCTCCTACAGAAATTCAACAAATCATAAAGGAGTATGGATTAAATGAACCTATATATGAGCAATTTATTTCGTATATAACGGACATATTTAGAGGCAATTGGGGTTTAGATCCAATCTATAAAGTTCCAGAGATTACCTTGCTTTCAAAGTTCCTTGCAATTAGTTTGCAAATAGTAATTCCCGGAGATATATTAGCTGCAGTACTAGGCATAATCACTGGAGCAATAGCTGCTGCTAATAGAGGAAAAGCTAAGGACAAGACAATAAAGGTAGTATATATATTAACTTGGGCTTCACCGCCGTTTTTAGTAGCATTTTTACTTCAGTTATTTATAGCTTATGACCTAGGATTATTACCGGCGACTGGAACCGTAAACGTGCTTCTTCCAGATCCTCCTAATTATACTCCATTCCCAATTCTTAATGCATTAATAGCAGGAGATTGGCCTTACTTCATTTCAGCAGTAAGACACGCAGTTTTACCTGCAATATCTATAGCAGTAATAACATTTGGCCTTTTCACCAGAGTAACTAGGGCGTCAATGTTAGATGCTTTAGAATCAGAGTATACTAAATTATCCCTTGCAAAAGGCTTGTCAAGGAACTACGTAGTTTATAGAATAGCCTTAAGGAATAGTTTAATACCGGTCATGACGCTAATAGCCTTATTTTTTGGCTATTCAGTTGCCGGTGCAGTAGTAGTTGAGGATATATTTGATTATCACGGTATAGGTTGGTTTGTTACTCAAGCTATAGAAAGCTTGGACTACATTGCCGTACTGGATTTCACAATAATAATAGGTATTGCAATCATTATAGCAAACTTTATTGCAGATTTACTTTATGCAGTATTAGATCCTAGGGTGAAGTTAGGATGAAAAAGTACTTGCTAGGTGTCATCGTATACTTAGCCCTTAACTTAATATTATTTATGATATTCTCATCAAGGTCGACTTTAAGGTCAATGGGAATCCTTTCAGAGAACGCAGTTCCTTATATTCTATTCTTTTCCGTAAGTATTATGGCTAGTGCCGATTTTATACTGTTCTACTTTTTTAAGAATAGTGGTTCTATTAGAGCAGTTATGAGGAGTAAGATAGCACTAGTATCGCTAGTCGTCATCTCAGCTTACTATAGTTGGTCAATACTTGAAGGATTATTACAGTACGCTGCCTCTTCCCTGGATTATATTAAATTATCTTATATGCTCTTACCTTACAATCCTTTCGCCTTTAATTTTCCATTTCAATCCCTTCAACCTCCTTCATTAGCTCATCCATTTGGAACAAATTATAACGGAGAAGATATATTAACCAGAATACTTTATGCGACACCTTCTGCCGCTGAAATATCTACAGTAGTAGTTATATTTGCCGTAATTGTTGGTTCGATAATAGGAATATTTGCAGGTTATTTTGGAGGAATTATTGACGAAATTTTAATGAGAATAACCGACGTATTCCTAGCAGTGCCCGGGTTAATAATTGTAATAGCTATTAGCGTAATTTTACACCCTACTTATACTAGCGCAATGATAGGCTTAATGGTACCATGGTGGTCTACATATGCAAGGCTATTTAGAAGCCAAACTCTTGTAGTTAAGAACATGAATTATATAGACTCCGCAAGGCTTAGCGGTTTAGGAAACTTTGGAATTATAATAAAACATGTATTTCACAATACGATTGACCCAATAATAGCTTATGCAGCTTTAGATTTTGGAAACGTTATACTAACTTATTCAGTACTAACTTTCTTAGGAATAGGTCTTCAAGCTCCAGGCTATCCTGAGTGGGGTTCAATGGTTTCAAACGGAATGGATTACTTACCTCAAGCGTGGTGGTATCCTTTATTTCCTTCGTTAGCTATACTGCTAATAGTTTCATCATTTGTAGTACTAGGAGACAGATTACAAGACGTGATGGCAGGTAGAATAAGTTATTAAGGTGATTTCATGTTACTTCAGATAAAAGATCTCACGGTAAGTTACAAACTTCCTATCGGTAAAGTAAAAATTTTGGACAACGTCAGTATGAACATTGATAAAGGTGAAATAGTAGGCATTGTAGGAGAATCTGGATCGGGAAAATCTACTTTAGGACATTCTATAATTAGATTAACTCCTCCAAATACGGTCTTTGATGGTGGAGAAATAATATTTGATGGAAAGGATATACTCAAAATGAAGGAAGTTGAATTAAGGCAAATTAGAGGGACAGGAATTTTTATGGTTTTTCAAAATCCGCTAAATAGCCTTAATCCCGTTAAGATAATAAAACAACAACTTCTAGAGGCACTTAAAGTAAGAGCTGAAAGGGACGGAAAGGAAATTGACGATAAGGAAGCTGAGGAGATCATAATTAACACAGTAAAGGACGTTAGATTACCCGATCCTAAGGAAATTATTAAAAAATATCCTCATCAGCTCTCCGGAGGCCAAATACAGAGGGTAGTAATAGCAATGGCGCTTCTATTAAGGCCCAAATTACTAATAGCTGATGAACCTACATCTGCATTAGACGTTACAATTCAAGCTCAAGTAGTAAAGTTATTTAAACAATTGAGGGAAGAAGAGGGTACTGCAATAATATTCATATCCCACGATATTTCATTAGTATATGCAATAGCTGATAGGCTAGTAGTATTGTATGCAGGAAGACTTATGGAGGATGGAAAGATAGATGACGTGATAAAGAATCCCCTTCACCCTTATACTCAAGGACTAATATCAAGTATTCCTAATATAACTAAAAAGGAAGGAGAACTAAAGGCAATTGAAGGAAATCCACCATCGTTCCTTATCTTGCCAAAAGGCTGTAAATTCAGCCCTAGATGTCCTAAAGTCATGCAGGTTTGCAAAGAAAAGGATCCAGAAATTATAGAGAAAGACGGAAGAAAAGTAAGATGTTGGCTATACGACTAACGGGTATTAATTTTGTTTAGTTTTATTAAATAGCGTAATATAGAAGATATTAAACTATATATTATACTCTTTAAAAGCTGATAATTTTTAACATTAAATTAAGAATTCCACATAACTAATGGATAATTTTTTATACCATAAGTAGTCTTTTAAAACGATAAATATGTCTAATAAAAAACTCTTAGGATTGAGCAAAACTTTAGGCGTTATAATTGCTATAATAATTATAGTTGCTGTAATAGGAGGAGCAGTATATTATATCAGCACTACACATCATCCTACAACAGTTACTCCAACTATATCATTAGCCCCACCAACTACAGACACATTAACAGATGTTGCACAAACTGCACCACCAGACGCTCTAGATCCAGCAACTGGCTTCTACGTACAGGACGGTCCTTTGTTTACTGCTGTTTTTCAAGAGCTTGTTGAATTTAATGGCTCAAATTACCACGAGGTAGTTCCAGTAATTGCCGAGAATTACACAACTCCTAACTATCAGAATTACTACTTCTACTTGAGGCCTTGCGTGCACTTTGCTGATGGAGTTCAAGTTAATGCTTCAACCGTTTGGTTCTCCCTCTATAGGACTATATTAATGGGTCAAGGACCGGGAGTTGCAAACTACATCGGTTTACTATTTAACTCGACAGTTTACGCAGTTTCTGGTTACGCAATACCTTGGGGAGTATGTTACGCAATAGAGAACGCAACGGGATTACACACTGTAGGAAATTATAATTTAACCGCTCACGTATTAGCTTACATACTCTCTCATTTCAACGCAAATAATGCTACAATACAGAAGATAATGAGTTATCCAAACCAAGCAGTAGTAGTAAAAGGACCATATGAAGTAGAAATAAACACACTAGAGCCTTACAAGTTCTTCTTATATGATATAGCATCATGGTGGGGTGCTATTGTTAATCCTGTTTGTGTTGACATGCACGGTGGTGTAGTTCCTAATTCTCCAAACTCTTGCTTGGACGAGCATGGAATGAATGGTACCGGTCCTTACGTTATAGTTAAGGTCTGTCCGGGATTCTCAACGATTGAATTAGAAGCTAATCCTAACTACTGGGCAGTAGGAAAGAATGTTCCGGCAGTTGCTGAGCCTGCACACATAAAGTACATTATCATTAACTACGGATTGAGCCACAATGATAGGGTAGAAGACTTCGTAAAGAATCAAGCACAGATTTCGTATATATCAATACCATACTTATCACAAATACTAGGAACATCACCATATAATGAAATTCCAATGAATGCATCATTCAGAAACTTTGGTGCAGAACCAGGAGTACTGTATATTTCATTAAATACTCAGAAGTTCCCGACCAATATTACAGACTTTAGGTTGGCAATAGAGCATGCAATTAATTACAGTGCATTATTGTCAATATTCTCCTATAATGGCAAACCATTAGCAGCAGAATTTGTAGGCCCAATATCTCCACAATTCCCAGGTTACTATAATCCAGATAATTTATCAGTATATTGTTATAATCCTTCATTGGCAATGCACTACTTGAACGAAGCTGGATACATTGGTCACTTCTATGTGGTCCTACCAAATGGCACAACGATAGGTGACACTTCCGGAACTCAGTTACCACCGCTTTCCTTATATGCATTAGCTCCGGTTAACGAACTTGAGCAGGACGAGTTAGAAATAATATCTCATGATTTAAGTCAAATAGGAATATCAACAACAGTATATTACGTGTTACCATCAGTAACCGACGGTTGGACTACTACAAACGGAACGCCAGTAATGGTAGATTTAGGCTGGTTCCCAGATTGGCCTGACCCAGTATTCCAGCAATTAATGCCTTTAACTGACGTTCAATTCGGCGGAATTTCCGGTAACTTAGCGTGGGTTGATAATTCTGAATTACAATCAATGTATAATACTCTACCCTTCATTACTAATACAACACTACAAGAAGAAATGGTTGCAAAGGCATACAGCATAATTTACAACTGCGCACCATACGTATGGTTACCAGTGCCGGACACATACTTCTTCGTACAACCATACGTACACGGATTTGTATACAACCCCTATGTAGGATACTTCTATAACATGATGTACTATAACGGAACGTATACATATACAATGTAATAAGATATTTTTGTTTTTCCCCTTCCTTATTATGTAACTTGCTTGGATTCATTTAAAAAGAGAGAGTGCACGTAGATAATTTCCTTCTAATAATCTTTACGCGCAATAACATACGGAAACGCCTTTAATTCCCTTTTGCATGAATATTATATGCTAATAAAAAACGTAAAATTCCAAGAGGATAGTAATGAGAATCATTCTATATATATTAACGATGAGGGAATAATAGAGTGCATAGACTGCAATAATAAAGATGGAGAAATAATAGATGCTAAAGGTAGGCTAATTTCTAAACCTTTTGTAAATCCGCATGCTCATTTAGGTTATGCATTAACTTTAAACTATGCAAGACATAACTTGAGCGGTACGCTAATAGAAGGAGTTGAAATAATAAGGGAAGAGGTGTCTCAAAAAATAACTCAGGAAGATTTAGAGAAAAGATTAGAAAAAATAATAAGAATGCATTTCATTAACGGTGTATTTTATGTTAGGTCACATGACCCGGTTTGGAACGATGTTGTATTTAAAATGCTTAAGGCTAGGGATAATCCTTTAGTAGATATTCAAGTTGTTGCATTTCCTTCTCCTGGATTCTTTTTTAATGAAAACCTCGAAAAGATTAGGAAAGCATTAGAAGAAGGTGCAGAAGTTGTTGGGTTAATTCCTCACAGTGAACGTTCTTATGAAGAAGGCATTAAGTCTGTTATGGTTGCTTTTGATCTTGCTGTTGAGTATAATAAATTGATTGACGGTCACGTTGATGAGACTGACGATCCTAATTCTAGGTTTTCTGAGGTTGTTGCTAGGGAGGCTTTGAGCAGAAATTACGGTTCAAAGACTTCTATTAGCCATATGACTGCTTCCCACTCTTATGATAATTGGTATTTTCATAAGTTAACTCTCCTGCTGAGGGAGGCAGGAGTTTCAATAATTTCTAACCCAATTGTTAGCATGCATTTACAAGGCCGTTATGATAATTATCCTAAGAGGAGGGGTATTGCTAGGATTAGGGAGTTAATTAATGCAGGAATTAACGTAGCTTTGGGGAGTGATAATGTAGCAGACCCAATTTACCCCCTTGGTGACTATAACATGCTAAGAGTAGCACAAGAAGCATTCTTAGCAGACCACTTCACATCAAACGAGATTAACAAGCTACTTGACTTAATAACTACTAATGCTTATAAAGCGTTAAACATAAAGACTCCTCAGATAAGAGAAGGAGAAAAGGCAGAATTCATAATCCTACAAACTAAGACAATTTACGACGCAATAAGGACAGCATTACCACCATACTTAGTAGTAAGAGGAAAACACTACGCAATTAATGAAATAAAAACAAGAATAGACGAAAATGAAGAAACGGATAAAATAATAAACATAATGGATAAATAAGTCAAAATATGAGCTTCCTATAAAAGGAGCAGAATTAATGTCCGTTTAAATGAAGAAAAGTAAGTTCTGATGCAGATTATCTAGGCATAGGAGTTAACACTCTAAAATATATGTCTGCACAAGAGGATAATGTAGCAATAGTGTCATTCATACATCCCTCGTATTTTACTACTAACTTATATTCTCCTATACCATTACTGCATATTACTGACTTAGGTATGCATATTAGCACTTAATGTCCATTCTCGTTATAGGTATTTTTCCATATTAAGTTATTCCCCTTATAAAGGCAGGCTACTAGTTTTCCGAACATTACGTTTAAAGTAACTGGATTTTGTACGGGAGTACAGATAACACAATGAAAGCTCACATCAACGCTAAATATAATATAGCTTGGAAGACTATCAATGAAATATTCCGTATTTCCTGTTATATAAACGAGTGTACAATAGGATTTATAAACTTGATTTGAAGATATTCTAAAATAGTATACTGGAATATTAAACTTGAAGCCGTTAAGGCAATAAGAATATGAACTAGTAGCAACGCATACTAAAAATTGCTCGTTTATTGGACAACTTATTACGAAATTGTTATCATATGCTACTAAGCTTTCGCTACTTTGAGCTATTTCAAAATCTAATCCTGCTGAGGATAAAATTATTGGCATTGCAGCTTCAGGAGCGCCAGAAAATAAACCTAGAGCTAACGCAACAGCTCCTATTGTAAATCCCAAATCCAGGGTACCAGCCATCCCTTTCTTCAAATTGTGACGTATAGGATAAAAATTCTGACGGTTCACCATGTTTTGGTTCAGCGTGATAGTACGGTAAAAATTCTACGTCTTTAAGGTATTTAGTTAATATTTTATAATATTGTGAACTAGGATACGCATAAGATAAAGTATTAGGCTGAAAACATTTTATAAATGTCGTTACAGTATAATTATTTAATGGCTGTTCTTTATTTCCTCCGTTTTTATAGGCTTGAAATACTACAGCTTCAATTTTTCCTAAAACGTAGAGGAAACCAGAACTGGGATGAGATCTCCACCTATAGGAAGTGTGCTTGATATTAAACAGCAATGCGTAACTTCAGTTACTGGGCCTTCAATAGAATACTCAACTTCGCCATATTCATTCTCTAACGCAACGGAACCCCATATACATTTTATAAAAATTGTTAGAGTATCAGCACTATTTGCATTTGTCGTTGAATTTATAAATACAAGGGGTATTGGAATTATTGTAGAGACGTTACAGAATACTGGAACCCATCTAATATTCAAACAAGAGGAGGTAGTATAATTTATGAAATTATTAAGATTAACATCAACTATTGAAGGAATAAAACAACCATTAAAATTTAGAGTTGCGCTCCTAACTGCATAATACATTTTATTTCCTTCAACATAACTTATAAGGAATATTAAAGAAGGAGTATTGAAATTTCCTTGCCATACTGAAATTAGTCCAGAGAGTTGAAAAGATTGCAGAGAGGCATAACCTAAAAACGTAGTTAAGGAAGCTACTTGGGTTATTTTACTGCTTGAAGGATAGTCCGCAAAACCTGAACCTCTGCACCGTTTACCGGAGTTGAATTAAGGGTTACATATATTGTAAGTTTTTTATCAAACGCCGGAAAGCTGATAAAAGAATTAAAAGGAGGTATAACAGAAAGAATCTTGATTACTATTACTATTAAAAGTATAATGGAGATGTACTTTATTATGAGTTTTCCTTTCATATACTAAGCAATTTCTAACCTTATATTTAAGTCTTATTACTGCTAAGAAATGAATGAATTAAATATAAAATAAGAATATTAAAGATTTTAGATCATTTTGGTATTAAATTTGAATAGTACAAAGATCTAGCGAATTAGAATCTGTGATGCTATCGCTATTCTGGAGGAATTTCCTTGAAAGTTAAGGATAAATCTATTCCCTGCTTCTCCCTAATCTTTCTTACTACCTCATAAAGTGCAATAGAAACTATTGGAACTCCAACTATTATCCCTATATTTAAAGGTAAGTTAACGAAAACCACAGAGCTGAAAGCTTTACATATTATAGCGTAGAGTATCATTAATATTGCAGGGAACACTACTGCGAAGGCTGAGATACCGCCTAGAATCGCAAGTTTGTTATCTTTTACTCCGTACAATTTCTTCTTACTAATTACTATGGCAGAAATTGCGGCAGTAAAGTATTGATATAACATGAAAACTATTATAGTAGTCATTGCACTCTCGCTAAAGCCCAAGTATATTTCTAATACGTCAAATACTACTGCTAACGCTACAATGAATAGCGTAGAATATATTGGAGTCCTAAACTTCTCGCTGACCTTTGTAAAGAAAGAAGGGGCTAGCCAATCGAAGGCTATTGCGAATAAAGTCCTACTCGGTATTGCTAAGTCTATTATTGAATAAAGCAAATACCAGGTTATTGCGCCGGCTACAATTAGTATAATAAGCGGAACATTATTTAAGAAAGGTACTGCAACGTACGCCAACAGGGAAGTAGTTGCTATGGGAATTCCTCCGCTTGAAGAAGACCATCCCATTGAGGAGGTGTAATCGTAAAACCCTTCTCCTACAAAGTATTGTAATTCATATATAAGTATTATTGATAATATTGCAGTTATAATGTAAGAAATTATTATTCCAGAGAATAGGCTTTTTTCAGCCTTCTTAATTTCACCTCCAAAGTACGTTGGAGCGTTATTATATAGGAATAGAAAAGCTGCTATTGCTGACATCAAAACTAACGTCTGGACGGAGTTAAAGCTATATGACGTTGACGAGATTAATGAAGAGTAACTTGGCCCTCCAAAGCTTTCCGAGACCTTTGTGAAAATTGCGGGATAAGAAGATCCCACAAGTGCTAAGCCTATTATCATTCCTAGCGTACCAATAATTTGTACTGCAGTTAAAGTAGTAATTATCCTAGCAAAAATCTTAGTCCTTACTATTGTAACTAATGCTACTAATCCTATTATCAATAATGTAGTCCCAAAAAATATTGGAGAAGTCTCAGAGCAAAAAGCAAAGTTCCTTGCAAAGGAAATAAGCGATGGGTCGTGAAAGGTTATTCCCAAAATTTGTAATGAAGGCTCTAAAACTAATGGAAGTTCCAGTTGTGCTAATATAGGAACACCGCTTGCGAAAATGAAAATGTTTGATATTGCTTGTATAAATCCAATCCTGGGTCCCAAAGTTCTTGATATATAAATATAATCTCCGGCAGATCTGGGTATTATCCTCGAAAGATAGTAATACATTATAGCCACAGGGAACATTAATAAAGCTGCTATGACGCCGGAAATTATCCAACTAGCTCCAACTAACGCTACCGCAAAAGTTAGCGGATAAGCTACTCCAGCTGCAGGACCTAAATATGAGAAGTTCATGGAGAATGCATCCTTAGCATCAATTTCCCTAATTAGCCCAGACGATTCTCTAACAAAAGTTCTCTTACCTTGCATAGAGGACGTTAATAAGAATTATAAATAAATTTTCTTATCCATTACTTTAAACAGAGTTTACTTTATAGCCAAGTTTACTTTCCATTTATTAAAAATGTCTTGCATTACAGCTCTATCGTCTTAAATAGATTACATGAATAATGTATAAGAAAAAATAATATTATTCTACAAAAAACTAGATTATATAAAAAGTTTTTATAAATTAAGGGTTATATATTGTTAACTTTTTAACGAAAGTGATGTATTGAAAGCAATTAACTGAAAAGTTTTAAGAAGGCTGAGCCCTTTAATACAAAATTATCATTGTGCTAGATTGACCAAGGTCTTCCATAAATTATCTGGAATTTCTAAATCTTTTATATTTTTTAGTTTACTCTCTTTATTTAGTAAATAATAATTGCTTGGCAATCTTAATAAGACATTCTTGAAATTTTCGTTAGCTCTTAAAACCAACGCTATGAAAGGATTAACGTCCTCTTCGTCCGAGAACATTGTAGTAAATAGTTCTATTCCTAAGGCTATATTAAATCCCTTGTAATCACCTATCGGTAGTAAAGCACCGCCTTCTAAAAGGTCCTTCGGATTGTCACTCAGTTCGCCTTCTTTATTAACAATAACGTTCGAGTCTAACTTTTCTCCTTTAATATACTTTTCTAAGGCTTTGCCGAAGGATGTAACGCTTAACGCTGTATCTATTATTATTCCAGGAAAACCGAAGCTTATAGGGTTATTACCCAAAATCCTTCCTTTCATACCTTTTAACGAAATTAATGGCGGGGATCTTGCCATAATTAGACTGGCGTAGTTGCCTTTGGATAACCCCCTAGTAAAAGTGGAAAGTCTACCTAAATGCGAGATATTTTTTCCTATAACTACGTAATAATCCAGATTCTTTTCTAAGAGATAATTAACGAGCTTTCTCAAAACTACTTGGCCGAAAGTCATGTTCCCATTAACGGTAATAAGGTTTTCTCCACTTATCTCTACTTTTCCCTTAGGGTTAATTGGAGGAATTTTCTGTCCTCCTATATCTACTTCTTCTCCATTTGCTAATTTTATATAATAAGGAATTAGTTGTAGACCGTGGTCTGAATGTCCTTCAATTTCAGCCTCTACGAGTTCTTCGGATAAATATTTAGCGTATTCAGCATAAGTTACCTTAGAGAAGATCTTGTAAACCAATTCTTTTGCTTCTTCAACGTCTACCTTCATAATTAAAATGAGGCTCTTATATTTTTAAAACTTCATAAGCAAGCGGAGAGATAGCCCACGATGCATTTAATAAGGCCCAGAAAGAAATAGCATATGGTAAACGAGATAGAAATTGCTTACGAAAACGTCTGGAATTTTTTATTAAATAACAAGGAAGTATACGTCTTAAGAGCAAGCTATATTCAACCCGGAAAATACATTTGCAGGCATAATATACAGGAAGTTGAGTGTGTCATTGACCAAGTTATTGAAGCCAATCCAATGATAATGAGGCAGTATTTAGATAAGAGCGGCTTCTCCTCATTACCAGAGTGGATGATGAGTGCGGCTAAAGTTCACATGAGCCATGTTAGGGGAGGTCCGTTTAGAAAAATGATGTCCTTAGCTGATAAGAAGTATTTACTACATGTAGTGTTAGCCAAATAATTCTCAATTTAATGCACTATTAGAGAATGAGGGATTGAAAATTCTATCAAAATTTGATTTAGAAGTATCCGTTTCGCTCACTTTGTATATTATATGCAGTATATCTAAGAATAATCATTTGTTGTCCTCCTTCCTCTTCTTCTTATAGAGAATAGAAATTAAAAATGAAAGTAAAAACGCAAAGATCAAAATAACAATTGTAGCAATGATCTGATTGATTATAAGCATAATTCTCTAACAAAGGGATAAGCTAAAAGATTAAGTGCTTTCATCTCGTTAGCCTAATAAAGGATAAAAGCATAACTCATTTTAAATACTATTAATTATAAAATATTCATAGAATTCTCTCCTATATATAAAAAACTTAAACATTAATACAAAGGTAAAAGAGAGCATAGAATAATTTAGGTAAGAATAACTTACATCTCCTGCAATATTTTTTAATCCTCTTACCACTTTAAAAATTATGATTAATAAAGATGAAATAGTTAAGCAATTAAAGAGAGAGAATATAGAAACTTATGAAGACACTAAGTTAGTTAGGGAAAAATCTAGATTATTGAGTCTCAACCTTTATATTAGCCTGATCCAGTAGTACTTTAAGTACGGTTTTGCCTATTTTATCCCCAGTATATTTAGCCTCAAAATTATTTATCTCAACCCAATCCCTTAAAGAGCTGTAACCCAACGACTTCAACGCCTTATTAATTACATCACTATAATCGGATACATTTACCATTTCTTCATCTATGAACGTTGAAATCCAGAGGTTTAATATTCTCTCTAACTCCTTTATAGGTTCCTTATGATCGTCAACCCTTACGTCCACATATTTTCCTATTTTTATAGGGTTTATTTTGTCATTAACTGTAATGCTTTTCTCATCTTCCTTCTTAACTACAATAATAGCAGCACTCTGTTTTCCTCTTCTATCTCCTCCTTTATCCTCTCCAGCTTTTAACGCTCTCAGTATTCTTTCGTATATTTTTCCTCTCCCCTCGGCCTCTTTAGCCATTGCCTCTAATACTTCCTCTCCTGCCAGTATGTTACCTTGAACTGTGAATTTATCTCCCACAATATGCCCTGCATATGGATGGCACTCTTTTCCGGTAAATGCTACTGCTAATCCCTTAGAATCTACAATACCTACTTGCCTTCTCTCTCTTAAAGGATCGGAATCGATTAAAATTTTTAGGGTTTTGTCTGCGTCGTATTTCTCTAGTAATTCTAAACCTTTTCTTCCAAATTCAAGGTTAGCTAGGGCTTGAGTTGCTATTGCACCTACTCCTGCTTTTAGCCAAGGTACTAGAGAACCCACAGCTAAAAACTTACTTGCAACTCCTACTCCCCAAGCTTCCTCGTTTGGGTCGTATACAACGATTGAAAAGGTCATATGCATGATAGCGTAAAGGAGATAATTAATCTTATGGTAATTATACCTCGTTATTAGCCAACATTAACTTTTAAATAGGCCATGAAGTTAAGAAAGTTGAGCTAGTCGGAAAAAGCCTTGATGGTTCAACAGTCTAGAGAATATAAAGCAAATTTTATAACTAGAGAAAAAATGCATATCACATGCTAGCAATAAAAGGCAAGTTATTTGACGGAGAAAAAGTGGACGAAGGAGTAGTACTAATCGAAGGAGGGAAAATAATCAAGGTTGGTAAAGACATAGATACTTCAGACGTAAAAGTCATAGAAGGTGACTTCATAACCCCAGGATTAATTGATGCACACGTTCACTTCTTTGGAGTAAGTAATGACAACGTGTTAGAGTGGAATATAACCTCAGAAGGATTATCGACTGCAAGAAGCGTAAGCGATATGATAAGGCTTTTATCAGCTGGGTTTACCACCGTAAGGGACTTAGGTAGTAAATCTGCAGTTTATTTAAGTAAGGCAGAGAAAGAAGGGACGATTATAGGGCCTAGAGTTATAGCCTCAGGTTACTCAATAGCCGAAACCGGTGGTAATGATGACCCAAAGGATTTGCCTTTAGACATGGCTCAACGCCTTTCTTACTCTTTTTACTGCGATTCCCCTTGGGAATGTAGAAAAGCAGTAAGGCTGGCAATAAGGCAGGGAGCAGGAGTAATAAAAGTTTATGCCTCTGGTGCATTTTCGCAAGGAGGAAAGGTTAAGGTAGCATTAACTATTGACGATTTAAAGGCAATAGTCGACGAAGCTCATAAAGCAGGCTTAAAAGTTGCATCCCACGCTTACGGAGAAGAGGCAATAGCGAACAGCATTGAGGCAGGAGTTGACACAATCGAGCACGGACTAGGTCTCACAGAAAGCCTGGCAAAGGAGATAAAAAGGAAAGGAATTTGTTACATTCCAACGTTAGCAACTTACGACGTTAACCCTAAGATATCTAAGCTTGACGAGGAAATAAGGGAAAAGCGGGAAGAACTAATAAGGAGGCATTTTACAGACGATATGACGATTGCGGTAGAACATGAACTTAAGATAGCCGCAGGCACGGATTACGTTGGCTCAGCAGAGAGGCCTCATGGTATGAATTATAAGGAGATTGTTTTGTTAAGTAAGTACATGTCATTGGAGAAAGCGTTATCATCAGCTACTTCTATAGCTGGAGAATGCCTAGGTATAAATGCGGGGAAATTAAAAGAGGGTTACGTAGCTGACATTGCTATATTCGGTAAAGTTAATTCAGCAGAGGATTTGAATCCTTTCAACGTTAAATACACTGTTAGAAAAGGAAGATTATACGACTCTAAAGTACTTAGGGACTTATTCTGGGACACTATAAAGAGGTAAAAAGTTATCATAAATCTTGTTTATAAATTAAAAATATTTTTCTACTAATATGAGAAAGAATTAAATACTATTTATCAATAAATCTTAATATGTCAAAGGGACTCTTCATTAGGGAGTCTTCTGGTTTAGTAAGGCAAATGGATGCCAGACATTCTTTTTCTAAAGTATTTGTTTTTATAAATCCATTATCAGTTTATTATACACTACTTTACGCCCCGGCTCTACCTTCAGCCAGTTGGAGCATAGGCATAATACTTCCTGTAATACTTGCATTACCTGTTTTTCTAGTTTATTTATTCCTATCAGAATATGTGCCTAGGTCTTCAGGAGAATATATTTACATTTCAAGGATATTAGGTCCGATTCCTGCATCAATACAAGGTTATGCTACAATAATCTTTAACGTCCTAATAGCAGCAATTGCCTCACAGTTGGAAGTAACTGCAGGCATTTCTCCGGCTTTACAAATAATAGGACTTTCCCTTCACGACAACTCATTATTTAACCTAGGTACAAGTCTGTCTACTACTTATTTCTTTCCCTTTACTACAGCGTTAATCATAATCTTTTGGGTAATAAGCCTTCTTTCACCTAAATATTTTTCAACATACATATACGTTGTAGCCATTATGGATACTTTAGGTTCAATACTAATATCTTACCTCTTGTTATCCTCTGGGGTTGGAGTATATAGTAACGCTTTCAATCACTTCTCTTCATTATTCTCTGGTCCTACATATCAAAGTCTTTATTCACAAGGGCTTAATTATTATTCCACAAGCATAAGTCCTTTACAAACTCTAATTTTCTCAGTTTTAATGCTCATGTGGGTTTACGTTTGGTTCTTTGGGCCATCCTATTTCGCAGGAGAATATAAGCAGGCAACTAGGACTTTAAAAATAGGTATGATATCTGGCTATCTAATAGCCTCGATCATAACTATTTTACTGGTCTTAGGAGTAAGTTATACAATTAGTATACCGTTCTTTAACTTTGTAGCATTGCAGGGTTGGGGAAATATTCCAATTTCTCCATCAGAAGGATTTTTAGCTTGGACTGGAATTTTAACTCTTCCCTATCCTTTCTTTGCCATTATTACTATGGCATTAAGTGCTTCAATCTTTATGGCAATTCCGTTAAATTTTGCATTACCTTCTAGGGTTATCCTAGCAATGGCTTTTGACAGATTATTGCCAGAAAAATTAGCTTACGTAAGCCCTAGACTTAAAACGCCCATTATAGCTAGTGCAGTTTTACTTCCAATTTCAATATTCTTTAATTATGCTACAATTTACCTTAACTTAGCAGTATCTTTAATTGGATTGGTTATTCTAATCTTCATTTATCAATTTTTGTTAGCTACAATATCTGCAGCTGTTGCAGGATTTAAAGGAATAAGAGGAGTAAGCTTAACTAGTAATGAGAAACTGAAATTAATGATAAGCGGAATTTTAGCCTCAATTATTTTGGGGCTTTCGATAGTAGTAACGCTTTGGTACGGTTACGTTAATAGCTTATTTGGTAGTATGGTTTTTGCTGGAAACGAGCTAGGTACTTTAATCTTAATAGCTATTGATCCCTTGTTGGGAATTATAACTTATATTCTGGCAAAGTGGTATAGGAATAGACAAGGTATTGATGTCAACTTAGTATTTAATGAGATACCGCCAGATTAGAATATTTAAAAATTAATATAGAGTTTTAAAATTAAATTTATATCATAATATTTGAATTTTATGTTAACTTTTTATTACTAGATTGTGTAGTGGCCTCAATCACTTTTATCTTATCTTTGAATTTATGATATTTGTTCCATAAAACTACTGAGAATATTAGTGAAATTAATCCAAGAGCAATATAAACACTGAATCCCAAGGAATATCCTATCTTTCCTAATATTAGTACAAAGTACGCTAGCACTGGAGGCAATATTAAGCCACCTGCAGAACCTAATCCACCCACTAGGCCCGAAGCTCCACCTACCGCGTCTGGCTCGTATTTTGGTACTAACTTATATACTGCAGCATTGGCAATACCCATTCCTATTGCCATTACTATTTCACCTGTAATGGCGAAGGGGAGGGAATGGGCTAATATCATTATTGAACTGCCAACTATAAGTATGGTATAAGACATTATAGATATTCTCTCACCTCCGAATTTATCCGATAAAAAGCCGCCTAAGACTCTAATTAATGCTGCCAGTAATGAATATACAATACCAGTTAATATTCCAGCCTCAATTAGCGATATTCCTATGTATTTAGTCCAGTAAGTAGGAAACCACTCTGTTAAAGCTTCAAAGCCGCCAAAACTTGTAAAATACATTGTTACTAACAACCATGTTTGCCATTTCCTTATAGCATATTTTAGAGTAGCTTTTGCATTAGTAGGAAACACCTCTTGACCTAATGCTAAGGCCCTACTTTTAGCCTCCTCTTGACTATAGCCTCTCTTTAATAATTGTTGGTAATAATTATCATAACCAATAAGGACAAATACTATAGTCATAGCAACTAAGAACGCTAGCCATCCTTCGTATGCCCCTATTAAACCTAAAGACAATAGCGCATATGGAATGATAGCTGTAAATATTCCAGGTGCAGTATTTCCTAAACCTGCATATATTCCTAATGCGGTACCTTGCTTCTTCTCAGGATACCAATAGGAGACGTAAGTAATCCCAGAAGAGAAGATTGAGATTCCTGTCCCGGCTAATGCTCCAAATAATAGTAATAACCAGTATGCCTCTAAATCTGATAAAGATTTAAGCTTGTAAAGTGTAGAAATTATTCCTAATACTCCTATAATAGAGATTGTTAACTGTAAAAATATTATTCTCCTCCCTCCCCAAGTGTCAACTAAGGCTGAGAAGGGTATTCTAAGGAAAGCGCCAGTTACTAGTGGAATTGCTACTAACCAAGCTGCTTCAACAATGTTTAAGTGAAGTATTGGCTCTATCTTATGAACGGTAATTCCATATAAGGCTACAGCAGCGAAGCCTGCGAAAAACGCTATTGTACCTGCTACGAGGCTTACTTGTCTATTACCTTTAACTTCTGTCATATACACACCCTAAGGGGTCTTAACTTGAATTTTTTGTTTTTCTTCAAATTCTTCAAATCCTTGGACTTTCTCCATTAATCTCTCTTTTATTAGTTCAGAGTCTAAGTCATTTTCGTCAATCTCGCCTTTTTTAATCATATCTACTATAATCTCTGTAACTTCCATGTACTTATCAGCTGGAATAGAGCCGATCAGCTTACCTAGATTTTTATTTCCTCCACCTATTACTATGTTGAGTCTTACATTGCCCATATTAGCGACAGCTCCGAATCCTATGTCCATAATCCAATGCCTACCACAGGAATGAGTACACCCGCTGAATGATATGCGTAGTCTTATATTTTCCTGCTTTAATCTTTCGTAAACCTTTGCGGCCATTTCGGTAGTTGGAACTAGGGCAGGAGGACAGTAATCATTGCCTATACAAGAATTAACATTAAACGCTTTTTCCCATATTTTATTTGATAATTGATATGGAGATAATATGTCTACCTTCTCTTTTATGTCATTTTTTGTAATTGGAATATATAACTCTTGAGTGTTGAATAAATATCCGTAACCCTCATTTTCCTCCATAATTCTCACTAATTCTGGAACATCGTCTGTTGGTAACCATCCGCCAATAGGTTTAATTGTAAGAATTTTATCAAATTCAACTTTTTCTGGCGTCAAATCCTCGTTAAATATTGGTAAAGAGTTTGCTATAGAATTTGCCTCTTGAATAATCATTTCCTTAATCTTTTCTTCTCCATACCTCTCCACTACGTGCTTAAAACCTCTTTTTTCTTTCTCTCTTTTTAAGATATTTGCTACAGCAACACAAATTGGTAATAATTTATCTGGAGGCACGTCTGTAAAGAGGGTTTTTCCTTCAAAAGCCTGGTCACCGATTCCTCCACCTATCATTACATCAAACTTATCTTTATCCTTAGCTATAATACCTACATCCATAATAGCTGGAGTTGCACAGCCGATTTCGCATGCAGAAACGGATATTTTAACTCTCTTAGGTAACGCAGGATATTCATAATCTTTATTATGTCTGAAAAAGCTTGCAATAAATAGTCCTAATTTTTCAGCATTGACTTTAGCCTTTGGGCATAGCTGAGAAGGACAAGGTATTACATTTCTAACAGATGCTCCGCAAGAGTCCCTAGGATCTAAACCTACCGACTCTAGATCTTGTAATACTATTTCTAAGTTTTTCATGTCTATCCCATAAAGTTCTACATCACCCCTTGTAGTTAATTGTATCTTTTTATTTCCGTAGTTGTTAGCTATTTCAGCCAGTTTCTCCCATTGATTGGCATACCATTTTGCAGGATCCCTTCCAATGCCTTGCCTTATTCTTATTGATACTAACGGATTATCTCCTCTACTTGTATAGATTCCTTCATACCTTTTTGGGTAAAACTGTTTAAACTTATCTCTAAAGGTTATGCTCATAAGTGTACAAGCAGTTGAAAAAGTATAAAGGTATTATGGCCATAAACGTAAATTATTTTTAAATATAATGATAGATTCTTTTGAAGTAGATAAATGAATTTCATACTCTATAAGGAAAGTTCATCTCTTCGGAACTTGTTTTCTAGCTGTCCCTTATTATTAAAAATAGATTTATCTCGAACAATAAGAACAAGAAATAATAAAATCTACAAAGATTAGTATAAAAATTATTTTGAAACAAAGAAATTGACATCTAGCTCTTAACAACTTTAATAGAGCTTACTATAATTTCCTTAAATGCAGGTTCCTTACTAATTTTGTCGATTTTCCAATCCATTAAAGAGTTCGCTTTTCCCCAATGAAAAGGTACAAAGATAATACCCTTAGATAATCTATTAGAGGTCTTAGCTCTAAATATTAACGAGTTCTCCCTTGTACTTATTTCTACAATATCCCCAGTCTTTATCCCTAATTCTTTCGCGTCTTCTTCAGAAATTAACATTTCATCTTCTTCTATATCATTTATCATAATTAGTTTGAGATTATTCCTATATTTAGTGTTCCATAAGGCTAATAATCTCCCAGTTATTAATACAAACCCCTCCTGTAGACTATAATTAGGTTCAACAGCTTTTGTCCTTAATACTATTGGCTTATATTTGCTTTGCTTGTAACCGCTGAATTCACCATATCTTATCCCCTTGTAGTCTACTGGTGTATTTTCAGTAATTTTAACTAATTCATCAAATATATCCTTAATATCTCTGTTCATCTTAAAGTTTAATTTTTCTCCAACTATCTTAGCAATTTCATAATCAGCCTTAAGATTTGACTCACGTATCTTTGGCATATAAGATACAGTTCTATCTCCCGTAGTGTGAATTCCGGCTCTCTCACTCCAAGTAGCAACTGGAATAACCATATCCGAAGAGCTTACAGTCTCAGTCTCATAAGCGTCTTGAGTTACTACTAAATCAACATAAGATAATAATTCCTTGAACTTATTTGATCTAGGCAAAGATATTACTGGATTCGTACCTATAATCCAGAGAACTTTTATTTTTCTCTCCTCCATTAATTCGTAAAACTCTGTTATTGTATAATAATTTCTAGATATAGTGTAACGTGGAATCTGCCAGAAATCTTCGACTTCCCTAACTTGATCCTCGTTATCTACATATCTTAAACCCGGCAACATTCCAGCTAATGCTCCTATTTCCCTTGCGCCCATAGAATTATGCTGTCCGGTCAACGGCAATACTCCTTTACCTTCTCCGTAAACGTTATCCGTTAGCATAGCCATCGTAGCTATAAGTATCCCTAAATCTGTACCGTAACTCCTCTGATTTATTCCCATGCCCCACATAAATACTGTATTTGTATTAATTATTCTCTCAGCAACGTCTCTAATAACTTTCTCGTCTATGGACAAAAGTTGTGAAACCTTTGACGGATACCACGCCATTGCGATATTCTTTAGGTCTTCAATATTCTCTATTTGATCTATATTTCTAGATTTAGATATTAAATAATAAATTAATCCATACAATAAAATTATATCCCCACCAGGAGGTATTTTAATGAAATAATCTGCATGTTCAGCGGTTTCCGTTAATACTGGATCAATTACAATAATCTTCTTATCCTTATCAGAATTTTTTGCATGCAACATTTGATTCCACAATACTGGGTATGAAGAAGCAGGATTTGCACCTATTATAAATAGGGTTTCAGCTTTATCTATATCGTCGTAATTAGCTGTAGGCAACGGATATCCGAAAGAATACTTTAATGCGTAAGCAGCACTAGCCATGCAAAGCCTTACATTGGAGTCAAATACTCCAGTACCTATAAATCCCTTCCCAAGCTTCACAAAAAGATATTGATCCTCAGTAGGTATTTGAGCGCCCATGTAAAAAGCTATAGAATTTTTACTATATTTCTTTATATTTCTCCTAATATATGTGGAGAGTACACTTAAAGCATTGTCCAAATCAATTTCCTTACCGTCCAATGTAGGGTTAATAAGCCTTTTAGATTTCAGAGTGTCAGGAAGCAAAGCAGCCTTAATACACATCATTCCTTTATTAGTTATATATTTAGTAGGAGTTATCCTATCTTTTTCAAACTCTACTCCGCAACCAATTCCACAATAAGGGCAAATTGTTTTCATTTAGCTTTAATTTTTTATTAGTTAGATTTAAGAATTTTGCTCATAAAAATAAAAAATGATTAATCTTCATTATAATTATAATTAAGAAGATCTTTCTTTTTCCCTCTTTACGCTCCTCTATTAAATAATTTTGACTCACGTTAAAAACCATTCATGGGTATCTTATAATTATAAAAACTGAAAACCATGCTTAAAAGATTGTGAGACTTACCTTTTAATGCATGTGAAAAAGTCAATTTCCTTAAATATAATGACCAATAAATTTCGCATCTACTAGTCTATCAATTCTTCCTAATTTCCTTTAGAATAGTTGCAAATTCCAGTAAATTCCTCTCTAACTCCTCTTTATTTAGACTACTGAAGCTCATTCTGAAAGAGTCTTCTCCTAACCCTTTTTCGAAGTAAAACTTATCACCTCCCACTACTTGCACTCCTTGCAAACGTCTATAATTAAATCCGCTACAGAAAGTAAAGAAACCCCCTCTTGGGAAAGTGCATTGTATATAGTCCGGGAACTCCTCGCTAATTATCTTCATTGCTAAATCCCTTTTCTCCTTGTACGCCCTCTTAGCCTTATCCAAATTATTTAGGAATCTAGGATCCCTTATTACATCTTTAACTATTAACTGGTCTAATGACGATATTTGGTGGTTTACCTCCATCTTAATTTTTATTAGTTTATTAAGCAAGTCCTCATCATTAACTAGAATAAAGCCTACACGCAAGCCAGGAGAAAGTATCTTACTAAAACTAGATACGTAGATTACTGAGTCACTAAAGGATCTAAACGTATTTACGTCTTCTTCATACGAAAAGAACCCGTAAATGTCGTCTTCAATTATCCTAAATCCGTATTTTTCAGCTAATTCTATTATCTCCTTCTTAGTATAATCCGTTGTAACGTACCCTGTTGGATTATTTATAGTTACTGTGTAGAAGAACTGAAATTTATGATCTCTAACAATTTTTTCTAAGCTTTCGACGTTTATCCCATCTTCGCTTATGGGTACAGAATAAACGTTGGTAAGCCCTTTAAATTTCAGTATGCTTATAAAACCTTGATACGTAGGGGATTCTATTGAAACATCATTAAACAAATAAGAAAGCAAGAAAAGCGCCTCTTTCGCACCTCCGGTTAATATTATATTTTCCGGTCTAGCCCTCACTCCCCTTAACTTTAGGAAATCTGCTATAGCCTCTCTAACTTCATAAATCCCTTGAGCATCAACGTATTGCAACGCTTTATCGTATTCTTCATTAAGTACTCTAGCCGAGGCTTCCTTGATAATCTCTGTAGGCAATAGGCTAAGATCAGGTATTCCGTAAGCTAGGTTTATCATTTTTTATTTACCATTTTGCGTATTTTAGCCATTTTCCGTTGAATTTTAGTATCATTCTTTCGTTTCCTTTTTCGTCTTTTGTTTTATCCACGTCTATCATTACGTCTATCATGCTCATTATTCCGTCTCCGAACATTTCGTGTGCTACGTCCTTTATTGCTGGGCCGTATAATAGTACTGCCTCATATAACCTGTAAATGAATGGGTCTGTTGGCGGCCAAGGTTGTGCTGGAGTCCTCATCGGTACCTCCATTAATATATCCTTATACTCTGGAGGTAATTCCAAGAGTTTCACAATTTTCTCTGCCTCTTCCTCAGTAGCTTGACCGTAACCGTATAATAACATTGCAGCATAAACCGGATTACGACCAATTGCCTTACCAATCTCCTCCCAAGATAACTTCTTCTCCCTCTTCCTCTCCAACATAAATTCCCTAGCCTTAGACTTATCCAACATGCAAATTACCTAATTATTAAAACTTTTATATAGTCTATATTCTTTTACCTTTAGTTTTTAATAACTATTTTATATCAGTCGAGAGTATATTAACACTTTCTAAAAGTAATTGTTCTATAACAATCTCAAAAATAAAATTCTTTTAATTTATCTCTATTTATAGAATTATATTAATATTTAAATTTTCCCATTCAAACTTATTAAAGATCTTAATGAGCCTTAAGAGAGATAAAAAAGCAGTTTCCGTTCCAGATTTAGGAGCAGTAACAGATATTCAAATGAGAAAATCACTAAATAAACTTGAGTTACTGTTCCTTTCACTTCAAGGAGTGATTGGCTCAGGTTGGTTATTCGCATCGCTCTATACTGCAGCATATACTGGGGGTTCAGCGATAATAGCCTGGATAATAGGCGGTTTAATGCTACTTCCAATAGCGTTAACATATTCCGAAATAGCTTCAATAATACCAAAATCGGGAGGCGTAATAAGGTATCCTCATTATACTCACGGCGGCCTTTTAGGTTATATAATATCTTGGAGTTACTTCGCAGCAGGAGCCACTGTACCTGCAATAGAAGCTACCGCTGTAGTTACCTATCTTTCAAGCCTATTTCCCCAGCTTACAGTTAATGGCTATTTAACTACTTATGGAATTTTATTGGCATACGGATTAATATTTCTATTCTTTATAATAAATTACCTAGGAGTCAGTATATTAGGTAAAGTAGCCCACGGAGTAGGTTGGTGGAAGTTAATAATTCCCTCAGTAGCCGTAATTCTGCTACTGTCCTTCTATTATAACCCTTCTAACTTTACTGCAGGCGGTGGGCTATTTCCATCTCCTTCAAATTTAGCTACTTCTTACTATGGAATGGCTGCAGTATTATATTCAATCCCCGCCACCGGAATTTTATTTGCATATACAGGATTTAGGCAGGCAATAGAGTACGGTAGCGAAGCTAAAAATCCTAAAAAAGATATTCCGTTTGCGGTAGTCGGTGCAGTATTAATTTCAATCGTCTTATATACCTTACTTCAAGTTGCATTTATAGGGGCAATAAACTGGAGTGCAATAAACGTAAAAGTAGGAGACTGGGGAGGAATTCAAAATTCTATATTATCCTCCGGGCCTTTCTACGAAATTTTTAGCACTGCAGGCGTGAGCGGACTAGTAAGGCTAATATTCATTTCATTTGCAATACTGTTGTTAATTGATGCGGTAGTATCTCCTTCCGGGACAACGTTAGTAGGCATGGGTAGCGGTACGAGAGTGCTGTATGGCTTAGCGTCCAATGGATACTTTCCAGAAATATTCTTAAAATTGGGAAAAACTAGAGTGCCCGTAGTGTCTTTAATAACTGTTACAGTTTTAGGGTCTATATTCCTATTACCTTTCCCGGCGTGGATAGCGTTAGTAGGAATAGTGTCCTCAGCTGCTGTGTTCTCTTATATCATGGGAGGCGTAAGCTTAGAGGTATTAAGGAAGAAGGCCCCAGATGTAAATAGGCAATTTAAAGTACCTTTTAGTAAGGTTATAGCACCTTTATCCACAATCTCAGCCTTGCTGATAGTGTACTGGTCTGGATTTATTACATTGTTTGAAGTAGTAACGATAATATTTTCTGGAATTCCAATATTTATAGGTTATTATACTAGAAAGTTCTGGAACGTTAAGAAGAGCATTTTAATACCTTCCCTTGCGGTTAATATCTTTGGAATAGTGATAGGCACTGCCTTATTTTATATCCTTACTTCAGGTTTAAGTACAACAAATAACCTAGGATTTGTAATTTACATCGCAACACTCTCTGCAGTATCATTATTTGATTTTATTGTGGCATATAAATATGGGAACAGCGGTGAGGCTAAGGCTGGAGGATTAATGCTTTTCTTAATCTTAGCCAGTCTAGTTTTATCCTATTTCGGCAGTTTCGGTATGTATCCTATAATACCGTTCCCAGAAGATCTAATACCCGTCATAGCTCTAGGGCTTGCATTTCACTACTTAGCTATTAAAAATAGTCTTGGAGAAGAGGAAATAAGAGAAATAATAAGGAGGACGACTGAAGGATTAATATAAAAATATTTCAAGGTTTAGATTATAATAATATTTTTTATTTCTATTTCAAAATTCTTGTATAAAATCTTTTATAATTTCAAGAGATCTTCTGGAGTAATGCCTATCATAACGTATTTCTTTTCTGGATAGTTTACAGTAAATTTTATGGAATAAGGTTTTAATCTGGAATTTCTCCACATGTTATTCTCATAACATACCTTAAGTCTTGTAGCTTCTAATACTTCATTTTTGCCTGTTTTTATCTCTATATAATTATCGTATACCTTAAAATACATAGGTGTAGAAGAAAAATTATTAATGCAGAAAAATATTGAAGCTGTAAATATCAAAATTATTACAAATAGTAAAGGCGAGAGCTCGTATGTTCCAAAACATATTACAACATATATTATCTACGGAGTGAGAATTATAAAGATTATTACAAAAATAATGTAATAAACCTAAATATATTATAATATATTATTTAACTACATAAATCCTTGATAAAAGTAGGAATTGCCTATCTTACCTAATTAGATTTGGTTAACACATTGAACAACTAAGCTTATATAAAACTTCTAAAATGAATAGACTATGAAAGCATTAAGTAAGGTCTCATCCGTAGTTCTAATTTTAATTGTTATTATAGCTATAATAGGAGGAGTATTAATTTACAATCAAATATCTAAAAAAACTGTTACTACTACTACGATAGCTCTAAAACCTTCTAATACATCAGTACTTGTGGATGTAGCTCAAACGGTAGCTCCAGATTCCTTGGATCCTGCTACAGACTTTTTAGATCAAGTAGAACCCTTATTCTATGCGGTTTTCCAAGAGCTCGTAGAACCTAATGGAAGTAATTACTTACAAGTAGTACCTATAATTGCTCAAAATTATACAATATCATCAAATTATCAGAATTACTACTTCTACTTGAGGCCTTGCGTGCACTTTGCTGATGGCGTTCAAGTTAATGCTTCAACCGTTTGGTTCTCTCTCTATAGGACTATATTAATGGGTCAACCTCCAGGAGTAGCAGATTATATTTGTATTTTGTTTAATCAAACCATTTATTCAGTTAGCGGTTACGCAATACCTTGGGGAGTATGTTACGCAATAGAGAACGCAACGGGATTACACACTGTAGGAAATTATAATTTAACCGCTCACGTATTAGCTTACATACTTTCTCATTTTAACGCTAACAATGCTACAATACAGAAGATAATGAGTTATCCAAACCAAGCAGTAGTAGTAAAAGGACCATATGAAGTAGAAATTAACCTACTTCATCCGTATAAATACTTTTTGCTAGATATGGCAAATTCATGGGGCGCAATAGTTGATCCAGTTTACATTGATGAACATGGCGGTGTTCAACCTAATGAAGCAAATTGTTACATAAATGCTCATGGTATGCCGGGTACTGGCCCTTACGAGATAGAATATGTAGGTCCGTCATTTAATTGTGTTGTATTAGTTGCTAATCCTAATTATTGGGCAACTGGTAAGAACGTTCCGATAATAGCGGAATCACCACATATTAAGGTTATAGAAATATACTATGGAGTAACACACAATGATAGAGTAGAAGATTTCTTAGAAAATAAAGCACAAATATCCTACGTTTCAATACCTTATTTAGGTCAAGTGCTTAATCAATATCCTTACTCTAAGATTAATGAAAGTCAAGTTTTCTATAGTCTAGGTATTTTACCTGGAGTTCAATTTATTGCCATGAATACTCAGAAGTTCCCAACTAATATTACAGACTTTAGGTTGGCAATAGAGCATGCAATTAATTACTCACAATTGCTCTCGCTGTTCTCCTATAATGGTAAGGAATTGGCATCAGAATTTTTAGGGCCTATATCTCCTCAATATGGTAAACTTTATAATCCCAATAATTTATCTGTATACTCTTATAATTTGTCCATGGCTATACATTATCTGAACGAGGCTGGCTACGAGGGACATTTCTATGTAGTATTGCCTAATGGCAGTGTAATAGGTGATTCTAACGGAATTCAATTACCTACATTAGAAATCATTGCCTTAGCGCCAGTTACACAAGTAGAACAGGAAGAATTTCAGATAATAACGGAAGATCTAGCTAAAATAGGAATTTCAGTTTCTGTTCAATATGTTCTATTTTCAGTTATATCCTCATACACTTCACCTCAATCGACTCCTAATATGGTTGCGATAGGTTGGACTCCAGACTGGCCAGATCCAATATTTCAGCAAATGATGCCGTTAACTGATATAGCGTTCGGTGGTCCTTCGGGCAACTTCGCTTGGTTCAACAATTCTGATTTACAATCAATGTATAATACTCTACCCTTCATTACTAATACAACACTTCAAGAGAAAATGGTAGCAAAGGCGTATAGTATAATTTACGACTGTGCACCATATATATGGTTGCCGGTTACTTGCTCTTATTACTTAATTCAGCCATACGTAAAGGGCGTTATACTTAGCGTGGCCGACGGGTATCTAATATATTTCTATAATACTATGTACTATTCTAACTAAACTACAAGATTTACCATTTTTTCAATATCATTAAAGTTATTTAATAAATGAAGCATAGTACATATATATTGTGTAAAATTTAAATATTATTCTCCATAGACTATAAAACATCCAAGGAGATGACATGCATTGCATAAGGTTGCGTAAAATTTTAATTAATGCATTATAGAAATCAAGTCGATGAAAATGTATGCTAAAAAACATTTGGCGTTAAGTAAAATTAGTGCTATAATAATTTTAATAATTATAATTATTGCAGCAGCAGGCGGTATATATTATTTTGAGACTTCACATTATCACCATGCTGTAACCAAAGTTATTACTCTAGCTCCACCTAATCCTAATGAACTAACAGATGTCGCACAAACTGCACCACCAGACGCTCTAGACCCAGCAACCGGATTTTTTGTGCAGGACGGTCCTTTGTTTACTGCTGTTTTTCAAGAGCTTGTTGAATTTAACGGCTCAAATTACCACGAGGTAGTTCCAGTAATTGCCGAGAATTACACAACTCCTAACTATCAGAATTACTACTTCTATTTAAGACAGTGCATCCATTTCTCTGATGGCGTTCAAGTTAATGCTTCAACTGTTTGGTTCTCTCTCTATAGGACTATATTAATGGGTCAAGGACCGGGAGTTGCAAACTATATCGGTTTACTATTTAACTCAACAGTTTACGCAGTTAGCGGTTATGCAATACCTTGGGGAGTATGTTACGCAATAGAGAACGCAACGGGATTACACACTGTTGGTAACTACACATTGACAGCAGAAGTTCTAGCGTCAATACTCTCTCATTTCAACGCTAACAATGCTACAATACAGAAGATAATGAGTTATCCAAACCAAGCAATAGTAGTGAAAGGACCATATGAAGTAGAAATAAACACATTAGAACCGTATAGATATTTACCCCTTGTTTTAGCAGGTTGGTGGGGTGCTATTGTTAATCCTGTTTGTGTTGACATGCACGGAGGAGTAGTTCCTAATTCCGTAAATTCATATATCAATGAGCATGGAATGAATGGTACCGGTCCTTACGTTATAGTTAAGGTCTGTCCGGGATTCTCAACGATTGAATTAGAAGCTAATCCGAACTACTGGGCTGTTGGAAAGAATGTTCCGGCAGTTGCTGAGCCTGCACACATAAAGTATATAATAATCGACTATGGTCTAACACATAATGATAGAGTTGAAGACTTCGTAAAGAATAAAGCACAGATTTCGTATATATCAATACCATACTTATCACAAATACTAGGAACGCCGCCATATAACGAAATTCCAGAAAATGCGACTTTCGTCAACTTTGGTGCTGAGCCTGGGGTACTCTTTATTGCCATGAATACTCAGAAGTTCCCGACCAATATTACAAACTTTAGGTTGGCAATAGAGCATGCAATTAATTACAGTGCATTATTATCAATATTCTCATATAACGGTAAACCGTTAGCTTGTGAGTTCTTAGGCCCTATTTCACCAGAATGTAAGGGTTATTATGATCCGGCTAATCTTAGCATGTATAATTATGATCCTTCCTTAGCAATGCATTACTTGAATGAAGCTGGATATATAGGCGATTTTTACGTTGTGCTACCTAATGGTACTGTTTTAGGTAATCCTTCTGGAACTCAATTGCCACCGCTTTCCTTATATGCATTAGCTCCGGTTAACGAACTTGAGCAGGACGAGCTCGAGGTAATATCTCATGATTTAAGTCAAATAGGAATAGCAACAACAGTGTACTACGTGTTACCATCGGTAATACCGTCCTTTAATACACCTAATGACAGTCCACAACTACTTGATTTAGGTTGGTTCCCCGACTGGCCTGATCCGGTATTCCAAGAATTAATGCCTATTACTGATATAGAGTTTGGAGCTATAGATCATGCATGGTTTAACTGTCCTACTCTCCAGTCAATGTATAATACTCTACCGTTCATTACAAATGTAACATTACAAGAGGAACTAACGGCAAAAGCATATTCTATAATATATAATGAAGCACCTTATGTCTGGCTACCAGTTCCAGACGATTACTTCCTTGTACAACCATACATTCACTGCTTCCAATATAACGAATTTGTAGGATATTACTATAATATGATGTACTATAGTAATTATACATATACCACATGATCTCTCAATTTATTTATTTGTATTTTTGTAATTATTTTATTATATGGTATTATATATTGAAAATATTTTTCTATGAAACTGCTCACCTAACTAATAGCATTTATGTTCTTCTTAAAGTTTATACCAAATATGAAAGGGAAGCCTTTACTAGAAGGGCTGGAAACACCAGAGTAATTCCTTTACTTGCTAGTTTCATCTAATGCTTTGCCCGTAGTTGCTTTAGTAAATAGTAATAATATTCCACCAACTATCATCATCACAGCTAATATAAGCATAGTACTGAAGAATCCGTACTTAGCCGAAACCGTTAGGATTATTATTGGCATAAATGCTAATAACAAATGTGCTATTCCGTCAGTAAAAGCAAAAGCAGTTGCCCTAACTTCTGTAGGGAAGTGCTCTACTGTAAGCAGGTATGTATAAGGAAATATAAATGCACCTAATGAAGATAGTGATGCTAAAGATATATATATTAAAATAGCATTATATAACGTACCTAAAATTGCCATGAAAATACCGGTTAGGAATGCAGCTAGGTACTTTCTTTGAGTTTTTTCTGCAGTAAGTGCTGAAATAATATAGAATACAAATGCTACACTGCCAGAAACTACAAAGAATCTTAGCGTTGAAGCTAATGTATAGCCATGCTCTGTCAATATAGTAGGTACAGTTATACCTTCACCATCAAAAGCAGAATAAAACATAATCCATGAGAATAAAAATATAAGGAAATATTTTAGATGGCTTTTATCTACTAATATTTTCAAGTTAGAGAATGATGATTTGTGAGAATTATCATAAGTAGAAGGTATTAATGGTTCTTGAATATTTATATGAAGTTTTTCTAGAGTTAACTTAGCTTCATCTAATTTCCCTTTTTTCTCTAGCCATCTAGGAGACTCTGGTAAATCTTTTCTTAAAACCGCAAACGTTATGCCAACGATACCTCCTAGTATAAATACTAAACGCCAGCCTATATTTGGGATTGGAGCAAGCAAGTAAGATACGACAATAACTACTAATGCTCCTAGTGCTATACCTATCGATGAAGAGTAAGAAATTATTTTGCCCCTAGAACGTTTAGGTGACATTTCTGCCAAATAAGTTACAACTGAATTAAAATCTACGTAAGTCCCCCAACCTACAAAGAATCTTGTTATAATTAGCATAAGGATGTTTACTGATAACGCTGATAAAATCGTTGCCATTGAATATGTAACTAATCCAATTATTAACATGAACTTTCTGCCAAAATTATCCGATAAATATCCACCGCTTAGCTCGCCTATAACTCCTCCTATAAATGTACTAGTTAAAGCTAGTGATGCTAATGTTGAGGGTATCTTAAAAGTACTAATTATTGCTGGAAGTACATAACTTAAATCAAACAAATCGTACTCGACAAAAAAGTAGCTTGCGCTAATTACCAGAAATAACCATGTAGAAATAGGTATTTTCTGTAAATTATCCATAATTTCAGAGATTGAGCTATTAGTATTATTACCCATATATAATAATATTTCTTCACATTTTTAAACTTTTCTATTCATCACATTTATTTTATCGTTAATTCCTCTAAGTTATCTGGAAATTTAGTAAGTAATTCTATTCCATTTTCTCTTACCAAGACTGTATCAGAATGCCTGTACCCTCCTAAGCCGGGAACATATATTCCTGGCTCTACAGAGAATACCATGCCCGGTAAGAATTTACCATCATATCCTATGTCAATAAACGGTCTTTCGTGGACTTCTATACCTAATCCATGGCCTACATGATGGCGTAAGTACTCTTGAACCCCTAGTTCTTTTGCTTTTTCTCTAACAGCTTTATCTACATCTTTTATATTACCATAAGGTTTAATAGCATTTAGAGCAGTTTCTCTTAATTTCATCATTTTCTCGTACATACTTTTATGAGTATCATTAGCATATTTTACAAATAGAGTCCTTTCTAATTCTGCAGAATATCCTCCTATATCTGGTCCCGATCCTATGCCTAAAATGTCACCTTCCTTTATTCTCCTATAAGTTGATAACACGTGAGGAAATGCAGAGTACTCACCCACTTGGCCTCTGAAACCTACTACTAATGGATAAATAGACTTAATTGGTTTATATTCTTCTCCAAAGTATTCTTTAATTTTCTTACTAGCTTCTAAGCTGGCCTCAAGAGAGATCTCCCAATCATATTTCCCAGGTTTAATATAATTCATTGCAATTTCAATCGCCTTAGAAGCCCAATAACCACTCATTTTAATTAAATTAATTTCCTCCTCTCCTTTTATAATTCTCATTTCTTCAATAAGGTCTTTAATTGAAGTAATTTCTATTCCATTTTTACTCAGTATTTCTGACAGTAATGGACCATAGTATCCCCAATAAGACGGAGCCCCAGCTAAATTATCCATTCCAAGTCTCTTTATATTGTATTCTTTAGCTAAGTCTAAGATCTTATCTCTAATAAATAATATAACGTGAGGCTCTCCTGGAAAATCAAAATAGAAGTATTTTCTTCCTATAATTTTAGTCATCGTCTCAATATGATCTTTTTCAAGTAATGGTGATATAAGAGTGATTTCACCGTCTTTTGGTATAACTAATACAAATGGCCTTTCTGTAGATAAAATGTATAGATTCGTTAAATAGAATATATTTGATAAATTAGTTAGATAAATAGCATCTAAATTTAGTTCTGCCATTTTCTTTTTAAGATTATTGAGCCTATTCCATAATTCGTTTTCACTAATTCTAGGTATCATGAAGATTGATCTAATTGGATATATATAAATTTTTATATCTTATCTATTAATTTTGGTATAACATGTATTTAGGCTAGCGTATAATAATATTATCGATAAATATCATTTGCGGTCCATGACTCTCAAATGATGCCTAAGATAACTAAAAAATTAGGAATGATATTTATATCCAGCAAGGGAGGAATTATTCACTCGCAGAAGAATGAACTGATTGGGAAGACTCTTATAAGGGCGCGCAAGTACTAAAGCGGAGCGTTATCAATTTGGATCGAAATAATGATAGTCACACTTGAAAATAATAAGACGATTTTAACTATTAACGCTTAGACATTATTATTAACAATTTCATAATATAAATTTATATTAAAAAAATATTCTACCTTAATTTTTATGCCATTTTTATTACTCCGGTTTACCTCTTCTTCTTATTATGGTGAATACAACTGCTACTACTATTATTACTACTAAAATTCCTCCAACTATTGGTAATATACTAGATTTAGGTGCAACT
Source organism: Acidianus ambivalens (assembly GCF_009729015.1). Taxonomy (NCBI): domain Archaea; kingdom Thermoproteati; phylum Thermoproteota; class Thermoprotei; order Sulfolobales; family Sulfolobaceae; genus Acidianus; species Acidianus ambivalens. The sequence goes on along the minus strand of NZ_CP045482.1, from coordinate 1,626,497 downwards.
GAGGGGGAAACAGTAGTCGTAGGAGGAGTTGGCTTTACATAGGTAGGCAAGTGTGGAGTAACGCCAGGCGGTACTATATAGCCCATTAGCAAACCTATTACTGGCCCCATATATTCAAAGTCGTATGCTATAAATGGGAATAAGATTGTAGATATTAAGGTTTGATTATGAGTAGATAATATAGCATTCCAGTTTGCTTCATAAGGATTAAGCTCTACTGGTTCTACTTTTTGTACATCAGCAATAGCAGGTAACCAGTAGTTGTACCACGCCATAAGCTTTCCTGTATCATTTATATACTGAGGAGAACCATATTGTAGAGTATGCATTTGAATAACTATTTGTGATACATTTATTGTATAATTTTCACCATTATAGATATACCATGTTGGTTTTGATAAATTAAACGGCGGTTGTGGTATTATGCTGGCTATTCTCCACGCATCTATAGTATCTGTAAATGGTGTAAAGAACGGTGCTGCTTCAAAATCTCCACTGAAGAACTCTGAATAAAAGTCGGACGTAGATAATTCATAAACCTGCGCTTTTATACCGAAAGCGTTTAGCTGCGTAGCAAATTCTTGTGATAATGCGACAAAATCTGTAAATCCTGATGGTACTATAATACTTATTGTTAACTGAGATCCGTTTGGTAAGACCCAATAACCATTTACTTTTTTCAATCCCGCTTCTTCTAGCAACTGGGTAGCCTTTTGTAAATTATATGAATAATTATTAAGACCTTGGAAAAACGATGAAGGAATCATTTTCTGGAACTCTGGTAAGAAACCAGAAGGAATTCCAGCAAAATTAGTTGGACCAGATATGTAATCTGGTGCATATGCCTCAGCAAGCTCTGTAGTGTTTATGGCATAGTATAAAGCTTGTCTTACTATTGGATTATTAAATGGGTATATTTGAGGATTAAGATAAAATCCTACGCCACCATAGGTACATGCCATGTATATTATATATCCCTCAGATTTTATTGTTTCGTATATGCTATATGGTATTGCAGTAACGCAGTAGCCTAATAGACCACCTTCTAAAAAGTTATAAGTTTGAGTGTTACCACTGGACCAATAAGTTATCATTTTAGGATAGTATTTTATAGACGAGTTAGGAAATGCCTGCTCGAAATATGGATTTGCTACCCAGCACATTAGTTCGTCGTTAATACTAGAGACGTTAGGGAAATAGAATCCATTACTTGTAGGAGTTACATTTAGAGATTCTATATAGCTAGTTAGGTTGCTTAGATAACTGCTTAATGCTAAATTTGACGTATTTAGAGTTGCCAGTATTTTAGCATATTTACCAAATTGGAAATATGGGGCTCCTATATAAGATGCTAAGACTATAGCTGCCGTTCTATCTAAGTTTTTCCAATAAATTCCTTTAAACCAAAACGCTACAGTATAATTATTTATTACAGTTACATTATATAATCCATAGTTTGAGTACCATCCGAATAATCTTATTCCTATCATATAAGTAGTCCATACGTCCCAGGCAGTAAATGGCTTTGGTCCGTTTACTGTATCCCAGTAATATGGATGTCTAAGCGTTACTATTAGTTCGTTTCCATTCCACGTCCAGTTAGTTGCTAAGATAGGTATGAACTGATGATCATTATGCACATAAACAGCCAATGGTAAGTATTGGAAGAATCCTAAAACTAAATTAGTAGGTGACCAGAAATTCCAATATATTCCCCCAGGAGTAGGAGGAGCTTCGGGTGCCCAAACCCATGTGCCATTAGTTATTTTATCCGTAAGTGCGGAATGCGTTATTACATTGAACCCATTAATAGTAGGTAGATAAAATCCTAGCATTACTATAATTACCAAAATTGAGGCATATAATCTACTCTTTTTATATAACATTTTTACTTCTCACGAGTTAATGCTCGATAAATTTATTTTTAAAAGTTATTTTAATAGGTCATTATATAATACTTATATATTTGTATTTTATTATTTAGTGATATATTTGTATTAATACTATCTATACTATGATTTTGAGATATAATTGATGTCTATACCGTCTTTTACATAAAATGCTCATAAATTTTACGAGGAAGTCACTTTAATTCCTAAGCATATTTATTAGATAAGTTTATATAGTATCAATTAGGAAACTTTATTTTATATATTTGAAATATAATATATTTCTATAATATCTCAGACATATTTCTTTACGAAAAGGTTTTATATTAAATTTATTTTACCATTATATATGAAAGTTAAGAGAAGAGATTTTATAAAATTGTTAGGATCTAGTATTGTATCCGTTACATTATTAGATAAATTGCCCTCCTCCATTATTTCTAGGTCACAAGTAATATGTACACCTTGCTCGTGGCAGTACGGAATTGAGAGCCCGCAACCCAATAAGACTATTTATGGCGGATTTATAATAATCAAAACTCCGAAAAAATTAGAGGACTTAGATTGCTTAATTGTTATATGGCCTTCATTAACTACTTCTACTGGATATTTTTATCAAGTATCTTTAGGATATCATCCAGAATGGGGCTGGCATGTTTCCGCTGGTTCAACTAATCCACAGTTATTCTGCGGATTAAGTTGCGGACCTTTTGCTGTAAATAACGAGCTTTTCAGACCAAAACCAGATAGCTTATATGAGCTAGGAATAAGATTAATTCCTAAAGAAAATACAAATGAAGTTTGGCTATATGTAGTTGATTGGCAAACCAAAATATTATATACAATATTTAAATTAACTGATCCAGGTAAAGTTGCTACACCAATTGGAGGCATTTTAGAAGGTTTTACAAAAAGTGAAGAAGCTTTATCCAAAATAAGTGGAGATAACGCATTTGAAATCATTACTGCAAATTGGTTAATAACTCCTTGGAGTTCCGAACTATGGCCTCATGGATACGTTTACGGTCCTACTCCTCAAACATGCACTCCTACTAATAACGGGTTTAGTGGATATGAGAGTGTACCATCATCGATTCAAATAAAGCCTCTGAAACTTGGTAAAATAGTAATAGGAGCCAATGTTGGAGGTCAACAATATGGGAGTGGTTACGAGTTATGGTAAAATATAGGGTCATTTTGATCTCTTTGATTTTAATAATATTAGCCATATTCCCTTACTTACCTACATCCATTATTAAAGCTCAGCAACCATATAATGTAACAACAATAACAGTCACTGTAACTATAATATGTACTACTACCATAACAGAGTATGTGACTTCGTATATAACTTCGATTCATACCGTGTTATCTACATCTATCATCACTAAGACTATAGTTCATACAGTACCATACAATTTGCCCGAGACTATTATAATAATAATTCTCGTAGCAATAATAATATATCTGCTAATACGTAGGAAATAGTAGTTAGGTTAAAATAATATGATATCAAAATAGGAACACGTGGCAGGAATATCTAATATCATAAAACTGATTATATTTCTTACTTTAGCGAAGCTTCTGGTATTTCTTCCAATATATTTTATTTCTGGTTCAAATTTCTTTTACTTGATAACTACTAAATGGGATTCTATACTTTTTGAAACAATAGCAGAATATGGTTATATAAAACCTTGCTTATTTGCGTTTCCACCTATATACCCTTTACTTATCAAGCTAGTCTATAATATTTTCAATAACTACTGCATTAGTGCTTTTTTAGTTACAAATATATTCGGATATTTGTTTCCAATAATAGTATATAAAACATTTAATTATAAAACTGCATTACTTTTGGAGCTGTTTCCGGTTTATATAATCTATTCTACACTTCCTTATTCAGATGTTATCTATTTAACAGCGGTTTCATTGACTTTTTACTTTTTAAAGAAGGAGAAGATCTTGTCGGCATCAATTGCAATGGGTTTTGCTATAGCAACATTTTATAGTATAGCTTGGACTCTACCTTCATTTATTATTAAACTTAAAAAATCATTCTTAAAATTTATTATTATTCCATTACTATCTGGATTTTCTATATTTGCGTGGTATTATTTATCTACCGGTGATCCATTCTATTATTTTAAACTAGAGAAAATAATTTGGGGAGTGAAATTAGTTACACCACTATGTCAAATTAATTGGCTACTTAATGGCTGGTTTACTACTCAAAACTGGACTATACTCTCCTTAAGCTTAAGCCCAATGGACTGGTTAGTTAGAAATTTAGGTTTTGAAATTTTCTTTATTATATTAACTATAAATATAATAAGGCTTAACGATAATAATAAGTGGTTATACTTTACTTATTCCATTTTAGCAATATCTCCATTACTTTTTATAATCGGTACACCGGCTATTTCGATACCAAGAATATTACTTTCAGCCTTTCCATCATTTTATTCATTAAAAATTGAAGGTATTTGGCTAATATTATATATAATAATTTCAATAATACTAACACCACTATTTGTATTATGGCAAATTTATGCCTTTTTCTCTTAATCTCTTTTTCTATCTTTATATTCTAAATAAATGAAAAAAACTAGTGCAGGAATTATGATTAATAGATCTAATATATCTATACTATAAAAACCAGCAAATGCGATTGAAAATAAGGTCATCAGAAGGAGAATAATTAATAAAGTTATTACTAAAGAGATAATGCCCATGTAATCACCTAAATGGGTCAAGGTACGACTCTAGTAATAATTTAGTATACTCATTTTTTGGCGATTTTATTATCTCTTCTGCATACCCTTCTTCAATAATTTTTCCATCATACATAACTATTATTCTACCTCTATCTTCAGAAAAATATTTAGCTATTCCTATATCGTGGGTAATGAGAATTATAGAAATGTTATAAGTTTCCCTTATTTCCTTAAGTAGTTTAATTACGTCTATTCTGAGACTAGCATCAAGCATAGAAACTACTTCATCAGCGAACAATATTTTGGGCTTTAATAAGAGTGCTCTAGCTAATGCAGCCCTTTGCAATTGACCTCCACTTAACTGGTGAGGATATTTAGTTTTAATAGACTCGTCTAGTCCTACCATTTGCAGATATTTATCTATTAAATTATCTGTCTCGTTACCCTTAGCTAGCTTATATTCTGATATTACTGTTTTGAAAGAATCACCCACTTTCCTAAATGGATTAAATGCGGAGTATGGATTTTGCATTATGTATTGTACACTTCTTCTAAATTCCTTATACTCTTTTCCTTTCAACTTATATACATTTTTACCGTTATAAAGTACATTACCTTTATTGGGCTTTTGAATTCCTGCTAGAACTAAACTTAATGTAGTTTTTCCAGAGCCGCTTTCACCTATAATAGATATATTTTCGTTATCAGATATACTAATTGATACATTATTTAATGCAATTTTTTCTCCTTTTTTAGTCTTAAAAATTACAGTAATATCTTTTCCTTCAAGTGTATACACTTTTCTCAACCTCAAAAGGCTTATTACACAGAACTTCGTGATCATTAATTCTAATATTAGGTGGGAATTCTTCACTACATATGGTAGTAGCAAAAGGACATCTTGAATAGAAAGGACAACCACGATTCTTATTAATATTATGTTTAACCATGAATTTTTCTCTAATCTTTATAAGTTTATTTTTACTACTTAAGCTGATGACGCTACTTAATAGATATAACGTGTACGGATGAAGAGGATGATTTATTATCGCTTCTTTACTACCACGTTCTACTATGTGCCCATTATATAACACAATTATCTCATCAGCAACGTAACTCGCAACAGAGATATCGTGAGTAGAAACAAGAAAAGTTATATTTAGCTCATTATTGATCTTTTTTAACAAGTCTAAAATTTTCTTCTGTGTTATTACATCTAATGCTGAAGTAGGTTCGTCTGCAACTGTAAGTAAAGGCCTTAAAAATATCGCGAGTGCTATTACAACTCTTTGCTTCATGCCTCCTGAGAGTTCAAAGGGATAGTAGTTTAGAATTTTTTCATCTAATCCTATTTGAGGCAAAATTTCTTTAGCGCTATTTAACGCAACCTCTTTAGGTATATTATAAGCCATAGCTGTATCAATAAAGTGAGACCTTATTTTCCGTAGAGGCGATAATACGCTCATTGCGTTTTGAGGAATATAGGAAATAAGTCTCCATCTATTAGTTCTAAATTTTTTGCTATATTTTCCGTTTTCCATAATTTTCTCGTTATTAAATATTATTTTACCACTTATTCTAGCATTCTGAGGTAAGAAGCCTAATATTGCAGACAATAATGTAGTTTTTCCAGAGCCGCTTTCACCTATAATTGCTGTTATACTAGATTTTTTAATTCCAAAGCTAACGTTTTCTATACCTTTTACTATACTATCTTCAAGTCTATAATTTACTGTCAAGTTTTGAACTTGTAAAATTTCATCTTCCACATAATCAAATCTAGTAAGCTTATATATAAACTATAATATACACTATATATGGAATTGAAAAGGTAAAGTTTCATATTAATCAATATTATTCCCATAATTATGAATACATGAATCTTCAAAAAGTTTATATAAACGGAATATGGAGAATTATATTAGATATGAATGACTTCTTTAAGTGGATAATAAAAAGAATATTATTGGCTATAATTACAATATATGTTGTAATAACCGCAACGTATATATTATTATACATATCTCCAGGAAATCCAGTGCAAATATATATAGACTCTCTATTGGCTAGAGGTTATTCTAAGGAATATGCTCTAATGAAAGCAAGGGAAGTTTTTGGAAATTATGTTAATCAAACCGCATTTCAAGCATATTTAAGTTATATAAATGGTTTACTCCATGGAGATCTTGGGAGGTCATTAATATATCATGAGCCAGTAATTAAATTAATAGCATTGGAGACTCCATATACGGTATTTCTTGTTTCGTCATCATTAATTTTATCTTATATAATTGGAGTATTAATAGGACTATTAACTGCAAAGTATTCTGGTGGAAAAATAGATAGTTTAATAACCATATTGTCGGCGGCATTTAATTCAATACCTAATTATATTGTTGCAATTATCCTTTTATTATTTTTTGCTATATATAATAATTATTTCCCAATAAGTGGTTCATACGGAATAGGAGTTCACCCAGGTTTTAATTTACCTTTTATTATTAATATGCTAGATCATTATACACTTCCTATTTTATCTTTTTCACTACCAATGATACCGGGTTGGATATTAAGTATTAGATCTGCTGCTTTCTCAATTTCACAAGAAGATTATGTAAGATACGCTAAACTTAGGGGAGTTAAGAGCAGAACTATACTTCTAAACTATATAGGTAAAACTGCAGTAATTCCGTCGTTTACTAGATTGATGTATTCTTTTGGATTATTGCTAGGTTCAGCTACTTTCATAGAATCAATTTTCGGACTTTACGGAATAGGAAGTTTATACGCTACTGCGCTGACTAGTAAGGATTACCCGCTTGCTATAGGTGTTCTATTAGTAATAGTCATAATTAGTATAATTGGCAATATATTAGCCGACATAATTTATGGAATATTAGATCCCAGGGTGAGGGTCGGTGAAGAATAAGTTCGTAATATCATTGTACAGACTATTTAAATTAATTTATAGAAATAAGATTTTCTTTGCTGGTTTTATAATATTTGTATTTTATATCCTAATGGGCACAGTAGGGTTATTGATAATACCCTACCCTTCTCCATCACTAGCCAATCCATTTAACGCATTTCAACCGCCTTCCTTAAATCATTTCCCATTATATATATTTGGCACAGATTATGAAGGTGAACCGTTATTACCAGAGATCGTGTGGGGCACGCCTTTTATATTAGAAGTTACTAGTATTGCATCTGTAATAACTATAGGTGTAGGTCTAATCTTAGGACTATTAGCTGGCTTTATGGGAAGATTCGTAGATTTAGCGTTAAATGCTTTTTTTGAAATAATACTTACACTTCCTGGATTTCCAATAACGTTAATTTTAGCCACAATAATTCATACTAGTAATCCATTAATATTAGCAGGGATTTTAAGTATGTTTTCCTGGGCTGGTCTTGCTAAGGCTATAAGAAGTTTTACATATTCTCTAAAGAAGCAAGAATACATTACCATGGCAAAAATTCTTGGGCTGAGCAAGATTAGGATATTGAAAGAGATTATTTATCCAATGAGTTCATATATTTTAGTACATCTATTTCAAGATATGATGTTTTACGTATTTGGTTTAGTAGCACTTTATGCTTTTGGCTTTCTACCTTTATCCAATAATAATTGGGGTGTAATATTAAATTTTGCAATAAGTATAGGAGGCGCGATATATTCGCCTTTGGGTTTTTGGAATTTAATAATACCTATGATAATTATAATAATTTATGAAATAGGCTTAATGATGATGTCAATAGGCTTAGGAAAACTTGTGGACCCAAGACTTAGAGAGTACTAATACGTTCCTAAGAGATATACACCAGGTTGAACCTTTAAAATTCTTATAAAAGGTTTGTTAATTACTCTATCTGGAGATGACAATAATGTTTGATAGTTATTTATATCAGATGTTCTCGAGAAATAGAATTTTAAACCTTTAAGCTTACAGCTCATTGTAAAAATATATGTAGGGTATTTAATCCAAATTCCTGAATATAAAATTTTATCAGTAATATTAATATTAGAGGCATAAACTTTTTTTCTAATATAAAAAAATTGGTCATCTATTGTTATTTTTACACCTTCTTCGACTATTCTACTTCTTGACACTACACCCATTGGTGGAATTAACTCTATCTCTCCTTCATTTTTAGACATTATTATTCCTTTTAGTCTTAACTCTACATAATTTTGATTTTCTATCATTGATGCGCTATAAAATATTACCGGATACTTATCATAAATTGTAATATACCTTAGAGAAGTTCTCTTTGCTACTCCAGTATCTAAAAGAAATCTAACAAATTTCTTATCCAATTGTCTATCAGTAAGAATAATCATATTCTTTTCCCTTAATTATAAAAAAATATCCTACTTTTGGTTCTAAACTGGTCTTAATCATAATACTATTCAAATTACATATCTTTATATAGTCCTTGACAACAATAAACTCCTTAGGCAATTCACCTGGGGTGTAATTTTTACTTTTTATTAAATCGATATCTAAGTTAATAATAGGTAATTGAAATGTAGCCATATATTTCTCTACTGGATAATTTGAGTTTTCAATAAAATACAATTTTCTGTTTTTTATGAGTTCTGCCAGATTTCTGAGTCCATTATCGTAAATAATAAGTTCTACATCTGTTGTAATTTTGCTCTTTGGTTTAAACGGTTTCTCCATTTCTGAGTATATATAAAAATGAAGTTTATTACCGAATTTTCTTACTTCCATATTGCTCGAAACAACATTATTATCTGTTGATCTGACTTTAATTTTATAGTATATAATGCTTGCATCATCAGAAAAAACGAGTCTTGTATCAGAATAACCGGTAATATTAGATGAGCTAACATTTTTATAATGAGTGAATGTATGCCTTTCATATAAGTATGAGCCTCGAATCTCGTAATGATTCTTCATAGAAGTTATTATTCCAGCATAATCTTTCTCACCTAATAACATAAGAAAGAGTTAGCTTATCTACTATAAAAACATTATTCAACTAATTTTAAGCGTTATAATTTCATAGTTATTATATTCTATCTCAATCTCATTTCTGGATATTTTTATTTTTCTTTTAATTTTATCTGATTCTAATAAATCTGTGGAAATCACATCCCTGGGTTCATACCAAAGCCTTATTTTTGCCTTACCTTTTTCGTTATAAATATTATAAAGTCTGATTATTATACCATCTCTATCTTCAGCTGGTTTTATTGCCTCTACTATTAAATCAGAAGCTAAGAAGCTCATTGAACCGCCTTTACCCTTTGTTACCCAGATAGGATAGGTTAATTCATAAGCCCTCTTAAATGTCTGGGCTTTTTTCCAATCACCTAAATGCGGATAAATATATATTTTAAAGCTATTTTCTTCTAGAAAATCAGATTCATAATCTGGATATAATGGCGTTTTAATAAGAGAAATTCCTACACTACTAAATTCTACTGTAGAGCCTTGTTTAGTATCAGAAATTATTGTAACTCCATAATTATCTTCAGATAAATCTAACCATTTATTAAATGGTACTTCAAACTTTGCTTTATCAAAGCTAGTATTTCTTAACGTGCTCCTATTTATTACTCCATAGGGTATCTCAAAAGTTGCATTATCTGTATTTAAATTGAAATAAAACCATTCCTTAATTAATAACTCTCTATCATAAGCTTTCATATTATATCTTAACTCTATTCTACGATCCTTAGCATAAAGGCAAACACGTTTAGAAAAATCTGTATTTCTAAACTTATAATTAAATTTTATACAAGCTCTTAACGGGCCATTCTCTACTATCTCGTGCGAATTAGCTTTGATTTTAAAACTTGTATTCTTAAAGGAAGGTTCAATATCCCACGCGTCCCAAACCGGTATATTCTCATATGCAATTATTTCACTAGGTTTACTTAATAGTTCTCTTTCAACTTCCTTATCATAAATTGATATAATATCGCCATCATTATTTAAAGAAACCTTTAGAATACTATTTTCTAACGTTAGGCCATTTATTCTTACTTTATCATCAACTCTCTCTGGATTGCATTCTGAATAACCAATAGAAGGTATTTTAATCCTAGCTAAATAGCCTTCGTCCGTTTTTTGACTATTGGGCAATTCAAAAGGTGATATTACATAATCTTCTCTATCCCAAGAAAGAGAATTAAAAGCTATTATTTTATCTCCTTCACCAGATATTTTCCTTAAAGAATTTAATACGATTTCTTCACATTTTTGAATTATATTCTCTAGTTCTTTATAAACTTCATTGTAAACTTCTTTTATTGCTGAACCCGGTAAAATATCATGAAATTCAGACTTCAACAAATTTAACCATAAAGGTTTTAAATCAACTTTTTCTCCGGCTATAGTACTCCATAATTCTGCTTCTCTTAAATATATTTCCGCCTTTCTATGTAAATACTTCATTTTAGAATGAGAAGTATAAACTCCTCTATGTGCTTCCAAATATATTTCTCCCTTCCAGATTTCCTTTGGCTCGTACTTTGGAATTTCCTTTAAGTTTACCTTTGGTAATACTGGTAGGTAATTTATTGCCTCTGCTCTAATTAGCATTTCCTCCGTCGGCCCTCCACCCCCATCACCGTAACCATACGAGTATAACATTGGCTGATCTTTATCTTTCCAGTTATTCCACTGCTCATAAATTGAATCTACACTAAAGTCTGAATTATAACCACCCCTGCCATTACCAAATGCTATCGCAGTAACAGAAGATCCATCAATGCCAACCCAGTTAAAAACTGAGTAAGGGAACTTATTTGTGTCGTTCCAAAAAACCTTATGGGTAGCAAAATATTTGATACCAGATAATCTCATTATCTGAGGTAATTGGGCAGAAAATCCGAAAGAATCAGGTAACCACAAAACCTCGGCAAATCTACCAAAATTCTCAAAAAAGAACCTTTGGGAATATAAAAGCTGCCTAACTAAAGACTCACCAGAAGGTAGATTTGTATCAAACTCTACCCAACCGGCACCCAAAATCCATTTACCTTCGGCAACTTTCCTCTTGATATAATTGAACAATTCGGGAAAATTATCCTTGATCCAGGAATAATACAAAGCCGAACTTTGAATAAATTGAAAATCGTACTTTGACATGAGTGTAAGTACAGTAGAAAAACTCCTTACTATTTTCCTTTTAGTTTCATCAAACGTCCATAACCATGCTGCATCGATATGAGCGTGGGCGATACCGTAAATTTTACCAAATTTTCCTAAGCCTAGATTAGATAATTCTTTCCTTAAATATTCTAGGGCATATAGGTATTTATCATCATCAAATCCTCCCTCTTCATATTTCATATCATTAGAAAAATATAGGAAATGCCTAGGAAAATCTTTCCAAACAGCAGAAGCGACAAGTAGTTGAGATCTAGATACAGAAGTGAAAGGAACTAGTGATAAAGTTTTGCTCAAGATTTCCAAAAGCTTATCTCTATAAATATATTTACTTGCTTCTAAAACAGTAACACCATAAACCCATAATTTATACGCGTTATGTAATTTGTTTACAAATGCTATTTTCCCTGTATACTCAGAATCTAATGTAAGTTCGTTAATACCAGATGGAATAGGAACTTCCTTGTGTGCACTGTCTATTTCGAAGTATGGCTGATTATTTACTAATAATTGAATAGCTTCATTATTATCAAGAAATACCATATAATTTCCACTAAGGACATGAATCGTTTTACCATTAATTTCAGTTATCTTAATATTTCTATATGAATTTGCCAATAAAAAACCTAGTCTTAGGCGTATTTCTGTCTCATTTAACATAAATTAAAAGATAATTCGAAGTATATAACTTTTACATTTAAAGGACTTTTTGGTATGTTCTAATGCAGTAATCTCATTGGATATTCTATTATAATAATATTATATTCTTTATAATATTCTGTGCTCTCTTGTGTTTAAAAAGTTTTTACATTTATCACTAATAAACCTTATAATATGGATACATTAAATTATCTTATGTCTAATAAAGGTTTAATATTTGTAAGAAATTCGTCAGGTTTAACTAAGAAAGTTAGTTTACTTGATGCCGTGATGCTTAATATAGGTAATATGTCGGCTGGTCTTGTATTATTTACAGCAGTAACTCCATTAGATCAGCCAGGTGCTCTTCTATGGGTAACTTCAATTATAGGATTTATTTTTGCTATTCCGCAATTAATAGTATACACATTATTAAACAAGGAAATACAGAGAACTGGTGGAGACTATATATGGATATCAAGAATTCTAAACGGACCATTAGGTGCCGTAATGGCTATGATACTAATGTTTCAGTCAGCTGCGTTTTTTGCGTTAACAGCATTCTTCTTTTCTTCTGCAGTTCAGAGTGTATTACAATTAATAGGAGAAATTAACTCTATTCCGTCATTACTATCATTATCTAACATAATCGTATCTCCAATTTATTCTTATATAATCGGCGCTATAGCTTTTACTGTATTTATAGCAATTAATATTTTTAAGGCAAAATGGGGATATAGTGTTATAACTTCACTTGGTATCATTTCTGTATCCATTACTATCTTGGCCTTCATAATTTTAGTTATTCATATGGGAGATTTTAAAACTGCCATAATACCCTTCTTAAAGGCCACTAAATCCCTTCCCCCTTCTTCCTATTATGTTCCAGGATTTTCATGGGCATCGACGCTTGCTATGTTACCAGTTTTGGCTTTATTTGCATATCCGTGGATGCAGGCTGGTCCTGCTGTATCTGCAGAATTTAAGAGCAGTAAAATAGTAAATTATAATATTTTGCTAGCATTAGTATTTACTGGAATTATAATAACTTTAGGTTTATTTATTCTATACTATGAAGGTGGATATTGCTTTACGACGTATGAATTTATTAATAATGGCTACGTATATAACTTCTGGTCCGTAGCAATTGGACTTTCTAATAATTACATCCTGGAGTGGATACTCGGTATTGGATTAATGAGTTGGGAGTTATTAGTATTATCTTATGGAGTCTTGGTCTTTTCAAGGTATATATTTGCTCTAGCCTTTGATAGAGTATTACCAGAAATATTTACTAAGTTGAACCAAGGAGGTTCTCCAGTATATACACATTTATTCGATTTAATTTTAACATTATTATTTTTAATTTTACCAGTTATATCCATTAACGGTGCCCTAGCGCTTTATGGAACAACCTTCATAGGTGCTACTTATTTTCTAATAGTAAGTATAGCTGGAGTAAAATATGGGCTTACTAAGAATAAAATTTTACTTTTAGTAGCATCCATAATATCAACGGGGTATTTTGCATATTTAGATTACCAAGCTTCCACAAATCCGCTTTTCGGCTTTATGGAGAGTAATGGATCAATTAACGTCATAACGCTAATTTTTGCAATTATACTCATTATAGGTGGCGTTTTAACATATATAATAGCATATTTAAGAAATAAAGCAAGAGGAATAGATATAAACATGGTTTATAAAGAAATTCCTCCAGAATGAACCAGCTTACCATTACTTATAACTAAGCGATTGGGAGATAATTTTCTTACAGCGTCAATGGGGGATTTAGCATCCAGAATAGCCAAATTAGCTGGCATATTTTCTACTATTCCTGGCTCACATACGTCTAATAAAAAATTGCTATCAATGTGTGCATGAGAATCGACAAAACCTGGAATTACTAATCTACCTTCTAAATCTTTCCCTAGCTTTTTATCATAGTATACCTTTGATATAATGGATATAGTCTTACCATCAATAGTCTTTAGGTTACCTAATATCATTAAAATATTAAATTCAAGAACATATCAAAACTTAACTTTTAGACTAAATATCTTACCATATCAAAAATTTATCCTTATTACTGCCGTTAAGAACTTGTCAATATATATGGATAAAAATAAGATAGAAATTAAATGCAAGTTTTAATAATTATTAATTATTTTGCCGTCTAAAACTTCTAATTTACCTTGTTTTATCACGTGAACCACTTTAGATACATCCTTAATATTTTCTAAAGGATTCCCGTCTATAACTATTATATCAGCATCTTTTCCTTCATCAATTAAACCAGAATTTAAACCCAATGCTTTAGCGGAGTTATACGTTGCAGCTCTTAAGGCTTCCTCATTAGATAAACCACCCACTTCAGTTAGAAGTAGTATCTCAGTCCAATTTTTACCTATATCGTAATCTTCCAAACCGGTCTCAAAGCCCATGTCAGTACCGGTTATAATAGTTATTCCTAGCTCTTTTGCCTTTCTTAATACTTTGTGCAAATTCTCTCTAACCTCAACAATCTTTTCCAATCCCCACTCGTCAACCCCTATTGTTTTACCATATTTATATATAATTTCGGTAATGGTCAGCGTAGGCGTTAAGCTGATGTTTTTCTCCAGCATTAGCTTTAACGTGTCTTCTTTAAGTAAACTTCCGTGTTCCAACGTCTTTATTCCAGCCTCTATAGCAATTCTTGCTCCTTTATCTCCATGAGCGTGAGCTGCAACGTAAGTTCCAGCTTTTTCTGCCTCATTAACTATTGCTCTTATTTCGTCAAAAGACAACTGTGGCATATCTGGTCTGTCTCTTTGAGACAATACTCCTCCCGTCGCAAATATTTTAATAAAATCGGATCCATCCCTTAATACTTTTCTAGCCGCATGGATACACGACTCAGTTCCATCACATATTTCTGAAAATCCTAGAGAAATCGAAAATTCTAAAGGTATATCATGGCTAAACTCTCCGTGACCGAAGGTTTGAGTTATTGGCTTCCCTGCTGCTATAATTTTAGGCCCTTTTATATATCCTTCATTGACAGCCCTTTTTAAAGAGATACTTATAGGTTCTCCGCAATCCCTCACCGTGGTGAATCCAGCCAATAGTAGTTTCTCTAACCATTTAGTAGCTCTTAATGCCCTATATTCTGGTTTTTCAAACATAATTTTTAATAAACTACCTCCCTTAAGCCCAGATATATGCATATGCGCATCTATTAAACCTGGCATTACTAACATATCTTTAGCATCTATTTCTTGTTTTGCATTAAGATCCTCTTTAGAAACTTTAGATATCTTACCATTGCTTATATAAATATTCATTTTACCTATGAATTCTGTACCGGTAAATACGTTCCCGTTTTTTATTGCAACGTCATATTGCATAATTATAACCACTTTTACATGCTTATATATGTTTTTTATTTATATTTTAAGTAATTGGCAGAGAGTTGATGATAAATATTTAAATTTAGGTTAATTTTATATTATGCGATCTGTTATGAGGAACGGTGAATCGGTTAAGAATTTAGTTCGAAAAAATAGAAAATTTTATATATTAATGATAATTCTTGCATTAATACCTTGGTTTCTTGAAGCCTATGATTCAGAATTATACTTTTTCGCTTCTCCGTACATAATAAATACGCTTAAGATAAGCCAGTCATATATAGGCATAACTGCCTCAGTCTTTGCAATAGGAATAGCAGTTTTTAGCATGGTAGGAGGATATTTGTTTGATAAAATATCACCCAAATACGTTATAGTATCTGCAGTAGGGCTTTTTACAATATTTACTATATTAACTGGATATGTATCAAATGGAATAGAACTAGTAATTTATAGGTTTTTAGTAGGCGTAGGAGTCGGAATCTTTCAACCAGCAACTGCGGCTTTTGCAGGAGATTTGCTAAATACTACAAGAGCTTTAAGAATTGGAGCTAATAGCGTTGCCTTTGGAATAGGGTTATTTGTAGCACCTTACGTAATATCGCCTTTCTTACCTAATTTTAGTTTGCCATTTTTAATCTCTGGAATTATGTCAATAATAAGCTTGGCACTGTTCTTTTATTTTGTTCCAGTTAACTATAGGGAGGAGGTAAGAGAAAGGATAGATCTTAGGAAAATTATAAATTTAAACACAATAATTCTAAGTATAATTATATTATCTTTTGGTATAGCTTTATTTGCGTTCCTAGGGTATTATTCCGACTACTTATTATACGGCTTAAATTTGAGCAAGTCTGAAGCTACAATAATAGCTTCAATGAACGGATTGGGAGAATTAGCTTTTCTACTTCCAATAGCTCTTCTAAGCGACAAGGTAAGTAGAAAAATAAGTTTAATCTCGAGTAGTATGATATTAACTTTAGCGTCAATAGGATTATTTATAGGTTATACAGGATATTTACAAATGGTTTTACTTACTATCGCTTGGGGAGCAGGATATGGCGGTTTAATAGTTAGCGTAATATCCTTCTCACAAGATATAGTTCCAGACGAGGTAGTAGGCTCCGTTACCGGCTTTATGTTTCTCACTTTTAATATTGGAGCTATATTCGGCGCACCTTTAATGGGATTGCTTATACAGAGCTATGGTTTTGAAAAAGCCGGCCTATTAGCTATAGCTCTTCCTAGTTTTATTGCTCTCTTATTAGCAGTAATTATTAGACATAAAAATGGTAAAAAAGATTAGTTTCTTTTTATTATTTTTCTATTCACTATCTTGCATAGTAATAAGTATGTTCCCAATGATATTAAAAAACCGGAAATCCATGAGGCATCTTTCATCAACTCAAGAATTAGTATTTTAGGTCCATAAAGTGGTTCGAACACTATAAAAAATGGGATAATCAGAGCAATAATGGCGTTTATATTGAAACCTTTGTAGTAAGTGTACTCTCCAAGTCTTTTATATACATCTTCTACTTTTATGTTAAATTTTTTCAATATAGCGTAATCAGCTACTATTATTCCTGCTATTGGGCCTAATAAGCCTGAAATATCATCTATCCACGTGCTAAAATAAACGTATGCGCCCTTTAGATATAAGGACCAAGCACCTATCATTATTCCAAGTAAAGTAACTATTATAGTTCCCTTATACCAGCTAAGCTTTGAAGGGAATGTATTGTTCAAATCATAAACTGGTGGAACTACGTTACTGAAAATATTAGTATTAAGCATTGTAAATGAATAAGCTAAGAGTATTAAAATTGCTATTAATGGCTCAGTAATGAATCTTACCACCAATAGGCTCGGGTCATATGTCACGCTGTTTGTTACTACCTTAGTTATTGCAGACATTATTGCACCGTAAGCTACTACGAGAGTATAAAATATTGGTAAACCTACTTGTCCTACTAACATATGCTTGAAAGATTTTCCGAACCTCATTATATCGGGCCAACTAATAATTTGTGTAGCATGAATATTAGAAGTAAGAAATATGAGAAGTATTGAAAGATCATAGACGTTTATGGGTTTAAAAGGTTGGTTAAAAGCTATACTTAACGCCTTAGGATAAAGGGAAACGAAATACAAAAAGGTTGCTGTTAGGGATATTATCGAAACTATAGGCATTACATAACCTAGCACTTTTAATGAAGGTGAAGCTTTAATTGGTTTAGCTAATAATAGAATTATGGTTTGCACCACGATGATAATAATAAACGTTCCCCAGAATAGGCAAGGAAAATTTGAGACTAGAATTTCGGGAGTAACCGCTGAATACTTAGACAATAAATAAGCTTTACCTTCAATCTCTAATGCTATTCCTACAGTTGCCTCAGTAATTAGGAAAGTTTGAACTCCGAAGAAGCCCATTGCAACAAAGAATCTAATCCAAGAAGGAATATAAGTACCCCATATTCCAAACCTTGTTCTGTCGAGCTGAGGCTCTGCTAAGCCGTATTTTACTGCACCGTGACTTTGTATAATTAGGGGAACAAGGGTTATTAAATCACCTAAAAGAGAAATTAGTATCACTTGGATTATATTAAATCCGAAAAGAATCCCTACACTTCCTACTAGCATTGAATTAGGTGCTGCTATACTAGCCCAAACTCCGAGTAAGGGTAAATATCCCCAGTTTTTAACTTTAGCCGGAGCTATATCAGGATTCCACAATAGTCTATCGAACTCGTTTTTCTTCTCCATATTTCATCTCACTTAAGAAAGTAATTTTCGTTTTTATATTTTATTTTCATTAACTTCTTCAAGTCTGAATCCAGTAGTCTTAGGAGTAAAAATTAACGTAAGTCCACCCATGATGAGTGCAGGAATCCATAAAATTCCCCAGACGCTTATATTACCTAAACTGTTGGCTAAGGGTAAAAGCGCTAATAAGCCTAAAGCCCCTCCTAAATGTCCTATTCCATCTGTTAGAGAATATCCAGTTGCTCTAGCAATGGTTGGAAAGTTATCAACGTCTAGGAGGTAGTAGACGTTAAACCAACCCACTCCTATAGTTTCAGCAATAAATGAACCTATAAAGAAGGTAGTGAAATTATGACCTACAGCGCCTATTGACATTATTATTGCACCTATCATATAAAATAACGCATCTATTATTGCGAGCTTCCTTCTATCGTATCTGTCTATAAAAAATCTCAGAATAATTGAACCTAATATTACTCCTAATCCAGATAACCCAAATAAGAATATTGCATAACTTAGCTGAGAGGACGAATAACCTAAATTTGCTTTCAACCATGTAGGAGTTAATACTAGGAAAGGATAATCTATAAAGTAAAACCAGAAGGATAGAAAAAATAGCACTATAAGTCTTTTTAAATATATTGGCTTTAATAATATTTTTAAAGGGTTTTCTTTTGGTGGCTTATAATTCATTATAATTGGATCGGGTAATTTGTCAATTTTGTATCTTTTTATTGAAATTTCCTCCATAATAGAGATAAGTTTTTCAGCTTCTTCAAGTTTTCCGTGAAATGCTAAAAATCTCAAACTCTCTGGTGCATATGCCCTTATTAGCAGTGCCCCTACTGCTAATATACCGCCTATCATGAAAACTATTCTCCAACCTATGTTAGGTATAGTAGTTACGACTTCGGCTGCTATATATGGGCCTATACCGAGTCCAGCATAACCTGCTATAAACGCAATATTGGAATATATCCCTCTCTTCTTTGCAGGCGACATCTCAGCTATGTATGTCATTACTAGAACTAGATCTGCGCCTATTGCCATTCCAGTTATAAATCTAAATAATGACAACATAGGAAAATTAACAGAGAAAGCGTCACCAAAGCTTCCTATAGCTATAAGGAAAGAAGTAAAGACCATTGCTGGTTTCCTTCCTATTCTATCCGAAAGAAAGGAAAATATTGGAGCTCCAACAACGTATCCGAAAAGTCCTAAAGATGCAACTAACGATGCTTCTGAGCTAGAAGTTATAAATGGTATATAAGGTAATGCAAAACCCACATTTATTACATCGTATAAAGTAATGAAGAAACTAAATCCCAGAGCCCAAAATATTATGTAACTTAATCCCCAGCCTGGTAACCTATCTAATCTAGCTATATATATTTCAGGGTTACCTTTAACTGATGCCATATAGTTTAGACATTTTGTACGGTATTTAAATATTGAGATCGATTGACTTGTACATTATACAAGAAATTTAAACAGAATAAGAGCGCATTCTAAGACTAACAAAACTATGAAAACATTAACTTTAATATTCAATAGTCTCTTTCTTTCTTTGATTTAGAATGATATTGGATAAAATAGATAAAATTGTAAACGAATATAAGGAAGAAATTATAGATAGCCTTAGGCAGCTAATTAAAATTCCAACAGAAAATCCTCCCGGTCTGAACTATAATGAATTTGTATCCTACGCTAGTAAATGGTTAAGTTCGTTAGGTTATTCAACAGAAGTTATAAAAGTTCCAAACACTGAGCTTCCAAAGTTAGCTAAACTGGGCTATGGCGATAGACCTAATTTAATAGCAACAACCGGTAAAGGTAAACTGTCCATCGCATTTAATGGGCATTATGATGTAGTGCCTGCAGGAAAAGGATGGTCAGTAAATCCTTACGATGCTGTAGTAATTAATGACAGAATATACGGAAGAGGAGCCTCAGACATGAAATCTGGGATAGTTGCGCAAATATATTCTGTAGAAGTCCTAAAGAAGATAATAAATGTGGATCAAGCTTTTAAAATAAGGCATTTTTTAGTCCCCGATGAAGAAACCGTAGGCAATGAAAACGCTGGAACATATTTTGTTATAAGGGAGGGATATTTATCAAAATCTAATACAGATTATGTAATTTTTACTGAACCCAGCGGCGTAGAGAACATATGTAATGGACATAGGGGATCTCTATGGGGGTTTATAAAAATCTTGGGAAAGAAGGCTCACGGAGGATCTCCTCAATTAGGTATAGACGCGATTAGAAAATCCACAGAAGTACTTACTCAGCTTTATTCCTTGCAAGATAAGTTATCTAACAAGAGGACTAAATATAATATTATTCCTTCTGATGTGAAGAGCCCAAGTTTAATAGTAGGCCAAATTAAATGCGGTGACTGGGTTAACATGGTGGCAGACGAATGCACGTTCGGTTTCGTGAGGCGTCTAATTCCTGAGGAAAAATTGGAGAATGCAAGAAAGGAGATAATAAATATTCTAGAGAGTAAGAAGACAAGAGATCCTGAATTTAAATATGAATACGAGGAGTATTATGCCGTAGATACGATAGTTGAGGACACTAAAAACCCCTTATACGAAAGTCTTAGTGAAGCTATAACTTCGGTTCTGAACGTTAAGCCTAAAATTGGACTACTTGCTGCGACTTTTGATATGAGGTTTACTCATTATGCGGGTATACCAGCGGTAAATTATGGTCCCGGAAAAATAGAACTTGCTCACGCTACAGATGAATATGTTAATATCGCAGACCTATTAAATTCAATTAAAGTGCTTTCGCTCTCTTTATATTTGTTAGGTAAGAAATACGGAATGCTGAATTGAGGTATGTTAGCTTTTAGATAAATGTTTATAACGGATTTTGCCGACTTAAATATATTTAATATTTACCGAAAATTCCATCATTACTTTTATGTCATGTGTAAAAAAGTTTACGTGTAAAATTAAACTCTTTAATGAACGTTTGGAAAGAAGAACGCATAAAATTTTTTATAAAGCATCAAAGAACTACATATGGAGACTTACAGGCTAAAAATAGGCGATATTAATAAATTAGCAATTGGATCTTCTTTACTTGGATCTGGAGGCGGAGGAGATCCTTATATTGGAGTTTCCATGCTAAAAAACGAGCTTGAAAAAAGGAAGACCGATGTAGAAATAATAATTGGAATCAATGAGTTGAATAAAAATGAGTATCTAGTATCTACTGCAATGATGGGGGCAACTACAATATCAATAGAAAAACCTCCAAACGGTAACGAAGTTTTAATGGCAATGAGAACGTATATTAGAATAGCGGGTAAAAATATAAGTTACATAACTCCAGTAGAGGTAGGAGGAGAGAACTCCATTACTCCTTTAATTTCCTCTCTAAAGACGGGAATACCAGTACTAGATGGAGACGGAATGGGAAGGGCGTTTCCAGAGTTACAAATGACTACGTTTTACTTTAACGGTGTAAGTCCTTCACCGCTAGTGCTTGTTGACGAAAGAGATAATGTGTCCGTAATTTATGGAATAGATGGGTTATGGTCGGAAAGAATAGCTAGAGCTGTAACATTAAGGTATGGTGGAAGTTCGTATGTAATATCTTACGGTATGAGCTTAAGGGACTACGCAACCTCATATATTCCCAATACGCTTAGTTTATCAATTGAAATAGGAGAGCTACTTAATGAACATAAACTAGATGAGGTTCTAGATAAGCTTCACGGAGTAATATTGTTCAAGGGTAAGATAGTTGACGTATGGAAGGGATTAGATAAAGGATTCAGTAAAGGTTATGTATTAATAGAGGGATTAGACGAGTATAAAAATATGAATTTACGTATACATTTTCAGAATGAATTTATTGTTGCGATTATTAATGAGAGCGTTGCTGCTTCCGCTCCAGATATAATTAGCCTACTTGACTTGTTTAGTCTAAAGCCCATTACTACTGATAGAGTAAAGTATGGACAAAAAGTTATTGTAGTTGGAATTCCGGCACACGAAAAACTCAAGACTGAAAAAGCATTAAAATATGTAGGACCTAAGGCATTTGGCTACAATATAGAATACTTTCCTTTAACAAGTAAAAAGAAATTATTTCTTTAAGTTTTTAGATATTATGCTAAGTCCCTCAAAAACTATTGATGCTGCTAAAGTTGACGTTATCTCTGCTACATCGTATGGAGGTGAAACTTCAACTACATCCATACCTATAATATTTAATCCATATAATTTTCTTACAAATTCTAGAATCTCTCTACTTGTTAATCCCCCTGGATCTGGGTAACCAGTCCCTGGTGCATATGCTGGATCCATCACGTCTATATCTATTGATAAATAAACTGGCTGGTCTCCTACCTTTCTTTTCAGCTGTTCTACAGTTTTAGATAGACCTTCTCATCTATTATCTTCATGGTTAATAAGTCATAACCTAGTGCCCTCACGCTTTCCATATCTTCTTTACTTGAAAAAACTCTAACACCGTAATGCACTGAAGATTCTCCAATTATTACGCCTTCTTCTACGCCTCTCCTAAATATCGTTCCGTGATCATATTTTTTACCGTATAGGATATCTAAACTATCATGATGGGCATCTACATGAACTACTGCTACTTTCTTGTACTTGGAACTTAAACCCCTAATTATCGGCAATGAGATTGAATGATCTCCTCCTAAAACAACAGGAATTACGCTAGAATTTTTCTTTAATATTTCTTTTACTTCTTTTTCAACCTCATTAAACATGTCTTCTATGTATCCTGCATGCACTTCAACGTCTCCGTAATCCACTATTTTTGTTACTTCAAAAGGATTAATATCAAGTACATAGTTATATTTCCTATTTGGTAATATGAAACTACTGGCATTCCTAATGTCTAGTGGGCCATATCTAGCTCCGGGTCTACTTGTCGCTAGGTCATCCCATGGTACTCCAATTATTGCAATGTTAGCATCACTAACGTCTTTAGTGTATTCTAATCTTGCATAAGTGTTTAAGCCAGTCGACACGTATAATCCAGATTTAGGTAAGTATTGAATACTCATTATATCTCACTAGTCTGGAGGTATTTCTTTGAATAAGAGGGTTAAATCAATATTATCTCTATACTGTCTTATTAACTTAGCAAGGAAATAGTATATTGCACCACCTACTGTAACTAGGGATACTGTAACTAGTGAAGGTATTCCGTTAACTCCGAAACTTGCATTGGTTAAGTATAAGTAAGCTATTAGACCTAAAGTTGCTAGCCATCCTATGCTAGCGATAGAGAAGACTGGAAACTTACCTATTTTCCACTTCTCGATGATTGTTCCTTTAATTAACATATTAGACTTACGTAGGAATGGTAAAAATATGAAAACTAATGCTTCTATTATCCATGCTAACACGTTTCCAAAAACTGCATTAAGTGAGAGTAAAGAGCTACCTACGGTCGAATATACTATAATCATAACTATCATAAGCGATCCGTTAATAATATGACTAGCATATGGAGTATGCCAATTCTCCTTCACTGCACCGAAAAAGCCCGGTAAAAGTCTGTCCATGCTTAATGCCAATACTACTCTTGAGCCGATCAAAAAGTTAAATGGTATTAGGGCGAAATTCCATGTTATGAACCCTATTCCAATTAATATAGATAAGGCAGGATTAATATAATTAGCAATTATAGAAGCTAAATAGAAATACGATGGAGATACAGGTAACGAATATGCTGATGGGTCAGTATTTGCTAGATAGTCGATGCTATTGATGAATGTGAGTCCGACTTTGTCTATAAAGAGAACTATTGTCAAAATTGATATTATACCAGATATGGCTAACGGTATAAGAGTACCGTAAAGACTTATTTTTGCCCTTCCTTTAATTTCTGCGGCCACGTATTGTTGGACAGAAACGTATAGGAAAGTCCATGCTGCAAGACCAACTATCCCTAAAGTACAATAGAAAGAGAAGGAAGTAGAGGAATAACCCAGTTTTTGAGCTTCTGAGATAATATACGAGTAATAATTGGTGTTAGAAACAAAACGAGCCGCGTAGGAATTGAAAATATTAACGAACTGAGAATGAGAGACCATAAGTAGGGATATTATTACTATAATATTAGCAAGCGTACCTAAGCCTACAGATATTGTCACAATGTTCATTAAAGCTTTATTACTTCTTACTGCTATAAAAATAAACGCTACTATCGTTAATATTCCTAGACCTAGAATATATGGTGTAGTCGTTAGTTGGGTTGATATATTTATTAAACTTGGTATCCCTAAAAAGTATCCTATTTCTGTTAACGTTATTGGTAATGCGTAAGTAATAAAGAAGTAAACGAAAGTTGCAGCCCATAACCAGGCCCAAAATAAGGTAGAAATAGCTATAGCAGTACCTAATGCTGGATGCGAACTTCTCGCTACCGTTACATAGTCACTATACGTTTTACCTACTGCGTGAGTCAGCATTCCGTAAACTATAGCTGGGAATATTCCTAGCAATGCCGCAATAGCTGTACCTAATATCATTGAGCCATTAGGGAAAAGATATCCGTCATTTATAATGTATATTAACCCAATTCCAAAAAGTAGGTTAGATAAATTAAGCGATGCAATATCCTTTAATCCAAATTCTTTTACCAATCCCGAAGATTCCCTTAGAAATATATTTTTACCAATCCTATTTGTATCTACCATCTTATCTCAATATTAGGCTTTTAAAACAGCTTATAAAGATTTCCAACATATCGTTTAAAAACTTTTTATTCTAACATAGTTAGTATTAACAAATAATTATAAGATTTATATATTGATATTAACAAAAAATGACTTTTATAACTTTTTATATATATCTTTTAGTAAATTTTTTAGTAAATTTTTGTCCAATTTATATACTTTTTCTGCAGTATCTATGGAAATATATTCGTTAATTATGTCATTTAATATAAGATTAAGGTCTCTCTCTACAGGATTTCCCCAGCCCCCACCACCTGCACTGTGTAAGCTTATTTTATCGCCATACTCCAGTTTTAACGCAGCGGCTTTTCTTATAATTCTAGGTTTTTCTCCCTTCTTATATACTACACAATAATTAGGAGGTCCATTCATACCTCCGTTTACACCCCAAGGAGTATATTTGTATCTTCCTATTGAAACTGTAAAGTATGCCTCTTTACATAAGATAATATAGTCTTTAATTATACCAAATCCTCCACGATACTTACCATGACCCACACCGTCCTCCGTGTTTAGTGCTATTCTATCTACTAATATTGGCATTCTATTTTCATAAACTTCGGCTGAAGCAATATATGTTTCTCCATCTCCACTCGCTACTAGTGCACTTTCACCGTCAGAATTATAGCTAGCTCCCCAGCCACCGGGTTGAGGTTCTACTATAGCAAAAGGTTCTCCAGTTCTGTCGTCAATTCCGCCTATTATTGTAGCTAATATTGATAAGAAATGTCCAGCCGATAATTTTTCTGGAACATGTGGAGCTAAGGCTTTCCATACTAAATCAGTAGCATAAGACATTGATTCCCAATAGGTTGAAGTTGCAGCAGGTTTTTTAGGATTAAATATACTACCTTCTGGTGCTATAATTTTCAAAGGCTTAAAATATCCAGCATTAGGTAAAGCGTGAGGATCTGTAACTGCCATATAAATCTCTCTTACTGCTGATACTGTAGCAGGTAAAGGAGAGTTTATTGAACCATTTACTTGGTTAGAGCTTCCAGTAAAGTCGACTATGAACTCGTCATCTGTTATTGTTACCTTTACTCTTACGTAAATTGGGTTATCGTTTATTCCGTCGTCGTCAATGTAATCCTCTGCTTCAAAGGTTCCTTTAGGTAATTCTTTAAGTCTTAGTTTGCTTAATTTTTCACCATCTTCTATCAATTTTTCCATAGCCTCCTTTATTGCTTCAATTCCGTATTTTCTTACTAACTCGTCAATCCTCTTTTTTGCAACTTTCATAGAACCTATCTGAGCTTCCATATCACCTAAAGTTGCTTCTGGTAATCTAGAGTTAGCTTTAATGATATCTATTACGTCTCGATTAGGGCGATCCTCTATATATATTTTAATACTGGGAAGTTGCAATCCCTCCTGGAAAATTTCATTTGCGTCAGAAGTCCAACTACCGAAATGCATGCCTCCTATTTCACTCCAATGTCCTTTATTTACAATGAAACCTAGTAACTCGTCTTTATAAAAAACTGGCATTACTAACGCTACGTCGTTTAAATGCGTACCACCAGAATATGGTATATTAGTTGCTATTATATCTCCAGCGTTTAATTCATTCTTCCATTTATTCAGTACTTCCCTTATTGTGAAATCTAGAACACCCGAGAAGCCAGGAACTCCAGGAGACTGAGCTACTAAGCCTCTTCCTTCGTAATCAGTTATCCCTACTGCATAATCTAATACTTCGTAAATTACGGGACTTTTAGCTGTTCTTTGGAACGCGTAAAACATTTCTTCCGAAGCAGCAATTAGTCCATTTTTGATTATTTCTAATGTAAATATATCTACCATACGTATCACCACGTTATGCTTAAATTACCGTATTCGTCAAGAACTCCTTTCTGATCATTTAGTATTATAGCAGTAGACGTATCATCTTCAATTATTGCTGGGCCTTGAACTTCGTAATTAAGTGGCAATAATTCCTTGTCGTAAACTGGCCATTCGTCGTATTTTCCAAGATACGTCTTTCTTATTCCTCTAAATGCTTTATCAATTTGTCTGTTCTCTTTATTAATTTTAATTATTGGTAATTTATTTAACTTAGCTATACCAGATACATGGAAGTTGACTATTTCGATCGGACTATCTAAAGTAAAGGAATAAATAGCCTTATGAACTTCGTTGAATCTTCTCTTTATTTCTTCAATTTCTACATCTCTAATTACCCCGCCCATAATTGGTACTTTAACTGTGTGCTCTTGGCCGTAATACCTCATTTCGGCATATCTTACTATTATTATATCATTAAATCCCTCAGACGCTAAGGTGCTTTTGACCCTATTTTCCAATTCATAGAATTTATCATTTATTATTTTAATAGAATCCTCCTTATCAATCCTTATTGGAAAACTCATAACTAAGTCGTGCCTAATATCAGTAGCTAACATACCCCAAGCTGAAAATACCCCGGCAGGGATATAAGGTATTACGATTTTCCTTATCTCTAATTCTTTTGCAACAAACGGAGCAAACATTGGACCCGAACCTCCGTAAGCAAATAATGTAAAGTCTCTGGGATCGTAACCCCTCTGTACTGAGATAAGTCTTATTACGTTTGATGCATTATAGTTAGCAATTTTTATAATTCCATATGCAGCTTCTTCTATTGGAATTTTATAATGAGTAGAAATTTTACTTATAGCTTCTTCTGCAAGTTTTCTATTAACTTTGATTTTACCACCCAGTAATTCTTCCTGATTTAATAATCCGCATATTATGTAAGCATCTGTTAATGTGGGATCTCTCCCTCCTCTTCCATAGGCCGCAGGCCCTGGCATAGATCCTGCTGCTTTTGGTCCAACATTAAGGTTGTTCGTCTCATCAATCCAAGCTATGCTAGTACCTCCATTGCCTGTTTCAATTATATCTACAGTAGGTACTTTAACCGGATATCCTGGACTGTATCTATTTCTATTTATATAATACTCGGTAGTAATATTTGGTTCCGAATTAAACACTAAACTCGCTTTAGTAGTTGTACTACCGCCATCAAATGTAATAATGTCTTTTATACCCATTATCTCACCTATCTTTATTGCTCCAACTATGCCTGCAACTGGACCGGACTCTAATGTATAAATTGGATATTTTTTAGCAAACTCGAAAGTACTTGTTCCTCCATTAGATAACATTGCAAATAAGTTTCCTTTAAATCCTCTATTTCTAAACTCTCTTTCTATTTTATCTAAGTATTCATGAATTTTTGGCATAATATAGGCGTTTAGTACTGCAGTATTAGTTCGCTCATATTCTTTCCATTCTCTCGTAATGTCACTAGATAAAGTAACGAATACCTTGCCATCAATTTTTTTAATTAACTCGTATACTTTCTTTTCATGAATTGGATTAATATATGAGTTAATTAAACTTACAGCTATCGAAGACACTTTCATTTCCAATAGCTTTTGGACAACAGCGTTTACTTCTTCCTCATTTATTGGTCTTAGAATTTCGCCATTAGACTTAATCCTCTCACTTATTTCTAACCTTAAATACCTCGGTACAAATGGTTCAGGTTTTTTATATCTAAAATTATACATGTCACGCCTATTAGCTCGCTGAATTTCTAGAATATCTCTAAATCCTTTAGTTGTAATTAAGCCTACCTTTGCACCCTTTCTCTCTATTATTGTATTAATAGCCAATGTCTGCCCATGTATGATTAAATCCGCATTTTTTAGATCAAGGTTTAAACTTTCCACACCTTTGATAACTCCTACTGAAGGGTCGTCTGGCGTAGTTTCTACTTTAGTCCATAATAAGTCTCCAGAATTTTCGTCAAAAACTACTACATCAGTGAATGCTCCTCCAATGTCTATTCCAATTCTCACGCAAATACTAGTGATTGAATGAAATATAAGTATTAAGTTTTTAATTTCTACGTCATGGATAGTCTATTGGAAAATTTTTGCTTACCTAAAGACTAGTTATT
This sequence comes from Acidianus ambivalens, assembly GCF_009729015.1. Taxonomy (NCBI): domain Archaea; kingdom Thermoproteati; phylum Thermoproteota; class Thermoprotei; order Sulfolobales; family Sulfolobaceae; genus Acidianus; species Acidianus ambivalens. The sequence continues at coordinate 1,597,255 of NZ_CP045482.1, read as the reverse complement.
ATGCTATAAAGAATTCTAATGGACTACAAACATTGTATGTCAAAAGAAAATGATAAATAATAGTTCTGCTTATAAAGCATAAAATGGTATGGGAAGAGGTATTTGGTAATAAGCTAGATGATAAAGATATTAGAATACTAAAAATACTTAATGAAGACGCAAATATCTCAGACGCAAAAATAGGAAAGTTAATAGGACTATCCAAGACTAGCGTTAGAGTTAGAAGAATAAGACTACAAAATAGTGGGATATTAAAAATTGTTGGAGTAGTAATATTACAGAATCTTAATATTCCATATGCTGATATCCTAGTCAAATTGAGAAATGATCTGAACATGAGAAACGATTTCTTGCGTAGACTATTAGACAATGAGTTAGTTTATGAGGTAACAGAATACATGGGAGATTGGGATCTTCTTATAAGAATATTCCATAAAGACGCCTCTAGTCTAAAGGAAGAAGCACTTAAGATAATAAATGACAAGGCAGTTGTTGATTATAGACTAAATTTAGCCGTAAAAACATACAAGGCGTGGGGAAAATCAGTCCTAATTTCTTCTATATAAGCTTTTCTCTAATTTGCATAGTCTATAGGGTATTGATTTTATAATCCTTTAAACCATATAAAGATTACAAAAGGAGGTTAACAATGCTAAGTTATAGTTCGTTGTGTTTACCTAAAATCTTCTTCAAACTATAAAATACTTTTATTCTAAATTTATACTTTAGGATATATGGCAGGAGAAGAGAAAACAAAATCCAGATTCGATGATTACTCTATTAGGCCAGTTCCCAAAGAGTCTAGATATGGATTCTACAATATCTTTTTAGTATTTTCTTCAGTATACGGAGCTATAGCGGTAATTTGGGCCGGAGGTGCTCTAGGCTACGAGCTAACGTTCTCTCAAGCAATATTGGCTGTAATCTCTGGAACAATAGTATTAGCTATATTAGGAGCCTTAATCGCTGCAGTAGGCTCTTACAGTGGTCTGTCAACTTATGTTATGTGGAGATTCCCTCTTGGTAGATGGGGCGGAAAAATTGCAGGACTATTATTAATTACTATAACCACTGGAATAGGTTGGTATGCTGTAGAAACTTGGTTATTCGGTATAGTTATGAGCGAAATATTTCCTAATAATCCATTCTTCTCAGTAGGTATGGCATCGATATGGGGCGGCATATTAATGATAATAATGACGTATGTAGGGTATAGAATGTTATCGTTCCTAAGCTATTTTACCATTCCATTTCACATATGGTTAATAGGAATAGGCATTGCAATAGTTTTAGCATTAAAAGGAGGAATGCCTGCAGTATTTGCGGCATCCCCTGCTCATGAAACTAATTTGCTATATGGAATTTCTTCAGTAATTGGACTATATATTGCAGGAACAATAATTTCTCCAGATATAGCCAGATTTGCTAAGTCACCCAAAGACGCAAGCACTGCTTGGATATCACACATAATATTCCTTTATCCGTTCTTAATACTAGGCGGCGTGGCCATAGTATTAGTTACGGGATCATATTTAATAACGAATGCAATGTTAGATTTGGGAATGGGCATAGGTGTATTACTAATAATAGTTTTTGGTCAATTTATTATAAACACCGACAATTTATATAGCGGGTCATTATCTTTAGTAAATTTATATCCAATAAGGCGTGAAATTGCTTCGATAATTAATGGAGTTATAGGTACAGCTATAGCGGCATATATAGGCTTTACTGCAGGCTCATCTATAGTTCCTTTTGAGAATTTCATATCGTTACTGGGAGACTTCCTACCTGCAATGGGAGGAATATTAATAGCAGATTTTTATGTCGTGAAAAACTTTCTAACTAAAATGAGGAATCCGCATGAAAGATATCAATTCATGCCGGGAAACATATATTACAACTTAAATATTGCAGGAGTCCTTGCATTAGCCCTTGGCTCCATAGTAGGATACTTTGTTAGCGTAGGAATACCTGCAATAAACTCCTTATTAACAGGATTCCTATCCTATATTATAATATATTATGTTTTCATAAAAATGGGCAGAAAACCTGAGATATTTCCATATGTTTATAGAGGTGGAGACTTAAAATGAATCTTAACATTCTTTTCAAGAACTATATAATTTATAATATAATAGCAGGTATAATTTTCTCAATATTATACTTGTTAGTTGATGGATTTGCAAAATATTATAATTTAATTTACGGCATCCTTATCATTGGAATAGCAGTATGGAGCTTAGGTAGATATACGCTAAATAAGTCTGAAGACGATAAAATAAGGTCAGGAGTTCAAGCTGCCTGGTTGTTAGTATCATTTGCGCTAGGTTATGTTTCCATAATTTACGCCCCAGTACTATCTAGCTCTATTCAGATAACTGCTGTGGAAACCATATTGTCCCTAATACAGATCATATGGGGAGCAATATTATTAGGTATGTCTTATAAAAACGGATATTCTATTATAAAGGTGTAACTAATGGAGACGTATTACATAAGAATAAACGATGTTAATAACCTAACTGCAGGGGCGTCCTTTTTAGGCTCAGGAGGTGGTGGAGACCCCTATATTGGAGGATTAATGTTAAAAAGAGAGCTTAAAAGTAAAGGGGAACTAGAAATCATAAGAAGACCAAAATCTAGCAAAGCCTTTGTTTTAGGTAGCGCAATGATGGGTGCACCAATAGTTATGATAGAGAAAATTCCTAGTAGTTCTGAGGCTAAGAAAGCTCTCGAAATGTATTCATATGTAATGGAAAATAAGACGATCGATTATATAACGCCTTTAGAGATTGGGGGTGTAAATTCAACTATACCGCTCATAACTTCAGCAAAGACAGGAATTCCAATAGTCGATGGAGACGGAATGGGAAGGGCATTTCCAGAGTTACAAATGACTACGTTTTACTTTTTCGGTGTAAGTCCTTCTCCTATGGTAATATTTGATGAAAGAGGAAATACTAGCGTGATACAAGGAATTGATGGATATTGGACAGAAAAAATTGCTAGGATAATAACAGTTAGATTTGGAGGAAGTGCGTACATAGCGCTTTACGGTATGAATATGCAAGACTATTTAAAAAATGCTGTACTGGACACGTTAACTTTAGCCTTAGAAATAGGTGAACTGTTAAACGATAGAAAATTAGATCACGTTCTAGATAGGCTTAAGGCTGAAATCTTATTTAAAGGCAAAGTAATAGACGTGTATAGAAAGGTTGAAAAGGGATTTTCAAAAGGATATGTAGTAATAGAAGGAATAGAGAATTATTCTAATAAAACTTTACAAATAGACTTTCAAAATGAATTTCTGATTGCTAGAACAAATAATGAGATTTTAGTTACTGTACCAGATTTAATAGTCGTACTCGACTTGTTTAATCAAAAGCCCATTACTACTGACAGACTAAAATATGGGCAAAAAGTTATTGTAATCGGAGTTCCTGCCAATGAAAAATTAAGGACCGAGGAGGCTCTAAAATATATAGGTCCGAAAGCTTTCGGATATAATATAGAATACATTCCTATAGATAAGAGGTTATGAAAATATGGGAATCAAAATAGGAATTGACATAGGTAGTACTCACACAGACGCAGTTGCCTTAGAGGGCAAGAGCCTAATAGCTGCAGATAAAGTAATGACTACTCCAGACTTAACTGAAGGTTTGATAAATGCTCTAAGGTCTATAATATCTAAATTAGGAGAGAGGAAAAACGAAATAACTTCATTAATGATAGGGACAACTCACGGGCTTAACGCATTACATCAAGCAAGAAACCTTAATAGAGTTGCTATAATTAGGATAGGCCTCCCTGCAGGAGAAGGAATACCACCTACTTTTGACTGGCCTGAGGCACTAGAAAGATACGTAACCTTTAAGTTTATGGTTAGAGGAGGTCACGAGTACACTGGTGAAGAAATTACGGAGTTGGATACTAATAAAATAAGAGAAATTGCTGAAGAGATAAAAGACAAAGTTGACGCAGTAGCAGTAGTATCAATCTTTTCTATAGTTAACAGAGATCATGAAATACGAGCTATGGAGATACTTAGAGAAAAAGGAATTACTACTCCCATAGTACTATCTCATGAAATAGGAGGTTTAGGTTTACTTGAAAGGGAAAATGCTACAATTCTTAACGCATTGATATTGAACATTTTCAATAATCTTATAAGTAAACTAAAGAGCGTACTGAGTTCCATGGGACTGGAGAACGTTAAAATTTATTTTGCACAAAACGATGGAACTGTAGCCTCAGAAGATTTTATAAGAAATTATCCAATTTTCACAGTGGCAGGCCCCGTATCTAATAGTATTAGAGGAGCATATTTACTAACCGGAATAAAGAATGCAGTAGTTATGGACGTTGGAGGCACAACAACAAATGTAGGAGTTCTAAATAACGGGTATCCTAGAGAATCCTCAGTAGCAGTAGAAATAGTAGGTATAAGAACTAATTTCAGAATGCCAGATATTTATACTATAGCATTAGGTGGGGGCACTATAATTAACTGTAATAAAATAGGGCCAGAGAGCGTGGGCTATGCCTTATTTGATAAGGGAATCTCATGGGGTGGAAATATTCTAACTGCTACTGACGTTGCTATGGTTATAAAGAATTTTTCATTACCAAATGCAAATCCTAAGCTAGTCCTTGAAAAATACTCTGCGGAATACCTCAGTAAAGTTTACGAGAACATGAAAAGAATGTGGGAAGATGCGATAGACCTAATGAAAACTGAGAAAGGAGATGTGGAAGTTATAGCTGTAGGCGGTGGAAGTATAATGATTCCAGAAAAAATGATAGGCGCATCAGAAATAGTTGTGCCTCAAAACGCTCAATACGCTAATGCAATAGGAGCAACCCTCACTAAAGTCGGTGCTACTGTGGAGAGGACCTTCTCCTATGAGACAATAAATAGGGAAATTGCAATAAAATCTTTGATAGATGAAGCAAAACAACTAGCAATAAGGGCAGGAGCTATTGAGAATACAGTAGAAGTAAGGGAAATAGAGGAATTGCAAATGCCTTATTTACCTGGAAATGCAGTGAAGGTTAAGGTAAAGGTAGTGGGAGAATTCTCTTAATCTCATTCATTACAATTTTTTGCATAATTTCATAACCTCCTATTTCCCTCCATTTTTTATTAACGGGAATGGTGACAACTACTACCTTTAGTCCGTATTTCAAAGAATCAGAAGTGATTACATTATGTTGATTATAATCTAATAATGTTATTATCTCTGGGGATAGTACTTCACACTTAGAATCAATCATGAAGCACAAATATTCATTTTTAAATATTATCGTTGCAGTACTCCCCTTAAATTCTTCCAAACCTTCTAACGAGATAGAACCAATGTTAAAACCTGATACATTAAATTTCCTAACGTCAAATATCTTACCTTTAAAGACAATTTTGCCCTTAGCATAACTTAACATTTCGTCCAGTCCTTCTTCTACTAACTTATTACCTATTTCGTAAGCTAAACTTACTGAACCAAATATAGCACCTTTCGTGTAATCTTCTCCATTCGTTGGATATATTGAAATATATCCCCTACCACCGAATCTAACTGTAATATCTCTAGCTATCTTTTCTGCATAGTAATTATCAGCAGTACTTATGATTGCATAATTACCCCTTTCATCAGTTATAGCCATCGGAGTAGCAGAGAACCCAGAAAAATGCATTGTAGTCATATATAATTCAGGGAAAGCCCTTCCCTCGTAATCGCCATCTATTACTGGAACCTTAGCAAATATAGACGCTATAAACGGTACTAGTGAATTTATACCACCAATTTCTATTGGGCTAATCTTAGTAAACCTCTTCCTCATAAACTTAGATAATACGAGCATGGAGTTATAATATTCATAACCAGCAGGTAGTTTTTCAATTCCTATTAACGGAGATCCCATTCCTCCAACGCCTATTATAAAATCATTATCGTCGATATAATCAATTGTTTCTACATAGCTAAGATTATATTCCAACATTTTAGCTTTAAGAAGTTTATATCCCAAAAAAGGATTACCTCCTCCACCAGAGCCTAATATTGCACTACCTATAGCGAGTTTGTATAAATCATTAATATAAAATCGCATAATATATTTTCAAAACTAACATTAATAAGCCTTAAACTTTCTCATATATTCATAAACAGTAGCTTAAGTCTCATTTTAGTATCTCTATCAAACTAATTATATCCTTGATCTTATGTATTACAGTTACTAACTTATAAAGGAGTTAGATAAAGGTTATCGCGGTATAGCTCATGTTACTAAACTCATTACGTCCTTTGCAGCCAATACTAACCCCTTCCTATCTGGCTCATCCTTAGGTAGAGAATACTCTTCATTCTCTTTCTCAATAAATCCCATGTTAACTAACCTATTTAAAATCTCGTAAATTCTTGGTTCAGGTACCTCACTTAATATTGAGCTAACAACCTTTGTTACATCGGCAACACTTCCTTTTCCTCCAAGCCTATCAAGAGCGAGTATTGCTGCTGAATACCTCTCGGGGGATTGAGTTCCTAAAATGAAGTCCTTTACTTCCTTCCTCACTTCCTCTACAGCCATCTTCTCTATATCGTCCACATTTACTTGTTTTTCACCATGCCTAATTCTGAAAGAATATTCAGAACCGAAAAAGGTTAACCAGCCCGGAATTCCGTCAAACCTCCTCAACGCGTCGTCTATTACATCTTCCTGCACTGTAACGCCTTCTTCTGCGAATCCTTTAAGTAAGAAATCTCTAGAAAGCTGTTCATTAAATCTCTCTATCTTTATTCTCCTTATGCCAAAGAAGGGTTTTTCGTATTCAAGATCTTTTAGCATGTTTTCCAGTATACCTACACTACTCCCCGTAAATATAACAGTAGTATTCTTACAATAATCATAAATATCGTGAAACACTGAGGAGAAATTAATCCCGTTAACTTTTATCAACTCTTGAGCTTCGTCAAAGATAAGGACTAAAGTCCTCTTATTGTCTCCAGCCAACAAGTCCAGTTCCCTAATCGTAGAGCTAACGTCCTCTCCCCTAAATTTCTTAAGCCTAGGCCTTATCTTGACTAGGTTAAAATCTATGAACGAATTCTCGTCTATGCCTAATACGTTAGAAACAAACCTAATTAGCCTATCGCCTAAAGTGTACTTCTTTACGGCCTCATTAATGCTCTCTAGGAATAAGGACACGAAAGAAGTCTTAGGATATTTCTTCTTTTTAGGATCGTAGATCCTCATTAGGTTTAATTACTATGTATCTGGAGTCGTTAACTGCAACATTAACAACACTTGTCTTTCCTACCCTCCTCATTCCGTATACTGCAATCCATACTTTCCTATCGATACTCTCCTTTATCTCATCTACTTCCTTGTCTCTATCGTATAAGTCCTTTCTATCTTCCTTAGGTCTAACGTCAAATAGCATTATTACGCCTCCGTAATTATTACGCCGGCGTAACATAAAAATTTATTTTAAGAAAATAGTGAGTACACACTCTCATAAGTTTCTAGCTCACAAATGTTACATCTCTGCACTTGCTTAGTCTGCAGTTGCATTATCTATCTTGTCACCTTTTTATATTATCTAAAAAATGTAATACAGAACGCTATATGAGTAAGAATGTTAAAATATGTTCACCAATTCTCCTAAAGATTTTGAACAAAATTTATCATATCCTTGAAAGAAGAAAGGCTACGCCGATAATAAAATTTTTCCCAATAAACAAAGGCTTAACGTCTTACACTCACCTCTTGTTATCGAGGAAAAATGATAAACGTCTATAAATTAAACCTTGGAATAAGGTATGCAATAATCATTTTAGGCTTAGGAATAGCAGCACTAGGCCTAGCACATCTAATTGCTAACGCAGGATTAAGTGATTCTGCAGCTATAGGATAAACACCTTACAAACTTTTTAGATATTATAAGCTCAATCTTTTTAAGTCCAAGTTTGAATTTTTCTCGTGTTAATCGAAAAAGAATATCTTAAGCTTTCTGAGATTTTGTATTATTTACAGAGATTTGGCGATTTAAATCCCAAGATAATTAGTGCAATTTCCAGAATAAGAGATGCGGATAAATTAATTCAATGGTTAAGGGAAAATTACCATTATAGACTTGCTCCTTTTCCTAGGTACGAAGCTTTAGGTTTAAAGAAGTATTATGTTACAATTTACTCAAATTATTATAGGCTACCTCTCCTAGATCTTTATGACGTATTCGATGGTATAACAACTTTCATATTTCGAGACGTTAATAATCCTCTTGTTATTAATACTGCAATTTATTTCACGTCAACTAGTTTTGACAAAGTTTTAGATTACCTGCAGGACGAAGGAGTAATATTCCATTACGATATCCATAAGGTTAATGAGGAGAAATTTTACCCGATAGATTATTCTATTTTTAATTTTAATAAAGGAGTATTTGAAGGTCTCTTGAGCTCTCCTAGAGAGCCTTTCGAGTTACCTGATTTATCTGAAGGCTTCTCTCCTGACGATCTGGACGTAAAAATTTTAGGAAAGAAACAAGAAAGAAGCGTGTCTTCGCTTAAGGATTTATCTTCGCTGCTAGGAGTCTCTTTTAAAGACGTACTTTACCACACTCAAGCACACGTAATAGGGAAAGGATTAATAAAATTCTATAGCGTTTATCTTTATAAGCCGGACTTTAGACTTGAGGTCAATTTCAAGGAGGAAGAGGTTTTAGAGGAGTTATCTAAAATTCCTTCCATGTACTACGTTTATAAGTTAGATGATAAAAGTTACGTGGCTCATATCCTAGACTCTTCGTCCACGTTACTTTCCTACCTAAAGTTTATCTCATCACTAAAGGAGAAGGACACAATAGAAACTTACTTGCATCCTTACGATCAACAATATATGATAACTGCCTCAATTCCTTATGAGCACTTTGAGAAAGGAAGGTGGAATTTCAACACGGAAGTTATGATGCTAAGGGCAGAGAAGTTAGTAAAGAAAATTGAGGAGAAAGAAGAGAACGAAGAATAACACTATTGAGTTTTATACTTAAGTGATAATAGTAATAAAAAGTAAGGTATTAATAGCCATGTAAAAAGTTCTATGCCTTCTTCTTGAAGTCTGACTTCTTTGTGGAATATCATTATCATTTTATCTTGGGTTTCTTCAAATTCAAAATAAGGAAAAGAGGAGTATTTGTATAATATAAGATTTCAGTAATTTAAGGAAGTGCGTGATAGTGAATCACGCGGACATGAAAAATTAAAGTACGTATAAAGTTATACTTCATGTATTTTCGTAATCACTTTTTCTTCTTAAACTCTGACTTAAGGTATACGTACATTCTTCAGTCATACTTAATTTCTTCTTTTCTAATTCATGCTTGTGATATATAGAGTTAAAGCGAAGAAAGGCTTTCTGATTTTACCTTTTGACGCTGAAAATTATGATGTTTATGATGATAATAAATTGACTTTATATTCCTATGGTGAAAAAGGTAAACTTTACGTTCATGTGGATCGTGAAACAGAATATGTGTACATAGTTAAAACTGGTAGTGAAGGTTATCCTGAGGATAAAATATTCCTAGATTTTGACTTTAAGGCTGTAAAATACGCGGATTGTAAAATAAGAACGGAAGGCAATACTTCTGTTCTTGTAGATGGGAAGACTGACTCCGAAACCTATCTTTTCTCTAATGCAGAAATTAGCGTTCCATTTTACGTTGAAGTAAAATACTGCTATCAAGGAAAAGGAGACAATTTTTAGTAGGTTTTCTAGCTAAAGAAGAGCCTAATACAGTACCGCAATGTCACGGCTAGCTATTAGGAGGGTGCGGAAAATATTTTTCTAACGACAGTTATGCTGTTGGTTTTGACCCTTTTTATGGCAATAGTATTATAGTTATATCTCCAGGTGGAATTTGCATGAAGAGTGACGTAAACTTTGACCTTAAGGGGTGTCACAGCTTAGGTATTATTGTAGATAATCAAACAGCAACTTTCGTAATAGACAATAATTATAAGCTTTCTTATAACTTAGGAAAATTATCTTCTAATAGTGGGAAAATTTACATTGCAGGAAATAGCGGAGTGGAAGCTTCTACTTAAACCGTGGAAAGTATAAAAGTTTTCCAAGGACATGTAAGTATTTATTCCAGAAATGATATAGAGAAAGTTGGATTTGATTCTCTTATTATTAATAATTTTAGGGGGATTTCTAAGGGCGAAATTACGCTAGGTAAAACTAATTAGGAGCAAATAACGCAGGGAAAACTACAATACTCGACGCATTTTATTTGTTGTCGGATGTAGAGCAAATTCCTATGGACTTTTCAAATTCTATAGAACTTTTAGCATTCATAGAATAGATAGGAAGAAAGCTATTTCGAGTAGATTTCTCTTTAGTTACTATAACTCAAATAAGAAAATATTTTTAAGCGATAATGAAGGAACGACACTAGAGATAACCTTTGACGAGATCTCAAAGAGAATCGTAACGAGTAGAGAACTTGGGAAAAGCAGAGAAATTAAAACGCTTTACAAAAAATGGGGGTTAAGGGGGCGGAAAGCCTAGCCTCTGTGAGGCGGGGAGGAGCCAGTTAAATCCCAGAATCCTAGATCATTATATAAAATATCTTAAAGATAATTGGGAGAAATTCTCTGATAGGGCAGAGATAAATAACGTACTTTCTGAAATAAATAGCGTAAATAACGACACTCTCTACTCGCCCATCAAGTACTTAGCTAGGTTAACGTGGTAAACTCCAGTACTTTCAATACCCACTTTGCAACCCTTAGGCAAGATCTTCCTTATATCCTCATAACCTCGCTTGTCATTAGGAAACTCGTAGTATTTGTCTTGGAAATACATAATTAATTTATCTTTTGATACATCTATCCCGCAACTGGGGCCTCCAGGTATACTCACCCTTATTCGGGCTTTAAGCCCAACTTCCGGTTCGAATTGGAGGTGGGCTAAGCTAACAGCCGAGCTTTGAGCCCAAGAGGCGAAACGGTCTACACCCCAGTCAGATCTGTATTACACAGATCTGACTAATATGTTTATATAAGAGGCGAATCATCTGGTGCTTACCCATTTTACGCATAACGTTACTAAGACCTCATTATCTATAAGGGCTCCAAAGAATCGTAAATCATTAGAAATCGATGAGAGGGGATAGTGAACTAGTAGGATCTATAAGGAAAACCTTGAATTCCCATAAGTTCAAATATAGCGGATATACTACCAAGCAAGAGCAGTAAAATTCCAATAATCATCAAAATTAAAACTAGTTTCATAAACCATCCTTTAAACGGGATATTTGATAGGATATACTTAATGTTTTAAACTATCATATTTCAAATAAAATAGAAATCAAATATAGCATTTCAATCAGCTCATAAAAACCATAATATTTTAGCCTTTCAGCAGAATATAGCTTGCTTAGATACTCCTTTAAATAAGCTATTCCCCCTATAAGGTGAATTATGAGATAAATATATGATATTACAAGGATAATTTTATTTTTTATATAATTGTTGAAAATATGATCATAAAATAAAATATCATTTCATAGACTGCGATTAAATTACCAATTAACTTTGGGAAAGTCCTTTTAGAAAAAGACAGCGAGACTCCTAATGCATGTATAACGATCATGATGAATGTTAAATATAACAGTAACATATTAAGACCAGTTTAAGGTTAAATTAAAAATAGATACCCTTAATAATTAGGTTAAAGCGGTATAGATAAGATGATCGTGATGGTGGTTAACACGGCCAGAGATTTGATCAGCTCCCTTAGCTTGAAGAGCGTGGAGGAACTTCTCCGGTTCGTTGAAATATGTTTAGGAGGTGCTCTAGGTTTGATGAAAATCTTTAAGCTGCGTTAAAGTAGAACAACTGCTATTAACGTTAAGTTTCCCTCAGAGCACAGAGTAGAAGGATAATAATTCTTTTAGGATTAGTTCGCTTTCTCTTTACAGTTCTTCTTCAGTTCTCGTTTTTACTCTCTTCCCGTCCTTATAAAGGATTGGGAGGGTTATAGTTATCCAGTGTAATTTGTAAGTTATTCTTCTTCTTGTCTTTGTGATGTTGAATCCTTTGATGAACTTGTAGTGTGAGTAGCCTCTTCTTTGTATTTTCTTTCCTCTTGCGTATTTTGGGCTTATTTTTCTGCTTCTTCAAGGGCTATCCTCTCGATCTCGTCAACCGTTTTGTTTAATAATGCGTTTTGTTGAAGTACATTTGGGGCGAGGAGGACCGTGGAGTGGAGGACTCCGCGATTACTCGTGAATTGTGCTTCTTGCATAGTGTAATATCCTGCTCGTCCCCTATTAGTATTACCTCTTAGTGTACAATCAATTATTCTAAGCTCATTTTATAGAAATAAAGTGAATTCGCAATGGAAGCCTAAATAGCCCTCCCATACTGTAATGCATTTTTATTCTTACCTTTCTTCGATTTATTGAACTCCAATCATTTATAAATTTCGTTATCCTTAATCTTTATTCTCCATTGGCAATAGGGATGATAGTGTCTTCAAGGTAAAATGCTCCAGAAGATGGAAAGCTGGTAAGCTATGATTATAGCAAATGCCACTCTAAATTTTCTTAGACATTAAATTTATTTAATTGGTTTAAATTCAAAATTAAATATTAGATTAAAAGTGACTTTAATGCTATCTCTGAGAAAAATTGAAGTAAACTATAAAGTAGGAAATACCATAAAGTGAAATATTAGGTAAAGCTAAGCCCATCTAGAAAACCGGCTATACGTCCTCTAGTGATCTAACAAAAAAGGAATAAAGTTTTCCGTTAATTGATATCGAAAGGTATTCTATGCAAAACTGCATAACAATTAAGTATAGATATGCCTAATATTTCGTTTTCCGCAGCCGATTGCCAAGGAATAGTAAAGAAAAGTATCCAACCTATTATTATCATCAACAATATTATAGAGATTCCTATCGGCTTCTTCACAAAAATAAGGAGATACCTATTGGTATATAAGAAATAGCCTATAGGATGAAAAACCACAAAGATACGAAGTTATGAGGATATGTAGCCTCATGATATATGCCTATTAAAGCTAAGAATAATGCCGTAATTATAAAGAAAGAAACTAGTTCAAATTGCATAATTAAATACGAACCAAGAGCCCTACTGTTATATAAAATAAAGAATAATTGCAAATATACACAAAGAATGTAAAAATAAAGTCGTTGCTAAAGTCCCACTACCAGTTACAAAAGTGAAAAAGCCAACGCTAAGTGTAGGACTAGTTAGATTATTTAAAAACTCCATTTAAAAACAATAATTCTAACTATAAAAGATAAATAAAACAGTATAGGAAAGTAAATCTATCCACATCAATATTACCGAGATTAAGTTAAATTTTGGCAATTGTGCATCTATTGAAATAATACCGATACCCATTACTATTGCAAGACATGCTGCATGAAGTCGTTTAATAGCATCTGTAAAACCAGTCAACTCCGACATTAATAGTCACCATTGTTTGTCTTTGAGTTGTCTAATCTTCACTAGTGGGCTTCTATATATTATATAAGGTCTCCATAAATAGGTTACTGGAAAGCTCCATACATGAACTAATCTACTAAAAGGCCATATTATATAAAGGAACATTGAGACTGCTATATGAACTTTTAGTAATAAAGGAACGTCATTCATGAAATTCGGGTTAGGATGAAGCGATAGTAAACCTTGTAACCACGGTCCTACAGTAGTTTCGTACTCTGGGTGCACTACTAATGTATTATATAGACCTAAGACTATAGTTACTATCAGAATTATATACACGAGATAATCAGTAAATCTTAATGTAGCTCTTACTCTAGGATTAGTAAGATATCTTGTGATTAATCCTATAATTCCTATTAGTGTAATAGTTCCAAATATTCCTCCTAAATAAAATGCAAGTTCCGTGTGCAAAGTTAGCGATATACCTAGTGCGAGTAAGATTGCTGTCGGAATTGCTATTCCTACTATATGCCCTATTAATACAATAATTATTCCATAATGAAAAAGATATGAGGACCACGATTGCATCCTTTTTTCTAATAACTCAGTAGATCTGGCGCTCCAATAATATCTTCTTAATGTATATGTGTATACATGTCCAGTAAGAAAAATTGTAATCGATATATATGGATACACAACCCATAACAGCAGATTTAAGAGGTCAGACATCTGGATCACCTAAATACAATTCTTTATATAATGAAACGAGAATATAATAAAAAATTGAATTCTTAGCTTTTAGGTTGATGGTTAACTCCTTCAATGGAAGCTTAATAAGTTCCAATATCTCTTTAGTATTCTCATTGGCATTATTTGCAATAAATCGGATTAGATTTGGCAGATAATCTGGTAGCTCTTTTTCAGTGTTGATATTAGCTAACTCTTTTAATTTTAATAATAATATCCCACGTTTATTATTTCCTCTTTGTTTTTCATCTCCCGTATAATAATATGTTATGTTTAATGTTGTTTCTTTGCTAAAATCGAACGTACTGACATAAATTTCCTCCAAATCTATAGGTTCTATTGATTTAACCTCTTTGAGGAATTCGGCCATGAAAGGATCATTTATCTTGACTAATTTTGCCTCAAATTCACTTAATTTGGGAAGCCAATAAGCAGGATATTCAAGCAAATCCGCTATAATAACAAGAAGCCCCCTATTCATGCTCTCAACCTCAAATCTCTAGGCTTTTTAGCAGCAATTTCCATACCTCTATGCCCTTGCCCATATTCTGGAGCTATTTCCTCTTCAAACATCTTGATTGCTTTTTCTTTATGTGCAGTTGGTATTACAAATCTATCCTCTATTTTTGCTATGGCTAGCACTTTATACATTTCTTCAAAATCTTTTTCAGTTAGGCTAGTTTCTTTGAATATCCATCCTGGGGGATTTTTATGTAATCTTATATATCTTTGGTAAATTCTTAGAGCCAACAATTTTTTCAAAACATTCTTAACCCTATCAACATCTCCAGCAGTAAATAGCGACGCTAAGTATTCTAGTGGAATTCTCATTTGATCCACTAACGGGAATATTTGTTCATCCGAAATCTTCATGTTTTCCACGATTGGGCTTAAAGGTGGGATATACCATACCATAGGCAGTGTTCTATATTCGGGATGTAACGGTAACGCAATTCTCCACACTTTCATCATTTTATAAACAGGCGTTCTTTGAGCTGTTTTTATGAAGTCCTCATCGATTCCATTTTCCTTAGCATTTTTTACGACATCTGGATCATAAGGATCTAAGATAATCTCAAGATGTCTATCAATAATTTCTTTAGGGTCTCCAGCAGAGACAGCCCACAAAACTCTGTCAGCATCATAGAATACGGGACCAATGTATCTAATCCTACCGACGCACTGTTGAAAACAAGCTGGCGGTTGTCCGTTCTCTATCCTTGGATAACACAGTATGCATTTTTCGGCTTTTCCAGTACTCCAATTATAATATACCTTTTTATATGGACAAGCTGCTATACAGAATCTCCAACCTCTACATTTCTGTTGATCTGTGAGCACTATCCCATCTTCTACTCTCTTATAAATAGCACCTGCAGGACAAGCCGCCATACATGAGGGGTTAAGACAATGGTTACATATTCTCGGCAAATACATCATGAAGGCATTCTCGAAATCGGTCTTTATTTTATCTTGCAGTTTCTTGACATTAGGATCTTGTAATATTGTCTCCGTTCCTCCAGCCAGATCATCATTCCAGTTAGGACCCTTGTCTATTTCAATCGGTTTTTTAGAGATTAACGAGATTGGCTTCGCTACTGGCTGTTTTCCATCATCTTGTTTTACTAAATCGCTATATGTATAAGTAAACGGCTCGTAATAGTCGTCAATTGTAGGTAAATAAGGATTAGAGAAGAGTTCCAGTAGCCTAGCTATCCTTCCTCCTATCGCTAACTTTAGTTTTCCATCTTTAGTTAATATCCATCCGCCATGCCATTTATCTTGATCCTCCCACTGATTCGGATATCCTGGACCCGGCTTAGTTTCAACGTTATTCCACCACATATACTCAGTACCTTCTCTATTAGTCCATAGATTCTTGCATGCAATGCTGCAAGCATGACATCCCAGGCATTTATCTAAATTAAATACCGCCGCAAATTGTACCATAACTTTCATGTTCTCCACCTCCTTACAGCTACTATTGTATCTCTTTGAGTACCAACTGCTCCATAATAATTAAGTGCATAGGAGAATTGAGCATATCCACCGATTAACCACGTTGGTTTTATGTGAACCATAGTAACCGCATTATGGGAACCCCCAATGATTCCCCTCAATCTAGACTCATTTATATAGACTGTACGTTCTTGAGCATGATACATTATTGCTGTACCTCTGGGTATTCTATTACTAACTACTGCTCTAACTACAGTCACTCCATTTTCGTTAAACACTTCAACCCACTCATTATCTTTTATCCCCACGCTTCTTGCGTCTTCTTCATTTAACCAAATAACTGGACCACCTCTGAATAGTGTTAACATTCTTAAATTATCCATAAAAGTACTATGAATTTGCCATTTTCCATGTGGAGTTAGATACCTCAGAACTAGGGTATCCTTATCTTTAATTACTTTGTTATACTCTAAAGGTGGTGCATAGATTGGTAGCTGTTCTCCTAATTCCCTTATAATCGGATGATCTAAGTAAAAATGTTGCCTTCCAGATAATGTCCTCCAAGGTACTTCATACTCTATATTAAACGTGAACGGATTATAAGTCCTTTCTCCTTTCACTATTCCGGACTCGATAGGTGAGTCTATAACTCTTTTAGGTGAAGCTATTATATCGTCAAACTTAATCTTTATTTCGGATATTCCTTCATACAGATCGCTAAAGTTAAGACCCGTTTTCACTTCAAGTTGTTTATATTCTTTAACTGAAACCTCACCGTTAGTAGCCCCGCTTAATCTAAGTATTACTTCAGCCACTTTCTTAGCTTCCTTAATATCTGGTCTATCATCTATCTCTCCTAATTCTTCTTTCAATTCTTCGTATTCCTTACGATAATTAACGGGTATGCCGACATAAAGTAATTCCTTATCTCTTATCAGAGGCCCCAACGAAATCATCATCTCGTAAACTTTAGTATAATCTCTTTCAATGACTATAAGATTCCCAAAGTTCCTCTTTGGGATTATCTTACTTGCAAGATGAGCTGAAATATAAGGAGGATCTAATTCCTCCTCAATTAAAGATTGTGAGATTTCATCTGGCGTATCGTGGAATAAAGGTAAATAGACGACATCCTTATGCTTTCCATTAAGATATCTCGATGCCATCTCTGAGAATTTCTTAGCTAAATTTACGAAAATATCCCAATCATTTCTAGCTTCCCAAGGAGGATCTATAGCTGGTTGAAATGGATGAACAAAAGTATGCATATCAGTAGAACTTATATCATATTTTTCATACCATGTTGCAGCTGGAAGCACGATATCTGAATATAACGCACTACTATCCATTCTAAAGTTAAGATCGACTATTAGGTCAAGCTTTCCTATTGGTGTAGGTTCTCTCCAAGTAATTTCAGTCATCTTATCTTTAGCATCTTCAGTATTACTCACACTGTTATGAGTACCTAATAAGTGCTTTAGAATGTATTCGCTTCCTTTTCCACTAGAAAACAGTAAATTCGCTCTCCAAATGAAAAGTATTCTCGGGAAATTAATTGGATTATCTGGGTCAGTTATTGCAAACCCCACTTCACCGGATGAAATCTTATCGATAACATTTTCTGGAGAGAGATTTAGAGGATTTTTATCAAACTGTGGATAGAATGGCGTCCAACCTCTTTTTACTGCTAACACTATGTAATCTGCTGGATGTTTATACAATGTGTTATTAGGAGTTAATTTATCTAACGTTAAGCTACCATATTTCCATTGATCAGAATGAATGTATATCCAAGTAGTAGTGTTTTGAAATCTTGTAGCAGGCATCCAATCTCTTGCAAAAGCAATTGTTTGCCACCCCTCAAAAGGTCTAACTTTTTCTTGACCAACATAATGTGCCCATCCCCCGCCATTAACTCCAATCGCACCTATTAGCATTAAAATAGTTATTATAGCCCTATAGATTAGGTCACTGTTAAACCAGTGATTAACGCCAGCTCCAACTAATATCATGGATTTACCGTTAGTATCTTCCGCATTCTTGGCGAATTCTCTAGCTACTTGTATTACTAGATCCCTTGGGACTCCCGTTATTTTCTCTTGCCAAGCAGGAGTATAAGGCTTATCATCGTCATAACTAGTTGGATACCCTTTCAGATCTCCTCTTTTAATACCTAAATTGGCTAATAATAAATCAAATACTGTTGTAACGCAAATTTGTTTACCATTAGCTAATTTTACTAGTTTCACAGGGATTTCCCTTTCTATAAATCCTTTCTCATCAAGTCTAGTGAGAGATATCATCATCCTTTGATCTTCTATCCCTAGAAATGTTAAAGCTGGTTCTATATTTTCTCCCGTTAAGCTATCTTGTAGTTTTAGATTCCATTTCTTTTCGTCTGACCATCTAAACCCTATAGATCCATGTGGAATTACGAATCTTCCCTTTAATGTATCATATACTACTAACTTCCATTCTCCATTTATTACGTTTTCAATAATATCAGATGCTCTAAGAAATCTTCCAGGTATAACTCTTCCATTTTGTTGTTCCAAGATTACTAAAAATGGAGCATCGGTATACTTCTTTAAATATTCTGTAAAGTACTTCACTTGCCTATCAACATGGAACTCTTTAGCTATTACATGCGCCATAGCTAAAGCTAGTGCTCCGTCAGTACCAGGTTTAGGATGTAGCCATAAGTCTGCAAATTTTACATATTCCGCATAATCCGGAGAAATCGCAACTACCTTAGTTCCTCTATATCTTACTTCGGAGAGAAAATGAGCATCTGGTGTTCTTGTTTGAGGAATGTTAGTGCCCCAATCTATTATATAGGTAGAGTTAAACCAATCAGCACTTTCTGGAACATCAGTTTGTTCACCCCATACTTGAGGAGAAGCTATAGGTAAATCCGCATACCAGTCATAGAAACTCATTATTACTCCTCCTATTAATGATAAAAATCTAGTTCCTGCAGCATAACTAACCATTGACATGGCAGGTATTGGTGTAAAACCAGCAATCCTATCTGGTCCGTATTTTTTAATCGTATATATTAACGCAGCAGAAACTAACTCCTCGACTTCATCCCAACTAATTCTAACGAATCCACCTTTACCTCTATTCTCCTTATAGAGCTTGACCTTTTCCGGATCTTCGACTATATTTTCCCAAGCTTTGATAGGATCTTTTGTCTTCTCTAATTCTTCTCTCCATAACTTAAGTAGTTGCTTACGAATGTAAGGATGTTTTATTCTATGAGGTGCATATTCATACCAGGAAAAGCTGGCTCCTCTAGGACATCCTCTAGGTTCATAAGGTGGAATTTCCTCATTTATAGTAGGATAATCTAGTGCTTGCATTTCTGTAATTATAATACCATCTTTTACATATATCAGCCAACTGCAAGACCCCGTACAGTTAACGCCATGTGTAGATCTAATTGCCTTTGCATAAGCCCATCTTTGCCTGTAAAACTCTTCCCATTCACGTCCTTTATTTTCAAATTTTTGCCATGTCATTTTTATTCACCTAGCTTTTTCCTATATTTTCTTTCTTTAGTTCTGGCGATATTTCATGCTTATATTTGCCATATTTATAAAATAGGAATATTGAGAATCCGATAGAAATTATACCAAATATAGTATATACAATAAATCCAAGTGCAAAACCAATTTTCCCGAAAATTGTCACAACATAAGCTAACGCAGGTGGAATAAATAAGCCTCCAGCAGAGCCTAAACCCCCTACTAAACCAGATGCTCCACCAACAGCATTTTTTGCATATTTAGGTAGTAATTTAAAGACTGCAGCATTAGCAATTCCCATACCAATAGCCATAACTATTTCTCCTATAGTACTTAAAATTAGATATCGAGAGAATATCATTATCAGACTTCCAAATGTAAGAATTCCATACGAAATAATAGCTATTTTTTCACCACCATATCTATCTGACCAAAATCCCCCTGGAACTCTAAACAATGCTGTTAGTAATGAATAAACTATTCCAGTTAGTATTCCAGCTTCAGTTATAGTGACACCTATGAATTCAGTCCAATATGTAGGAAGCCACTCAGTTAAAGCCTCAAATCCACCAAAACTAATAAAATATAATATTACTAATAACCAAACCTGCCATAATCTTGCCGCATTCTTTAATGTTTCTTTTGCACTAGTAGGAAAGATTTCTTGCCCAAGTTCTTGAGAAATACGTTTAGCCTCAGTATCCGAATAACCCTTCTTAAGCAGTTGTTGATAATAGTTATCACTACTTACAAAAAGGAATATTATAGTTACTACTATTAAGAACAGCCACCAGCCTAAATACGCACCTATTAGGCCGAGAGTTATTAAAGCATAAGGTATAATCGCGGTAAAAATGCCTGGCGCAGTATTCCCGAAACCTGCATAAATTCCTAAAGCAGTTCCTTGCTCACGTTTAGGATACCAGTAAGATACATAAGTTGTTCCAGAAGAAAATATTGAAATACCTGTCCCAGCTAATGCGCCAAATGATAACAATAATTTATAAGCCAAAGAACTCGATAAAGATGCAATATTTTGTAATGTCAAAATTATTCCTGTTACTCCTATAATTGAAATAAACAGTTGTAACAATATTACTCTTTTACCTCCCCATGTGTCTACTAAAGCTGAAAAAGGTATTCTAAGAAAAGCTCCAGTTACTAATGGAATCGCTACCAGCCAACCTACTTCCATAACGCTTAAATGTAGAATGAATGCTAACTTATGAACCGTAATACCATATAAGGCTACAGCGGCAAAACCTGCAAAAAAAGCAATTGTAGCAGAGAGAAGTCCTATCCTTTTGTTACCTTTTACGTAAGCCATTATCCCACAAGCAATAATCCTCTATAAGAATATATTAACAAAGTGCCTAATAATTTAGGGATACATTTAAAAACATTGACGTACTATTTTGGATAATAAATATTATGTGTTGTATATGACATAAAAAAGGTATAATGTATATTAATATCCAGAATGTTTGATATTTGTATGAACTTTCTCATATATATATATAAAATGAACATATTTATACAATCCTCTAGGATCATGAACCCATTTGATTTCTAAGGAAAATGAGAGTTCATTAATGAAAGACTATATTTTAGTACTCTAAGATCCTTGTTCTACATAATTCCTTTTACCAAATGTTGGACTAGTGAGATGCAATGTAGATGGTTAGCTATCAGTGTAAAAACATTTGATAGTGAGGAGAAACCATTCATAAAAGAAGCGGGGAAATTAGTAATAACTAAGCCTATACCTTCGATGCCGATTTATTTTTGGGAGATGAAAACTATAAGTGGTATAAGGAGAGTTACTTTAGCTTATTCCCTAATGTATGGTGGCACGGAGATTGGATAATGATAACAGATAGGGGTACTGCAATAATCTACGGTAGATCTGATTCCACGATAAAAAGGAAAGGAGTTAGAATGGGTACCTTAGATATATACAAGGTAGTTGAATCAATTCCAGAAGTTCAGAATAGCATGGCAATCGAAGCTTATGATAACCTTATATTATATGTGGTACTTAAGGGAAATTTAACTCTTGACGAATCACTTAAACAAAAGATTAAAGATAAAATGAGACAAGAATTAGGCCCCTATTTCATACCAAACTACATTATACAAGTTCCAGATATACCTTTAACGTTAAACTTTAAGAAACTTGAAGTTCCAGTTAAGAAAATATTAATGGGGTGGGATATTAATAAAGCAGTGAGAATAGACTCGATCTCTAATCTTGATGCCTTCTATACGCTTATGGAACTATCTAAGCCAGTAATTGAAGAAATTAAAAGAAAAAAGAATGTGAACTTTTATTAAGAACTTACTCTATAATTTCTCTTTTATGAAATACTCCTTATACTGTTCTCTCAATACCTTTTTATCGAACTTACCAGTACTGGTTTTAGGGATGGAATCCGTAAAAATTATTTCGGGTAATTGCCACTTTGCTAATCTCTTTAATAAATGTTCTAAAAGTTCTTCCTTAGTTATGTTACCCTTATACTCTGGTTTTACAACGACAAAGGCTAAAGGTCTCTCTTGCCATTTAGGATGAGGGACGCCAACTACTGTAGCCTCAAGAACCTTAGGATGAGCCATCAAGAAGTTCTCCATATCTACGCTTGATATACACTCACCTCCGCTCTTTATAAGATCTTTAAGCCTATCTGCTATCTTTATATAACCGTACTGATCTACAGTAACAGCATTTCCGCTTTTCCACCAAATTTCATAACCATCTCCTATGAAAGATTCGAACGTTCTTGGGTCATTATAATATTCTTTAACCACCCAAGGCCCTCTCTCTAAAAGTTCTCCAATGGTTTTATTATCCCAAGGTATATCTCTTCCATCTGGAGTTACTATTTTTCTTTGTATCGGAAATACTGGAATTCCTTGCTTGGATTTTAACTCCTCATATTCCTCCTGACTTAATCCTAAATAGTACTTTATTACGTTTATATGGGATAGTGGTGTAGTTTCGTTGACCCATAACCGTGTATTACCTCTATTCCAAATTCCCTAAGTCCCCTTATTAAGGCTAAAGGAGGCTCGCTTCCGCCTATAAGTACTTTCAAATTGTTAAATTTAGGCTTATCTTTTAGTGACGATAAATAGTTATGAATTGCTATCCAGAGAGTTGGAACTCCATTAGATATTGTGATATTTTCGTTTATAAGCAGATCAATGATAGGCTTTAAGTTATCTAAACCGTATTGCCCAGGAAATACTTGCTTAGCTCCAACAATGGTAGCGGTAAAAGGCCATCCCCAGCCGTTTGCGTGAAACATAGGAACTAACTGTAAAAGCGCGTCATTAGCGTTTACGGGAACTGCTTGAATTACTGCCATAGAATGTAATACTATGGACCTATGTGAATAATAAACTCCTTTAGGCATTCCAGTAGTACCGGAAGTGTAACAAGCAAAACAAGCGGATTTCTCATCGATTATAGGGAAGTCGTAATTTGGAGAACTACTTTTAAGTAAGTCCTCATAATGGTAAACTTTAGAAATCGTGGAAAATCACGCCAGTGATTCCACAAACCTTATATAAACATAAGTCCTTCTTCTAGGAATTTCGCTTTCTTTTTCCCTTCTCTTTATATTTTTGAGATATTACCCTACTTTATCTAAATAATACTTGACGACTTTCCTTAACGCTCTCCTCATAATTTCCTCCAAAGTCGGAGTTGATATTCCCAATTGCTTTGCTAATTCAGTTAAAGTTACTCTCCTATCATCATCAAAATAACCCATCTTGTATGCAAGTTTCAATATTTCCATTTGTCTATCAGTTAAGTCGTTACTGCTTATTTCATAGATGCTTAAGACTGTAAACTTTATCCTTTGACTAGTAAGATTAGCTAGAAACTCCTTAAAGGCTATCGTATTAGGGACCAAAAGCGTATAGAGTAATGTTCTCTCTTTTATTACTTTTATTTTCTCTACGATAACATTTGAAGAATAGAGAATCTTACATACTGAGCATCCCTTAGTTTTAACCCATACTTTGCTATCATTAAACTTTAAGACTTTGATACTATGGGACTTAAGTTTAATTAGATCATCTTTTTGGACCTCTTTTTCGAAAAGGACTATGTGATCAGTTGTATTATCCCCGAGTTTAACGTTGTCAACAGTTGCTTTAAGCCCAGTACTAGATATTACTCCCATAACCTCACAAGGGTGATCTTCAATCAAGATTGTTACTTCGAACGGTGATTTTAACATCTAGTAATTAATATCAACTATTCTTTTAATATCTTTTTCTCTAGATACTCCTTTAACGCAATTGCATTATTATACGGTGATTTGGAGGCGTAAAGTAAGGTAATATTTTCGCCCTTTCTAATTAATTGTAATAAAATACTCATCTTTGGATTAGCATCTAGTTCCTCAAAATATTTCCTTTTGAACTCATCCCATTTACTGGCATCATGACCGTACCGTTTTCGTAACTCATCACTGGGTGCTAAATCTTTAAGCCATAAATCCACCTTATTTTTGCCAATTCCTCTTGGCCATAATCTATCCACTAAGACTCTTAGTCCGTCATCTTTCTCTATTGGATCGTAAACCCTCTTTATCTTAATCATAATTTAAACTTCATTAGTGGTTTAAAAAACAAAAACGCTAACAGATTAGGTTTACAATAGTGAAACCTTTATTGTAGTTCAACCCTTATTGGCTTATTAGTTATATGTTGTAATCCAATATGTGTGAGCATGCTAGCAGCTCTTCTCCTTTTTTCATGGCAAACTGGGCATTCATATCCATCTTCCTTTACTATTGGCTTATACTCAGAGTGCTGAAGTACCTTGTGCTGATAGTAAAGGGAATTGGAATTGAATGTTTCTCCGCATACTTCACATTTTAAAACTATACGTTTAACCATAACATAATTCCTCTCTGATATATAAATAACCAGTACCTTATTACTTAGGGGTGCTATATAAATTTTCTAAATGCATAAAAGAAAAATATATGAATGAGAAGGAAAAAGGCGAATGGAAGGAAAAGATAATTCAAGGTTTACACGAGGTTTATGATCCTGAAATACCAATAGATATAGTTAACTTGGGATTAATCTATCAAGTGAACTACCACGCCCTAACGGACGTGGCTTCCTGCTTCATAGCCGAGGCTTGCCAAAGGTAGAGGTCTCAGCTCCACAGGCACTAAGGGTCGTTCCGACCCCGATCTACTCAGAATATTAAGAGAAGCATTATAATCACGGTCTACAGTCCAACCGCAGGAAGGACAGACAAACACACGATCAGCCAAAGTCAAGTCCTTCTTAACGTAACCGCACCTAGCACAGATCATTGAAGTAAAAGCAGGATTAACAAAACGAATCTCCTTACCATACTTCCCAACTTGATATTCCATGACACTCCTAAGCTCATGAAAAGCAACATCGTGTAACCTCATCCTCAGCCTTCTGAGAGACTTACCCACAAGTTGCTTAACATGAATATCCTCCATTACGAGAACATCATAATGCTCAGCAAAATACTTCCCCAGTTTCATGCACATATCAATCCTCGGGTTCTTCAAGTGCTCATAAGCCCTTGCAAGCTTAATCTTTGCCTTAAACCAGTTGTGTGACAAGAACTTCTTCCTTGAAAGAGCTTTATGAAGCCTCTTCATCTTGTTGAGTGCCTTCTCGTAAGGCCTTATGTTTGGCACGTATTCCCCGTCAGAGGTAGTGAGAAGTTTCTCTACACCAACGTCCACAGCAACAACTTTGTTTGTCTTGGGGAGTTGAGGATACTCTTGATCCACAACGAAAGTGATGTACAATCTGCCTGAAGGTGACAGCTTGACTACTACTCTCTTTACCTTGTCTAGCGGGAAATCCCTATGAACAACGACGTTGAAGATACCTAGGTTTGAAAGCTGAAGCGTCATTACCTTCTTCTTGTTCTTCTTGCTTTTCGTCCTTATTTCTCTCACCTTCATGACTTTCCAACCTGACTGAGGGTATACTAGTGAGTACCACTTGTGTGCTTTCTTTTCCTTGGGGAAGTGTGCTAACCCTTCGAAGAACCTCTGTCTAGCGTCGTAGAATCTGTCTGCGATCTGTTGTAGTGTTTGGGAATATAGATGTTGATATTGTTTATCCTGTTTTCTTAGATCGAGAGCTAGTTGTCTCAACTCCGTCTTAGTGAGTCCTTTTCCGTCTCTCTCATGAAAATAGATGTCTGCCCAACGTAGGGTGTTGTACACTTCACACGCTAACCTCAATTGGGCTTTTAACGCCCTCAATGTTTGTTCGTCAGCGTAAGCTCTAAAGCGTAACCCTACGTCAGACATTAATAGAATATTTGAAAAAGAATTATTTAAATATAAGGGGGCTATCCATCCCCTCCCTCACGGAAGGGGTCTTTCGCCCCCTTAACCCCCGTAAAGTTAAAACAAACGGAGGAGTTATTGAAATCTAATGAGATTGAAGGAGCGAAAGATAAAATAAGGGAGTTTATGAGAGTACTTTTAGAACACGATGGTGCTGAAGAGGGGAGTGTGTATCAGTTTCTTGAATCATTATCCGATGAGGAACAAGCTAAGTTAGTCTTGGAAGATATAGAGTTAGCGGAACCACCTAGTGATTGGAAATGTCACGCAATCACCTAATAGCTTAGGTGTTTCGTATAAATCCTTAGTCTAAAAGCAAGAAACGTATGAGATTACCACTTTTATTGATGATTACGGGGATATTACTGCTTTTACTTGGAGGAGTACCAGCAGTATTTGAGTTCATGAGCATGCAAGGGTTCTTCATAGACCCTACGGAGTCATTATTCCCAGCTCACTGGTTTATAATGATATATGGCTTTTTTGGTGCTTTAATAGGAAACGAAGTATTGGTAGCATTAAGTGTCGAATGGAGTGGAAAAACTGCTGATAATAGGCTAATAGCAGTTTATTTATCGTCTGTGATCTTAGGTTCAATTTCATTCCTTTTCCTTAGTCAACAATTGGGACTTATTTTTATCCTACTTAGTATGGGAATCCTCCTTTATCATTCAAAGGAATACTTAGGTGTATCAAAAATAGGCTTGTCACCTACAACCTACAATTGGTTACTATTTTACTCTATCATGATATCATCTGCTATAGTAGCGTTCCAACTTGGATTGGGATATACAATACCTTACATAAACCTAATATTCCCTGCTAGCATGAGTTTGGCAGTGATGGATAGAGATATCGCCCTTGTAACTGGAGTAAAAATTGCTAGACATTGGAAAAACGTATTGGCTTTCATACTATTAGCTATTGGGATGGGAATTTACCCTAATGGTAGTATTTTAATGATTTTAGCGTGGATTTTATCGTTTCACGCTTCTGGGTTATACAGATTTAAGGGAAGGAGGTATCCGATTCTCCACTTGGCCACTGCTTGGATATATCTTTTGATTGCGTCAATATTAGTTTTCAATTATGATATATACATCCACGCAATAGCAGTGGGTTTTCTCTTCAACACAGTATTTGGAGTTGATGTAGTACTGATGGATTTATTTGTCAATGCCTTCAATAGAAGGATACATGTGAAGCCTTCATATATTCCATTTATCTTGTTAAATGTTGGCTTAATAATGAGGTTCTTGTACGATTTCGGATTATCAATACCAATTTTTTATTGGCCTCTCCATTACAAGGAATTGGAATACTTTCATTTTTTGTATTAACACTTAAACAAGTGGTGATGGCTAAATGAATAGAGGTAAAGTTAGAAATCATGCGTTATATTTCCTAGGAGTACTCACTTATGTAGTTGCTCTACTACCGTTCTTCAGTGTTAATTTAGTAAAGGCATTGGTACTTATTCCAATAATAGCTTACACTTTACCTATAATGGAATATTTACAACCTAAAATTATGTCCTTAAAGATAGGATATAAGGACATTCTGTTAATGATACCTCCGATTATCCCTTATGTATTTCTCCCTTATAACGAGATAAGGATAGTCTACGTTTTGATACCGTTAATGCTAATGTTACTCACATTCACATTATATCTTACAAAATACACTATGTGGGGAAACGTAATAGGTACTGCATTTGAAGCATCTATATCGATTGTATGGGGATTATTCATTAATAACCCTCTCTTCCTTATACCATCAATATACTGGCTTTTCTACATTTTTACTGGTGCATTATATGTGGAATATAAGATACCATATAGGAAACTAGATAAGAGGGTTGTACAGATAAGTTGGGTAGTCTCATTAGTTCTACTAATAGTGCTGAGTTTAAATAACCCAATCACTCTAATAACGTTAATTGAGCCGTCAACTAGATACCTAATACCGGGAGAAAAGCTGAAATCTCCTAAGGAAATAAGGGAATTAGGCAAGAGAGGATCAAAGAAGGATATACTCTTTGTAGTGTTGTTAACGATAACTTATACTTTATCAAGAATATTTCTTACCATCTAGCTTCTATAAGGGAAGTATTTGATCTGAGCAAAACTTTCGCTGTTGTTACCTTTTTCCCCACTTTTCCCTAAGCTAAATGACTAAGCATTCTACCTTTTGGGTGTCTAACTTGAGCCTAAGTTAAAGCTAATTGTAAATATCAGAGTACTAGTCTATTAGAAAAATTGGATGACTTATAAATACAATCGACACTAAATATATTCAGAGAAAGTAAGAAATAACTCGATTAATAGGATAAGAGGTGCCAAATTAAAAAAATTTGCATATATAAGAAGTTTTAGAAACCTTAAGGAGAATCTTATATTATGTCTCAAGAGGTTAGGATTGCAAAGACGTTAGATGCTAGGGGGATGTATTGCCCCGGCCCAGTTTTAGAACCTGCAAAAGGCAATTAAGCAAATAAATGTTGGTGAGGTTTTGGAAATACTTGTAACTGATCCTGCTGCGAAACCTGACATTGAAGCGTGGGCTAGGAGAACCGGAAACCAAGTAGTTGACATACAACAACAAGGAGGAGTAACGAGGATATTAATTAAAAGAATGAAATAGTTAGGAGTAGCTAATTATTGATTTCCTTTTTTTATACCATTTTCTTTAAATTTCGGTATTAGATTGATTGGATAAGATTGCCTTATATTCCATTTGTCAGTCTTAAATGGTTCTCCATCTATTGTAATTACTCTTTCAGCTACGATATCACGATATTTACATTCCTTGCAACTTCTCGTATCGCAATCGTTGGTAAGGAAGAACTTTATCCATCCCTCAGGGAACTTTGTATTGTCTATCTTCACTTTAGTTAGTACAGAATAGGATGATGGCCCATTAACCATCTGAATAGCCTTTGTTGCCGCTCTCCCTTGAGGGTAGCTAACAAGATCTAAGAGATCTCCTTCATACCTTCTCTCGGCAAAAGCCTTAACCACGTTCAATATCCATTCTGTCTTTTTATTTCTCCCAGCGATCTTAAACCTATTTATCCCTATCTCCTCGTAGTATTTTATATCCTCTGGCCTAATCCACCTACTCCTTATCAAATTTACTGGATCGTTTAAGACATCAGTTGCACAATGATTGTCCCTCCCTCTTTCCCATCGAGCTGAGGAGGGGCATAATTAGCATTACTAAGAGATACTAAGAAAAAATGAGGTATTAAACATTTTTACAAAGGAGGCTATTTATTCTCACTAGCGAGGCTTTTTATCCCTTTAAACTACTATTTTTGTAATCTTTGGTGGTTTGTCATATATGACAAATTTATATTAGCAGAAGCGTTATACTATATTGTGAATGATGAAGAACTACTTAAGGTAATGTCAGAATGGAACTTCTGGGGAAAGGAAAGACTTAACCTGGGAATAGAGAGGAAATGTTATATAGAGAGAATAATAAAACTGCTAAACAGCGTGAAAGTCATAGCAATTTCTGGGGTTAGAAGAGCTGGGAAGTCCTTCATTGCAAGGCAAGTACTGAATAGATTAATAGAAAATGGAGTAAACCTTGAAGATACTTTAATTATCAGACTCGACGACGAGAGACTGATAAACCTTAACTATGAGCTACTT